>JACIYN010000007.1:0-89990 GCA_014359885.1 Desulfacinum sp.
CAATCCCTGGTCTGGGGTCTTCTCTTCGTGGAAACCTTTCGCCGACTGGGCGTTCCGTTCCGGCTCGTCACGGCGTCCCACATCCGCCGGGGCGTGCTGGCCCGGTTTTCCGTCCTCGTGGTTCCTGGGGGATGGGCGTCCCACAAGGCCCAGGCGTTGGGCCGGGAAGGCCGAGAGGCCGTGCGCCGTTTCGTGGTGGAAGGGGGCACCTACCTGGGGGTTTGCGGCGGCGCCGGCCTGGCGCTGTCCAGTCCGTCGTCTCTCGGGCTCACACCGGTCACGCGGAAGCCTCTGAAAGAACGCCTTCCCAACGCCAGCGGGGAAATTTGGATCGAAGGGCGAGCCAACCACCCCTACTGGGGCGGTCTTCCTCCGCGCCTCCCCGTTTCCATCTGGTGGCCGTCCCAGTTCGCGGTACCCGAAAATGTTCCGGTGGAAAGGCTGGCCACCTATCAGGGACCGGGCCGGGATTTCCTGGTGGCGGATCTCTCTTTTTCGGACGTGCGCTCCCATGGAGGCGACTGGAAGGCATGGGAAGCGGACTACGGCATCCCGCTCAACCCGGAACGCCTGTCCGGGGAGCCCGCCATATTGCTCACCCCGCTGGGCCGCGGCAGACTCATCCTTTCCTACCCGCACCTGGAAACGCCCGGATGTGCATGGGGAAACCGACTTTTGCTGAACATCCTGGACGACGCAGCCGCATCCGGCAGTCGGCCGTCTGCAACCGCCCGCCGGTCCTCCCAGGGAGCGCCCCTGGAAGAGGAAAAGATCCGGGGCCGGCCCGGCCGGGAGGCTCTGGAATGCATCCGGGAAGCCCACCAGGAAGCCCAATCCCTCATCGCTTTCGGCGAGCGGAACCTGTTGTGGCGATGGCGCCGCCCGTGGCTCCTGCAGTGGCAGCGGGGCCTTCGAGGCCTGGAATACGGAACGCTTGCCGTATGCCTGCGATCCCTTCTGGAAGAGTTGGAAGGAAGCCCCCGAGACACGGGGCCGGATCCCGCTTGGGACGTTCCGAGCCGGGAACTTTTGGAAACGGTGCGCCTCTTTTGTCGAAAGGCCAAGCGTCTCTTGCTGGAAGAAAGGGCGGCGGGGCAAAGCCGGTCCCTTGCCAAGCTTCAGTCGGTAAACCCCGCCGTGGACGGTCTGCGAAGGGAACTTTTCGGGCGGAACATGAGCCATGAGGGACTCAGCCGGTCCCTTTTCCAGATCGTGGACCGGCTCCTCTACGACGCCCTTTCGGGACCCCTCATCCCATGACCTTCAGAAACTCCAGAATCTCCCGCTGGAAGCCCGGGGCCGCGGCGAGCAGGATCCCCGCCTGCTCCAAGACCCTCTCGGGATGCAGGTTGTAGGCGAATCAGAGAGTCCCGATAAATTCCTTCCATGCCATTCCTTTTTCAATCAGGAATTCCCGGTGTTCCTCCGGTAGGGTATCCAGGTAGATCAGGTCGAACGGCATCCCTTCCAGGATCTCCTCGATCCGCCCTTCCACTCGATACATGTGGATGTCCGGCAACCCCACCACAACGAAATCCACGTCCGAATGGGGATGAAATTGTTCAGGATGAAGAACGGACCCGATCACGAAGGCATCTGCAGCCCCCAAGCCCTTTAGGTACTCGCATACCCTCCTGGCACGAGCAAGGGCCAATCGGCGCCTTTCCTCCGTCTTTCTGGCCAGTGCCGTCCTACGCGAAACCATGGCGCTTCCAAATCCCCCACCGGAAAGCATCGGCCACCATGGGCCGATACAAACACCTTCGATGTTGTCGCTCCATGATTTTATACGCTATTCCCGCGAAAGCGAAAAACCGGAACATCATTGCACGACCCCAATGCCCCATGCCAGTGCGAAGAGAGTCGCGCCTCGCGGCGCTCCCACAGGCGCTCCTTCGAGCTTTCGCAGATCCTGCAACATGCCGGATGTACAGTTCTTTCATATTATGACATCTGCTGGCGATCATTGCTGCACGGCCGGCGGCGTCTTGCGGGTGGCGGCCTTGAGTTCCCGGGCGTAGGCGGCGATCAGCTCCGGCAGGTCTCCGTTTTCCAGGTTTTCCTCGATGAGGCGTTCGAAAGCGCTTCCCACCACGGCCCCGTCGGCCACCCGGCAGACCTCCTCCACATGTTCCGCCCGGGAAATCCCGAACCCCACGCACACCGGCAGGGATGTCACCTGCTTGAGGCGGCCGGCGGTGGAAGCCACCTCCGCCAGGTCCAGCCCGGCGCTTCCCGTAACGCCCGTCATGGAAACCAGGTAGACGAATCCGGACGCCTCCCGGGTGACGGCTTCCATGCGCGGCGTGGGGGTGGTGGGCGCCACCAGCCGGATGAGGTCCAGGGCGTTTCCCCGCCAGGCATCAAGCATCTCCCGGGATTCCTCGGGAGGCAGATCCACCACCAGGACGCCGTCGGCTCCGGCGTCCACGGCCTTGTCGTAAAAAGCTCCGGGCCCCACAGCCAGGATGGGGTTGTAATAGCTGAAGATCACCACGGGCACTTGGCTGAACCGGCGGATCTCCCGGCACATGGCCAGGACCTTTTCCAGGGTCATGCCCTGTGCCAGGGCCCGTGCCGACGAACGCTGGATCACCGGGCCGTCCGCAGTGGGGTCCGAAAAGGGCACCCCCAGCTCCAAAACGTCCAGGCCCGCCTCGCACAGGGAACGAATGAGCGCCAAGGACCTATCGGGCGTCGGATCCCCGGCCGTCACGAATCCCACCAGCGCTCCTTCCCCTTTGCGCCTCAACTCCGTGAACACTTCCCGCAATCGACTCATCGATCCGTTCCTTTCCCCTCGCGCCTTGTTCTTTTTCTTAACCATTTCGCGGCCTGCGGCTCCCATAAACACTCATTGGTAATTTCGCAGATCCTGCAACATACCGAAAACAATGTCCCTTCATATTGGAAGGCGGTTTTCCCATCGGGTTTCCCTAACACCACGCAACCAGCGGGCGGGGATAAACCCCGCCCCTACCCAAAAGGACAATGTGTTGTGGTGGGAACGCCCTTCAGAATCGGGCCATGATGGAGAAGCGCCCCAATCAGGCTTTCCCTTTCACCTTTCACCTTTCACCTTTTACCTTTCACCTCTCACCTTCCATCCCGAAAGATGATTCCCAGATCCTTGTCGCCGCGTCCGGAAAGGTTGACAATGAGGATCTCGCGGGGATCCCGCCGGGCGGCCTCCTTCATGGCGTAAGCCACGGCGTGGGCGCTTTCCAGGGCCGGGATGATCCCTTCGAGGGCCGAGAGCCGACGGAAGGCGTCCAGGGCTTCCTGGTCGGTCACGGAGACGTAGGCGGCCCGGCCCGATTCCTTGAGCCACGCGTGTTCCGGGCCGACGCCCGGATAGTCCAATCCCGCCGATATGGAATGGGCTTCCCGGATCTGGCCGTGATCGTCCTGGAGCACATAGGACTTGGATCCGTGGAGCACCCCCACGGTGCCGGCGCCCAGGGTGGCCGCATGCTTGCCCGTGGAAACTCCTTTGCCGGCGGCTTCCACCCCGATCATGGTCACGGGATCGTCCAGGAAGGGATGAAAGAGGCCCATGGCGTTGCTGCCGCCCCCCACGCAGGCCACCAGCAGGTCCGGCAGGCGCCCTTCCCTTTCCAGGATCTGGCGCCGCGCCTCGTCTCCGATCACCCGCTGAAAGTCGCGGACCATCATGGGATAGGGATGGGGGCCCGCCACCGAACCGATGACGTAGAAGGTGTCCCGTACGGCCCCCACCCAGTAGCGCATGGCCTCGTTCATGGCGTCCTTGAGGGTTCCGGTCCCGGAGGCCACGGGGACCACTTCCGCACCCAGCAGTTCCATGCGGCGCACGTTGGGGGCCTGCCGGCGCACGTCTTCCGTTCCCATGAAAACCTTGCATTCCATGCCGAAGAGGGCCGCCGCCGTGGCCGTGGCCACCCCGTGCTGGCCGGCTCCCGTCTCGGCGATTACCTTTCGCTTGCCCATGTACCGGGCCAGAAGGACCTGACCCAGGGTGTTGTTGATCTTGTGGGCCCCGGTGTGGGCCAGATCCTCCCGCTTGAGGTAGATCCGGGCCCCGCCGCAGGCTTCGCTCAGCCGGCGGGCGTGGAAGAGCGGCGTGGGACGGCCGGCGTATTCCGTCAGAAGCTCATGGAAATCCCTCTGAAAAGATTCCTTCGCACGGGCCTCCTGGTAGGCCGCCTCCAGTTCCAGCAGAGCCGGCATGAGGGTTTCGGCCACGTAGCGGCCGCCGAACGGGCCGAAGTGGCCGCGGACATCGGGCAGGGTCTGACCAGCCGTCTGCATCGTCATGAAAAGATCCTCCCTTCCGCCGCCGACGGACTCAACCGCCGGACCGCGTTCACGAATGCTTCCATCTTCTTTGCGTCCTTTTCTCCGGGGCGTTTTTCCACCCCCGAACTCACATCCACCGCGTTGGGACGAGCCGCCCGGGCGGCTTCGGCCACATTCCCGGGGGCCAGACCCCCGGCGAGAATCATGGGCCGGTGCCGCACCCGATCCTTCACCGAGGCCCAGTCCCAGGCCAGGGCGTTTCCTCCGGGAAGACTCACCCCTGCGCATTCCACCAGGAAGGCCGTGGGGTGGTAGCGCTCCTGCACATCCAGGCCCGGGGCCCGATTGATGAAAAGGGCCTTGATGACCCGGAGCCCTTGGGCTTCCAGGGCGGCCACCTCTTCCGGCGTCTCCCGCCCGTGGAGCTGTACATGGGTGAGACGGCAAAAACGAGCGACTTCCAAGACCCGCTCCGCGGGCTCGTCCACGAAAACGCCCACTCCGGCCACCGATTCCGGAAGGGCCGCCGCCAGATCCCGAGCCGTTTCGCGATCCACGTGGCGGGGACTTTTGGGATAAAAGACGAATCCCACGGCATCCACGCCCAGGGAGGCGGCGATCCGGGCGTCTTCCCTCCGGGTAATGCCGCAGATCTTGATTTCCATGATCCTTCCTCTCGTCCGGGAGCCTGTCCGAAAAGGGGTTCCCTTCATCCACCGTCAAGGGACCCGCCTTGTTTCGTAGTCGCGGGGCTTCAGCCCCGCGCAAAGGGTCCGTCCTAACTCTAAAGAGATGACAAGAAATAGCCGATGGCACCTCCGACGTCCGAAGACTCCTCCGCAGCCCTAAAGGGCTGCGCTACGAGAAATGCGGTCATCCATGGCGTTTTCGGGCAGGCTCTTTGGATCCTCCCAGTTTGGGTTCCCACCCTCCGGAAAATGACGGTCTAGACCGGGCTCGGAAGAATCCCGGCGGGCGGGCATAAAGCCTGCCCCTACTTCCGCATCCCGTACGCCGTCAGAGACGCGCCCCGTCATGGGCGCCCAGCAGGCTGCGGAGCGCCGCTTCGGGGTCCGGGGCCCGTACCAGGCTCTCTCCCACCAGGAAGTTGAAGATTCCGGCCTCCAGCAGTGTTTCCAGGTCCCTCCGGCCCCCGATGCCGCTTTCCGCCACCATGGGCATCCCATCGGGGAGCTGTTTTCTCAGCCGAATGGATGTTTCGATATCGGTGCGGAACGTGGTGAGATCCCGGTTGTTGACGCCGATGAGGGGAGCCTCGCAAGCCAGCGCGGTTTCCATCTCCCGCTCGTCGTGGACCTCCACCAGCGCCCCCAGGCCCAGCTCCCGGCAAAGCGACAAGGCATCGAGGAGAAAAGAAGGCGGGACCGCCCGGACGATCAGGAGCACGGCATCGGCCCCATTGGCCCGCGCTTCGTAGATCTGGTATTCGTGGATCGTGAAATCCTTTCGAAGCACGGGGACCGTCACCGCCTCCCGGGCGGCCTGCAAGTCCCGGAACGATCCCTGGAAGAAGCGCTGGTCCGTCAGGACGGAAAGGGCCGCCGCGCCGGCCCGCTGGTAGGCCCGGGCGTACACCCGCGGGTCCAGGCCCGCGCGGATCGTCCCCTTGGAAGGCGAAGCGCGCTTGATCTCGGCAATCACGTTGACGCCTGCAGGACCCGGCGCGGAGAGCCTCTCCAGGAACGGCCTCGTCGGCGGGGCCTCCTCGGCCCGGCGCCTCACGGCGGCAAGCGGCTCCCGGCTCCGGGCCTCTTCCACCTCCCGAGCCTTCATCTCCAGTATCTTTTTCAGAATGTCCATGGATCTCCCATGAGGGGCCGGGAGCTCTCAGCTCCCGGCTGTCGGTTACCGATTATCGGGCAATCCCCCCCACCCCCCTTTGAAAAAGGGGGGAGAAAACGTCCGCCCCGCCGCACCCGTCACCCGTCACCCGTCACCCGTCACCCGTCACCCGTCACCCGTCACCCGTCACCCGTCACCCGTCACCCGTCACCCGTCACCCGTCACCCATCACCCATCACCCATCACCCGTCACCCATCACCCGTCACCCATCACCCGTCACCCATCACCCATCACTCATCACCCGTCACTCATCACCCGTCACCCATCACCCATCACCCATCACCCATCACTCGTCACTCGTCACTCATCACTCATCACTCGTTGGACGACGGTTCACGGATCACGAATCACGAATCACGAATCACGGTTCACGCTTCCTGGCTGAAGCGGATCAGGGCCTCCAGCTTCGCCTTGGCGGCACCGCCGTCGATGGCCTCTTCCGCCTTCCGCACCCCCTGGCGGAAGTCTTCCGACGCACCGGCGGCCACCAGAGCCGCCGCGGCGTTCAGGACCACCACGTCCCGGCGGGGGCCCTTTTCCCCCTCCAGGACGGCGCGGAGCATCCGGGCGTTGTCTTCCGCGGAGCCTCCTCGAAGATCGTCTGGGTCGGCCGTGCGTCCCAGGATCATCTCGGGATCCAGTTCGTAGGTGCGGATGAGTCCGTCGTTCAGTTCGGTCACCCGGGTGGGGGCGCACACGGTGATCTCGTCCAGTCCGTCGTGGCCGTGGACCACGAAGGCACGGCGGGCTCCCAGGAGTTTCAGCGCCTGGGCGAACATCTCCGTGAGCTGCGGCGCGTAGACGCCCAGTACCTGGGAGTTGGCGCCGGCCGGGTTGGTGAGCGGCCCCAGCATGTTGAAGATGGAGCGGATGCCCACTTCCTTGCGGGGCTTGGCCGCATGCTTCATGGCTCCATGGTAGAGGGGCGCGAAAAGGAACCCGATACCGATTCGGCCGATGCCCTCCTCCACGATCTCCGGATCCACGTCCAGGCGCACCCCCAGGGCTTCCAGCACGTCGGCGCTGCCGCATTGGCTGGAAACGGATCGGTTCCCGTGCTTGGCCACCGTCACACCGCAGCCGGCCACCACGAAGGCCGCCGTGGTGGAGATGTTGAAGGTGTGGGCCCCGTCGCCTCCCGTCCCGCAGGTGTCCACGACGGTGGGAGCCGACACCTGGATGCGGTGGGCCTTGCGGCGCATGGTGCGGGCGGCCCCGGCCAGTTCCGCGAAGGTTTCGCCCTTGGTGGCCAGTGCGGCCATGAAGGCCCCGATCTGGGCTTCGGTGAGCTCGCCCGACATGAGCGCATCCATGACCCCGCTCGTCTCCTCTTCCGTAAGATCCACCCGGGAAATGAGCTTTTTCAGGCTTTCCTGGAACACGGCGTCTTCCTCCTTTTCTCTTGCCTAAACAAAGCGCATTTTCATCGGCAGTCTCTGGCAGCGCGCGATCAGCGGGCGGGGATAAACCCCGCCACTACCCAAAGGGTCAATGGGTTTCGGCAGGGGTCGGTTTTTCGCCCGCCCTCCCCTGACGCCCCCTAACAGTCATGGCTCCCCTCGCGCCACCCCGCATGGATGAAAGAGCGGGCCGGAGCAAGGGCCTTTGTCGGAACGCCGCAATATGCCCTTCTCTATGAGTCACTGCGCGCCCATTGCATGGCCGGGCACCCTCCTTGCGGCCTTCGCAGTTCCTACAACTAAAAACATTTGCGTCTATTCGCGTTCATTCGCGGTTCTCTTTCACATTAAGTAGGAATCGTCCAATGTAGATCTTCGACTCCTTCAGGCCGCTCCCGATGCGGCCCGGTTCGCGGTCGGGGCGAATCCGTTCACGAAATTCCGAAGCAGCCTTTTGCCCACGGGTGTCATGATGGACTCGGGGTGGAACTGGATGCCCTCGCACGGATAGTCCTTGTGGCGGATCCCCATGATTTCGCCGTCGTCGGCTTCCGCGCTCACTTCCAGGCACGCAGGCAGGTGGGCCGGATCCACCACCAGGGAGTGGTAGCGCATGGCCTGGAACGCTCCCTTGATGCCCCGGTAGATGCCGCGCCCGTCGGGGGTCACCATGGAGGTCTTTCCGTGCATGAGGGAGCGGGCGGGCCCCACCCGTCCGCCGAAGGCCACGGCGATGGCCTGGTGTCCCAGGCACACCCCCAGGATGGGAACGGTCGGCCCCGCCGCCCGAATGAGATCCACGGAGATGCCCGCCTCCTCCGGCCTGCCGGGACCCGGGGAGATGACGATCCCGTCGGGCCTCCAGGCCATCACCTCGTGCACGGACACCGCGTCGTTTCGGAGCACGCGGACCTCGGTGCCCAGCATCCTCAGGTACTGGACCAGGTTGTAGGTAAAGGAATCGTAATTATCGATCATGACGATCATAGGGTCCCTCCGTTCCGGCCGGCGGCCCCGTGGAGCAGCTCCACGGCTCTCTGGAGCGCCTTGGCCTTGTTCACCGTTTCCTGGTATTCCCGTTCGGGTACCGAATCGGCCACGATCCCGGCTCCCGCCTGGACCGTCATCCGGCCGTTTTCCAGGCAGGCCGTGCGGATGGTGATGGCCAGGTCCATGTTGCCCGTGAAGGAGACATAGCCCACGGCGCCTCCGTAGGCGCCGCGCGGCGCCTCTTCCAGCTCGGCGATGATCTCCATGGCCCGGATCTTGGGGGCCCCGGTGAGAGTTCCGGCGGGGAAGGTGGCCCGCAGAAGATCCCAGGCGTCGGCGTCCCGCACCAGATCGCAGGTGATGTTGGACACCAGGTGCATCACGTGGGAATAGCGCTCCACCACCATGAGGTCGGTCACCTGCACGGTGCCCACTTCCGCCACCCGGCCCAGGTCGTTTCGGCCGAGATCCACAAGCATCAGATGTTCGGCCCGTTCCTTGGGATCCTGGAGCAGCTCGTCGGCCAGCTTCCTGTCTTCCTGCTCCGAAGCGCCCCGCGGTCTCGTACCGGCGATGGGCCGGAGGGTGGCCACGCCGTTTTCGAGCCGCACCATGGTTTCCGGGGAAGATCCCACGAGGATCCGTTCGTCCAGCTCCAGGAAGAACATGTAGGGGGACGGATTCACGTAGCGCTGGGCGCGGTAGAGGAACCACGGGTCCGGCGCCGGCTCCATGACGAAGGGCTGGGACAGCACGGTCTGGATGACGTCCCCGGCCGTGATGTATCGCTTGATCCGCTCCACCTTCTCCAGGAAGGCGGTTTGCGGGATCACGGTTTGAAAGGACCGGGGAACGCCGGAAAAATCCACGGAAGCCTTCCCCCGGGCCGGAGGCGCCTCCAGAAGATCGATCAAAGACTCCAGCCGGGATCGGGCCCGGTCGTAGAGAGCCGACGCCCGGGCGGCGCCGTCCGGGCAATAGACCGGCACCACGAGGGTCAGGGTGTGGCGGACGTTGTCGAAGATGAGCAGTTCGTCGGTTTCGATCAGATGCACCAGGGGCTTTTCAGGGGACACGGTGTGGGGAATCCGCTCAAAGAAGGAGACCGTTTCGTAATCGAAGACCCCCACCAATCCCCCCCAAAAGCGGGGAAGCCGGGCGATGGACACGGGGCGGTACCGGGCCGTGAACTCACGAAGAACCCGGAAGGGATCCCCGCCGTGGGGGATCTGTTGCCGGTCTTCGCCCTCCTCGATCTCCACATGATCGCGGGTGATGCGGATGCTCCGGGCGGCGGAAGCCCCCAGGAAGCTGTACCGCCCCCACCGCTCGCCCCCTTCCACGCTTTCCAGCAGGAAGGCGGGGCGACCGGACCGCCGGATCTTGGCCAGAGCCGAGACGGGTGTTTCCGTATCGGCCAGGATCTCGCAACAGACGGGAACCAGATTCCCCTGGGTCATCAGGGATGCGAACTCTTCCTTTTCGGGAAAGTAGTGCAATCGCATGGCGACTCATTCCTTTGAAAAGCGCTTTCGCCGGACGCTACAGGCGCGACGAACTGCGTTCGGCGGCAAAGGAGCCGTCCGGGGCTCCCGTGTACAGCCCGATGAGCGGCCGGATCTCGCGGCACAGCCGCTCGAACTGTTCCGGATAAAGGGACTGGGCGCCGTCGCTCAAGGCCTCGTCCGGCTTGTGGTGCACCTCCACCATGAGGCCGTTGGCTCCCACCGCCACGGCGGCGCGGCTCAGCGGGATGACCTGGTTTCTGCGCCCGCAGGCGTGACTGGGATCCACGATGATGGGCAGGTGGCTTTCCTTGCGCACCACGGGCACGGCGGAAAGATCCAGGGTGTTCCGGCTATGGTGGGCGAAGGTGCGGATGCCCCGTTCGCAGAGGATCACGTGGGGATTGCCCCCTTCCAGGATGTACTCGGCGGCCATGAGCCACTCGTCCAGGGTGGCGGACATGCCGCGTTTAAGGAGGACGGGCTTTCGGGATTGTCCGGCGCGGCGCAGGAGGGTGAAGTTTTGCATGTTGCGGGCGCCGATCTGAACGATGTCGGCGGCCTCTTCCACCAGATCGTAGACGGTGTGGTCCAGGGCTTCCGTCACCACCGGCATCCCCGTCTCCCGGCGGACTTTCTCCAGGATCCGGAGCGCCTCCTCCCCCAACCCCTGGAAGGAATAGGGCGAGGTGCGCGGCTTGAAGGCCCCGCCCCGAAAGAGTTGGGCGCCGGCCTCCTTGACGTGGCGGGCGATGGTGAGAGCCTGCTCTTCGCTCTCGATAGCGCACGGTCCCGCGATGAGCACCAGCCCGCCGTTTCCGATACGCACGTCGCCCACTGGGATCACCGTGTCCTCGGGGTGGAACTCCCGGCTCACCAGCTTGTAAGGGCGCGTCACCGGGATGGCCTCCTTCACGCCCGGAAGACCGAGAACCCAGTTGGGGTCCACGGGTCCCCGGTTGTGCAGGATTCCGATGGCCACCCGCTCCCCGCCCGGGATGGGCCGGGCGCCGAGCCCCCGGGCTTCGATGGCCTGCACCACCTTCGCCACCTCTTCCTCTCCGGCTCCCTTGTGCATGACGATCAACATGTCCCTCTCTCCTTTTCTCCCCGACTCACAAACCCAACAAAAAAGGCCGGGGGATATTTCCCACGGCCTCTGCTGCAATAAAAAAGACCGTGGGCCGGGTGGCCCACGGTCTTGGCATCTCCATCAGGCTGGTGGTCTAGCCCGATACGATCCCGTCGGCACACCCGTCAGGGTCGCACCACCACCAGCACCACCAAAAATTCGCGCTGTTGAAGCCCGCATCTTTTTTCATTATGGATGATCGCCTTTCGCCGAATGGACTCTCCAAGATTTCGATTCGATGAAACGCTAAACGTAACCCCACGCCCCTGTCAAGCACAAATTTGGAGCCGTGTTATGATAATTTTTCCTTGAACTCCTCAAGGCTCATTCCAGCATCTTTTACAATACCCGCCATCGTGTGACCATTGACAGGGTTCTGACGAGGAATGGTGATAATCCGGATTCCATTCGACATAACAATGTGCTTTCCCTGTCTGACGACTCTAAATCCCGCCTTCTTAAAGGCGCGGACCGCTGTCTGGTGGTTTATGCCGGGCAATTTGGGCATGATCACACCGCCACTTCCACCACCCGCACGTCCTGGCCACGGACAATCTCTTCCTGAGCCACCAAGTACTCTCGAATGGCATCCCGAATATTCTCAAGTGCCTCCTCCTCTGTTGCCCCCTGGGACCAACATCCGGGAAGCCCCGGGCAATGGACACTGAACCCTTCGTCCGTCTTGGTCAAAACAACTCTGTATTTCATGACTTCACACCTCTGTTCGTCACTTTTACCGAGGTTAACTTCTTTGGCGTCTGCCTGGATCATCTTCCACGCAGAGAAGAAAGTCTTCACCGAGGCCTTCCCTCTGTTTTTCGTACCAGAGATAGGCTTCCTGGACATCCCTCTCCGCCTCGGGACGAATCACAAGCCGGGTGTTCATTTGGAGGACTTGACCCTCCGGTAGACCTCAGGCCATTCAGAACCCTCGCCGGGAGATGCGTCCCAACTGGATATTCGCTTGTCCAGCTCCGCCTTTTGAGATTCCGAAACGGATATATTGACAGCATCTCCTGCAATACTATCCCAGAGATCCTGAACAAGCAGGATTTTTTCCGAAAGGCTCAACTTTCCCATCTCCCCCCGCAGATCATCCCTTGCCATGATCCTATCCCCCTATGACTCTCATTCCGCAGACGGATTTCCGCGGCACGTCCCGACTTGGAAGCCGGCAAATCATAACCTGCCCGATCACGTTCCCGTTCGCCGGTGCGGCGAACGCCCGCCGCGTTTTCTCCCCCTGGGTCGGCGGCGCCGGCGGCGAGGCCGGACAAAATCCACGCGGATGAATTCGCGGCGATTGACGAAACTCACGAAGAGAGGGGCGATATTGAGCTCCTGTTGCACCACGGCTCGCACGCGCTCCAGGTCCGACGTCTTGTTGATTCCGTATTTGCGGTAGTCTTCCGTCTTGATGTAGAGAGACATGTGCGCCCTCCTCATCTGGAATGCAGCACGTTCCGGTGATATTCTAACAACCTGCCGGGTTTTGTCAAAAAATGGCGCGGGAGCCGCACCGGATGAACGATACGATCCAAGGCCAGATCGAACGGGTGACGTTCACCAGCCAAGAAGACGGCTACAGCGTCCTGAAGCTCAAGGTGAAGGGCCGCCGGGACTTGGTGACGGTGGTGGGCTCCTTTGCGTCCGCAACTCCCGGGGAGATCCTGCGGCTTCGGGGATCCTGGGGCATGCACCCCAAGTACGGCGAGCAGTTCCGGGCGGAACACTACGAAACCCTGTCGCCCGACACCGTGGAAGGCATCCGCAAGTACCTGGGCTCCGGCCTCATCAAGGGGATCGGGCCGGTCATGGCCAAGCGGATCGTCCAGGCCTTCGGCAAGGCCACCCTGGAGGTGATCGACCGGGACCCCGAACGTCTGCTGGAAGTGGAAGGCATCGGACCAAAACGCCTCAAGCAGATCCTCAAGGCCTGGGAAGACCAAAAGGAGATTCGGGAGGTGATGATCTTCCTGCGCTCCCACGGGGTAAGCGCGGCCTACGCCACCCGGATCTTCAAACACTACGGCCGGGAATCGCTCCAGGTGCTCCGGGAAAACCCGTATCGCCTGGCCATGGACGTTCACGGCATCGGGTTCGTCACGGCGGACAAGATCGCCTCGAACCTGGGCTTCCAGAAAGACTCCCCTCTTCGGGCCGAGGCCGGTCTCCACTACGTGCTCTTTCGCGCCACGGAAGACGGGCACGTGTGCCTGCCCAGGAACCTGCTGTTGGAGCAGGGAAAGGAGCTTCTGGAATGTTCCCGGGAGACCCTGGAGGAGGCGCTGGTCCGGCTGGCCGCCGACGGACGGATCGTGATCCAGCCGCTGTCCGGAGAGGCCGCCGAAAGCTTCCGTGACTCCCAGGCCGTCTATCTGCGGGGCTACTACGGCGCGGAAACCCAGATCGCCCAGCGACTGAAGCACCTGGCGGCGATCCCCAAGAGGATCAAGCCGGAAACGGCCCGGCAGGTGCTCACCCAGGTCCGGGACTCCCTTCCCGTCCAATTGGCACCGCAGCAGGAGGAGGCGGTCCTCCAGGCGCTCACGGGAAAGGTGGTGGTCATCACGGGAGGGCCCGGAACGGGCAAGACCACGCTGGTTCAGGCCATCTGCTCCGCCTACCGGAGTTTAGGCGCCCGGCTTTGCCTGGCTGCGCCCACGGGCCGCGCTGCCAAGCGACTGGCCGAGGCCACCGGACATCCGGCCGCCACCATCCACCGGCTGCTGGAATTCAGCCCCCAGGCGGGAGGTTTCCAGAGAAACGAACAAAAGCCGCTCAACGCCGACTGCATCATCGTGGATGAAGCCTCCATGCTGGATACCCTTCTCACCCACCATCTGTTGAAGGCCGTGCCGCCCAAGGCCACCCTGGTCCTGGTGGGGGACGTGGACCAGCTTCCGTCGGTGGGAGCCGGCAGCGTCTTGGAGGATCTCATCGGCTGCGGCGCCTTTCCCGTGGTGCGCCTCACGGAGATCTTCCGGCAGGCCCGGAAGAGCCTGATCGTGGTCAACGCCCACCGTATTCGCAACGGCGAATTTCCCTACCTCAACAGGGATCCCGATCGGCTTTCCGACTTCTACTTCATCGAAAAGGACGACCCGGAGGCGGTGGTGGAGATCCTGGTGCGCCTGTGCGCCCAAAGGATCCCGTCGCGGTTCCGATTGCATCCCATCGACGACATTCAGGTTCTCAGCCCCATGCACCGGGGGGCCGTGGGCGCCCAGCGCCTTAACCACGCCCTGCAGGAGGCGCTCAACCCCACGGGACGGGCCATGGAACGGGGCGGGCGCATCTTCCGCGTGGGAGACAAGGTGATGCAGATCCGGAACAACTACGACAAGGAGGTCTTCAACGGGGATTTAGGCCGGATCACCGCCGTGGACGAGGAAAACCAGGAAATCCGCGTGCACATGGACGGACGGACCGTCCGCTACGATTTCTCGGAGCTGGACGAGCTGGCGCACGCTTATGCCATCAGCGTCCACAAGTCCCAGGGGAGCGAATACCCGGCCGTGGTGGTGCCCCTGCTCACCCAACACTTCATGATGCTCCAAAGAAACCTGCTCTATACGGCCATCACCCGTGGAAAGCGACTCGTCATCCTGGTGGGTTCCAAAAAGGCCCTGGCCATCGCCGTCCGAAACGATAAGACCCAGCAGCGCTACACCCTCCTGCGCCATCGGCTTACGGGGGGAACACAGCCCCTCAGCGTGACTTGATACCCAAACGGGGGACTGTTTTGATTGCCAGTTGGTCGATGGAGGAAGGGGCTGCGGACCCGGGGGGTGACTTAATACCCAAGCGGCGGACTGTTTTCATTGGTTTTTTTGTCACCGCGAACCTTCCGGGCGGGGATAAACCCCGCCCCTACCCGCGGTGCCATGCGAAACTTGGCCTTGTGTAACGCCCATGGTCGGCGAACCGTAGGGGCGAATGATTATTCGCCCCTACACGCTGTTTTTCAAAGGGGCGTTTCGGCTTTGACTGTCAGGGACTTGCGGGAAGTGAGTGCATCCGCTTTCGTAGGGGCGGGCTTTACGTCCGCCCGTCAGGCCAGTACCATGACAAAGGCTTCCGGATTTACAGATGAGCAGACGGAAGCACGGGGGGAGATTCATGGAAAAGGACGCATTGGAACTGGAACCCATCGGGATCATCCGAAGCCCCCTGAAGGACCCTTCCCAGGCCCCCAAGCAGGGAAGCGAGGCCTCTGTGGAAGGGTGGCTGGAGGTGCAGGAAGCCTACCGGGACGCGCTTCTCGGCCTGGAACCCGGCCGAAAGATCCTGATCCTTTACTGGCTGGACCGGGCGGATCGAAGCCGCCTGCAGGTGCACCCGAGGGGCGATACGAGTCGGCCTCTCCGGGGCGTTTTCGCCACCCGGAGCCCCCACCGCCCCAACCCCATTGCCGTGGAAACGGTGGAGGTTCTCGAAACCCATGGCACCCGGCTCCGCGTCCGGGGCCTGGACGCTCTGGACGGAACGCCTCTTCTGGACATCAAGATCGCCACGTAGCCCGGTTTGCTCCCTCGAGCGCACCGAGGGCTCTTTCGAAAACGCTGGAGATCACCGCTTTTCTCGTCGCGCAGCCCTTTAGGGCTGCGGAAGATCCCCTGCACATCGAATGGGCCGTCGTTTATTGCACCCCACTTCATGGGAGTAGGACGGCCCATTTTCCGCGGGGCCGAAGGCCGGCGGCTGCGGAAGAAGATGCATTCCCGGTCGGTTGAAGGAAACCTGTTCTTGGACAAGCTCCCGAGAGCGTGTCAAGGGAGGAAACGCCATGCCCATGGAGCCGATCAGCCAAGGAATCTTTCGAGGTACCGGATCGCCATCGGAAGGAGAACTGGGCGAGGTGCTCGCCCGATTCGCCCCGGATGTCATCGTGGGACACCCCACCTTCCGAAACGCCGACAACATCGGCCAGGAGCTCCGGCGAGGACTGGACGCAGCCGTTCAAGTCTACGGCCACCGGAAAGTGGCTTTCGTCGTCTCCGACGGCACCTGGACCCGGGAAAACCCGGACACATCCACCATCGACGCGGCCCTGGCCGGCGCCAAGCGCGCCTTGGCGACGGTGCCCGCCGAGGCCCGCAGCCGGCTGCTGGTCGCGGCCACCCCTTACGACGGCTACAAGGGAGACCGCACGCCGGGCAAAGGAAGCGCCCTCAAGCTTATCTTCGACGAAATGGCCCTGTGCCCGTCCGCCCGGAAACTGATTCTCCTGGACGGCGATCTTCGAAATGATTTTCTGCCTTGGTTCCGAGTCTTTTCCCGTGTGGAAGCGGACCACGGAACCCGGCACCCGGGGCGCCATTTCTTCATCACGGCCCGCTACGCCCGGCACTTCGTGGACGCATCGCTCACCCGTTTCATCGTGGGGCCCCTCACCACCCTCATGGGCCAGTACGTGCCCGGCGGCATCTCCGGCGATATCGTGCTCTCGGCCGGGGCCGTCCAGCACGAGCGGGATGCCGTCTGGGACGACGCCCGCCGCCGCTACGGCACGGACATCGCCACCACCTTCGACAACATCGCCGACCCCCTCACGGACATCTACGAAGTCTATCTGGGAGCCAAGCTCCACGACATCACCGACGAGGCCAAGCTTTCGGTCATGCCCGGCGAAGTGATCGGTTCGGCTCTGGCCCGGCTGCTTCACTACGAGGCCATGGACGGGAGGGTCTCGCGCCTGCTGGAATCGGAGCGGGCCCTGGACCGGCCCGAGACGTGGGGGCCGGACAAGACGGGAATCGCCTTCATGGATCCCGGATACACGGACGTTTTCAACGTGGATCTGAAGCGGGAAACGCTCCTTTCCAAATTCGCCGTCTACGAAGAGGCCATGCGGGCCGTCCTTCTTCCCGACACCTTCGCACAGCTCCGCGAGGACTGGCAGCGCCTCCGAAAGGCCGACACGGGCGACGAGGCGCCGGTGGTCTTCTTGAACCTCACCCGGGAGCGATGGATCGAAATCCTCTACGAATGCCTGGCGCATCTTCTCAGCACACGGGATGTGGACGCCGTCAAGGGCTGCCTCAACTACCTCTATACGGCGGCCTTCCTGGAATTCTGCCGGGAAAAGATCGCGCAAATGGGAGGGGTCACCTACGGGCAGGTTCGGAAGATGCAGCAATCGCTGGGGGTGCCGCCCGAACAGGCGGAACCCTTCTACCGCGAGCAGGTGGACCGTGTGGTGGAAAGGATGGCTCTGCGCTTCTTTGAGAACCGCCGAACCATCCTGGACCTCATCAGGCGCCGTACTTCTTCTTCTCCGCCTCCACCACGTTGATGATGTCGTAGATGATGTTGGGAACCTTGCGGATCACCCGATCCCACGAGACCGTCTGGGGCGTTTCGAAAAGCTGGCTCTGGGCCTGCTGGGCGCACCGGTGGATGGTCTGAAGGAGCCCGTCGGCCACATAGGGCTGGAAGGCTTCGTGGCTTCCCACGAACGCGGCGAACCGATCCGCCAGGCGGTAGGGGGCCAGCAGGATATCGCCCGCATAGAGGATGGCGTTCTTGAAGACCTCGTGCACCATCTCTTCCTCGTGGTTGGGTTCGTAGTCCAGCCCGGCAAAGGCCGCATTGTCCCCGTACATCTTGATGAGGGTGTCGGCCACGTTGAGGTAGGTCAGGGTGAGATCCCGGATGAAATGGTCGGAGATCTCCAGGCCTTCGTCGATGACCAGGGCGCTGAGAAGGGTGGTGACGATGTCGATGCCCATCTTGTGCAGGCCCTGGGTGCGGTTGTGGGGGGAAACGGGCTGATGCTTGTGGTCGAAGGGCTCGTGGGAGATCTCCACCTGGGCGATGTTGTTGGCCTTGCGGTAGACCTCGATGAGCGTAAAGATCTCCACGCCCCAGTTCATGGCGAAGTGCATGCGTTTCAAGAGGCTCATGTCGAAGACCACTTCGCCCGAGAGCTGGTAGTTGAAGTTGAGCAGAAAGTCCACCAGCCGCAGGACCTTTTCCTCCTTGGTCTCGGTGAACTTGCGCTTGAGGGCGATCAGCAGCGGGTCCAGGAGCAGGCGTTTCACGCGCCCGTAGAGCTGACCGTTCTTGAGGCGGGCGTAGAACGCCTTGGAGAATTGGTAGTTGAGGACCTGGACCGGGTAGACGAGCCGGTCCAACTGCTCACAGGTGAAGGTGCGGATGTCCGCATCCACCAGGGCCACGGTCTGAGCCCCCAGGGCCAGGGCGATCCCAAAGGAAAGGAACATGTTCCGGCCCTTTCCCCGCACGTCCAGCCCGAAGCCCGCCTGGGAAAGCTGGTCATAGATGGAAGAGAAACCCTTCCCGTCGTTGTGCTGGATGAGGCAGTTATGGAGCTCATGGCGCTTCACCAAGTCCCAGAGAAGCCGGGCGTCGTCTTCCGTGGCGCCGTCCAGGCCGAAGATGATGTGGGAGATGTAAGGGGCTTTCTTCAGTTCCCTCAGGATGTTTTCGAAAACGGGGCGGTTTTCCGGGTCGGTGAATTCGGTTACCAGCAGGGGAATGACGAGCACCGCCTTCTTCCAGCGGGAATGGTGCAAAAGCTCCTCCTGCATCCGGGGGTTGCCCCCCGTGAGAAGGTAAAAGGTGGTGATTTTGGTGTGCTTTTGCGCGAAATTGGACATCTTTCTTTCTCCCTTTCCACGATGGCGCGGCCTTAGCCGGCGACAGCCTGCCACAGGGTCTGGAAATTGGCCACCCGCGGCACATCCTCGCCCGGCTGCTTCACGGCACCCGGCTCGAAAAGCACGGCCTGCAGGCCATGGACCCTTGAGGCCGCCACGTCGTTTTCCGGATCGTTTCCCACCACCAGCACCTGCTCCGGCATGAGACCGCTTCTCAGGGCCCTCGTCTTAACCAGTCGGAAGAAATGGGGATCCGGCTTGGCAAAACCCAGCTCAAACGAAAAGAAGATCCACTGCGGGTCGAAAAGCTCCTCCAAGGCAACCCCCAGGCACGCCTCCAGCACCGGCACGGTGTAGAACTGGGCGTTGGAGGCCAGGCCCAACACCACGCCCGACCGACGAAGCCAAGTGAGCGCGTCGGTCGCCCCTTGGTAGACGGCCACCGGGTTGGCCTGCAGTTCCCTGTAGAGCGCCACGTCTTTCGGATCATGAACTTCCGGGCGGTAGCCGGGCGTGTCCCGAAGGAGCTTTTCCCACACCCGTTCGATCACCACCTCCGCACGGGAAATCCCCAGGGCCCGACAGGAAGCGTGCTCCTCGTCGATGATCCGGTAGAAATCTTCGGCCCACCGGAGCCCCGCCTCGTGGGAAAAGCCGAACTGCCGGGCCGTCGCCGTGAAGCTTTCCCGCGCGGCCCGGTTTCGTACCTGGGCCTCCAGGTCGCCCAGGGCGGGCGCCACCAGGGTTCCGTACACATCAAACAAGACCACGGCAGGACGCGGGTCCAAGCTCGGCACCGCCCCCTCCGGGAAGGTGGAGGCCGGCATTTCGGGCATGGCCGCCCGGATCCAGGTCGTCCACTGCTCTTTGCTCATTCCCACCCTCCCAGCAAAGGTCGTTGATAACGGGGATCCAGGAAGGCATCGGCCAGTCGGCTTCCCAGAGGGATAGGGGCGGAAGGCTCGTCGAGGGAGCCCATGGGCCGCGGTTTGTCAAAAAGGGAGCCGAAGGCCTGTGCGAGGCGTCGAGCGTGGGCTTCGGGGCCCAGCAAGGCATGGAGCGCCGACCTGGCCCGATCATCCAGCCGGCACGGCTTGAGCCTTTCCACAAGGCTTTCTCCCGCTTTCATGGTCTCCAAGACGCGCTTTTGACCCTCCAGGTCCAGCATGCCGAAATCCACGGTTTCTTTCCCGTACAGGCCTTCCAGGGCTGCAAGGAACCGCTCTTCCGATTCCTCGGAAAGGCCCGGGCAGAGGGTCCGATACCGCCGGGCGAAGACTCGGCCGGCCTCCCGCAGGCGCCGCCTTTCGCCTTGGGCTACGAAGACCTCCAGGCTTTCGTAGAGCACCCCGGCCGGGAATCCCGCCTGTTGGAAATCGGATGTCACATCGGGGAGATTCCTCCCCAGCAAGGGCCGCCCCAGCAGGGGACCTTCCAGGAAGCCGAATCCGAACCCTTCCAGGAGCGACGTGGTGACGATGGCATCACAGGCTCCCATGAGGTCCTTCAGGGAGAAGGCGGACCCCACCAGTTCCAGTCCAAAGCCGATGACCACGGGTCGGCCGTGCCGCCGCACCCAATCCTTGACCGCTTCGGCATAGGGCCGCTCCTGGTCCGAATTGGCATCCAGGGTGACCAGCACCTGAGCGGGGGGATCGTGGGCCGCCGCCAGCACCACGGCTTCCAGCACGTTCTTGCGGCGGATCAACCGGATGGGAAGCAGCCACCAAGGTCGGTCCCGGTGGAAAGCATAGCCTTCCCGGTCCGCATAGGCCGCCAGGGCGTCCGCGATACTTCGTCGCACTTCCCGGGACGGTCGGAGCGGAGGAGACGGCTCCAGGAGGTTGGGAAGAAAGAAGATGGAATCGGGGGGAACGCCGGCCCGCTCCATCCTGGCCCGGTCGGCCCCGTTCAAGACCCCGTAGGCCGCCGGCAACGACGGATCCGGGTAGGGATCCGTCAGGCCTCCCGTGGTCCAGCAGCGCCGCAAGCGTGCCAGATTCTCCATCCGGCCGCACTCCGGAAAATCGTGGATATGGAACAAGAATCGGCAGGGAAGCCCTTTTCGTTCGGCCTCCTCCACGGCGGCCTTCCATGCCGCGGTGACCGCGGCGTTCTTTCCCAGCGTGGGATTGTGCGCCCAGTAAAGAGTCTCGCCCTCGGCCAGATCCAGGATGCGCGCCACCAGCCCGCCCACGTCCCGTCGAAAGGAGGATTCGTCCGGCCAAGGTTCATCCCGGTAGTCCAGGCCCGGAATCACTTCCACCCGCACATCGCGCCACCGCCCTTCCAGGGCTTGGCAGAAACTGGGCACGCCGGCATCGCGCCCCACCAGGATCTTCAGGCGACGGCCTGTGGCCCAGCCGGAATCGGCCAGGCACCGCAGGCTGCGCTCCAGGGCCGAGCGCACTCCGCCCCGCAGCAGATGGTAGTGAAAAACCACCAGGGTCCTGGGGATCGGCATGCTCTTACACCCTCTTTCCGACAGCACCGCTTAACGGTTTGGCCCGACGTCGACGATGGGCGTGGTGATGTTCCTGGAGGAGTTCGCCTGAGAACACCTCCCGGTCAACGGCCAGAGATGGAATCGCCCCTCTTTTGCAGCCGCAGGGCTTTGACCTTGCAATTCTTATAGACTATGGGCACAATTTTCGCAATCCGCGTCGATTTCACTTGCAAAAGGGAAAAAATCGAGAGGAGTCCCCATGGGTGCCAACATAGGTTTCGTGTCCAGCCGTTTCGCCGGAACCGACGGCGTGACCCTGGAAGCCGGCAAGTGGGCGGAGGTCTTCCGTCAGAGCGGGCACGAACGCTACTGGTGGGGCGGTGAGGTGCAAAAGGATCCGGCGCGTTCCATGGTGGTTCCGGAGGCCCACTTCAACCACCCCAACAACGTGTGGATCAACCAGCGGGTCTTCGGCAAGGACAGGAGGACCACCGCCGTCACCGACATGATCCATGCCAGCCGAGCCCTGCTCAAGGGGAAGATCCTGGAATTCCTGGATCGATTCCACATCGACCTGCTAGTGGTGGAAAACGCCCTGGCCACCCCGGCCCACATCCCCTTGGGGCTGGCCCTGGCCGAGGTGATCTCGGAGCGGCAGATCCCCACCATCGCCCATCACCATGAATTCTATTGGGAGCAGTCCCGCTACACCCTGAACGCGGTGGGAGACTTCCTTTCCATGGCCTTTCCGCCCCATCTGCCCACCATCCAGCACGTGGTGATCAACTCCGCCGCCCAGGAAGAGCTGGCCCACCGCAGGGGCATCTCGGCGTTCATCATCCCCAATGTGTTGGACTTCGAACATCCGCCCTCCGTGGACCCGGAAAAGGGGAGGTTGCTGCGGGAAAAGATCGGTCTGGAGCCGGAAGACCGGATCATCCTGCAGCCGTCGCGCGTCATTCGCCGCAAGGGCATCGAGCACGCCATCGAGGTGGTCCGGGAGCTGAGGGATCCCCGCTACAAGCTGGTCATCACCCACGAGGCGGGAGAGGAAGACCGGGACTACGCCCGGTGGTTGCAGCTCCAGGCCATGGAACACGGTGTGGACCTGCGGTATCTGGGAACCCACGTGGTGGATCCCTGGGCCGAGATGGAGCCCCCCAACGACCATTTCAGCCTCTTCGACGTCTACCCCCATGCGGACCTGATCACGTATCCCAGCCTCTACGAAGGCTTCGGAAACGCCTTCCTGGAAGCCGTCTACTTTCGCAAGCCCCTGGTGGTGAACCGCTATGCCACCTTCATACGGGACATCGAACCGCTGGGTTTCGACCTGCTCATCATGGACGGCTATGTGAACCGTCGACTGATGGAAAGGGTCCGGGAAGTGCTTCAGTCGTCCGAAAGGAGGGACCGGATGGTGGAACACAACTACCGGATCGCCCTGCGCCACTTTTCCTACGCGGTGCTCCGTAAGCGGCTGAGTTTCCTCTTGTTGAACTTCTTTGGAATGGAGATTTGAATGGACACGATTCCCCTTTCCGAACGTCTCATCTTCGCCCTGGATCTGCCCTCCCCGGAGGATGCCAAGCGCTGGGTGGAGAGGCTGGAAGACCAGGTCCGCTTCTTCAAGGTGGGTTTTGAGCTTTTCCTGGCGGGCGGCTTTCCCGTGGTGGAGTGGATCCAGTCCCGGGGGGCCAAGGTCTTCTTGGACCTCAAGTTCTTCGACGTGCCGGCCACGGTGGAGCGGGCGGTGGCGCAGGTGGCCCGGCGGGGAGTGACCTTCACCACCGTGCATGGGAACGACCGGATCCTGGAAGCCGCCGTCCGGGCCAAGGGGTCGGTGAAGATCCTGGCCGTGACGGCTCTCACCAGCCTGGACGAAGGGGATCTGAAAGATCTGGGCTTCCAGTGCTCGGTGGAAGACCTGGTGCTTTCGCGGGCCAGGAGGGCCATGGCCCTGGGCTGCGACGGCCTTATCTCGTCCGGACTGGAGGTGCCCCGCCTTCGCCGCGAACTGGGCTCGGGTTCCATCCTGGTGGCACCGGGCATCCGGCCCGTGGCCAACGTGGACGATCAGAAGCGCACCGTGGACCCCCGCCGGGCCTTTGCGGCGGGTGCCGACCACATCGTGGTGGGCCGCCCCATCCGGGGCGCCGCCGACCCGCAGGCCGCGGTGGAAAGAATTGTGGAGGAGATTGAAGCAGGGCTGAGAGAAAGATTACAGAAGTCAACAAGCAAGAAGGACAAGCAGACCCCGTGAAACCGCTCCATGCCGGTGGGAGGTACGAGGAAACACGGTATGAGATTGACCGCCATCATTGAACGCGAAGGGAATGGCTACGTATCCCTTTGTCCGGAGTTGGACATCGCCAGCCAAGGCGAAACGGTGGAAGAAGCCCGGGACAATCTGCGGGAGGCTCTGGAACTTTTCTTTGAAACCGCCTCCCCTGAAGAAGTCCGACGGCGCCTCCATGCGGACATCTTCATCACCCAGATAGAGGTCCCTGTTGGGTAAGTTGCGCCTGCTGTCGGGAAAGGAAGTGTGTGCCATTCTGGAAAAGCACGGGTTTCGACCGATCCGCAGGCGGGGCAGCCATGTGGTGATGCAGAAAGAGCTCCCGGGCGGCGGCACCCTTACCGTCCCCGTTCCGGATCACAAGGAGATCAGGATGGGAACCCTGCAGTCCATTATTCGTCAGTCCGGAATTTCTCGGGATGCCTTCGAAAGCTGAAAGGACCCTGCTGGACCGTCCTCCGAAATTCGCGCTTCAGCACCCAACGAGCCATCCCAGCGCTCATAGCGAACTCGCCACCCCCGCATCGGAAGAAAGAAGCTACACCGGGGCGCTTTTCGCCCCGTGGGCGCTTTCTCCTCTCTGTGGGAGCGCCGCAAGGCGCGATGAGGTGGTGACCGCAACGTCACGGAATGGCCGGCCATCCCTTTCGCGGCTTTCGCCGCTCCCACAAGCGCTCATTCGAACTTTCGCACATCCTGCAAGATACCGAAAGTACAGTTCTTTCAATTAAGGAGAACCCATGCCCACCATTGAAGACGTGAAAGCTTTTCTCGAAAAGAAGGGAATCGAGGTCTGGGAATTCGATCAGTGGACCCCCACCTCGGAATTGGCCGCGCGGGCGGTGGGATGCTCGGTGGCGGAGATCGCCAAGAGCATCCTCTTCCTCGTGGGCGATCGGCCCGTGGTGGTGGTCACCTGCGGCGATCTAAAAGTCAAGGGATCCCTTTTGAAGAAAGCGGCGGGACTCACGGGCAAGGTGCGACTGCCCAAGGAAGACGAGGTCATCCGTCACACGGGATACGCCCCGGGAGGCGTCTGCCCCTTCCTGCTTCCCGATCATGTGACGGTGGTGGTCGACTCGTCCATGCGGCGCTTCCCCAGGGTGTACGCCGCGGCGGGAAACGATCGGTCCGCCGTGCCGGTCACCGTGGACCAGCTCCTGGAGATCACCGGGGGAGTAGAAGCCTCCGTGTGCCAAGCCGACGACAACGGGGGTAAGCAGGCTTGACTGCGGTTGTTGGAACGGCTTCGGGCCCGATTCGGAAGGAGGGCAAGGCAGCGCTTCCGGAAGCGTCCGCAACGCGGCGGACTCTTTCAGAGATGTATTCTTTGGATTTCCGTTTGGGCGGGAAGGATGTGCGAGGGGGCCGAGACGGAGGCTCAGGCGGGCCGATCCTAGGGCGGGGATAAACCCCGCCCCTACCCCAAACAAACCCATCCGTTTTGGGAGCGGCGGGCCGCATGCCCGCCCGCCGGAACCGCACAACGCGAAAGAACCATCCCACAGGGGAAAGCTTGTTTGGAGTCGCTGCCGGACAGGCGCCCACGGACCGGGACCGATCCCCCGTCACCCCTCACTCGTCACTCGTCACTCGTCACCCGTCACTCATCACTCGTCACCCGTCACTCATCACTCGTCTCACTCCAGCGGATCGTTCTCCACCAGGGCCCAGATGCCGCACGGGCAGGCCCCGGCGCAGAAACCGCACCCGATGCACCGGTCCGGGTCCACCACCATCTCGAAGTCGCCGTTGTCGCCGCCTACGCGGCGGATCGCCGCCTGGGGACAGATGGCCACGCAGATGCCGCAGTCGCGGCAGGAACCACACGAAGCGCAGGCCTCGCCGCACTGGTCCAGGCCGTCGAAGGCCATGAGCCGGGGATCGAAATACTCCAGCTTGACCCGGCTCTTGTCGATCATGGTCTTGGCGTCGCCCCGGGGGCGCCTGCCGGAAAGGATGTCGTCGATCACCCGGGCCGCCCTCCGTCCGGCGCCGATGGCATCGGTCAGGAGCCCGGGGCGGACCGCATCGCCGACGGCGAAGATCCGGGGATCGGTGGTCTGGAAGTTCTCGTCCACCTTGATGAAGCCGCGGTCCGTTTCCACCGTTTCAGGCAGGAATTCAAGATCGGGCTGGTCGCCGATGGAGATGACCACCGTATCGGCGGGGATCACTTCCCCGGTGGTGAGTTCCACACCCTTTTCCGTCACGGCCTTGGTGAAGACCGGCCATCGGAAGATGGCACCGACGGCCTCCGCCGCCCGGCGTTCCTTTCCGAAGGAAGCCGGCTCCTGGATATCGATGAGGGTGATCTTTTCGGCTCCCAGCCGGTGGGCTTCCGTGGCCACGTCGCAGCCCACGTTGCCGGCTCCGATGACCACCACCTGCTTGCCCACCTGGATCTCGCCCTTGCGGCTCTTCCGGAGAAAGTCCAGGGCCGGGATGAGTCTTTCCTTGCCGGGAACGGGAATCACCCGAGGCTTCTGGGCCCCCACGGCCACCACGATGAAGTCGTAGTCGGCCTTGAGGCGCTCCACGTCCTCCCGGGTGAGATCCTGCTGCAGACAGACGTGGGGGAGCGCCTCCCGGATCCGGTCCAGTTCCGCCTGCACCACCTCTTCGGGGATGCGCGTTCGAGGGATCACATCGGTGATCTTCCCGCCCAGCATGGGGTTCCGGTCGTAGATCACCGCCTCGTGGCCCTTTTGCCGCAACTGCCAGGCGATGGAAAGGCCGGCGGGACCCCCTCCGATCACGGCGACCTTCCTTCCGGAAAGGGGAGGCAGTTCCGGCAGCTTGGCCTTGAGGCTGGCCTTCCCCAGCTGGGTCACATCCACGGGGGGCATCTTGAGGCTCTGGCGCGTGCACGATTCCATACACAGGTTGGGACACAGGTACCCGCAGACGGTGGCGGGAAAGGGCGTGTAGGCCAGGGCCATGTCCACGGCCTCGTCCACCCGGCCTTCGCGCACCAGGCGCCACCGTTCATGGACGGGAATCCCCGTGGGGCAGCCGGCCTCACAGGGAGGCGCATACTTCTTGTTTTCCCACACGGGCACGTAACGGCGAAGCTCTCCCGTCACGATGAGCGGGATGGGGCTCCGGTCCAGGTCGGTCAGGTCCCCGATGAGCCCCCCGCGGCCCAATTCCTTGTCCCACACCTCGGCCCGGAAGGCGCTCATGGACCGGCGCGGCGCCGTCGCCTTTTCCTGGGGGCTTCGAGCCGCCAGGAGCTGCCACTCCTTGCGGTCGGCAAACTGGGAGAAGAGCTCGGGTTTTCCGATCTTTTCCAGGAAGACCTGGAGATTTTTCACCAGCCAGTGCCAGTCATCGTCGCTCAAAGGCACCAGCTTGGCGTCCGTCTGGCTGAAGCCGCCGTGGGGGCCCCGGAAGAAGATCCGGCCACCCACCATGCCCACGCACGGCCGGTAGCCCAGCACGTTTTCCGGGTTCTGGGGTCTGTGGCCGCAGATGACGGCGATGCCGCCCGCCATGAATTCGGCGAAGTAATCCCCCACCGAACCCAGCACCCACAGTTCGGGCGGGTCGAACCGAGGGTTGTGCTTGGTCATGGTCATGCCGCGGGCTCCGATGTTTCCCGCCACGTAGACCTTGCCTTGGGCCATGGCGTTGGCCACGCCGTTTCCCGCATGGCCGTGGACGATGATCTCGGCTCCCGCGTTCAGCCAGCCCACGTCATCCGATGCGGGCCCCAGGATTTCCACCGTGGTGTTGGGAAAGCCCATGGAGCCCACGCGCTGTCCCGGAGATCCGTGGACCTTGACCAGAACGCGGTCGTCTCCGGCCTTCCACAGCCGGCCCCCGATCCCGTGCTGGCCGAAGGCCTCCACCTCCAGCACCCGATGCCCCTGGGCCACCGCCTTCTGGATCCGCTCTTCCAGAATGCGCGATTCCAGGCGGTGTCCCTGTTCCTTTCCGGATATCCAATAGGATTCTCGTGCCATGGTCTGTTGCATGGACGTGTCCCCTCGTCTGCTGTCCGTTAAACCACGTACTTGATCTGAAGCCGCTCGGCAGCGGCGGCGTCATCGATGCCCAGCGCGTCCGACATGCCGATGGGAAGCGATGTGGACCGCCCCAGGGGAGCCACGATCTTCTTGAGTTCCGTATCGAAGCTCAAGAAGACGTCCACCACCCGCTCGGCCACCTTTTCGGGGTCCAGGCGCCGGTAGAGGCGCGGATCCTGGGAGGTGATGCCCTTGGGGCACACGCCGATGTTGCACACGTTGCAGCGGTCCGATTCGGAGCCCAGGCATCCGGCCGCGGCCTGCATGATGTACTTTCCCGTCTGCACCCCACTGGCGCCCAGCATGATGAGCGCCGCGGCGTTGGCGGCCAGGTTTCCGTTCTTTCCGATGCCGCCGCCGGCGAAAAGAGGAATCTCGTTCTGTTTTCCGAGCCGGGCCAGGTTGAGGTAGCAGTCCCGGATGTTGGACGCGATGGGATGGCCCATGTGGTCCATGGACACGTTGTAGGCCGCCCCGGTGCCCCCGTCCTCTCCGTCGATGGCCAGGGCCGCCGCGTAAGGGTTGCGGGTCAGGTTGTTCAGCACGGCCAGGGCCGTGGACGTTCCCGATATCTTGGGATAGACCGGCACCCGGAAGCCCCAGGCCATGTACATGGACTGGATCATCTTGGCCACGGCCTCTTCGATGGAATACTTGGTCTGGTGGGTGGGCGGGCTGGGAAGACTCACTCCGGGCGGCACGCCGCGGATGGCCGCGATGAGCTTGTTCACCTTGTACCACATGAGCAGCCCGCCGTCTCCGGGCTTGGCTCCCTGCCCGTACTTGATCTCCACGGCGCACGGATCTTCCTTCATGTCCGGGATGGCGTGGATGATCTCGTCCCAGCCGAAGTAGCCGCTGGCGATCTGGAGGATGACGTACTTGAGGAAGCGGGAGCGCAAAAGGCGCGGCGGGCAGCCGCCTTCCCCCGTGCACATGCGCACCGGCATGCCCAGCTCCTCGTTGAGGTAGGCCACTCCCATCTGGAGCCCTTCCCACATGTTGGGGGAAAGGGCCCCGAAGGACATGCCGCCGATGATGAGCGGATAGATTTCGCGAACCGGCGGGATCCAGCCCTGTTCTTTCAGAAGCCGCAGATTTTCCTCCGGCGGGAGCACCCGGCCCAGGAGCGTCCGCAGCTCGAACTCATGGCGCCCGGCGTCCAGGGCCGGGTCGGTGAGCATGGAGATGCGGATGAACTTGATCCGGTCCAGGATGCCGCCCGGAGCGTTCCTTCTGCCGCCGCGACGCCGGGGCTGCCCCCCCCGGTTGATGTGAAACCGCAGCTTGTCCGCCTCATCGGTCCGGTAGGGCATGATGGCCCCGTTGGGACAGACCAGGTTGCACATGCCGCAGCCGATGCAAGCGTAGGCCGGATCCGTCTTCTGGCGGATGCCGTAAAAGACCTTGAAGACGTTTCCGGGCTGGTTGGCCAACCCCACAGGGGCGTCCACCATGCGCTTTCGAAAGACACCCAGGTCGATGGCGTGCACGGGACACACCGTGGTGCAACGCCCGCACAGGGTGCATTTGTCCAGACTCCAATGGATCTGCCAGGGCAGATCCCGCACGCTCAGCGAAGTGGGGGTAACGTATCCTTCTGAGAACATATCTGAACCTCCTGGCGATCCGGACCGATGATCACCGTATCCAGGTGCATGGGTTGAAAATCCGTGGACTTGTCCCGATCGGGGATGATGGCGTCCAGGCCGCAGATCTCCGAAGACAGCGCGAACAGGCCGGGTTTCCCGCCCACCACGCCCGGGCGAAGCTTCTTGCGGTCCTGCACCATGAAGACCCGCTTGTCGGGAAGGCATCCGATGACGCAGTTGGGCCCGTCGATGATGAGGCGCCGACAGCTGTGTTTCAGGTGCTTCAGGAACTCCCCGTTGGGATGCCGTTCCAGGTCCTCATCCTGCAGAGGCGTGATGATGTGCTTGTAGTAGGGCACGTCCAGCCCCAACATGTGCAGGGTGTAGTGCATGATGTGGGTGAAGACCTCCGAGTCGGACTGATACCCCACATAGCCGGGAAATCCCCTGGAGGACAGGAATTCGCGGATGGGCACGAACGCCGTGTTCTCCCCGTTGGTCATGGTGGCCACGCCCTGGATGAAGAACGGATGGCAGGCGTAGAGATTGATGGCGTAATTGGTGTTCTGACGCCCCTGGGCCAGAATGATGCGCGCCCGCAGCTCCTTCCGGTCCAGCCGGAGGTACTCGGCCACGGTCATGGGATCGCCGATCTCCTTGATCATGATGCAGTCGGGCCAGAAACTGAAGACGATCATGTCCTCGTTTTCCTGGCCCATCTGGCGCAGTTGGAGCCGGATCTTCATGAGCCGAAAATCGATCTCCTCCCGGCTCAGGCTCTCCCACTCCTCCGGCAGCTCGTAGGCGCGGATGAGGTAGATGTCGCGCTTGGGCACCCCCGGCGGAGGGCTCTTGGGGACCTTGATGGACAGCTTGTACTTGGTCATGAAGCCGATATCCATCATGAACCGGTCCAGCCTCTTGAGACCTTCGTTGGAGAAGATGCCCGAAAGGATCGGAGCCCCTTCCAGTTCCTCCCACGGCCCTCCCAAGTCGCTCAGAAACAGACCCACGCCGGAGCCGTCATGGCCTTCGCGCATGACGTCCAGCGCCTCGATGGCCGTCATGGGCGACTGGGGTTCCGTGCTCGTCAAAGCAAATAGGCGGCACATGATTGAGAACACTCCTCTTTTTGACGTCACCAAACCTTTTTTGGCGATTCAAGGGAATCTGAGGGCAAAAAAGGCCCACCACCTGCCGTGATGGGCCTTTTCGAACCACATTGTTCGAGTTGGGGATCCAAACGCCGTTGTTTGGAGGGATTCTTCTTGTGACAGAAATGGGAAGGTCTGTCAAACACAAAGTCTCATTTTTGGCACACCGCCTCCCACTGGCGGCGGACGAAGCGCCTGAGAGCCAGAAGGTCCTCCCAGGTTTCCACCTTCAGGGGGAGCTGGGGCGGGGGCCACAACCCCAGTCGGACCAGGTTCTGAAACTGGACGCGGCTGATTCGCCCGCCTCCCAGGTGGGTCATGAGGTGCAGCCGGTGCTCCAGGGCCCGGAGCACGTGGAAAGCGGCCGTGAGCTTCTGTGCCGCCTCCTCGTTTTCCAGGGCCCGCCGGGCCGCCTCGGGAAGGGCCTCGCGCACATTCCCGCGGCGCAGGTCTTCCTTTTCATGACCGTAAAGCAACTGCACCCCTTGGACCAGGAATTCCACATCCGCCATCCCGCCCGGACCCAGCTTGAGGTCCATGGCATCGTTCTTTTCCGAGGCCCTCTCCTCTTCCATGCGCCCCCGCAGTTCCGCCAGGCGCGGCCAGACGGACTCTGGGGGTCGAGGCCGGTAGCAGAGCGCCGCGGCCCGCTCCATCAGCTCCCTTTGGAGGCGCCCGGGCCCCGCCACGGCCCGAAGGCGCAGGAGCGCCTGGATTTCCCAGATATCCGAGCGGTTGGCGTAGTAGTCCTCCCAATTGGCCCGGGTGACCGCCAAGGGGCCGTAATTCCCCGTGGGCCGGAGGCGCGCGTCCACTTCATAGCCCGGCCCTTCCTGGAGCGGGGTGCTGAGCATGCGCATGAACCGGTGCATGAGCCTCACCACGGGCATGGGGATCTGGTCCGGGGCCTCCCCTTCCAGCGGGTCGTAGACGAACATCAAGTCCAGATCCGAAAGGTAGTCCATCTCCCGGCTGCCCAGTTTTCCCAGGGCCAGGACCACCAAGGGGATCTGGTCGGAAAGCTCCACGGCGGCGCAAACGGTCTTGAGGGTCTCCTGGATCACGAAGTCGGCCAGGTCCGACAGGGCCTCCTCCACCTGCGGGTGGGACCAGGTCCCGGTGAGATCGCCCAGGGCCGCCAAAAGGAGCCGTTCGTTCTTGAGGCGCCGAAGCCACTCGAAGGTTTCGTCATAGGCGGTGGTCCGCACCAGGATGGAACGGGCGGAAGTCTGCCAGTCCGAGTGGGAGACGGCCGGATCGTCCCAGTGGGCCAAGACCTCCACCAGGCCGGGCTGGCGCTCCAGCATGTCCGCCACCAGCTTGCAGCGGGCCACGGCCCCCATGATGATGGACACCCAGTGGGTCTGGGTCGTCAGAAACTTTCGAAGGCCGGGGCGGCGGCAGACCTGGGCCAGGTAGCGGTCCACCCGGGCCGCCATGGTCTGACGCAGTTCGTCGTCCACCGACTCCAGATAGGGGAGGACCCCTTCCTCCGTCCGGCGGACGAACGATCGGGGAAAGGCGGCCAGCGACGGCGCCTGCCGTTCCAACCAGGAAGAAAGGTCGAGGGATCCGCCCGCCTCCCGGTCGGCGGTCTCGGCGCCGGAATCCGCCTGATCGGGGCCGGAAAAGAGGGCGGTGAAGTGCTCATGCACCACGCGGCAGTGGGCCTGGAGGGTTTTCAGGAATCTTTCCCAGTTTCCTTCGAAACCCAGGGCCGCGGCCAGGCGCCGCCGGGCCTCGGCCGATGCGGGAAGCTGCTGGGTCTGGCGGTTCTGGTCCAGCTGAACCCAGTGCTCCACCCGGCGCAGGAAAACGTAGGCCGCCTGAAGCTCCAGGGCCACCCCGGGCGGCAGCAGATCCAGTTCCTGCAACCGGCTCAGGGCCTTCAGCGTGTTGGGCTCCTCCAGCTGCGGATGGCGCCCTCCGTAAATGAGCTGAAAGGACTGGACCAGGAACTCCACCTCCCGGATTCCCCCGGCGCCCAGCTTCACATCGAACTGCCTGGCGGACGTTCGGGAAGCGCTCTCGAAGAGGATCCGGTCCCGCATGGCCTTCAGTTCGTCCAGGGCCTGGAAGTCCAGGAAGCGCCGGAAGACGAACGGCCGGATTTCCTTGAGAAAGGATGCCCCCAGTCCTCGATCCCCCGCCACGGGCCGGGCCTTGAGGAGCATCTGACGCTCCCATGCCCTTCCGGTAAGGAGGTAGTGATAGGCGGCCCCTCCGGCCGTGGGAACCAGCTCGCCGTCCTTTCCCTGGGGCCGCAGGCGCAGATCCACGTGGAAAACCCGGTCCCCTTCCACGGAATCGGCCAGCAGCCGGACGAGTTTCTGGCAGAGGAGCGCTGTGAATCGGTGCTGCCCGGGGGATTCCCCTTCATGGGAAGAAGAGTCTTGGCGCAGGAAGAGCAGATCCACATCGGAGACATAATTGAGCTCTCGGCCGCCCAGCTTTCCCAGCCCGAGCACCACCACCGGCACCCGGCCCAGACAGGCCGCGGCCTCCTCCCGATCCGCCTCGGGCACCCAGGCCTCCGGATGGGCCCTGAGCCATTCCAGTCCCACCTGAAGGCAGACCTGGGCCAGGTCCGACAACTGGCCCGTGGTCTCTTCCAAGTCCGCCCAGCCCAGCAGGTCCCGGCCTCCGATGCGAAGGAAATGCCTCTGCTTGAAGAAACGAAAGCACCGCAGCACTTCCGGGAAGGAAGACGCCCGAGCCGATTCCTGGGAGAGATCCCGGAAAAGCTCCGTCACGCCGTACCGGCGCCAAAGATTCTTCCGGTCCCAGAGCCATTCCCCGTAGTCTTCCCGGCGGCGAAGGAGGGTGGCGAGATAGGACGAGGCCTGCTGAATCCGTTCCAGTTCCTTTTCCATAGGAGCCTATCCGAAACCGGGTTTCTTTCATCAACCGACAAGGGCCCCATCTTCTTTCGTAGCCTCGGGGTTTCCGCCCCGCGGGAAAGGGGCCATCCTAACGCTCATGGTTCCCTTGCGCCGCTCCCACACACCTGTCCTTTCCATGTGTGTCCAGATGCGCTCATTCGCGGTTCTCTTTCCTATAACCCCCTCATCCCGGACGGCCCAAGCGCACCTTTGGGAAGCAGGCCCCTGTAGGGGCGAATGATTGTTCGCCCCTACAGGCCGTGCGCACGGGCCAAGGTTACATTCCACGTGAAAGGCGGCGTTTACCCCAGCCTTGCAGCGTTTCAGCATACTCGGATGCCGGCCAGGTGGGAAAGGATTTCGGAGGGGCTCCGTGTCGTCGGAAGGAGGGTTGCCCGGGGCGGCCGTAACGGCCGCCCTCCGGTGGGTGGGGTTAAATATCGTAGTAAAGCATGAACTCGTAGGGATGGGGCCGCAGGCGCACGGGATCCACTTCCCGGGAGCGCTTGTACTCGATCCAGGTCTCGATGACATCCTGGGTGAACACGTCGCCCTTGAGCAGGAATTCGTGATCCGCTTCCAGGGCCTTGAGGGCCTCGTCCAGCGAGCCCGGCGTGGACGGCACTTCGGCCAGTTCCTCGGGAGACAGCGAGTAGATGTCCTTGTCCAAAGGCTCCCCGGGGTCGATGCGGTTTTCGATCCCGTCAAGGGCCGCCATGAGCAAGGCGCTGAAGGCCAGGTATCCGTTGCAGGACGGATCCGGGAAGCGGATCTCGATCCGCTTGGCCTTGGGAGAAGGCGAGTACATGGGGATCCGGATGGAGGCGCTCCGGTTGCGGCTGGAATAGGCCAGGTTGACGGGCGCTTCGTAGCCGGGCACCAGCCGCTTGTAGGAGTTGGTGGTGGGGTTGGTGAAGGCACACAGGGCCGCCGCGTGCTTCAGGACACCGCCCACCGCATAGAGGGCTGTGTCGCTCAGGCCTGCGTACTTGTCGCCGGCAAAGAGCGGTTGGCCGTCTTTCCAGATGCTCAGGTGCGTGTGCATGCCCGAACCGTTGTCCCCGAAGATGGGCTTGGGCATGAAGGTGACCGTCTTGCCGTGGGCCCGGGCCACGTTCTTGATGATGTACTTGAACCACATGAGCTGGTCGCCCATCTTGACCAGAGGAGCGAAGCGCATGTCGATTTCCGCCTGCCCCGCCGTGGCCACCTCGTGGTGCTGGCACTCCACGGAGATTCCCACCTTCTGCATCATGAGCACCATTTCGGTGCGCAAATCCTGCTGGGAATCGGTGGGCGGAACGGGGAAGTAGCCTTCCTTGTGGCGCGGCTTGTAGCCCAGGTTGGGATTTTCCTCGCGGCCCGTGTTCCAGATGCCTTCCACGGAATCCACGAAGTAGTAGCCGAAATGAGCCGCACTGTCGTAGCGGATGTCGTCGAAGATGAAGAACTCGGCTTCCGGGCCGATGTAGGCCGTATCCCCGATCCCGGTGAACTTGAGGTACTCCTCGGCCTTCTGGGCGATGTGGCGGGGATCGCGGCTGTACTTTTCCTTGGTTACGGGATCCACGATGTTGCAGATCACCGTGAGGGTGGGCACCTGGAAGAACGGGTCCATGACGGCCGTTTGCGGATCGGGGACCACCAGCATGTCGCTGGCGTTGATGGGCTGCCAGCCGCGGATGCTGGATCCGTCGAAACCGTAGCCGTCCTCGAAGCTGCTTTCATCGAATTCACTGATGGGCACGGTGAAATGCTGCCAGATGCCGGGGAAGTCCAGGAACCGGAAGTCCACCATCTGGGCGCCGTTTTCTTTTGCGTAGGCAAGTACTTCCTTCGGGGTCATGAAGCGTCCTCCTTGGTCGTTGTTGGATACCTCTCAATGCACACAAAAGCCTTCAAAGGCAATTTCCCTGCCAACCGGTGGGAAATTTTCGATCATGGGAAAGGACTCGGTCCCATCGGCGCGCTCGGCATGGAGGGTCGGACCATCCTTCGCCCCTGCAATTCCTTGCTCCTGGAAGGCGCCTCCCCTTCTTCCGTGCCCGGGATTTGCGAAGAGAGGGTGAACGGGAAAAAGGGCGGCCGTCTGAACGCCGGGATCGTTGGATCGGGAAAGACGGGCATGCCCCCCCCCGGCGCTGCGGGGATCGGGAAAACAAAATTGTTCCCCTCTCCAGGGCTGCTTCCTTTCTTGGAACAATTTTGTTTCTTTCCGGCAAGCCCCGGGCGAAGCCCCGCCGGCTGTTCCCATCTCCCCCACCCGTCGACGAGCCGTTGGACCGCAACGGTCGGAGCCGGCTCGAAAACGACAATTTTGTATCATCCGCCCTGCCACCGCTGGAGGCAGGCCAGGAGGCGGGTTTCGATCTCCGTATGGCGCTCGGGGCTCTGGATCTTCTCCCCGTCCAGGTTGGTCACATAGAAGACGTCCACCACCTGGGCGCCGGGGGTGGAGATCTTGGCCAGCTGAATGGTGAGACCCAGCTCGAAAAGGGTCTGGGTGACGGCGTGGAGAACGCCCGGCCGGTCCCAGGTATAGACTTCGATGACCGTGTAGAAATCGGACGCGCTTTCGTCCAGGATCACCCGGTCCTTCTTGCGCGGCGCCGCCGCTTTTTTCTTGGGGACGGCGGGCTGGTAGCGACGAACCAGCGACTTCAGGTGATCCGCATCCCTCAGGCATTCCGCCAGGTCCCGGGACACCCGGTCCCAGACTTCCTGGGGATGCAGGGGATCCGGGATGTTCTCCACGGTGAGCACATCCAGGGCGATGCCCCTTTCCCGGGTGAAGATATCCGCCGAGAGAATGTTGCATCCGTGGAGCCAAAGGACCCCCGTGATGGTGGCGAAGAGACCGGGGCGGTCCGGACACGCCACGGTCACCTGCCAGAGCTCCTCTTCTAGGGGACGGGCATCCAGGACGAGGGGTTCCCGCGGCACCCGCATTTCCATGTGGAAGTGGCGAAGGATGTCCTCCGGATTTTGAGTAAGAAGGTATCTCAGGGAGAGGCTCTCGAGCCACTGTTCCACCCGGGGCCTCCGGGCCTCTTCGCAGAGTTCCAGAACCGATCGCTGCACGGCCTCCGCGCGGGACTGAGCATCTTCCGGCCTCCAGTCCCCCCGCTCCAGGATGCGATCCACCTTGATGAAGAGCTCATGGAGAAGGGAGGCGCGCCACGTGTTCCAGGCTCCGGGGCCCGTGGCCCTGGAGTCGGCCACCGTGAGGAGGTAGAGCAGGCGCAGGCGCTCGCGGTCCGCCACGCGCATGGCGCACCGGAGGATGGGCTTTTCGTCGCTCAAGTCCCTCTTGAGGGCCGTCTCGGCCAGCAGGAGGTGGTTACGCACGAGAAATTCCAACAATTCCCGCTCTTGGGGATCCAGGCCCAACCGCACGGCCAGATCCCGGGACATGTCGGCACCGCGCACCGAATGATTCTTTCCCGCCCCCTTGCCGATGTCATGGATCAGGCCCGCCAGGTAGAGCACCCGTTTGTGGTGGATCTCGGAAAAGAGGGACGCCAGCTGGACCTGGGGCGCCAGGGAATCCTCGCCGGCCTCCAGCCGGTGAAGTTCCAGGACGGTTCTCAGCAGGTGCTCATCCACCGTGTACAGGTGGTAGACATCGTGCTGGACCCGGTAGCGCACCGGGGCCAGCTCCGGCAGGAAGGCCTGGAGGAACCCCGTTTCCATCATGATCTTGAGGATGGGAAAGGCCTTTTGGGGGTGGAGCAGGATAAAGAAGAAGCGCTCCACGGTCAGGGGGTCCGTTCGGACGGCATCGCTTACGTGGTTCAGGTTTTCCCGGACGATCTGGCCGGTGCGGTGGTGGAAGTGGGCCCCTTTGCGGGCCGCCTCCCAAAATAGGGTCATGATGATGGCGGGATCCTCGGGAATCCGTTCCGGCTCCACGAAAAAGAGATGGTCCCCTTCCAGCAGGAGGGGGCCCGGGAGGATCGTCTTGCGGCGGCGGCGACGGCTCCGCCGGTCCTTGTCGTGTTCCAGGCGGTCCACCAGGAAGGCCGCGATGCGTCGCACACGGGCGGTATGCCGGTAGTAGAGCCGCATGAAGGCCTCCACCGCGGATCCCTCGGTGCCGTCTAGAAAACCCAGTCGATAGGCCAGGTTTTCCTGGTCCGTGAGCAGAAGCTGGTCCTGGCGCCGCCGGTTCGCCCGGTGGAGCTGCAGGCGCACCCGCCACAGAAAGTCTTCCGCCTTTTCCAGCCACAGGGCTTCTTCCTGAGAAAGCCACCCTTCACCCACCATCCGTTCCAGGGACGAATCGCCCAAGAAGACTGTACCGATCCAGCGGATGCTGTGCAGATCCCTCAAGCCCCCCAAGCCTTCCTTGATATGGGGCTCCAAAAGGTAGGTGCTCTCCCCGTATTGCCGCGCCCGCTGGGCTCGGTATTCCTTGAGTCGATCCAGGAACCGAAAGCGCTTGCGCACCCCGAAGGACCGCACCAGGTCCTCTCTCCAGGATCGGAAAAACGCTTCGTCCCCGGCGATGAAGCGCGCTTCCAGGTTCGTGGTCTGGGCGCTGAAATCGTCGGCCATGAGCTTTTTCAATCCGGCCTGGGACAGGGTGGAATGTCCCACCTCGAATTCCGAATCCCACAGGCCGTAGACCACGTCTCGCACCACCGCTTCCATGCGTTCGGGCAGGCGGCGCTTGTAGAGGAAGAGAAGATCCAGGTCGGAGACGAAGCTCAGTTCCCCGCGCCCGAAGCCGCCCACCGCCGCGAGGAACCAGCCTCCGGAAGACTCGATCCGCGGGCCCACGGCCTCCTTCAGGGCCTCCAGAACCCCGCGGGCATAAGTTCGGGCGGCCGTAACGCCGGGCACATCCCGGGCGCACAGTTCGGCGAATTCTTCTCGCAGCGATCTGAGACCGGTAAAGACAGCGGCCGATGCATTCAGATTCATGGAAGCTCCCCGTTTCGGGACTGAGCCGTTGTAAAATCAACCGGTTTCTAATTGCATCTATGCGCGTTCATTCGCGGTTCTTTTTCCCATTCACCCCCATCCCGGACGGCCCGTGACAACGAAGGATGAAACGCACCTTTGGCAAGCGGATCCCTGTAGGGGCGAATGATTATTCGCCCCTACAGGCCGTGCGCACGAACGGAACGAGGCCGCGTTTCATAGAAACGATCATGGCGAGGCTCGCCACCCCGTACGGATGAAAGAACCTGCCCCGGGGGACCGCCGCCCGGTGGGAACACCGCAAGGCACGATGAGCTGGGGAAGCCGCACCGACCATGGAACGGCCGCCTACCCCATTCGCGGGTTTGGCCGCTCCCGCATCTCGCCCATTGCCATTGGCGTTTATTCGCTTTCATTCGCGGTTTTCTTTCATTTCAAACCGCCTGTTCGCCCCGCTCTCCGGTGCGGATCCGGATGCACTCTTCCACCGGAAGCACGAAGACCTTGCCGTCGCCGATCTTGCCCGTGCGGGCCGCCTCGCAAATGGCTTCCACCACCTCGCCCACCCGGTCGTCTCCCACCACGACCTCCACCTTGATCTTGGGCAGGAAGTCCACCACGTACTCCGCCCCCCGGTAAATCTCCGTGTGGCCCTTCTGACGGCCGAATCCGCGAACCTCCGTCACCGTCATGCCCTTGATGCCCAGGTCGGTCAGTCGCTCCTTCACGTCGTCCAGCTTGAACGGCTTGATGATCGCTTCCACCTTCTTCATGATCTCATTCCTCTCGGTATCGATGGGCTATGGGGCATCGCCTCCCGGATCCGAACGCCTTGGTGGTCACCCTCAGCACCGGGGGGGCCTGCCATCGTTTGTATTCGTTGCCGTCCACCCGTCGAAGCACCCAGCGCACCACATCCGGGTCGTAGCCTTGGGCACAGATCTCCTCGAAAGACCGCCGCTCCTCCACGTAGGCGGCCAGGATGGCGTCCAGCAACGGATAGGGCGGAAGGCTGTCCTGGTCCTTCTGGCCCGGTCTCAGTTCGGCCGACGGAGGGCGGGTGACGATCCGTTCCGGGATCCAGCCGTAGCGCCGGTCGATGTGGTCCGCCAGGCGGTACACCAGGGTCTTGGGCACATCGCCCAGCACCGACAAGCCCCCGTTCATGTCGCCGTAGAGGGTGCAATATCCCACGGCCAGTTCCGACTTGTTGCCGGTGTTGAGCACCAGGCTCCCGAACTTGTTGGAAAGGGCCATGAGCAGCAGGCCGCGCAGCCGTGCCTGGATGTTTTCCTCGGTCACATCCGGCTCCCGATCGGCGAAGACCGGCTGCAGGGTCTCCCGGGCGGTCCGGAACAGGTCATGGATGGGCACCACGGCGAAGCGGATCCCCAGGTTGGCCGCCAGGGCCCGAGCATCTTCCAGGCTTTCCGGCGCGTTGTAGGGCCCCGGAAGCGCCACGGCCAGGACGTGCTCCGGGCCCAAGGCCAGTCGGGCGATGCAGACGGTCACCGCGGAATCGATCCCTCCGCTCAGGCCCAGGACCACATCCCGAAACCCGCACTTTTGCGCATAGTCCCTCAGGCCCAAAACGAGAGCTTCCAACACTTCGGAAGCGGCCTCCACGGGCGGCGTTTCGGGCATCGGCCGGGGTCTTTCCAGATCCAGCAGAATCAGGTCTTCTCGAAAGTCGGCCCCGCAGGCCAGCAGCGCTCCGTCCGCACCCCACGCCATGCTGTGGCCCTGGAAGATGAGTTCGTCGTTTCCGCCCACCTGGTTGACATAGATCACGGGCACGGCGCATCGGAGTGCGTGATCCCGGAGCAGGTCGCCCACCCACCGGGCCTTGCCCACGTGGTAAGGGGACGCGGCGATGTTGATGAGCACCTCCATGCCCGCCGAACGCAGTTCCGCCACCGGATCCACGCGGTACAGGGGCCTCGGCAGGTAATCGGGCCGGGTCCACACGTCTTCGCAGATGGAAACGCCGATCCGTCTTCCCAGGACCGTCACCACGCCGGGCTCCCGGCCCGGTTCGAAGTAGCGCTCCTCGTCGAAGACGTCGTAGGACGGCAGCAGACGCTTCCGGATCACTTGCCGCAGGGTTCCGTCCTCGAACCAGAGCGCCACATTGTGGAAGGGCTTTCCATAGGGCTCCGGGTTGGGGGCCACGGCTCCGCAGAGAACCGCCGTCCCCCGGCTCGCCCGGGCGATCTCCTCCCAGCGGCTCCGGCTCCTTTCCACAAAGCCGTGTCGATCCAGCAAATCCCGGGGCGGATAGCCGACCAGGGCCATCTCGGGAAAGACCACCAGATCCGCCCCCTGTGACCGGGCCGCTTCCACTCCCCGTCGAATCTTGGCCGCATTGGCGGCGAAGTCCCCGATGGTGGGGTTCATCTGAACCAGAGCGATCTTCACGGTTCTTTTCGCCTCACACGGACCGGTCCCGAAACCGCTTGGGATCGATGCCGTACTTTTGCACCTTGTACTGGATGATCCGCTTGGTGGTGCCCAGCAGCCGCGCCGCCTGGGACTGGTTGCCCCGGGCGTCCTTGAGCGCTTCCACGATGAGATCCCGCTCGTAGGCCCCCACCAGCGCTTCCAGCTTCCCCCGGGACCGGGAGCGGAGCTCCGCGGGCTTCATCTGCAGGGTGGGCGGCAGGTGACGGGCCTCGATGGCATCGCCGGAAGCGAGCACCACCGCCCTTTCCATGCAATTTTCGAGCTCACGGACGTTGCCCGGCCAGTGGTAGGCCATGAGCAGGTCGATGGCGGGGGTGGAAATGCGCTTGACCGACTTGCCGAACTGCTCCGCGTATTTCACCACGAAATAGTCGGCCAGCAGCAGAATGTCGGGGCCCCGGTCCCGAAGGGGAGGCAGGAAGATGGGAAAGACGTTCAGGCGGTAGTAGAGGTCCGAGCGGAACCGCCCCTTGGCCACTTCTTGTTCCAGGTCCCGGTTGGTGGCCGCCACCACCCGCACGTCCACCTTGACCGTGCGGGACGAACCCAGGGGCTGGAACTCCCGTTCCTGGAGCACCCGCAGGAGCTTGGCCTGGGCCACGGGGGAAAGCTCCCCCACCTCGTCCAGGAAGATGGTGCCGCCTTGCGCCTCCTCGAACCGTCCCCGCCGCCGGGTGACCGCCCCGGTGAAGGCCCCCTTCTCGTGGCCGAACAGCTCGCTTTCCAGCAGGGTGTCGGGCATGGCGGCGCAGTTGACCCGCACCATGGGGCCTTTGCTGCGGCGGCTGTTTTCATGGATGGCCTGGGCCACCAGCTCCTTGCCCGTACCGGTCTCCCCATGGATGAGCACGGTGGTGTTGGTGTCCGCCACCTGGTCGATCAGCCGCAGCACGTCGCGGATTACCTTGGAACGCCCCAGGATCTGGGTCTTGGGGCGACGGGCTTCGGCCAGCAGGCTCCTGAGCCTCCGGTTCTCTTCCTCCACGGCACGGAAATGGACCCCCTTGCCCAGCAGCTCGGCCACGGCGCTCAGCAGCGCCACCTCCCGGCCCAGGTCCGCCACGTTCCGGCTCAGCTTGTCCGCGGAAAGGACCCCCACCACCCGTCCCTGGTGGAAGATGGGCACGCACAGGAAGGCCAGCTCCTTCCGGTCCAGTTTTTTGCGGGCGCCCGTACGGTCCAGAAAGTGGGTCTCTTCACCCAGGTTCGCAATGGCCAGGGGGCGCCCGGTCTGGGCCACCTTGCCCGTCAAACCTTCCCCGGGCCGGTAAATGACACTTCCGGCGCGCACGTCCACACCCCGGGCCACGTCCAGCCAGGCTTCGCCCGTACGGGCATCCAGGATGGAGATCATGCCCCGTTCCATGCCCAGCCGATCGCTCAAAATCTCCAGCACGCCCCGCAACTGCTCCTTGATGTCGTCGGGTCTTGCCAGAGTCCGGGCGATCTCGTGGAGCGCCTCCAGTTCTTCCAGCGTATATTTCTCGTTCATGGGCCTTTTCGAATGGAGTCCTTCCTTTAAGGGCGGGCGGGCGGCTGGTGTTCCGGCCGCAAGAGATCCAGCACCGTCTTGACCGGGTTGAAGGTGATGGTGGGCACCTCCACCATCAGGGTGTTCCAAAAGGCCATGGAACCGTTCCACAAGCCCGGAAGCTCCAACGCCTTCAGGGGCCTTCCGTCCAGGGACTTGCGCGTGATGATCACCGCGCTGGGATCCACGTACCTTTTCAGGTCGTAGGGCTTGCCGTCCGGGTCGCGAAGGGCGCAGACGAGATCCACAGGGTTGAAATGGGTGGAGCGGCTCCAGATGGCCCGCTGCTTGGGATCGTCCATGTTCACCTGCGCCTTCTCCACGATCTGGACCAGGATGCGCCCCTTGCCGTTGCGCACCCAGAAGGGACCTCCGCCCGGCTCGCCCACGTTGCGCACCATGCCGCACACCCGTACGGGCCGGTCCAAGGCATCCAGGAGCAGATCCCTTTGGGCCGAAAGGGACCCGCCGATGGAACAGGGCGCCCCCCAGAAGGTTTCCTCAACGAACCGGCGGGCGTCCTCCACGGCGCTTCGGGACGCGCCCGCCCGCAGCCGCTTGATGTGCCCGTGCACGCGTCTCTGGATGAGAACCGCAAGCCCCCCCAGGATCCGCTTCCAACGGATGGTCTCCCCTTTCAGGTGATCGGGCACCACGTTGTCGATGTTCTTGATGTAGACCAGGTCCCCCTTCAGGGCGTCGAGATTGTGCAGGAGCGCGCCGTGGCCCGCAGGCCGGAACACCAGGCGGCCTCGGGAATCCCGAAAGGGCCTGTTGTGATCGTCCACGGCGATGGTGTTGGTGGACGGACTCTGGTGGGAAAGGCCGACAACGTATCCCGTATCCAGGCGGCGCTCGTGGACGAACCGCACCTTTTCCACGTGATCCCGGAAGAGATCCTCGTGTTCCGGGCTGACCGTGAAATGAATCCGGCAGACCCCGTCCGCATCCCGAACGTATTCGGCCGCTTCCACCAGGTGTTCTTCCAGGGCCGTCCGCACATGGTCGGGATAACGGTGAAAAGGGATGAGGGCCTTGGGAAGGCGCCCCAGCCCCAGGCCTTCTTCCGTGAGCAGGACCCGGAGGGGGCGCTCCAGATCCCCCGCCCTCAAGGCATCCTCCAGGCGCCAACCCTGGCGCTCCGCACACACTTGCCATTGGTCGAAGAAGGCAAACCGCTGTGCCTGGCTCACGAAACGCACGGTGCCCAGGGCGTCCTCGTCTCCTGCAGCCGCCCGCTCCTGGAGCTGCTCCAGGGAAGGAACGGGCTCTTCATTCAGGACGGCGAACAGGGCCTTGAACATGCGGGTGGCGGCACCGGAAGCCGGCACGAATTTCAGGTAGCGGCCGCTTCTGGCCGCCCTCTGGTATGCCTCCAGGCACGCCCGTTCCAGGGCGCCGTCCACCGTGATGACGCCGTCTCCCAGGGTGCAGGGCCGGTGAAGATCCACAAAGACGTCCTGTCTCGAAAAGAGCTCCAGTTGCCGCTGCACCTCCTCCACCGAAATCCCCAGTTCCGAAAGCTGCTTGAGGTCGTCCCGGGAAAAAAGCGTTCGGTCCATTCCGTGGGGCCTCCGTCGTTTCCTCTGTGAAGCGCGTTCCTCTCCCGGCCGGTCTTCGTGGCGTCCACACATATCACAAACGGGCCCGGGGTAGAAAGACCGGTGCGTTATCCTGTTGACAAACCCGCGGGGGGGCGCGTTAGATGAGGCTTTCCGTTCACGACCCGGCCTGAGATGGAGGAAGACGATGCACAAGGACAGACGCGGCGGAAAGGTCAAGGGTGCGGCCATCTGGTTGGCCGTTGCGGTCTTGTTGGTTCTTGGCGGATCCTTTTCGGCTCCCTGCGGCGGGACGGCCGCGGCGTGGGCGGCCGGCGACGAATTCCAGGATCCCTTCGCCGAGGAGACGGTGACGGTGGCGGATCCCCTGGAGCCCATGAACCGCTTTTTCTTTCAGGTCAACGACAGGCTCTATTTTTGGCTTCTCAAGCCCACGGCCAAGGTGTACGGAACGTTCCTGCCGCCGGGGCTGCGCATCGCCATTCGAAACGCTTTTGACAACATCCTGGCCCCCGTGCGCATCGTGAACAACCTGCTGCAGGGCAAGGTGCAACGATGCGGTGTGGAAATCGCCCGCTTCGCCCTCAACTCCACCCTGGGGGCCGGCGGATTGTTCGACCCGGCGGAACAGGAATTCGGCCTCAAGGCCCATGAGGAAGACTTCGGGCAAACCTTGGCCGTCTACGGGATGGGCAACGGCCTCTACATCAACTGGCCGCTCTTCGGCCCGTCCACACTCCGCGACTCCCTGGGATTCGGTGCGGACACCTTCCTGGATCCCACGTCCTATCTCTATCCGCCCACCGGCCTCTATGCGGGGGTGAAGGCCGTCAAGTACGTGAACCGCACCTCCCTTCGCCTGGGCGAATACGAAGATCTCAAGGCGTCCGCCCTGGATCCCTACATCGCGCTGCGCGATGCCTACATCAGCTACCGGCACAAGCAGGTGAAGGAATAGAACGAAGGAGGAGACTGACTCCGATGATCCTGTACGGTGCGGCCGTGGCGGCCGGCATCCTGGCGCTCCTGTGGGGCGCGGACCGATTCGTGGAGGGGGCCGCCCGGCTGGCGCGCCGCCTCGGGATTTCTCCGCTCATCGTGGGACTCACCGTCGTCTCGTTCGGCACGTCGCTCCCGGAGCTGCTCATCACCGTGACGGCCACCTTCATGGGACACCCGGACGTGGCCGTGGGAAACGTGGTGGGAAGCAACATCGCCAACATCGGGCTCATCCTGGGCACCGCTTCCCTCTTTCGCCCCCTCATGATCCATTCCGCCCTGCTCCAGCGGGAATACCCGGCTTTAGTGGTGGTTTCGGTCCTGGCCTGGCTCATGGCAAAGGACGCGGTCTTCAGCCGCTTCGAAGGGCTTCTCCTGCTGGGAGGCATGGCCCTCTTCCTGTGGTGGATGGTAAGGTCCGCCCGGCAGGGACAGGTGGACGCCCTGCTGAAAGAGGCAGCCGAAGAGCCGGCACCTCCCGAAAGGGGCGACCTGCGCAGGCCCTTGACTTACCTGGCCCTGGGCCTCGCGTGTCTCACCCTGGGCAGCCGTCTGCTGGTCTGGGGCGGTGTGGGTATGGCGCGGGCCTTCGGCGTGAGCGAACTGGTGATCGGGCTCACCCTGGTGGCTGTGGGGACGAGCCTTCCGGAACTGGCCACCTCCGTTGCCGGCGCCATCAAGAAGGAAGACGACATCGCGGTGGGGAACGTGGTGGGATCCAACATTTTCAACCTCCTGGCCATCCTGGGCGTTCCGGCCACCATCCTGCCGCTTCAAGTTTCCCCGGAAGCCTTCCACCGGGATTTTCCGGTGATGCTGCTGGCCACGTTGTTGCTCTGGCCCGTGTGCCGTTCCTGGAAGACCGGGAGGCGGGGAAGGGTCAACCGTCTGGAAGGAGGTGCCCTGTTGGCGGGCTATCTGGGCTACATGACGTATCTATTCGTGCACTGACCGCCGCCGGGAGCGCCTCGGGCCATGAAAAGAACAGCTCGGATCGTCGCAGGAAGTCTTTTGCTGGTGCTGGGCGTGGCGGGGCTCTTCCTGCCGGTCCTGCAGGGGGCCCTTTTCATCGCTTTGGGCCTGGTGGTGCTGGGAAGAGAAATCCCCTGGGTGGCCCGCCTTCTGGACCGCTTGGCCCAACGCTATCCGGCCCTCGATCGTTGGTTGAAACGAGTGAGGCCGGGACACGACTAGGAGGCTGTCCGGGAATGTTCCTCCGGCTCAACGGGCCGAGGAATTTCCGTTCTCTTCGTAGCCGCGGGGCTTCAGCCCCGCGGGGGAGCGGCCGCCGTAGCACCATTAACGATCATGGCAAGACTCGCCTCCCCCCTCGGATGAAAGAACCGTCAGTGCGGGGAGTCTTTGTGGTAGCGCCGCAAGGCGCGATGAGCCGGGCCGACCGCAACGCCACGAAACGGCTGGCCATCCCTTTCGCGGCTTTCGCCGCTCCCACAGATGATGGTGCTCCCACAGGTTATGTGACAGGCGATACTTGGAGGTCCGACCGAAATTCGTGGATTCCTCCGTAGCCCTGAAGGGCTGCGCCACGAGAAAAGCGGTCGTCCCAGGAGTTTTCAGACGAGCTCCCGGCGCCCTAAAGCTCAGCCTCTTCAATGTCTGCAAGCTTCATAAAGTGTTTCAGAAGGCCTATCTTCAGGGGCTTGTTACCATGGACGGGAATGGATAAGCGGTACGGGATTCCCTGTCGCGTGTAAATGTGGTGGCTCCCGCTTATTCGTGCAAGGACCCATCCTTTCCGCTCAAGGACCCGGCAAAGCTGCTTGCCCGTTACGGCTTTCAAACGGCTATCTCCACAATCCGCGCATTCTCTGGAATCTTTAACTTTTCCGAATCTATAGACAGACAGCCTTCCACCGCGTCGTAAAGATTAGCGAGAAGCTCTTCGAACGTTTCCCCTTGTGTCGCACAGCCGGGAATGGAGGGGACTTCCGCCCAATAGCCCCCTTCCTCCGCCTGATGAATAATGACCTTCAGCTTCATGGATTCTCTCTCTCGTGGTGGACCATAAGATGCAACAGGCAGAGCCCGTTGAGACCGCACCCTTGCACTTCCCAAATAGATTCTATGGAAATCCCGCCTTTGCAGGAAAGGGGCGAAACCGCATCCCCCGCCGGCGGCGTCTAGCCCGATAAGTGGTCGCACAGGGCCTGGACCAGGCCGGGGATGGTGTATTCCTCGGCCACAACGTGTACGGGAACCCCTCGGCTGCGGGCCGTTTCGGCCGTTATGGGGCCGATGCAGGCCACGGTGGTCTTTTCCAGGAGCTGCAGGGGGTCGTGGGCGTCGAAGGCTTGGAGGAAATTGGTCACCGTAGAAGACGAGGTGAAGGTGACCACGTCCACACGGCCCTCCCGGAGCATTTCCGCCATCCGGTCGGCCCCTTCCGTGGGCAGCACCGTTTCGTAGGCGGGCACCACGTCCACGCGGGCGCCCCATTTCTGGAGCGTCTCGGGGAGTACGTCGCGGGCCACCTTGGCACGGGGCAGAAGGATGCGGGCCCCCTTGACCGAATCCGCCCCCATGGCCTCCAGGATGCCCTCGGCCCTGTATTCGCCGGGAACCACGTCCAATTTCAGGCCTCTTTCTTCCAACGCTTCGGCCGTCTTGGGGCCGATGGCGGCCAGCTTCCGCCCGGCCAGGGCGCGAACGTCCTTTCCCGCCGCGAAGAGCCTTTCCATAAAGAAACGCACGCCGTTCACACTGGTGAAAATAACCCAGTCGTAGGAATGGATCTCCGACAAGGCCCGGTCCAGGGGTTCCCAACTCTCCGGGGGAGCGATCCGGATGGTGGGAAATTCCACGCACCGGGCGCCTTTCTCCTCCAGAAGCCTCTTGAAGTCGCTGGCCTGCTCCCGGGCCCGCGTCACCAAAACGGTGCGCCCGAAGAGCGGGCGCCGTTCGAACCAGTTGAGCTGATCCCGGAGCCGCACCACCTCACCCACCACGATGAGCGCCGGCGGCTTCAGGCCCGCTTCCCGCACCCGGTCCACCACGTCGCCCAGGGTTCCCGTCACCGTCCGCTGCTCGGGCGTGGTGCCCCAACGGATCACCGCCACGGGCGTTTCCGGGGACCGGCCGTGCTCCATGAGGCGCGCCGTGATGTCCGGAAGGTTCTTAACGCCCATGAAGAAGACGAGGGTTCCCACGGCCGTGGCCAGCTTGGACCAGTCGATCTTGGATTCCTCGGAATCGGCCCTCTCGTGCCCGGTGATGAAGGCCATGGACGCCGTGTAGTCCCGGTGGGACAGGGGAATACCGGCATAGGCGGGGACGGCCACGGCGGCGGTGACTCCCGGAACCACCTCGAAGTCGATGCCGGCCGCCACCAGCTCCTGGGCCTCCTCGCCTCCTCGGCCGAACACAAAGGGATCTCCGCCTTTGAGCCGAACCACCACGTGGTGCCTGCCCTTTTCCACCAGGAGCCGGTTGATCCCGTCCTGGCTCAAGGTGTGGTCCCCGCCCTTCTTTCCCACATAGATTCTTTCGGCATGGGGCGGCGCGAAAGAGAGCAGCTCTTCGTTGGCCAAGAAGTCGTAGATGACCACCTCGGCCCGCCGAAGGACTTCCACGCCCCGCAACGTAAAAAGACCCGGATCCCCGGGTCCCGCACCCACCAGATAGACCTTTCCCTTTTTCACATCGTCCTCGCGATCAGCAGGAAGCATGGTAGACCGATTCCAGGATCTCGCGGGCCCCCGCATCCAGGAGCCGCCGGGCCAGATCGCGTCCCGCGGCCTCTTCTCCTCCCGGCGGCGCCGAGGCCGTTTGCCGATAGACGGTCCGCCCGTCCAGGGAAGCCACCAGGCCCGTCAGCAGCACGCCGTTTTGGGACGCCGTCGCATGGCCTGCAATGGGCACCTGGCAGCCGCCTTCCAAGGTGTGCAGAAAGGCCCGTTCCGCCGCCACGGCCCGGGCGGTGGATTCATCATGCAGGGGAGCGAGAAGGCGGCGCACGTCATGATCGTCTTTTCGGATCTCCAGCCCCAGGGCCCCCTGGCCGATGGCCGGCACGAAAAGATCCGGGTCCAGGTAACTGGCAATGCGGTCCCGCCAGCCCATGCGATGGAGGCCCGCCGCCGCCAGCACGACGGCATCGTAGAGGCCTTCCCGGACCTTTCGAAGGCGCGTGTCCAGGTTGCCCCGAAGGTTCTCGATCCGCAGATCCGGCCGCAGGGCCAGAAGTTGCGCCGCACGGCGCAGACTGCTGGTCCCCACCACGGCCCCTCGGGGAAGATCCTCCAGGCTCGGAAACCGCTCGGAGACCAGCACGTCCCGTGGATCTTCCCTGGCCGGCACCACGGCCAGTTCCAAGGGACCGGGCAGTTCGGACGGCACGTCCTTCATGCTGTGGACGGCCAGGTCCACTCGACCGTCCAGGAGGGCCTCTTCGATCTCTTTGACGAAAAGCCCTTTGCCGCCCACTTTGGCCAGGGGCACGTCCAGGATCTTGTCCCCGGTGGTCTTGATGATCTCCAGACTCACCCGAAGGTCGGGCCAGCGAGCCTCCAGCAGGCCCTTGATCATTTCACTTTGCCGGAGAGCCAGCAGGCTCCCGCGCGTTCCAATGACGAGGGTGTTCCGCACGAATCCCCTTTCTTAAATGGCGAGGCTCATCAGGAGCCTTGGGCGCCGACTTTCGCTTCCATCCTCGGCCGAGTGACGGGATTTGGCCCTTTGGATCTTCCCACGGATGGACGTTCCGTCATCCCCGCAAGGGTGAAGACCTAAGGAGGCTGTCCAAAAACGTCGCGGAGGATCTTTCTTTCTCGTAGCGCGGCCCTTTAGGGCTGCGAAAGAACCCCCGAATGTTGCATGGGCCATCGCGCCTTTCTTGTCGTTTCATGGGCTTACGAAGGCCCTTTCCCGCGGGGCTGAAGCCCCACGGCTATGAAAAGAGGCGCCATAGCCCGGGCTCTTGTCTCGGAGAGCCATTGTCGGACAGGCTCCTAGGAGCCTGTCTGAAAATGGCGAATTTGCTTTGTTCACCGCCCCTTCGTCATCCCCGCGAAAGCGGGGATCCAGGATTTCCGGCAAGTTATGGACTCCCGCTTGCGCGGGAGTGACGGTTTGTGGAGTTCTCGGACAGCCTCCTAAAGAGGCTGTCCGTTGGCGGTAGGGGCGGTTCGCGAACCGCCCCTACAGAAATCGCGGCACCTCATCCATCCATTCCCCAAAAGGGCGGCCTTGCCCAGGATCCTAATGGCAGGTGGCGCAACTGCCGCCGGCGCAGCCGGAACAGGAAGAGGCCCCGGAGCCCATGCGGCTGCTGGCCGCCCCCTTGTCACCCCCGCTCTTGAAGCCGAAGACGGACATGACCCGCTGGGCCTCCTGGGAGCCACAAGACGGGCAAGACACTTTCTCATCACTTCGAAAGACGAGACACTCGAACTTTTCCGAACACTTGGAACACTCGAACTCATAGATGGGCATGGTCGTTTCACCTCGCTGCAACGAATTGTGCCGCCCCCATGGGGCGCGGTCCTATCTTAAGACGCCGCCACGATCCGAACAAGGTCCCCGTCCCGGACGGACTTGAAGACCCCGGGGTCTCCGCACACCCGCCCGACGACGTTCACGGCGCTGGCCGGGCGAATCTCGTCCCCGCGGCTCATGGGCGTGGGACCGAAAAAGATGCAGAAGGCCTTCCCCGTGGGCCAGTAGCCCAGGTCTCCCCGCTCCACCACTTCCCGGGCGTCTTCCGAAAGCGGCTCGGAAACGGGAATGGCGAAGTAGATCTCCTCCCCCCAGGTACTAGCTTCCGCCTCCAGGGGCAACGCCTCGGCAATGCGACGGGCCGTGGGGGAATCGTTCAATAGGGCGTCCATCAGGATCCCGGGGGCTTCGATGCGAATCTTGGTCGCCATGGCGTCCTCCTAAGTCTCGCGCCCAGAGGAACGGCCCGGGATTTCGGCGGGGGCGGAGCCCCTCCGGGCGGCCACCGCCTCCTTCACCGCCGCACAGAAGAGCGGGAAGAGGATCTCGTGATGGCCTACCAGGTGGTATCCCCTTCCCCTTCCCGCCGTGGGCCGTTCCACCACGTTCACGTGCGGCCGGTAATGCCGCAGGAAGTCCATGTTGATGGTGGTGATCCCGGAAAGATCGTATCCCAGGTTGGCGGCCACGCTTACGGCCTTCAGGAAGACCTCGGGCAGCACCACCGCCGATCCCAGGTTGATGTAGACCCCCTCCCGGAGCGTGGTCACCAGTCGGCAGAAGACCCGGAAGTCGTAGTGGCTGGCAGCCCCCACGGCCGCACCGTCCATGGACGGGTGCATGTGGATGATGTCCGTGCCGATGGCCACGTGCACGGTCACCGGGATTCCCAGGCGGGCCGCCGCCGCAAGAAGGCTGAATCGCCCATGGGGCGGGTCGGCCTCCAACAAGGCCCGCCCCACGGCTTCACCGAACCCGGTCCCGCCGTCGGACGCCCTCTCCTTCACCGCCCCGTTGATGAATTCCGCCGTCTCCCGCGCCATACCGAAACGGCCCAGGGAAAGATGGGCACCCACGTCTTCCGACGTCTTGCCCGCCAGGGCCATCTCCACGTCGTGGATCACCCCGGCTCCGTTCAGGGCCAGCCCCTTGAGGATCCCCGTCTCCATGGCGTCGATGATCACCGGGGCAAGCCCCACCTTGATGGGGTGGGCTCCCATGCCCAGGAGAACGGTCCGGCCGCCCAGGACGGCTTCGGCCGCGGCGTTCACCGCCTCCCTCAGATCCCTCGCCGCCAGTTGAGACGGCAAAAAGGCGAGGAAATCCGCCAGGCTCCCTCCGGGGATCCACGGTCTTCCCAGGTCTTCGGCCGCCACCTTGCTGGGGCGATCAAAGAGGCTGGTGGTTCGAACGTCATCAAGGGAAATGGGCTTCATGGTTTTTTTCCGTCCGTCGTCCCCCCGTCAGCAGATCGCCGGGGCCGGTTCCTCCCCTTCCGGATCGTCGGGCTGAAAGACCAGCACCTCGATGAGCTCGCACAAAATGTGGCCCGCCGCGATGTGGCCCTCCTGAACCCGTGCTGTCACAGGCGAGGGCACATGGAGAATCCGGTCGCAGTAGATGTCCATGTCCGTCTTGTCCCGGCCGGCGAAGCCCAGGGTGTGAAGGCCGTGTTCCCGGGCCCAGCGGAGGGCACGCAGGACGTTCTCGGACCGCCCGCTGGTACTCAGCCCCAGAGCCACGTCCCCCGCCTCCCCCAGCGCCTGGATCTGCTTGAGGAAGACGTCCTTGAAGTCGTAATCGTTGGCGATGCTCGTGAGAACAGACGTGTCCACCGTCAGGGCCACGGCCGGCAGAGGCGCCCGTTCCATCTGGAACCGATTGATGCATTCCGCCGCCAGGTGCTGGGCGTCGGCGGCGCTCCCGCCGTTGCCGAAGATGTACAGGCGCCGGTGGGCCTTGAAAGCACCGGCCACCATCCGGGCCATCTCCACGATCACCGCCCCTTGGGATCGCCACAGGCCCTCCACCGCCGCCAGCGACTCACTGAAGGCCCGATCCACACGATCCAGAAGGTTCTTTTCGCTTAGGCTCATGCTCATCATCCCACTGTGTGGAGCGGCGTGCGCCACTTCCACATCCCGCTCATTGTCATTGCTGTTCATTCGCGTTCATTCGCGGTTTTCTTTCATACTACCGGCGGGCTCGTCCCAGACGGGAGTGCGCACCCCTTGGCCGGATCGAATATCCCCGTGCAACATCTCCCGAAAGCGGCGGAACCAGGGACCCGGCACGCCGTCCCCGATGGGATGCCCGTCATACTGGACGATGGGAAGCACATCGAAGGTGGTTCCGAAGGTCATCATCTCCGCGGCCCCGTAGGCATCTTCGGGCCGGATGTCCGCCTCGCCCACTTGGGCCAGCTCCCCTCGCTCCACCAATTCCCGGGCCAGCTCCAACATCCGCGTTACAGTGGTGCCCCGCAGAATGCGATCGAACCGGGGCACCAGAAATCGGTTGTCCCGAGTCACGATGCCCACGTTCTCCGTGGCGCCTTCGCCCAGGAAGCCGTTCTCGTCGATGGACACGGTGAAGTCCACGCCCGCATCCCGGGCTTCCTTGGTCATGAGCACGTTGGGGAGGTAATTGCAGCTCTTGACGCTGGCAAAATAGGACTTCTTGATGGGGATATGGCTGCTTTTAAGGGTGACACCCTTGGTGAGCTTCTCTTCCGGTGCCTGCTTGAGGCGCGTGATGACGATATAAAGCTGGCTGGCCGGACATTCGTAGGGATCCGTGGTGAATCCCCCGGGACCGCGCGACAGGAAGAGCCGCACCAGGCATTCCCGCGCTCCCGACGCCCGAACGGTCTGCTTGATGAGGTCCTCCAGGCGGCTTCGGTCCACCGGCCAGGTGAGCTGCGCGATGGCAGCGGATCGTTCCAGTCGGTCCAAGTGCCGGTCCAGCAGATAGAGGAAGCCGTCCACGCACTTGAACGCTTCGAAGATGCCGTCTCCCCGGTGCACCAGGTGATCGTCCACGGGAATCACCATCAGGCGGGGATCGGTAAGGATCCCACCGAACCAGGACGAATACATGGCCAGATAATTGACGTGATAAGATTCCTGCTTTTGAAGCAGCCGATCCACGGCGGCATCGAAACCGAGAAGCGGCACCTGCCCGCCCATTCCATCCTCCCTCTTCGCGGCACCCGAAACATCGAACCCGCCCTTGTCCGAAAGAACGCCTAAAAATAGACAAGCGGCCTGCGATGTGCAAGCCGTCATTGGGATTTTGTCCTTGGGAGACCGTGGCGGGCGATGTTAAGAAGACGCAAACGGTGCGAAGGCAGGAAAGGAAACGGAAGGCATGATCCATGCCCTGATTTTTGACTTCGACGGCACGTTGGCGGAACTGCACCTGGATTTTTCCATCATGAAGGAGCGGATCGCCGCCTTGGCCGAAACCTACCTGAACCGGCGACCGGGTCTCTCGCCCATGCCCGCCCTGGAATGGATCGAGCATCTGGCCCGGCGGATACCCGGGGCCGACGGCGCGGCGGAGGATTTCCGGAGAGCCGCCCACGGCTTGGTGGTGGACATGGAACTGGAGGCCGCCCGGCGGGGCAAGCTCTTTCCCTACACCCGTACCATCCTCAGGGACCTGCAGGTGAGCGGAGTGCCGACGGCCGTCATCACCCGCAACTGCAGCTCGGCCGTCCGGCATGTCTTTCCGGACATCGACCGGCTGTGTTCCTGCTTCCTGGCCCGGGATCACGTGAAAAACGTCAAGCCCCACCCGGAACACCTGGAAAGGGCGCTTGCCCTGCTGGGTGTGGAAAAGGAGCGGGCCCTCATGGTGGGGGATCATCCGCTGGACGTCGAAACGGGCCGCCGGGTGGGAACCTTCACCGCGGCGGTCGCCTCCGGCCGGGTGGGCATGGACGCCCTTCGGGCCGCCGGGCCCCACTGGGTCTTCCGTGACTGTAAGGTGCTCCTGAGAGAATTGCGGCGCCTGAATCTGATTCCTCCGCCGGCGTGAAGCGACCGGCGTCGGGACAAAGATTGCCCCCAAGGAGGTTTACTGGTGGTGAGCGGTGGGTGTGGGGACGGTGCGCGAACCGCCCCTACGAAGGCATCGGCTCATATGAAAGAGAACCGCCAATGAACGCGAATAGACGCAAATCTTTTAGTTGTAGGAACTGCGAAGGCCGCAACGAAGGTGCCCGGCCATGCAAGGGGCGCGCAGTGACTCATAGAGAAGGGCATATTGCGGCGTTCCGACAATGGCCCTTGCTCCGGCCCGCTTTTTCATCCATGCGGGGTGGCGAATCTCGCCATGACCGTTAATCGGGAGGCATCGGTTAAGGGGAGTCCACAACGGGCCGGGCAGGCAGGGCCCCGGCTTTTACCGGCAGGCGGGGAGCGAGAAGGGAGGACAGGTCGGCCATGGAGATGACACCGCTGGTGCCGAATCTGCGCGCCGAGAAGGCGGTTGTAAGCTTTACGGGATGGCCCGATGCAGGCGGGCTCAGCTCGCGGATCCTGGAAGAGGTCAACCGCCTGGAGCCATGCCTGCAAGTGGCCGTGTGGGACCTGGAAGGCTACTGGCACACCTCCGAACTGCGCCCCCATGTGGTGATCCGCCACGGGCGCGTTCAACACCTGGAATGGCCTGAGTTCCGGACCTTCATGCCCACCGACGGTTCCAGGCCCCCGTTCTTCCTGGGGATCGGCACGGAGCCCTCCCTGGGCTGGCGCCGGTTCAGTGTCCAGCTCCTCAAGACGCTGAAGGAATGGGGGTGCCGAGAGATTCTGCTTCTGGGCAGCCTCTACGACCAGATCTTCTACGATGAAATCCGCATCTCCGGGCTGGCCCACGACCCGGAAGGCTACAACCGGCTGCAGGCCTGGGGCTGCCAGCCCGCCGAATACGAGGGCCCCGGCGCGATTCATGCGCCCATCCTGGAAGCCGCACCGCACCTGGAGATTCGGGCTCTGAACCTGTGGGCCCATGTACCCTTCTACCTGAAGGAGCCCCATGGGCTTCTCCTGCACCGCCTGATGGAGATTCTGGGTGACTTTCTGGAACGCCGCTGGGACCTGACGCACCTGGAAACCGCCTGGCGGGACCAGGAAAAGGAGATCGAGGAGATGCTCTCCCAGGATTCCTCCCTGGCCGAGCAGATCAAGGCGTTGCAAAAGGAAGACCCGGTGCGGCCCGCCGGGGATGCCCCCGACGGCGGCGCCCGGGTGATCCGCCTGGACCGCTTCAAGAAGAAGGACCCTCCCAAAGGCAAAGGCCGCTGACATCATCCGGCGGTTCCGGCCGATCGGGCCCCTTCCGCAGTCCTTCTTCCCACCAACCCCCATCACGAAGCCGCTGTGACAATGAAAGATGAAAAGCGCCTTTGAAAAGCAGGCCGCTGTAGGGGCGAATGATCATTCGCCCCTACAGCCCATGGGCATGGTCGGTGCAAGTTCACGCTTCCTATAAAGGACCAGGGTGAGGTCCTCACCCCGCCTGCATGAAGGAGCCTGGACCGGGGCGCTGTGAGCTCTGTGGAGCTTTTTCCTCTCTGTGGGAGTGCCGCAAGGCGCGATGAGGTGGTGGCCGCAACGCCACGGAGTGGCCGACCACCCGTTTCGCGGCTTTCGCCGCTCCCACACCACGTTCGTGCCTCATTCGCGTTCATCCGCGGTTTCCATCCACATCAACCGAAGGACCACCCGGCCAGGTCGTAGAGCCGGTAGAAATGGTGGACCGGGCCGTGGCCCCGGCCGATGGCCAGCCCCCGCTCAATGGCTCCCGTGATGTAGTCCTTCGCCTGGGCCACGGCGTCGGGAACCGATAGGCCCTTGGCCAGGCCGGCGGCCACCGCCGAAGCGAACGTGCACCCGGTTCCGTGGGTGTGGGGTGTGTCGAAGCGCTTGTTCTGGAATGCGACGAATTCCCTTCCGTCATAAAGAAGGTCCATGGGCTCCCCTTCCAGGTGCCCCCCCTTGACCACCACGTATCCCGGCCCGAAGGCCTTGATGGCTCTGGCTGCGGCTTCCATGGACTGGCGATCCTTCACCGGAAACCCCACCAGAACGGACGCCTCGTGCAGGTTGGGCGTCACCACCAGCGCCAACGGCAGGAGCTCACGGATGAGGGTGTCCCGGGCGTCGGGCTGCAGAAGAGGGTCCCCGCTCTTGGCCACCATGACGGGGTCCACCACCAGCTTTTCCAGGCCCAGCTCGCGCACGTCCCGGGCCACGCACCGGATGATCCGGGAGCTGGAAAGCATTCCCGTCTTCACGGCATCCACGCCGATGTCCTCCACCACGGCCCGGATCTGGGCGGAAACGAAGTCGGGTTCCAGTTCCACCACGCCCTGCACCCCCACGGTGTTCTGGGCCGTGACGGCCGTCAGGGCGCTCATGCCGAACACGCCCAAAGCGGAAAAGGTCTTGAGGTCCGCCTGGATGCCGGCGCCGCCGCCGGAATCCGACCCCGCAATGGTCAGCGCTCTCGGAATGGCCATGGCTGTACCTCGTGTTCAGGTGAAAGGAGAAAGGGACAAGGTTCAGGGGAAAGGGTACAGGGAACGGACGGATGGAGCAAGGAGGAGCCGCGGGTCGTTTTTCCCCGGCGGCGTGTCCCAAAATAGGCTTCCGTCTGGAACCGGCAGAGGATCCGACGTCTTCCGTAGCCGCGGGGCTTCAGCCCCGCGGAAAGCGTCATCGTAACTCCATGAAGTGACACGAAATACGCGGTGGCCTATCCGGCGGCCGGGGGGATTCTTCCGCAGCCCTGAAGGGCTGCGCTACGAGAAAAGAGTTCGTCCGCGGCGTTCTCAGAAAGTCTTCTAAGGAGGCTGTCTGGCAATGGGTTCTTTGCCTCGTTTTGTCTCCATCCGTCATCCCCGCGAAGCTTGTCCCCGGCTTGAACGGGGAGCGGGGATCCAGGATTTCCGGGAACCTATGGACTCCCGCGTGCGCGGGAGTGACGGTTTGCGGAGTTCTCGGACAAGGTTCTAAGACCGCGGACCGAAATGGTCCCAGCCGCCTTCGGAGGCCGCATCCCGCCTGGATCCGTCCGGATAGACCACCCGGATCCCCTCTTTCTCCGAAACGATCCGGCCGATGACCGAACACGGCACATCCGATACGCCCCGCAGGGTCCGGATCACGTGCTCCACGCCGTCGGGATCCACGGCGAAAAGGAGCTCGTAGTCTTCGCCCCCCCTCAACGCCCACTCCAGGGGATCCTTTCCCATGGCCCGCGCCGTTTCCCGGCAGCAGGGATCCACCGGAACCGCCGCCGCTTCCACCACGGCTCCCACGCGGCCGGCCCGGCACAAATGGGCCAGATCTCCCAAGAGCCCGTCGCTCACATCCAGCATGGCCCGCACCCGTCCCGTGGCGGCCAGGGCTTTGCCTTCGGCCACGCGGGCCCGGGGAGCCCGGTGGCGACGCAGGGCCCGGTCCCGCACGGATGCGTCGGCCGAAGGCACCTTCGACTGGATCCACTCCAGGCCGGCGCGGGACCCGCCCAGGGTTCCGGTGACCATGAGCACGTCGCCGGGTCGGGCTCCGTCCCGGGTGATGAGTCGATCGGGCGCCGCACGGCCCAGAAGGGTGACGTCCACCACCAGGCGATCCGGATGGCGGGCCGTGTTTCCGCCCACCACGAAGGCCCCCCATTCGCCCAAGGCATCCCCCATGCCCCGGTAGAGATCCTCCACGTAGTCCACGGGCAGATCGCCGGGCAGCATGAGCGACACCACCGCCCACAGGGGGTCGCCCCCCATGGCCGCCATGTCGCTTAGATTGATGGCGGCGGCGCGCCGGCCCAGATCCCGGGGCAGGATGTGGTGCCGAAGAAAGTGGACGCCTTCGATCTGGCAGTCGCACGTGGCCAGGAGCAGGTCTCCCGCGGCCATGCGCAGCACGGCCACGTCGTCCCCGATGCCCCGAACCACGTCCGGGGGAGGCCCGGGGAAAAGGCTCCGGATCCGCTGGATCAGGCCGAACTCGCCCACCTGGGCAACGGTCGTGCCGCGAACCGGGGCGCCCCGATGGTCCGCAGATCCTGAGTTCTCCCGGCCGTTCTTCGTCACCCCATGCGCGCCGCCCTCGCTTCTTCCACGCGCCTTCGCAGCTCCCGCGCGGCGGTCTCCGGGTCGGGAGCCGCCATGACGGCGGACACCACGCACACGCCGTCCACACCCGCCCGGATCACATCGGCCGCGTTTTCCAGTGTGATGCCGGCGATGGCCACCACGGGCCGGTCGCACAAGCCCGCCAGCTTCTTCAGACCTTGGATGCCCAAGGGGGTCTGGTGGTCCGGCTTGGTGGATGTGGCGAAGACGGGCGCGATGGAAAGCACGTCCGCGCCCTCGGCCTGCGCCCTTCGGATCTCTTCGGCATTGTGCACGGTCACGCCGATGATCCGTTCCGGGCCCAGCAGCCGCCTCGCCACGGGAACCGGCATATCGTCCTGGCCCAGATGAACGCCGTGGGCGTCCACGGCCAGGGCCACGTCGATACGGTCGTTCACAAAAAAAGAGGCCTCGTAGGCCTCGCAGAGCTCCCTCAGAGCCTCCGCCTCCCGGACCATGGTCCGGGTCGCGGCCTGTTTTTCGCGATACTGCACCACGCCGATCCCGCCGCGCAACGCCGCCTCCACCACCTGGAGGAGCGGCCGTCCTCCGGCACAGCGCGAATCGGTCACCAGGTAGACGGACCAGTCCACCGCTTCCACTCTTCGGGTCATGCCGTCCTCGCCAGTGGGGCTCAAATCGAGCCCTCCTCTCATCGCATTCCATCTCGCCTTGGGATCAGCGGGCGGGGATAAACCCCGCCCCTACCCAGATGAGACGCGTTCTTGTGGGGGCGGGCTTTACGCCCTCCCTTCCGAGCCGAACGATCGGAAGGAATCATCCGATGTGAGCGGGAATCAACCGATCTTGCGCGAGTACTCCTGGTCGATCCGGAGTCCCTCGATATCCGTCGTCTTTTCCCCGCGTTGGGACTTTATACGATCGATACCCCGTTTGACCACCGCCTTGTTGGAGGCATAGCCCAAGGCCGTCTCTTCGGTGACCAGCCCCCGCTCGTAGAGATCCAGGATGGAGTCGTCGAAGGTGGTCCATCCGAAGGGGCGGGCCTGCTGCATCATTTCGTAAAAGGTCTTGCCTTCGCTTTCCCCGTGCAGCACCGCTTCCCGCACCCGCAGGTTGTTTCCCATGATTTCGAAGGCCGCCACCCGTCCGCCCCCCACCTTGGGCAGCAGCCGCTGGCTCACCGCCCAGCGCATGGCGTCGGCCAATCGGATGCGAATGAGGCGCTCTTCTTCCAGTTCGAACATGCCCACGATGCGGTTGATGGTGTGGGACGCATCGATGGTGTGCAGGGTGGTGAGCACCAAATGGCCCGTTTCCGCAGCGCTCAAACCGATCTCCACCGTCTCCCGGTCGCGCATTTCCCCCACCAGGATCACCTTGGGGGCCTGGCGCAGGGCCGCCCGCAGCCCGCTGGCGTAGGTGTCGAAGTCCTGGCCCAGTTCCCGCTGGTTGAAGGTGGCCTTGAGCTGCGGATGGACGAATTCCACGGGATCCTCCAACGTAACCACGTGGACGGGCTTGGTGCGGTTGATCTCGTTGAGCATGGCGGCCAGGCTGGTGGATTTACCGCTTCCCGTGGCGCCCGTGACGAAGACGATGCCGTTCTTTTCCTCCGCAATCTGCTTGAACACGGGCGGCAGATCCAGTTCCTCGATGGTGGGCACCCGGGACGGGAGCATACGCATGACCACCGAATAGTGCCCGCGCTGGCTGAAGACGTTCACGCGAAACCGCGCGCGCCCGTCCAGGGCATAGGACAGGTCGCAGGAGCCGGTATCCAGCAGGTCGCGGATGAGGCGCTTGTCGGGACCGATGAGCGCCAAGGCGATGTGTTCGGTGTGGAACGGGGTGAGTGTTCCCAGGGCCAGCTCGGCGCACGACGGCCGAAGCACCCCGTCCACCTCCGCCTGGACGGGCTTTCCCACCGTGAAATTGATGTCCGAGAGGTTTGGGTGCTCGTCCAGAAGCCGATGCAGGATGGTGTTCAGATCCTTTCTTTTCATGGAACCCTCGTTTTCCCTTTGGGAGCCCCTCCGGAAGGAAGTCCGGGAATGTTTTTGTCGGGAGGCCTACACGTCTGTAAAATCCACCGGTGGTTCGGTGAGGAACGGCTTGAATTTCTCCTTGTCGACGCACTTCATGTAGGCCTCGCTGGGGCTGATGCGGCCGGCGCGCAGATGTTCCATGATCCCGTCGTCCAGGGTCTGCATGCCGTACTTCTTTCCCGTCTGGATGGCCGAAGGGATCTGGTGGGTCTTTCCTTCCCGGATGAGGGCCCGCACGGCATGGGTGGCGATGAGGATCTCCAGGACGGCCACCCGCCCCTTCACGTCCACGCGCTTGAACAGGGCCTGGGACACCACGGCCCGGAGCCCGTCGGCCAGGGTGGAGCGGATCTGGGCCTGTTCCCCCGTGGGAAAGACTTCGATGATACGGTCCACGGTCTTGGCCGCGCTGGTGGTATGGAGGGTGGAAAAGACCAGGTGGCCCGTGGCGGCCGCTTCGATAGCCAGCCGGATGGTTTCCAGGTCGCGCATTTCACCGACCAGGATGATGTCCGGGTCCTCACGGAGGGCGGCCCGGAGCGCGCTGGAGAAGGTCTTGGTATGGGTGCCCACTTCCCGGTGGTTCACCACGCAGTTCTTGCTCTTGTGCACGAATTCGATGGGGTCTTCGATGGTGAGGATGTGGTCTTTGCGCTTGCGGTTGGCCTCGTCGATGATGGCCGCCAGCGTGGTGGACTTACCGCTTCCGGTGGGGCCCGTCACCAGGACCAACCCCCGGGGGAGCATGGCCAGCTTGGCGATCACGGAAGGCAGTCCCAGCTGCTGGACGGACAGGATCTCGTCGGGAATTTCGCGGAAGACCGCCCCGATGCCGTTTTTCTGCATGAAAAAATTGGCGCGGTACCGGCCCAGGCCTGGAATTTCGTAGGAAAAGTCCAGGTCCCCCGTCTCTTCGAAGGTCTTGATCTTGTCCTCGGGCGTGATCTCGTAGAGCATGGAGCGCAGCTCGTCGTCGTCCAGGACCTTGTACTTGACCCGTTCCAGGTCGCCCCGGATGCGAAGCACCGGCTGTTGGCCGGAGATGAGGTGCAAGTCGGATGCCTTCTGGTCGTGCATCAGTTTGAAGAAGGCGTCGATTTTCGCCATCGGAACTCCTCCCTGAAGATCAGACGCTGTAGAACACCTCGTCGGGCAGACAAACGCAGGTCAGTTTGTTGCCGTAGACCGCCCCCGTGTCGATCCCGATCTTTCTTGCGTCCACGTAGGGCTCCCGGAAGGGCGTGTGCCCGAAGACCACCTTCCTGCCGAAATCGTGGTCCGAAAGGATGAAATCGTTCCGGATCCAGTAGATGTCCTCGTCCCGCTGATCCTCCAACGGGACCCCCGGGCGAAAGCCGGCATGGACAAACAGATAGTCGTCCGTTTCGTGAAATCTCTTGAGTGTTTGAAGAAATTCCACGTGCCGGTCGGGCACCCGGCACCGCCCGTTGTTTCCCACCTTGTAGCTGTGGACGGTGGTGGCGCCGCCGTTGAGCAGGAAGAAGTTCACGTCCCGGCCTTCCAGGTAATGGGCCATCATGAGTTCGTGGTTCCCGCGGAGGCACACCACGTTGATTCCCTGATCCATCAGGTTCAGGACCCGGTCCACCACCGCCCGGGAATCCGGCCCCCGATCCACGTAATCCCCCAGGAAGACGAGCGTGTCCTCATCCGGCCGGAAGGGAATCCGGTCCAGGAGGCGTTCCAGCTTGAAGTGCATGCCGTGGATATCGCCGATGGCGTAAATCTTCATTCCGTAATCCGTTTTTGCGTTAGGCGTCAGGCGTAAGGGGTGAGGCGTTAGGCGTAAGGGGTAAGGGGTAGCCCGTGGGGATGGTGTCTTCCGCGTCCTTCTCCCCCCTTTCCCAAAGAGGGGGCAGGGGGATTCCCCTATCCCCTATCCCTTACCCCTTAATCCTTAATCCTCTAATCCTTCCAGCTAGTTGGGCCAGAGGAGGAACCGCGGCCGTCTCCGGTCCAGTCGGCGCAGGCCCGCCCGCCGGGCGCTCTCCAGAGCCTCCTCGTATTCCCGGGCCGTGATGGACCGCCGCAAGGCGGGCACCTCCCGCGCCCGGCCGCACGGCCGGTACTGGTTCATGATGTTCACATAGGTATTCGGCGAAATCCTTTCGGAAATAAAGCGACAAATCTCCTCCGTACCCGCCAGGCCTTCCGGCATGACCAGGTGGCGCACCAGCAGACCCCGCCGGGCGATGCCCGAAGGATCCAGTTTCAGGTCCCCCACCTGGCGGTGCATCTCCCGCAGGGCCTCCCGGGCCCTTTGGGGATAATCCTCCGCGTCGCAAAGCTCCCTGGCCGCCGAAGGATCCCAGAACTTGAAGTCGGGCATGTAGATGTCCACGATGCCTTCCAGGAGCCGAAGGGTGGGCACCCGTTCATAGCCTCCGCAGTTGTAGACCAGAGGCACGCGAAGCCCCCTTTCCACGGCCGCCGGCAAGGCTTCCAGGATCTGGGGCACCACGTGGGTGGGGGTGACGAAGTTGATGTTGTGGCACCCCTGCTGCTGCAGTTCCACCATGACGGCGGCCAGGTGTTCCGGGCGCACCGGAACGCCGTGGCCCTGGTGACTGATGTCGAAATTCTGGCAAAAGAGGCACAGCAGGTTGCAGTGGGCGAAAAAGATGGTCCCCGACCCGTTTCGGCCCACCAGCGGGTCCTCTTCTCCGAAGTGGGGGCCGTAGCTGGCCAGAACGGCATAACGGCCGGTGCGGCACACTCCCCGTTCGTCCTTCAGGCGATCCACGCGGCAGAGCCGGGGGCACAGGGCGCATTTTTTGAGCCACCCCAGCGCCCTTTCGATCCTTTTCTGCAGCCGCCCGGATCGGTAAGCATCCAGGTAAAGCCGTTCCATGAGGCTCGCCCCCTTCCCCCTAACGATCATGGAGGCTCCGCCACCCCGCCGGGGTGAAAGAACCTGCACCGCGGTACCGGCCGCCCTGTGGGAGCGCCGCAAGGCGCGATGAACTGGTGGCTACACCGCCACGGAATGGCCGACCAGCCGTGTCGCGGCTTTCGCCGCTCCCACAGGTAATGTCACTCCTGTCCGGTGTTGATTCGAGCTCCCGATATTCCTGCAACATACGGAAAAGACAGTTCTTTCACATTAGCTGAGCGATTTTTTCTTCGGGCGTCCATTAATCCGCGTGATTAGCGGGCGGGGATAAACCCCGCCCCTACGCAAGGGGTCCGTGCGTTTTTGCAGGGGCGGGTTTGACGCCCGCCCTTCACGACCTGTCCATGGAGAAAGAATCTTCCAATTCAGGTTTCCCCTTTTACCTTTCCCCTTTTACCTTTCACCTTTCCCCTTGTCCCCTACTCCTTCTCCAGAATCACCACCTCCACTTCCCCTTCCAGGGCCTTGCGGAATCGTTCGGCGTCCTCCCGGGACCCCACGATGGCGCCGTAGTGCATGGGGATGGCCACCTTGGGGCGGATGGCTCTGGCGGCCTGGACGGCCTCGTCGGCATCCATGACGTACTTTCCCGACACGGGCAGGAAGGCCACGTCCACGCCCAGGCCCTCCATTTCGGGGATGAAGTCGGTATCGCCCGCATGGTAGTAGCGCACTCCGTCCAGCGTCACCACGAAGGCCAGCATGCCCGCTTCCTTGGGATGGAATTTCTTGTGGGTGTTGTAGGCGGGAAGCACCTGGATTTCCACGCCGTTCACATTCAGCCGATCGCCCGGACGAACCACCCGGACGTCCCCGGAAAGCTTCCTGGCCGAGGCGCCGTCGGTCACGATCACCGTTTCCGCCTTGCGGATCTTGTCCACGTCCGGGGGCGAACAGTGGTCGAAATGTTCGTGGCTGATGCAGATGATGTCCGCTGGCGCAGCGGCCCCGGCGATTTCGTAGGGATCGAAGTAGACAACTTTACTTCCCTCGATGCGAAAGCTATCATGCCCGAGCCAGTGAATCTTGGGGATCACTTCCTGCACGTTCATGGCACCCTCCTTGCGGTCCGAAGCCCGAAAGGGCCTCGGCCCGAAGATATGAAGACCGTGAAAACCCTTTGACTGTAGACACCTAACCGGCTCCTTTCGGCCCTGTCAACGCCCGCGACCCGTCGTCGGCCGGAGGAAAGCCGGAATCTTCGGAAAGCCCCGATTCGACATCCATGAACCGATTCCTCCACACCCTTCTCACTCGAGACTGGAAGACCGCCCGGGTCGCCCACCACGCCGTCATCCCCGCGCACCCCCCGCGCTACGGCCGGCTCCAACGCCCGCTTCCGCCCGCCCTGTCCCAGGCGCTCCAGTCCCTGGGCGTGTCCCGTCTCTACAGCCACCAGGCGCAGGCACTGGAAGAGATCCGGGGCGGCCGGGACGTGGTGGTGGCCACCCCCACGGCCAGCGGCAAGTCTCTCATCTACAACCTGGCCGTGGCGGAATCGCTCCTGGAAGATCCCGACGGCCACGCCCTTTACCTTTTCCCCATCAAGGCGCTCAGCCGCGACCAGCTGGAATCCCTCCACCAGTTCTTTCGGGCGATTCCCGGTCCCAAACCCTTTTCGGCGGACGTCTACGACGGCGACACCTCGTCCTACAAGCGGGCCAAGATCCGTAAGGATCCGCCCCACGTGCTGGTCACCAACCCGGACATGCTCCACTACGCCCTGCTGGCCTACCACGACAAGTGGCAGTCCTTCTGGAGCACCCTGCGGTACGTGGTGGTGGATGAGATGCACACCTACCGTGGGATCTTCGGAAGCCACGTGGCCCAGGTCCTCCGGCGCCTGCAGCGCATCTGCCGTCATTACGATTCGGCGCCGCGATTCATCTTCCTTTCGGCCACCATCGCCAACCCGGCGGAACTGGCGGAGCGCCTCATCGACCGCCCGGCCCGGGTGGTGGACGAACCCGGAGCCCCCCAGCCCAAACGCCATTTCGTCTTCATGGAATCGGAAGCGTCCCTTTCGGGGCTGGCGGCGCGCATCGCCGTCTTGGCCATTCGCGGAGGCCTCAAGACCATCGTCTTCACCCAGTCCCGGCGCATGACGGAACTGGTCCACATGGCCCTCAGCCGATCGGCCCCGGACCTGGCATCCCGCGTGAGTTCCTACCGGGCCGGGTTCCTGCCCAGCGAACGGCGTCACATCGAACAGGCCCTGGCGTCCGGTCGCATGGCCGGGGTGGTGTCCACCAGCGCCCTGGAGATGGGTATCGACATCGGCGGCCTGGACGTGTGCATCCTGGTGGGCTATCCGGGGACCGTCATGACCACGTGGCAGCGGGGGGGACGTGTGGGCCGAAGCGGCCGGGAGAGCGCCATCGTCCTCATTCCCCAGCCCGATGCCCTGGACCAGTACATCGTCCACCACCCGGACGTCTTCCTGGAAAGCCGTTTTGAGACGGCCGTGGTGGATCCGGAAAACGAGGCCGTTGTGAAGGCCCACCTGCCCTGCGCGGCGGCGGAAATCCCGCTGGCCCGGGAGGAGGCTGCTCCATGGCCGGACGCGCGGCGCCGGGCCCTGGAGGATCTCACGAGCCGGGGAGGACTCCTGCAGTCGGAAGACGGCACCCGCTGGTTTTCTCCCTCCGCTCGCCCCCACCGGAACGTGGACATCCGCAGCGTGGGCCCGTCCTACACCATCCTCGCCCCCCATCCGTCCAAAGAAGGGGCCTGGGTTCCCATCGGCACCAACGAGGGGATTCGGGCCCTCAAGGAATGCCATCCGGGAGCCGTCTACTTTCACAGGGGCCAAACCTACGTGGTCCGGTCCCTGGACCTGGAAAAGCGGGTGGTCCACGCCCTTCCCAAGGACGCCGACTACTTCACGTGGGTGAAGAGCGAAAAGGAGACGGAAATCCTGGAGGTGCTGGCATCCAAGCCCTGCGCCAACTTCGTGGCCCGTTTGGGCCGGGTCCGTGTGCGGGAACAGATCACCGGCTACGAAAAGAAGCGGCTTTTCACCCAGGAAGTGCTGGATTTCACTCCCCTGGATCTGCCCGAGCAGGTCTTCGAGACCGTGGGCTTCTGGGTGGAAATCGAAGAGGCCGTCGCGGACAAGATCCGTCGGGCGGGCCTTCACTTCATGGGCGGCATCCACGCCATGGAACATGCGGCCATCAGCATGTTTCCCCTGTTCGCCCTGTGCGATCGAAACGACATCGGAGGCATCTCCATCCCCTTCCATCCCCAGCTCCAAAAGAGCGCCGTCTTCATTTACGACGGCCACCCGGGAGGGATCGGCCTGGCCGCCCGGGGCTACCAGATCGTGGAGCCTCTGCTCGAAAAGACCCTGGATCTGGTGGAAGGGTGTTCCTGCGAAGAAGGATGCCCCGCCTGCATCCATTCCCCCAAGTGCGGAGCGGGAAACACCCCTTTGGACAAGGCCGCGTGCACCCTCGTCCTGCAATATCTGCTGGGGCGCCGCCCCCTGTTTGAAGAGGCCGCCACCCTGACGGAGGAAGATCCCTGGGACCCGGTGCCCGTGGAAGACGACCCCGCCCCGGAGCCCCGAAAGCCCGCGATCGGATACCTGGATCTGGAAACCCAGCGGCTGGCCCAGGAAGTGGGGGGGTGGCACAACAAGCACCTGATGCGGGTTTCCGTCGCTGTTCTCTACGACTCCCGGACCGAGGACTTTCACGTGTTTCGGGAGGACGATCTCCCGGATCTCATCGGACGGCTCCGGGAACTCGACCTGGTGGTGGGGTTCAACATCAAGCGATTCGATTACGCGGTGCTTCAGGCCTACACGCCCTTTCAGCTCAGCCGCCTGCCCACCTTCGACATCCTGGAAGCCGTGCACACCCAGCTGGGCTTTCGGCTGAGCCTCGACCATCTGGGGGAAAAAACCCTGGGGCGGAAGAAGACGGCCGACGGAATTCAGGCCGTTCGCTGGTTCCGGGAAGGCGCCTGGGACCCCCTCATCCGCTACTGCACGGAAGACGTGGCCCTCACGCGGGATCTCTTCCAGTTCGCCCTGGAAAACGGCTTCCTGGTCTACGAAGACCGGTCCGGCAACCGGCTCCGGATTCCCACCCCGTGGAGGCTGGAGAAGATGCTTGGGGAGTGATGGGTGATGAGTGACGGGTGATGGGTGACGAGTGAAGAGTGATGGGTGAGGGGTGATGGGTGAGGGGTCTCGGAAGGGGCCGGCGGAGGGGCGCGACGGCCGAGGATGAGACGCACCCGGTCGGGAGACCGTAGGGGCGGTTCGCGAACCGCCCCTACAGGGGGAGCACCAACAATCAGAGGCCGTTTCGGTGCCTGCCCGCTAATCATCCCTGGTCGCGGAGCTCCGCCTCGGCAGCAACCAGTAGCGCAGATCCCGGATCAAGGCGCCCTGCCATGGCTTACGAAACTCCGGAGGACGAAAACTGCGAAGGATGCTGGAACCCTTGACGCCCCCCCCGAAAACATAAAAATACAAAAAGTTGATTGGTACCACACAATGATGCCCCAACGAAGTTCACCGAACGGAGATAAAGTGACATGCGCAATGAATTCACTGCTGTCATTGAAAAAGATCAAGATTGGTATATAGCCTATTGTTTGGAAATCCCGGGTGCCAACGGAATGGGGAAGACCAAGGAAGAATGTTTGGAAAACCTCGCTGATGCCATCAAGCTCATCCTGGAGGATCGAAGGGAAGATGGCCTGAGAGGGTTACCTTCCGACGCCGACTCGGAAATTGTGATGGTGCAATCCCCGGACTGGGCACGTGGAAGCAATACCCCGGCATTCAGAGATTCCTGAGAAGTTGGCCCGTAAAATTTGCAAGGCATTATCCATACCCCACATTCAGGCATCGACGGGGAGGAGATCGGAATAGGATGCAAGCCACGGATACGAAAGGCACCGAACGGAGGGAGGAGGGGCTCCTTAAAATTCCTGAAGGTCCGGGAGTTTTTCGGGAAGACGTGCCCGCCTGGTACGCCCTGTACGTTCAGGTGAACCACGAAAAGAAGGTGGCCGACATCCTGGCCAAGAAGGACATCCCCTGCTTCCTGCCCCTGGTGGAAAAATGGAGCAAGCGGCGGGATCGGCGCTTGCGCATCCAGGTCCCCATCTTTCCCGGCTATTTGTTCGTCAACGCGGCCCTGGACAACTACACGCACGTGGAAATCCTCAAGATCCCGGGGAGCGTCTACATCCTGAAAAACCAGGACGGGCCCCTGCCCATCCCCACCTACCAGGTGGAATCGCTGCGCACCATGCTGGGCGGCGCCAAGGACCTCACGGTGCACCCCTACCTGAAGGAGGGCGACTGGGTGCAGGTGATTCGGGGGCCCCTGTTGGGATGCGTGGGCATCCTGGTGCGGCTCAACCCCAAACGGGGCAAGCTGGTGATCAATGTGGACGTGATCCAAAAGGCGGCCAGCGTCGAACTGGACATGGAGGACGTGATCCGCATCGACCCACCCCGCTCAAGGGGTATGGGATAGAGGGATATGGGATAGAGGGATATGGGATAGAGGGATATGGGATAGAGGGATATGGGATAGAGGGATATGGGATAGAGGGATATGGGGTATGGGATATGGGGTATGGGATATGAGGTCCAACGGGGCGATCAGGGGGAGGAGAAGAGATGGACGGTGACGAGGGTTCCGGCTTCCAGGCCCTCCACGTGTTCCGGGACGATCACATAGCCGTCCGCCTTGGACAAGGTGCTGATCATGGCCGACTTTCCGAAGACGGGATCCGCGGTGAGTCGGCCGTTGTCGTCTGACAGGCTCACCCGCACGTAGTCGGCCCGGCCGTGAACCGACGGGATGTTCCGGGCCAGTTCCGCCTGCCGCACGTTGGTTTCCGGACTCCCGGCGCTTTCCAGCCCCTGAAGCCGCAGCAGACAGGGGCGCACGAAGGCGGTGAAGACGATCATGGCGGATGCCGGCTGGCCCGGCAGCCCCCAAAGGATCTTTTCCCCCAGCCGGGCCAGGATCGTGGGCTTGCCGGGGCGGATGGCCACCCCGTGAGCCAGCAGTTCCGATCCGGGAAAGCGCTCCAGCACCTGGATGGTGAAATCGCGGATCCCCACCGAGCTGCCTCCCGAGAGGACCACCACATCATGGGTGGAAAGAGCATCCCGGCACACCGCCTCCAGCTCGTCCAGATCGTCGGCCACCACCCGGATCGTTCCCACCCGGCCACCCGCTTCCCGCACCTGGGAAGCCGCCACGTAGGTGTTGATGTCCCGGATCCTTCCCGGGGGAAGGTCGCGGGTCTCGGGCGGGACGATTTCGTCCCCGGTGGAGATGACCGCCACGCGCGGACGCCGAAAGACGCGAACCTCCTTCCTCCCCACGGCCGCCAAGAGCCCCACGTCTTGGGGGCGGAGTTTCCGTCCGCGTTCCAGCACCTTTTCGCCCAGCGCCACATCGTCCCCCACCTGGAGGACGTTGTCGCCGGGCGCCACCGGCCGGGTCACTTCGATGGCATGGGCGTCCAGGGGCTGGGTGTATTCCACCATGACCACGGCATCGGCTCCTTCCGGAAGCATCCCTCCTGTGGGGATGGCCACGGCCGTTCCGGGACGAACCGCCGTTTCGGCCGGGCGTCCCATGGGCACTTGGCCGATCACTTCCAGAAGTGCAGGAAGGGATTCGCCGGCGCCGAAGGTATCCCGAGCCCGAACGGCATAGCCGTCCATGGTGGCCCGCGCGAAGTGGGGGACGGCCTCCCGTGCCGTCACGTCCTCGGCCAAAACCCGTCCAGACGCCTCCTGCACGGAAACGGTCTCCGTCCCCAAGGGGGGGAAGGATCGGACCATCTTCAGGATTTCTTCGGCGGTTTTGACCTTGAGGAATTCCGGCATGGGCGTGTCTCCTTGAAAAAAGCGGCTTCATTGACCCGCCGTCGGCGGCTGTGAGAAGATGGGTTTTACCGGGCTGTCCGGCAAAAGGCAAGGGGGAACGGCTCCAGGGCGGATTCAGGAGGAGGCATGGAACCCACAGGCAGGCTTTCCGTCCGGTCCAAGATCTGGATCGAGGATGAGCAGGGCAAGGTGGTTTTCGGGGCGGGGCGGCTTCGCATCCTGGAAGCTGTCGAACGCACCGGGTCGATCCTGGCCGCCTCCAAGGAACTGCAGATGAGCTACCGGGCCGTGTGGGGCAAGATCCGGGCGACGGAACAGCGTCTGGGCCGCCCGCTGCTCACCAAGAAGATCGGGGGAACCAAGGGCGGCGGCTCCGAACTGACCGGCTTCGCCAAGGCCCTGGTGCAAAGGTACCGCACCCTTCAGGCCCTCACCGAAAGCGCCGCCGACCGCCTCTTCGAAGACGTCTTCACTCCGAACATGACGGACAACCCGACATCCGGGAGCTAGGAGCCTGTCCGAGAACTCCGCAAACCGTCACTCCCGCGCAAGCGGGAGTCCATAGGTATCCGGAAATCCTGGATCCCCGCTCCCCGTTCAAGCCGGGGACAAGTTTCGCGGGGATGACGGATGGGCGTTGAACGGCGTAAATCTGCCGTTGTCAGACAGCCTCCTAGGGGGAGGGATCGCTACCGGATTGTTCGCAAAAGAAAACCGCCAAGGAGACGGAGACTGTAGGGGCGAATGATCATTCGCCCCTACAGTCCACCACCTCTGGAAGGGACATGGGAAGACTCGCTGTTACGCCCCATATCCCATACCCCATACCCCATATCCCATACCCCATATCCCATATCCCTTGCCCCATATCCCTTGCCCCTTTGGCTTCACAGCCCGAACGTTTCCTTGCAGATCCGGCCCAGCTGGCCCAGGTTCTCCACCACCGTGATCCCGGCCTCCTTCATGGCCTGGATCTTTCCCTGGGCCGTTCCGCTGGAACCGCTGATGATGGCGCCGGCATGGCCCATGCGCCGTCCCGGAGGCGCCGTGAGGCCCGCCACGAAGCCCACCACGGGCTTGGTCACCTTCTCCGAAATGAACCGGGCGGCTTCTTCTTCGGCCGCCCCCCCGATTTCCCCCACCATGACGATGGCCTGGGTCTGGGGGTCGTCCTGGAAGGCCTTCAGACAGTCGATGAAGTTGGTTCCGTTCACCGGGTCCCCGCCAATCCCCACGCAGGTGCTCTGGCCGATACCCTGCAGGGTGAGCTGGTGAACCACTTCGTAGGTCAGCGTACCGGAGCGGGACACGACGCCCACGGGGCCGGGCTTGTGAATGGGTCCGGGCATGATGCCCACCTTGCACTGGCCCGGCGTGATGATGCCCGGGCAGTTGGGGCCGATGAGGCGGGATCCCGAACCTTTGAGATAGTTCTTGACCTTGAGCATGTCCTGCACCGGGATGCCTTCGGTGATGGCCACGATGAGCGCCACGCCGGCATCCACCGCTTCCAGGATGGCATCCGCGGCAAACGGGGGCGGAACGAAGATCATGGAACAGTTGGCGCCCGTTTCCTTCACGGCCCGTTCCACCGTGTTGAAGACGGGAATGCCGTCCACGTCCTGGCCGCCTTTGCCCGGCGTGACTCCGGCCACCACCTTGGTGCCGTAGGCCACGCACTGCCTGGTATGAAACTGGCCTTCCCGGCCGGTGATTCCCTGCACGAGGACTCGTGTCGATCCATCCACCCAGATACTCATGGTGCCCCCCTTCTACGCCTTGGCGATGGCCGCTATCTTTTCCGCCGCATCCGAAAGATCTTTCGCCACAATGAGATTCAGCCCCGACTTTTCCAGGATTTCCCGTCCCTGCTCCACATTGGTCCCTTCCATGCGAATGACCACGGGCACCTTCACGTCCACCTTTTTGGTGGCTTCCACCACGCCCTGGGCCAGCACGTCACAGCGCAGAATGCCGCCGAAGATGTTGATGAGCACGCCCTTCACATTGGGATCGCTCAGGATGATCCGGAATCCGTTTTCCACCATCTCGGCACTGGCTCCGCCGCCCACGTCCAGGAAGTTGGCCGGCTCGGCCCCCGCCAGCTTGATGATGTCCATGGTGGCCATGGCGAGGCCGGCTCCGTTGACCATGTTGCCGATATTGCCGTCCATCTTGATGTAATTGAGGTTGTACTTGGACGCCTCCACCTCCAGCGGGTCTTCCTCGTCCAGATCCCGGTAGGCCAGGATGTCCTTGTGCCGAAAGAGGGCGTTGTCGTCGAAGTTGACCTTGGCGTCCAGGGCCAGGATGCGCCGGTCCTTGGTGATGACCAGCGGATTGATCTCCACCAGGGAGCAGTCGTAGTCCGTGCACAGCCGGTAGAGGGCGTTGACCATGGGGATGAAGAGCTTCACCAGGTCGGCGTCCAGGTGGAGGCCGTAGGCGAGTTTTCGGGCCATGAAGGGCTGCAGGCCCAGGAGCGGATCCACGTGGACCTTCACGATCTTTTCCGGCGTGGTGGCCGCCACCTCTTCGATGTCCATGCCCCCCGCTTCACTGGCCATGAGAACGATGGTGGCCGTGGCGCGATCGGGAAGCAGGCTCAGGTAGAGCTCCTTTTCGATCTCCAGGCCTTCCTCCACAAGAACCTTGCGCACCAAGCGCCCTTCCGGGCCCGTCTGATGGGTCACCAGCGTCATGCCCAGGATGCTCCCGGCCACGGAAGCCACCTCTTGGGCCGTGCGGGCCAGCTTCACGCCGCCGCCCTTGCCGCGGCCTCCCGCATGGATCTGGGCCTTGATCACCACGGGCAGCGTTCCCAGTTCCGCAGCCGCCGCCTCGGCTTCTTCCACGGTAAAGGCCACCTTCCCGCGCGGAATCGGCACCCCGTACTTCTGGAACAGCTCCTTCGCCTGATACTCGTGGATCTTCATGGTCAACCTCTCTTTTTGGAAAACAGTGGAAACGTGCCGCCACTCGACAATGAGACGTGTACCCGCATGGAATCACCGCACATCCCGGTGCCCCTATCTGGCCACCTTTTCTAAAAGAAAAGATTCTTAAAGTCAAAACACCTTTCGCCCCTCCCCCTACCCCTCGCCTTTTCTCCTTCACCCCTTTCCCCTTTCCCCTTTTACCTTTCCCCCCTATCCCCTACCCCCTATCCCCTATCCCTTATCCCCTACCCCTCCGCCTGCCCCTCCGACTGCGCCCTTCACGCCGGGGGCATTCGATGCTAAAAGGATCTGTTGTTGCGAAACCGCGTCCCAGAAACCCCTTGAACGACGAGGCGAGCCCATGCAGTTCGAAACCGTCATCGGCCTGGAAGTCCACGCGCAGCTCCTTACCAAGACGAAGATCTTCTGCAGCTGCTCCACGGAATTCGGCGCCCCGCCCAACACCCACACCTGCCCGGTCTGCCTGGGCATGCCGGGCGTGCTTCCTGTTCTGAACCGGACCGTGGTGGAATACGCCATGAAGATGGCTCTCGCCACCCACTGCCGGATCCTGCCCCGCTGCCGGTTCGCCCGGAAGAACTACTTTTATCCGGATCTTCCCAAGGGCTACCAGATCTCCCAGTACGAACTGCCCCTGGGGGTGGACGGCTGGCTGGAGATCGAAACGGAGGAGGGGAGTCGGCGCATCGGGATCACCCGGATCCACATGGAAGAAGACGCGGGGAAGCTGGTGCACGACGAGACACAGCCGGTGAGTTACGTGGACTTCAACCGCACGGGCGTCCCGCTCATCGAGATCGTGAGTGAACCGGACATGCGGAGCCCCGAAGAAGCCGCCGCCTACTTAAGGACGCTTCGGGACATCCTCCGGTACCTGGAGATCTGCGACGGGAACATGGAGGAAGGAAGTTTCCGGTGCGACGCCAACATCAGCCTGCGCCCCGCGGGATCCAGCGGGTTCGGCACCAAGACGGAACTGAAGAACATGAATTCCTTCCGAAACGTTCAGAGGGCCCTGGAGTTCGAGGTGCGCCGGCAGAGAGCGCTGCTGGAAAAGGGAGAGGCTATCGTCCAGGAAACCCGGCTCTGGGACGCGGGACGGGGCGTGACGGTGAGCATGCGCGGCAAGGAAGAAGCTCACGACTACCGGTACTTTCCCGACCCGGACCTGGTGCCCGTGGAAATCGACGAGGCCTGGGTGGAGCAGGTGCGATCGAGCCTCCCGGAACTTCCCGACGCCAAACGGGAGCGGTTCGTCCGCCAATACGATCTTCCCGGCTACGATGCCCAGGTGCTGACGGCTTCCAGGGATCTGGCCGACTATTTCGAAGCCGTTGTGGCCGCTTTTCCCCAGCCCAAGACGGTGAGCAACTGGATCATGAGCGAGCTGATGCGGGAACTGAAGCGGGACGAACGGGAGATCGAGGACTGTCCCGTGCCGCCCACCCACCTGGCCGAACTCCTCCAGCTCATGGACCGAAACGTGATCAGCGGCAAGATCGCCAAGTCGGTCTTCAAGGAGATGTACGAAACGGGGGCCTCGGCCAAGGCCATCGTGGAAGCCAAAGGCCTGGAGCAGGTCTCGGACGAGGGGGCCATCGAGGCGGTGGTCCGGGAGGTGTTGGCCGAAAACCCCAAGGAAGTGGAAAGCTTCCGGCAGGGAAAGGAGAAGCTTCTCGGCTTTTTCGTGGGCCAGGTGATGAAAAAGACGCGCGGAAAGGCCAACCCGAAGCTGGTGAACGAGATGCTCCTGAAGGCACTGAAGGGATAGCGCAGCGCCCTTTGGGCGCCCGGGCATTGGAGAGGAGAATTCATGGCACGAAAATCCTTGCAACCCATCTACTGGGACGGCGACGCCGTCATGATCGTGGACCAGAGGGTTCTGCCCCACCAGGACAAGGTGCTGCGGTGCACCACGCCGCAACAGGTGATCCAGGCCATCAAGAAGATGGCCATCCGCGGCGCGCCCGCCGTGGGCATCGCCGGGGCCATGGCCCTGGCACTGGGAGCCCAGTCCATCACGGCCGCGGATCCCAAGACCTTTCGCCGCAAATTCGTGGGGCTCTGTGACCGGGTGCGGGCCGCACGCCCCACGGGGAACAACCTGGGTTGGGCCGTGGAGGCCGTCTACGCCGTGGTGGTGGAAAACCCCGACGCCGACGTGCCCACCCTGCAACGGCTGATCCGGGAAAAGTCCCAGCAGATCCTGGAAGAGGACATCCAGATCAACAAGGCCATCGGCCGCTGGGGCAGGCAGGTGATTCCCAAGGGGGCCCGGATCCTCACCTACTGCAATGCCGGAGCCCTGGCCACCGGAGACTACGGGACCGCGCTGGGCGTCATTCGGGCCGCCTTCGAAGCCGACCCGTCCATCCACGTGACCTGCTGCGAAACGCGGCCCTTCCTGCAGGGAAGCCGCCTCACCGCCTATGAACTCCTCTACGAAGGCATCCCCAGCACGCTCATCACCGACAATGCGGCGGGGAGCCTCATGCAGCAGGGGAAGATCGACGTGGTGGTGGTGGGAGCCGACCGCATCGCGGCCAATGGGGATACCGCCAACAAGATCGGCACGTATATGCTGGCCGTCCTGGCCCGGACCAACGGCATCCCGTTCTACGTGGCCGCCCCGCGGTCCACCATCGATCCCACCCTTTCCAGTGGTTCGGCCATCCCCATCGAGGAACGGGATCCCAAGGAGATCACCCACTTCCAGGGCCGCCGGGTGGCCCCCAAGGACATGCAGGCCTACAACCCGGCCTTCGATGTCACGCCCAGTAAGTTCATTTCGGGCATCATCACGGAAGTGGGCGTTCTTACCCGACCGTTCAAGAAGAACATCCGGCAAGCCATGGAGAAGGGTTAAAGGATTAGAGGATTAAGGATTAGAGGGGTAAGGGGAGGGATAGGGGGGTAGAGGGGTAGGGGATAGGGGGAATCCCCCCGGCCCCCCTTTGGAAAAGGGGGGAGAGCAGCCGCGGAGCCTCCCCGCCCTTACGCCTTACGACTGACGCCTTACGCCTTACGACTGACGCCTTACGCCTTACGACTGACGACTCACGACTGACGACTCACAATTCACGGATCACGGATCACGAAAAAAACTCATCCAGGACTTCCCGCAGGGACCGGACGGCCCGGCAGGAAACCCCCTTGGCCCCGTTGAGCTGCTCCTGGTTCGACCGCGGACACACGACGGTTCCAAAACCCAGGGAGAGGGCTTCGGAAAGTCTCCTGGAGGCGTGCCCCACGCCCCGCACCTCCCCCGCCAGGCCCACTTCCCCCCAGGCCACCAGGTCGTCGGGCAGGGCCACGTCCAGGGCGCTGCTGAGAACGGCCAGCACGACGGCCAGATCCGCAGCCGTTTCCGCAAGGCGCACGCCTCCCGCCACGTTGACGAAAACATCCTGCTGCGCAAAGCCCACCCCCAGCTTCTTTTCCAGCACCGCCAGAAGGAGCGACAGACGATTGCCATCCACCCCCATGCTGGCCCGCCGGGGCTGGGCCCATCCGGTGGGGGAGACCAGCGCCTGCACTTCCACGAGAAGCGGTCGGGTTCCCTCCATGGCGCAGGTGACCACCGAGCCGGGCACCCCGGCCGGCCGTTCGGCCAAAAGGAACCGGGACGGGTTCGGAACCTGCTCCAGGCCCGTTTCCTTCATCTCGAAGACGCCGATCTCGTTGGTGGATCCGAACCGGTTCTTGACCGCTCGAAGGAGCCGGAAGGCGTGCGTGCGGTCCCCTTCCAGATAGAGCACCGCGTCCACCAGGTGTTCCAGCACCCGGGGACCCGCCACCACTCCTTCCTTGGTCACGTGCCCCACCAGGAGGATCCCCGTGTCCTTTTCCTTGGCGATCCGCTGCAGCCACGCAGCCGATTCCCGCACCTGGGAAACGGACCCCGGCGCGCTTTCCAGGAGATCCAGGCGCATGGTCTGGATGGAATCCACGGCTACCGCCAGGAATTTCGTGGATTCCAGCAGGGGCACGACGGCGTCCACGGACGTTTCGGCGCACACCAAAACTTGGTCCGAAAGGCCCAGGCCGAGGCGTTCGGCCCGCAGGCGGATCTGACTCAGGCTTTCTTCCCCGGAAACGTACAGAACGGGCCCGGACCGGGCCAGCCGGGCCAGGGCCTGCAGGAGCAGTGTGGACTTGCCGATGCCGGGATCCCCCGCCAGGAGCACCACGGAACCGGGGACCAGTCCGCCGCCCAGCACGCGGTCCCATTCCTGCAGCCCGCTTTGAAGCCGACGGTCCGCGCTGGTCGGCACGGCCCCGAGAGGCAGGGCTTGGGCCGCCTGGCCCTTGGCCGCCCGCCTGCCCGGGCCGGACGCCGCCGGAGCCTCCTCCACGAAGCTGTTCCAGGCCTGGCAGCCGGGGCATCGGCCCAGCCACTTGGGGCTTTCGTAGCCGCACTCCTGACAACGGTACAGGGCCTTTTCGCGGGCCACGGGAAATCACCTCCATGATCGTGGCGGCATGACCGGAGCCGCCCCGTCGGTATCCACTCGGCTTCCTCCGGGGTTCCTTTCACCGCCTCCACTATAGCCAAACGCCCGGGGGTTTGTGAACGAAATGCGGCGGCGGCCGATTTTCGGGTGGACAACACCGATGGGAGCGTTTAGGTTCTTTTCGGTAGACCGGGCGCGATTGACAAGGAAAATCGGGCTGGTTTATATTCCGCCCATCGTGGCTTGAAAAGGCATGGGGATCTCCCAACGTCCCCCGCACGCCCGTCGCACAGTTTCCATGGAGGCATTGACCAATGGCTGGAAAGAATGTGATTGAAATCAGTGACAGCAGTTTCGAGCAGGAAGTGCTCAAATCCGATCTGCCCGTTCTCGTGGATTTCTGGGCTCCCTGGTGCGGACCGTGCCGGGCCATCGCTCCTGTGATCGATGAGCTTTCCAACGAGTACGCGGGCAAGCTGAAGGTGGCCAAGTGCAACGTGGATGAAAACCCCAACACCCCTGCGCGGTTCGGGATTCGGGCCATCCCGACGCTGATCCTCTTCAAGGACGGCAACGTGACGGAGCAGATCACGGGCGCCGTGGCCAAGAGTCAGATCGCCGCGGCGGTGGAAAAGGTGGTTTCCTAGCCATCGGACGTTCGATACGGCCTCACGGGAACGCACGGCGCGCGGGTGGGGCCTTTTTTGCGCGAGAGACCCCGCGATATGACCGGAAGTGACCTCTACGACATCGTCATCATCGGCGGCGGCCCGGCGGGACTGGCTGCTGGCATCTACGCCAACCGAGCGCGGTACAAAACCCTGGTGCTGGAAAAGGTGGGCATCGGCGGCCAGCTTCTCACCTACGAGAAGGTGGACAACTACCCCGGGTTTCCGGAAGGCATCAGCACCTTCGAACTGGTGGAGCTTTTCAAGGCCCAGGCCGAAAAGTTCGGCATGGAACACCGGAACGCCGACGTGACCGGCATGGAGACGGAAGGCTCCATCCAGGTGATCCACACCAGCGAAGGGGATATCCGCTCCAGAGCCGTCATCGTGGCTTCGGGCTGTTCCCCCCAGAAGCTGGGCGTCAAGGGGGAAGTGGAATATACGGGCCGGGGAGTTTCCTACTGTGCCATCTGCGACGGTCCCTTCTACCGCAACGAAGAGGTGGCCGTTGTGGGCGGAGGGGACACGGCGGTGGAAGAGGCCATCTATCTCACCAAGTTCGCCTCCCGCGTCCATCTGATCCACCGCCGGGACGAGTTGCGCGCCGTGAAAATCATTCAGGAAGAAGCCTTCGAGAACGAGAAGATCACCATCCACTGGAACACGGTGGTGGAAGAAGTCATCGGTGGCAACCAAGGCGTTTCCCAACTGAGCCTTCGCGACGTGGCCACCGGAAAGACCTCTTCCCTGCAGGTGCCGGGGGTCTTCATCTTCGTGGGCCTCATCCCCAACGCGGAGTTCGTCCCGGCCGGAGTGAAACGGGACCCGCAGGGATTTCTTATCACCGACGATACCATGGCCACGGCGGTGCCCGGCCTCTACGCCGCCGGAGATGTGCGTTCCAAGAGCCTGCGGCAGATCGTCACGGCCGTGGGCGATGGGGCGACCGCGGCCTTCAATGCCGGCCGCTACGCCGAATCCCTGGCCCATGCCTGACCACACCCCCGCGCCCACCCCGGTTTTCAGGAGTTGCCCAATGCACCATTCTTTCATCCATGCACTGCATCGACACCTGATGGCCGGTGTCCTGCTCCTGCTGCTCAGCACCCTTCTTTCCGGGTGCGGCACCAATCTTTTGAGCTACTACTTCGACGACCTTTTCCAGTCGGGCGATGCCATTGAGCGCACCCCGGAGCAGCTGGCCTGGGACGGCGTGCAGGCCATGCAGGAAAAGGACTACGACGAGGCCCTGGACGCGTTCCAAAAGCTCAAGGAGCGCTACCCTTACAGCAAGTACGCCATCCTGGCCGAGCTGAAGGTGGGAGATGCCTATTTTCACAAGAAGAAATACGCCGACGCAGCCCTGGCCTACGAGGAATTCATCCGACTGCATCCCCGCAACGAGGTGGTGCCCTACGTTCTTTATCAGCTGGGCATGTGCCACTTTTTGAGCTTCAAGTCCACGGACCGGGACATGGAAGAGACCCGGCTGGCCATGGACGCTTTCCAGCGTCTGATCCAGGCCTTCCCCACGTCCGAGTACGCCCCCAAGGCCGAGAAGCAGATTTACGAATGCCGCAAACGCCTGGCGGAGCACGAATTCCAGGTGGGGCGCCTCTATTACCGCATGGAGAAGTACAAGGCAGCGCAACTTCGGCTCACCCGTCTTCTCATGGAGCACCCCCAGGCGGTCAAGGATCTGGGCTACGAAGAGGAGATTCAGGCGATCCTGGCCGATTGCCGCGCGTGTCTCAACCGGGGCGACGACGGCAAGAGCCTCTGGACCAAGCTCGGCTTCTGAAACGAATCGAAATCGCTTGACATTCCTTCCTTGAATCCCTTATGAGACAGGGGCACGCCGACGCACGAGACCGGACCCTTCCCTAGGATGTTTACCCTGTCTCCAGTCCCCGTATCCTAAAGGCGAGAACAAGAGACCGGCCCACAGCGACAGACATCCGATTGATTCTCATGGGTATGGATATTTGTAGAGCGGTTCGATGGCTTTTTTCATCGTATTCTTGCGTGCCGCAACCCGGCCAAGAAAAGGAAAGGAGTTATGGCTGAAAACAACATGAACAACGACACTCTCAGTGCTTCGGCACGAAAGGAACTCTTGTCCCAGCAGGACATGAACCTGGTGGAGCTCAAGAAGCGCAACATCAAGGAGCTTCTGGGGCTGGCCCGCCAGCTGCAGATCGAGGGCGCAAGCTCCATGCGCAAGCAGGACCTCATCTTCGCCATCCTGCAGGCCCAGGCGGAAATGAGCGGTCTGATCTACGGGGAAGGTGTCCTGGAAATCCTGCCGGACGGCTTCGGCTTCCTGCGCACCCAGGACTATAATTACCTGCCCGGTCCGGACGACATCTACGTGAGCCCCTCCCAGATCCGCCGGTTCAACCTGCGGACGGGCGACACGGTTTCCGGCCAGATCCGGCCGCCCAAGGACAACGAGCGCTACTTCGCCCTGCTCAAGGTGGAAGCCATCAACTATGAGGAACCCGAGGCGGCCCGGGACAAGATCCTCTTCGACAACCTGACGCCCATCTACCCCGACCGGCGCATCAATCTGGAGACCACCTCCGACAACTATTCCACCCGGGTGATGGATCTTCTCACCCCCATCGGGTTCGGCCAGCGCGGTCTGATCGTGGCTCCGCCCCGCACCGGCAAGACCATGCTGCTCCAGAACATCGCCAACGCGGTGGCCAAAAACCACCGGGACGCCTACCTGATCGTGCTGCTCATCGACGAGCGCCCGGAAGAAGTGACCGACATGCAGCGCAACGTGCGGGCCGCCGAGGTGGTGAGTTCCACCTTCGACGAGCCGGCCCAGCGCCATGTGCAGGTGGCCGAGATGGTGATCGAAAAGGCCAAGCGCCTGGTGGAGCACCGACGGGATGTGGTGATCCTTCTCGACAGCATCACGCGGCTCGCCCGGGCCTACAACACGGTGGTGCCCCCCAGCGGCAAGATCCTTTCGGGCGGTCTGGACTCCAACGCCCTACACCGGCCCAAGCGCTTTTTCGGCGCCGCGCGAAACATCGAGCAGGGCGGAAGCCTCACCATCATCGCCACGGCCCTCATCGAGACCGGAAGCCGCATGGACGAGGTGATCTTCGAGGAATTCAAGGGCACCGGCAACATGGAGATCCACCTGGATCGCAAGCTGGCGGATCGACGCATCTTCCCGGCCATCGACATCAACCGGTCCGGTACGCGGAAGGAAGAGCTGCTGCTGCCGCCGGAGGACCTCAACCGGATCTGGATCCTCCGGAAGCTCCTGTCGCCCCTGAACCCGGTGGACGCCATGGAATTCCTCCTGGACAAGATGCAGGGGACCAAGGACAACGCGGACTTCCTGGCGTCCATGAACCGGTGATTGAAACACTCACCGCAGAGACGCAGAGGGCACGGAGGAGCCCTTTACTTTCTCTTTTCGCCGAGAGGGCCCCATCACCCCGACCATCACAGCCCGCGCTGGACCATTCCATCCACGACACAAAAATGTAGGGGCGAAAAATCTTTCGCCCCTACAGTCCCTCACTCAAGTCAACCTGCCCGCGTTCATCGGCGGTTCCCCCTTTACACCATCCCCCCGACGGATCACGAATTCCCCCTACCCCCCTATCCCTTACCCCCTATCCCCTACCCCTTACCCCTACCCCTCTAATCCTTTAATCCTCTAATCCTCTAATCCTTCACCCCCGCTCCTGGCCTCCCGGCACCACAGTTCCACCGCCCGGCGGAGGTATTCCCGGTGCCCGGGGGCGCCCCCCAGGCCCTTGCGGCCGAAGTTGAAGTTGATCTCCACGAAGACGGGCGGGCCGTCGTCGGGAAACATGAGGTCGAAGGCGGCGAGATCGATCCCCAGCCGGCGGCTCAGCTCCAGGCAGGCCCGGACGCCCTTCTGCTGCTCTTCCGGGGCCACTTCGTGGTCGATGGCCGCCCCCTTGGAGATGTTGTTGTAGAAGCCGCCGCCCCCCACCCGAAAGTAGCTCACGGCCATGGGCCCGTACACCACGACCCTGAGATCCCGCCCGCCGTGGTCGATCAGGCGTTGCAGCAGAACGGGCTCGTGGGCCGGGAGCCGGTCCAACCTCGCCCGAAGTTCGGCCGGGTCGCGGACGGGAAAGACGGCGCTGCCTCCTCCGCCCGAGTCCCCCTTGAGCACCGCCGGATACCCCCAGGGGCTCCCCCACGTGCGCAGAGCGCTCCAGGCGTGCTCGCGGTTCCGAAAGATCCAGGTGTCCGGATGGCGCACCCCCAGCCGCCGAAAGGCCAGGATCTGGCGGGCCTTTCCCGTGAGGGATCGGGCCCCTTCCAGGCGGGGAAACCAACGGCGGGCGAGCCGCGTGACGGCGGCGTAGCGCCACGGGGAAACGTAGCCGGGCAGGATCACCCCGCAGGCCGCGCGCAATAGCCCCCGCACCTCGGGGTCGTCCAGCGGCGCAAACAGCGACAGATTGTGATCCAGCGGGATGTAGGGATTCAGGGACACAAAAAAGGAATCACGGGCAAAATTCACTTGAAAGACAACCTTTCGACGTTATAATTGGGAGCTCTTGAAAGAAGAACCCATACGGAGGCGAACATGAAAAAGGACATTCATCCTGCATACCACCAGACCGTGATCCGCTGCGCCTGCGGCAACGAAATCGAAACCGGCTCCACCAAGACGGACATCCGCGTGGAAATCTGTTCCAAGTGCCATCCGTTCTTCACCGGCAAGCAGAAGCTGGTGGACACCGGCGGCCGCATCGAGCGGTTCATGAAAAAGTACGAGAAATTCCAGAAAAAGCAAGAAGAACAGAACAACTAGCTCCCGCCCGGACTGCCTGCCCGACGACGCAGAGGTCCGGGTTTTTTGTGCCCCGCGTCCGGTTTGGGACGTTGGGCGTTAGGCGTTAGGCGTTAGGCGTAAGGCGTTAGGCGTTAGGCGTAAGGCGTAAGGCGTTAGGCGTTAGGCGTAACGCGTAAGGCGCTCGACGTGAAGATTACGGGGCGAGGGGTGAGGCGGTTTCCGTCCCACGGATTCCGGATCACGAACCAAGGATCCTTGGCGCTATGTTCGATCGTTTGGCCGCCTTGGAAGAGCGGCATCAAGAATTGGAATCTTTGCTGAGCCAGCAGGACATCCTGGGCAATCCCGACGAGTACCGCAAGGTTGCCAAGGAACACGCCGAGCTGTCCCCCATTGTGGACGCCCTCCGGCGATACCGCAAGGCGGAGGCGCAGCTTCGGGAAAACCAGGAACTGCTCCGGCGCGAAGACGACCCCGAGATGCGGGAACTCATCCGGGAGGACACGGCGCGGCTGAAGGAGGAGCTGGAAGGGCTCGAGCTGGACCTCAAGAAGATGCTCCTCCCCAAGGATCCCAACGATGAAAAGAACGTGATCCTGGAGATTCGGGCGGGTACCGGCGGCGACGAGGCGGCGCTTTTCGCGGCGGATCTCTTTCGCATGTACACCCGTTACGCGGAAAACCAGGGCTGGAAGGTGGAACTCCTGGACAGCCACCCCACGGGCATCGGCGGCTTCAAGGAAGTGATCGCGGCCATCAACGGCAAGGGCGCCTACAGCCGCCTCAAGTTCGAACGGGGCGTGCACCGGGTGCAACGGGTGCCGGAAACGGAAAGCCAGGGCCGGATCCACACGTCCGCCGTCACGGTGGCGGTACTCCCCGAAGCCGAGGAAGTGGACGTGGAGATCGATCCCAACGATCTTCGGGTGGACGTCTTCCGTTCCTCGGGGCCCGGCGGCCAGAGTGTGAACACCACGGATTCGGCGGTGCGCATCACTCACCTGCCCACCGGTTTGGTGGTCACCTGCCAGGACGAAAAGTCCCAGCACAAGAACAAGGCCAAGGCCATGAAGGTGCTCCGCGCCCGCCTTCTGGACATGATGCGCTCCGAGCAGGAAGCCAAGATCGCCCAGGACCGCAAGAGCCAGGTGGGGTCCGGGGACCGCAGCGAACGGATCCGCACCTACAATTTCCCCCAGAACCGCGTGACCGACCACCGCATCAACCTGACCCTCTACAAGCTGGAAGAGATCATGGAGGGCGCCCTGGACCAGGTGATCGACCCGCTCATCGCCACCGCCCAGGCCGAAGCCCTGCAGGAAGGGACGTGATTGGGTCATTGGGTTATTGGGTCATTGGGTCATTGGGTTATTGGGTTGAGCTCTTCCGGTGTCGACCGCTCGTCTGTCCCTGCCGCGCAGTTTAAACACCCGGTTCGTTTCGGCTTTGATCCATGGAAGAAACCTGGACCATCCTGAAGGTCGTGCAGTGGACCACCGAATACTTCCGCGGCAAGGGTCTGGAGCAGCCCCGGGCCGACGCGGAGGTTCTGCTGGCCCATGCCCTGGGTCTTCGCCGCATGGACTTGTACCTGCGCTTCGACCAGCCCCTCCATCCCGACGAACTGGCCCGTTACCGGGAACTCATCAAGCGGCGGGCCGCCCGAGAACCCACTCAATACATCACCGGGCGCCAGGAATTCTGGTCCCTGGAACTGGAAGTCAACCCGGCGGTGCTCATCCCCCGGCCCGAAACGGAGCGCCTGGTGGAGCTGGCCCTGGAGGCGTTCGGGCAGGAGCCCATCCGCGTCCTGGACGTGGGAACGGGATCGGGGGCCATCGCCATCGCCCTGGCCACGGAGCGGCCCCGCTGGGCCGTCACGGCGTGCGACATCTCCTGGGACGCCCTGCAGACGGCACGGCGAAACGCCGAGCGCCACTGTGTGGCGGATCGCATCGCCTTTGTGCTTTCGGATCTCAGTTCGGCCTTTCGCCCCGCCCCTCCCCCCTTTCATCTCATCTGCGCCAATCCGCCCTACGTGGGCGATGCAGAATGGGATAGCCTCGCCCCGGAAGTCATGGGCCACGAACCGGAACGGGCCCTCCGGGGCGGCGGCCCGGACGGCACCCTCGTTCCGCGGAAACTCCTTCGGGACGCCTTCCCGCTCCTTCGCCCCGGAGGGATGCTCCTCATGGAATTCGGCAGGGGCCAGGAGACGGTGCTGGCCGAGGAGGCCTGCCGGCTTTCGCGCGTGCACGAGGTGGACGTGATCCCTGACTACTCGCACATTCCACGCGTTCTTCGCGTGGAGAAAAGCGCTTGAGGATGTCCACGAACACCCCCCGATTCGACTCGGGACTTGCACCGGCGGCAAATCGGCTCCTACAATAAGCCCCAAAGGAGCCCCCCCTCTCATCGTAGCCGCGGGGCTTTAGCCCCTCGGGAAAGGGCCGTCGTAAACCCATGAAGCGACAGAAAATACACGATGGCCCATCCAACCTCTGCAGCCCTAAAGGGCTGCGCTACGAGATGCGCTACGAGAAAAGAGGTCGTCCGCGGCGCCGTCGGATAGCCTTGGCTTTTGCCCTCTGGGGGAAGCCTAATACAAACTTTGCCTCGGCGCTCTCTGCGCCTCTAGGGTGAAATAGCCCCGAGCAGAACCTCGAACCAAACCCAACTCCACGGAAGGCGAAAATTCATGGACAAACTGGTCATCGAAGGCGGCATTCCCCTCCGCGGCACCATCCCCATCAGCGGCGCCAAGAACGCGGCCCTGCCGCTCATGGCGGCCTCCCTTCTGGCCCCGGGAGTGCATCGATTCACCAACGTCCCCCGGCTCCGGGACATCCGCACCATGGAACGGCTCCTGGCCCACATGGGAGCCAGGAGTGAATGGAACCACGGGCTCACCCTGGACACCGCCTCCGTGGGGACTCCCGAAGCGCCCTACGAGCTGGTGAAGACCATGCGGGCGTCCGTGCTGGTTCTGGGGCCGCTGGCCGCCCGCTACGGCCGCGCCAAGGTGTCTCTGCCGGGGGGATGCGCCATCGGGGCCCGCCCCATCAACCTCCACCTCAGGGGACTGGAGGAGATGGGAGCCCGGATCGAATTGGAAGGAGGCTACGTCTTGGTCCGGTGCGGACGGCTTCGGGGAACCACCATCACCTTCGATCAGGTGACGGTCACCGGAACGGAGAATCTCATGATGGCCGCGGCCCTGGCCGAAGGCGAGACGGTATTGGAAAACGCGGCCCGGGAACCGGAGGTGGTGGACCTGGCCGAATACCTCACGGAAATGGGCGCCCGCATCGAAGGGGCCGGAACGGCGGTCATCCGCATCCAGGGGGTGGACCATCTCAAGCCCGGCCGCTCCCACGCCGTCATCCCCGACCGGATCGAGACGGGGACCTACCTGGTGGCGGCGGGAATCACGGGCGGCAGCCTTCAGCTCACCCACTGCCGGCCCGACCATGTGGACGCCGTGATCCGGAAGCTCTTGGCGGCTGGCCTGACGGTCCAAACCGGCGCCGATACCATCCGGGTGGAGGCTCCCGCGGACGGCATCCGGAGCGTGGACGCCGCCACGTGGCCCTATCCCGGCTTTCCCACGGACATGCAGGCCCAGTTCATGGCCCTCATGACCCTGGGCGACGGGGTGAGCGTCATCAAGGAGCAGATTTTCGAAAACCGCTTCATGCACGTGAGCGAGCTGAAGCGGCTGGGGGCCGACATCCGCCTGGACGGGCGGAGCGCCGTGGTGCGCGGCGTGCCGCATCTTTCCGGAGCCCCGGTGATGGCCACGGACCTTCGTGCGTCTGCGTCGCTCGTGTTGGCGGGACTGGCGGCCCGGGGCCGCACGGACGTGAGCCGCATCTATCACCTGGAACGCGGCTATGAGGCACTGGACGAAAAATTGCGGGCCGTGGGCGCCCGCATCTGGAGGGAGCGGGAGTAGCGCCCCGCCGGGGTCGCGGCCGCTGGTGCCCGTGGCCGTCGTCTTTTCCCTTGGAATTGCGGCAAGGCACCTGGCAGGCGGGATCCCCGGGGCACTCCGGACGGCGCTCCTTTCCGCCCTGATCGCCCTCTTCGCCCTTTCCCTCTCCGCCCTGATCCTTCGAAAGCGCCGCAACCCGCCCGCCTTTCCACGAAAACAGGGGACCGCCGTCCTGGTGCTGGGGGTCGCCTTCGCAGCCGGATTCCTCCTCCAGCACCGCGCCGAGGTGAAGAGCCGCTTTCCCCAGTGGCTCGCCCCGCACCTGGACGGCCCGGAAGAGACGGTGACGGCCGTCGTATCGGGTTTTCCGGATTTCTATCCGGAAAAGACGGTCCTTCCGGTGACGCTCCTCCATGTGGGCAATCCCCCCCAACCCCCCTTTGAAAAAGGGGGGAGTCGCAGCAATCCCCTCCGGTTTTCCTTTACGAAAGGGGGGAGTGCGCCCAAAGCCGCTCGAAAACCCTTCGGAAGAAAGGAAGGCTCTCGGGTACCGGATCTCTCCGCCCATCACCCGTCACTCATCACTCATCACTCGTCCCGCACGGCTCATCCCTCGTCATCTGTCATTCCCGCCAGTCCGCGGATTACGGATCACGGATCGCGGATCACGGACAATCCCCCCCCGCCCCCCTTTGAAAAAGGGGGGAGAAGGTCGTCACTTCTTAGAAAATCACCCGGCAAGGCCGAAGGTACTCCCGGGCCCGATCTTTCCCCCCGTCACTCGTCCCCCATCACTCTTCACCCGTCACTCTTCACTCTTCACCCGTCACTCTTCACTGATCACTCGTCTCTCTTCACTGATCACTCGTCTCTCTTCACTGATCACTCGTCACTCTTCACTGATCACCCGTCACTCCTCACTCATCACTCGTCACTCTTCACTCATCACTCGTCACTCTTCACTCATCACTCTTCACCCGTCACTCATCCCTCGCGCAGCCAAGTCGCCGTGCGGCTGGTGGTGAAGGACCTGGAAGGCGACTGGCGGGTGGGCGATGTCTTTGCGGCCCGGCTCAAGCTTCGGTCCTTTCGAAACTTCGAAAACCCGGGTCGGTTCGACTACGTGGCGTTCCAGGCCCGGCAGGGCATCTTCGCCCGGGCCTTCCTGAAGACGGACCGGGCCATGGAGCGCCTCTCCGGCCTTTTTCGGTCGACACTGAAAACAGAACGCTCCCCCATGGGGAAGTTCGTCGAAATCCCGGCCTGGCTTTCCGGAAACATCCAGAGATGGGTGGACGGGGCGCGCCAGCGAAGCCGCCGGGCGATCCTGAAGGCACTGGAAGGCGACACGGCGGCGGTGAGCTGCGCCCTGCTCCTGGGCTACCGGCACATGATTCCCCCGGAGCGGATCACCCGGTTTCGGGAGGCCGGGGTCATGCACCTGCTGGCCATCTCCGGCCTTCACGTGGGGATCGTGGCCTGGGTGGCCTTCTGGGCGGTGCGCCTCTTTTTGCGCCTTCTCTTTCCGAGACTCCTGGAAACCGTCCCCGACGTGCAGGCGGGATGGGCCGCCGCCTTGGGCGCCGCTGCCCTCTACGCTCTTTTGGCCGGCCTCGCCCTTCCCACCCAGCGGGCCCTTTGCATGCTGGGCTTGGCCGTGGCGGCCGTCTGGTCCTTTCGGCGCCCGGATCCGCTGTCGCTCACGGCCGCGGCGGCCCTGGCGGTTCTGGCCTCCGATCCCTGGAACCTCTTTCGGGCCTCCTTTCAGCTCTCCTTCGCCGCCTTTTTGGGCATCGCGCTCCTCTATCCGCGCATGTCCCGCGGGGTGGCGCGCCGGTGGCCGGGGTTCCGGTCGGGAAAAGCCTTTTGGCTCCGCCCGTTCGTGGACGCGTTCCTCCTTTCGGCCGCGGCCGCCGTGGCCGTCACCCCCCTTTCGGCCTACCACTTCCACGGACTGAGCCTGGTGGGGCTGGCGGCCAACACCCTGGTGGTTCCGGTGATGGGCCTGGCCGTGCTGCCGTCGGGGCTTGCGGGCCTTGCCCTCCATCCGGTGCTCCCCGGTGTTGGATCGTTGCTGCTCAAACTTTCCGGCGGCGTGCTCCACGGGGCCCTTAAGGCCGTGGACGCCTTCGCCGATCTTCCCTTCGCCCACACCTACGTGGGGATGATTTCCGTCGGAGCGCTCATCGCCTGCTACCTTGGCATTTGGCTGCTGCTTTCGTCGCTGCCGATCAAGAAAAAGGCCGCCTTAGCGGCGGCCCTGGGAATCACGGCGGGAGCGGCCTGGCTGCTGGACCGGATTCCGGATGCCTCCCCGCCGCCTCCCCTTCGGGTGACGGTCCTGGACGTGGGCCAGGGGAGCAGCACCCTGGTCCGGTGCGGACGAGAGGGGGCGCTCCTGGTGGACGGCGGGGGCTTCTACGACGATTCCTTCGACGTGGGCCGGGCCGTGGTGGCTCCCGCGCTTTGGGCCCTGGGCGTCCGAAGGCTCGACTGGGTGGTCCTGAGCCACGACCAGGCGGACCACCGAAACGGCCTGAAATTCATCCTGAAGCACTTTCCCGTGGGCCGCTACCTGGAAAGCGGACTCACGGACGAGGCCTCGGGAAAGACGCCGACGGCCGCCATCGCCGGAAAAAGGGGGATTCCCGTGCTGTCACTCATGGACCTTCGGGAGGGGAGCCGGCAAACGAACGCGGGGCCCCTGGGGCCGTTTCCCGCCACCCCGCTGCCGGGGGGCTCCTTCGCCCCGCCCGGCCACGAACCGCCCGTCGCCGCTTTCCCCCTGGGCGACTGCCGCGCATGGGTCCTCCACCCCAGCCGGGACTATGTGGAAAAGATGTGGGACGGTGCGGACCTGAACGAGGTGTCCGTGGTCCTGGCCGTGACTTACGGAAAGACGGGCGTTCTGATTCCGGGCGACATCAGCACGGACGTGGAAGCGCCTGTACTGGACCGGCTCCCCAAAGGGGAACTCCGCTGGATCCTCGTGGCGCCCCACCATGGAAGCGCCCGCTCCACCGGCCCAGCCCTCCTGGAGGCGCTTCGGCCCCAGGCGGTTTTCGTCTCCTGCGGGTATCTCAACCCCTTCCGC
>JACIYN010000007.1:90855-95259 GCA_014359885.1 Desulfacinum sp.
TTTCCATTTCTTCCCATCCGCAGGGCGGCTCGGGAAGCGGGTGCCGTAACCCCCAGGATCCTTCGACAGGTGGCCCATGAAGCGTATCTTGATCATTGAAGACGATGAAGGATTGCGTGACCTTCTTGAGAACTTTCTGGAGGAAACCGGCTACCAAGTCGTCAAGGCGGCGGATGGCTTGGAGGGGATGGATGCCATTGAAAGGGAGCAATTCGACCTGATTGTGGTGGACGTGATGCTCCCCTACGTGAGTGGTATCGGACTGCTCAAGATCGTGAAAAAGCGCAATCCCCAACTTCCCATTATCTGCATCACCGGCTACGGGAACTCCCCTGAAGAGCTGGCGGAAAGAGAGCACGCGGACCGCGTCCTGCCCAAACCATTCGACTTGACCGACCTTCTGGCGGCAGTCCAAGAGCTTCTTCCCGAACAGGCCCGCTGATTCCGGCGTGATGGACCGGGTAGAAGGCCGGAAATCGGGACAATGAGTGGTTTGGGGGATTCCTTCACCCCCCGGATCGGATGGAGCCATGCCTGACGGTGGACCTGTCATTGTAGGAATCAGTCGCAGTACGGAAAAGATCCGCGAGATCGTCCGGAAGGTGGCGGACGTGGATCTGAACGTGCTCATCTCCGGCGAGAGCGGGGTGGGCAAGGAGCTGGTTGCTCGCTCCCTGCACTACTTTTCGTCCAGGAAGAAGAGGCCCTTCATCAAGGTCAACTGCGCCGCGCTTCCCGGTGAGCTCATCGAAACGGAGCTCTTCGGGTACGAGAAGGGGGCGTTCACGGGGGCGGACAAGCAGAAGATGGGCAAGTTCGAGGCCGCGGCCGACGGATCCATCTTCCTGGACGAGATCGGGGAGATCCCCCTGTCCATGCAGGCCAAGCTGTTGCAGGTGCTGCAGGACCAGAAGTTCCCCCGGATCGGAGGCCACAGGGAGATCGACGCGAGGGCCCGGGTCATAGCGGCCACCAACAGGAACCTGGAGGCGGAGATCCTGTCCGGGAATTTTCGGGAGGATCTCTACTTTCGCATCAACACCATCAGCATCGTGGTCCCGCCCCTGCGGGAACGGCCGGAGGACGTGGAGCCCTTGGTCTATTATTTCCTGGATCGCCTGTCCAAGGAGCACCGCCTTCCCAAGCCGGACATATCGCCCCGGCTCATGAAGCTTCTCAAGGGCTACCACTGGCCGGGAAACGTTCGGGAGTTGGAAAACTACCTGAAAAGGCTGCTGGTGCTGGGGGAATCGAAGGAGCTGGAAGCCGAATTGGAGGCCGCCGGCAACGGGTGGAATTCCGAGGCGGACGCCGCCTCTTCCCAGGAGGCGGTGATCGAAGAAGCCGCCCAGGAGGTTCTTCCCAACAAGAACAGCAAGGAAAAGCAGTTCCCGTCGCTCAAGGAGGTACGGGACAAAGCCGTCTACCGGGTGGAGCGGGCCCTCATCAAGCAGGTGCTGGAGGAAACCAACTGGAACAGGAGGGAAGCGGCGAAGATCCTCAAGATCAGCTACCGCGCCCTGCTCTACAAGCTCAAAGACATGAACCTCACGCCCCACTGACGATCACGGCGCCTCCGCGCCCGCCGAAACATTTCCCGGATCATTTGCCAAACGGCCTGTAGAGGGGGTCCCCCACCAGGATCATCTGCCACGACAGGTAGGGCAGGCTCCCCAGGTAGGCCTCGCCCACGGGGAGCCCTTCCTGCACCAGAAGAGCGAAGAAGACATGGGGCATGGGAAAGGCCTGAAGGTAGGGTTCCCGCAGGGGGCCTAGTGTGACGGCCACCCCATGGGCCTGGAGGTTCTTCATCCACGTGCGAGTGCTCTCGATGTGGTAGCCCACCGCGCCCGGAACCCAATCGAAGGCGTCCACGTATTTTCCCACGCTGTACCAGCCGCAGTAGAGAGCCGCGGACGGACATTGCCCGGTCTGGAAGACGGTTTCGCGATCGTCCACCACCACGGGAAGACGACCGCTCCTTCGGACGACTTCGGCCGCCTTGTGGATCGATTGGTCGTAGAGGGCGTAGGCGGACCGGGATCCTTTCGGGGCGGGCCGGGATGCCGGCCATCGGGCGTCGAAGTAGGCCATGCCCTTCAGCCCCTCCCGTTCGGCTTGGATCGTCCGGTCGATGAGCCTTTTCAGGTCTTCGGGGGACGCCCCGCCCAGGCGCGCCACCACCAGGATCCTTTCCGGAGAAGTCCATCGGCCTTTGGTTCCCGCACCCACATAAGCGGGATTCGGGACCCAGCCGCCCAGCGGATAGGAAGGGACGAGCGCCAGGGCCAGTTCGGACTCCAGGGCGGCCGATTCCACGGGCCGGCGCATCCTGCGAAGGGCCCCTTGGATCTCCCTGAGCCTTCCTTCGAGATCTTTGCGAAGAGGGGACGCCTCCTCTTTTTTCAGCTCCTTGAGGCGTCTTCGCACTTCGGCCTCTTCCTTCTTGAGCCGCTTGCGCCTTTGCTGCTCTTCGGCCGGCCTGGGCGGCGCATCCACCTGGACGGGCAGTCCGTCCATGAGCACCACGCACCGGATGGGCGGAGAACCCGCGGAGGCAATGGCGGAAAGGACCGGTCCCAGGATCTTTTCCCGGTAGTCCTCACGGCTGATCCGATGCCCTCTCCCCGCATCCACCCGCACCAGGTGCGTTCGGGGGATCTTCCTTCGGGCCATGTAGTAGGAGGCCAGGTCCACACTGGTTGGAAGGCCCCCGTTGGCGACCACCAGGGTCTGTCGGGGCGTGAGCGCGGCATGGCCGGGCCGGCAGGAAACGGGATGGGGAAGGCACCACAGGCTGAGCAGACACGCGGCGAGCTTCAGCACCCCCCTGAGGCCGACCATCGGTTTCCTCCCCTTCCCCAACTCCATATTGGCCTTTGACAAGGCCCCCTCCAATATGATTCATGTAGTGGAAACAGACGCTTCAAGGTAAGTTGGAATTCCCCCATCCGAGCAAAGCGAGGAGATGACGACGATGAGAGCAGCCCGACGGACCCTCTGGCTTCTTCTTCTGATCACCCTGGCCTACCAGACAGGCTGCAACACCTTGAAGAGCGCCATGGATGCCCGCCGCACCATGGATCTTTCGGCCAACATCGAGGCGCCCGTCCATGCGGTGTGGAACGCGGCCAACGAGACCCTGAGGCACCTGGGCGTGACGGTACGCGGGAGCTCCTTCGACGGCCAACAGGGCTCGATCAGCGGGTCCACCCGTCAACTGGGGTACATCCGCGTCTACGTGTTCCGCTCCGGCCCGAATTCGGCCACGGTGGGCGTCCAGGCCCGCACCACGGCCCATCCCACCAGCACGCCGGACTACATCGATACGCAATTCGCCCAGAAGATCATCGACGGCATCAACGAGCGCCTCGGTACCGGTTCCGCCCCGGCCGGGGGGAGCCCCGCCTGAAAAGGCCCCGGCAGGCCACCGCTACAGAAGACTGGCATAGAACGCCCATGGCGAGGATGCCCCCATGAACCACGGCGTATCGCATGAAAAGAGGCATCCCTGAAGCCAGTCTTTCCCGATCGGCGCTCAACAGGAACTGAAGAGCGGAAAAGGTCCGGCCGTACTTGACCACGTGCCCCTCCGTGCCCAGGACGGCCAGTCCCCATCCCACCGGAACGCTCGCTGCCGCCACCACGAAAAAGACCAAGGGCAGGATCCGGGCCCTGCCGTCCGCCAAGGAGGCCGGAAGGGACATCCCGAGACCCAAGAGCAGCGCCCAAAGGAAAAGGGCGAGAAGCCGGGCGCTTCGTCCATGGTTCGGAAGGAGCTCCGTGATGTTGTCGGTGTTGGCCCCATGGACCACCACCACGTACCAAAGCACCACGGCGAAGGCGACGGTTCCCAGGACGTCCCACCGCAGCAATCGGCGAATACCTCCCACGGCCGCCAGGGCCGCACCGTCCAGAACGGCCAGGGGCGCCCCGAAAAGCCCGGCCAATCGGCACCCGAGCTCCATGGAATCCGGCCAACCCAGCGTGGGGGATCCCACCAGGTCGTGAAGCGACTCGGCCGGGGCCCCGTAAACCACCAGAACCGACGCCAGCAAGGACTGGACGGCCCAGAGGACCGAAAACGATTCCGCCGATAGCGCTCCCCCCGCTCCGGAACCGGGCCATGCAAGGCGGCATGCCGCCAGCATCGGACTTCCCAGCACCAGGGTGAGGATCACCGCGAGAAAGAGCCCGCCCCGGACCCAACCTCCGTGTCCGAAGATCTCCTTCACGTTGTAGGGGACCCCGGGGTGGTGAAGCGCCGCCCAGACCGCCAGGCAGCAAAGGGCCGAAACACCCGCGAACCAGGGGATGAAACGTCTCACGGCCCGCTCCCCGTTCGACTTCGTGAAACCATGGGAAAGATCCGCGCGCCCCCCAGGGAGCCCATCACGGCCCCCA
>JACIYN010000070.1 GCA_014359885.1 Desulfacinum sp.
AGCAGGAGAACCTCGTGGCCCATTTCACCCATGGCGCTGCAGGCCCGCGCAACATTGAGGCTTCCGGCCGTGTTGGAGGGAAAACCCAGGTATGCGATGTAGGCGATCCTCAGTTTCAACTCGTCCACTCCACCCATTCTTTCCATGGGGTCAGTCCATGCAGGTAAACAGCGTATTTTGCAGCTTTTCTGCGTAGGATTGGAATCGGAAGTTCTCCCGGCACACCTTCTGAGCTTCTTCGCTCATTTGCTTGTAGGTGTCGGGGTCTTCAACGAGACAACGAACGGCCGCGGCCAATGCTTCCGGATCCGGGAAGCGAAGCTCGGAAAGTGTGTCCGTAAGAGGGTCATAGGCAAAAGGCGGCAGTCCTTCCCTGACGCCTCCGTATCGAGGGTATTGGGACACGGGCAGGAGAGGGTCCACGAGAAGTCCCGTTCGGCCGTGCACGACCACTTCCCCTAGGCCGTCGATCCGGGAGGCGATGACGGGAATCCCATGGGCCATGGCTTCCACACAAACGAGCCCGAAAGGTTCTCGAAGCGAGGGACAGAGAAAGATGTCGATGGAGGAAAAGAACGGATTGATGTTCTCTTGGAATCCCCAGAAATGAACCTGTTTCTCGACCCCCAGTTCATGCGCGAGGCTCTGGAGTCGATGTCGTTCGCTTCCCGTCCCCGCCATGTGCAGTTCCGGAAAGATCCCGCTCCGCTTGAGTCGGGCAAGCGCATGGAAGATCAGGGGAAACCCCTTGACGGGTTCCAACCTCCCGGCGATCCCCAGCCGAACGGGTCGACCGACGGGAAGTTCCCTGGGCCCACCAGGGCTCGGAACGCACCCGGGACGGACGGCGTTGAGGCACACGCGGGTTTTCCCGCCGTAGCGTTCCCCCCAGCGGAGTTCGATCACCCTCTTGGCGGCGCGGGAGTTGGCGATGATGGCGCGGAACCGGCCGAGAGCTTTTCTCATCACGGCCGCGTCGTTTTTGTACCAAGAGGCACCATGTTCATAATAGACCGCCGGGGCTTGGATCGTTTCCATCCCGTCCAACAGGATTCCGGTGGGTGTGTTCCAAAACAACACGGCATGGGGCCGGATCCGCTGGAAGATCCTGCGCGTGTTTTTCGCTCGCAGAAAGCGGGGATGAGCGGGAAGAGGAAGCCGGCCCCACCTTTTGAGACTCTGGATGGATGAGGATCCGGCGGAAATGGGTGCCGCAAGGGGGCGGGCAATCTTGGGGCGCGGCAGGATGGTGTGGTGCCTGACGGGTGCGGACAGTGGCGTGTTGATCAGTTCGGCGTAACAACGTTCAACACCGCCCACCTTCCGAAGGCTGACAAAGTGTGCAATGTCCACGAACTCTTTTTCGTCGCTCATCCGGCTCTGTCCTCGCTCTTTCCCTTGAATCTGTGGATCTTGCTCTCTTCAAGGTCAGGAGGCGATCTCTTTGTAAAGGGCTGCGTACCGGGCCACCATGGCCTCGGGACTGAAGCGCTCGAGGGCCCACCGTCGGCCCGCTTCGCCCATTTGCCGGCGTTTTTCCGGATCCCCCAGGAGGGCGTTGACCGCCCCGGCCAGGCCCTCCACATCGCCCGGTTCCACAAGCAGACCATTGAAACGGTCCCGCACGACCTCCGGAATGCCGCCTGCTCTGCAGGCCACAACGGCTTTTCCTGCCGCGGCCGCCTGAATCAAGGAGACGCCGAGCCCTTCCATGCTCGCCGGATGAACGACCAGATCCAGGCACGGAAGGATGCGGGGAAGATCGTGCCTGAATCCGGGAAAACGAAAGCATGAGCCGAGCCCCCGGTTTTCGCATTCCTGGCGCACCGACGGAAGAAGGGGGCCCTTCCCGAACAGCAGGAATCGGGCGGTCGGGAAAGACTCGAGGATCCTGGGAGCCGCCTGAAGCAGCATGTGATGCCCTTTGCGGGGAATGAACTGTGCAATCATCCCCACGGCCAGATGGTCCGGTTCCAGTTGAAATCGGCGCAGAAAACCATCCCGGGCGCATTGGCCGGCGAATTCCCCTGTTGGCACGGCGCTGGGAATCAGAGCGAGTTTCCGGGAGGGCACTCCCTCCTTTGCAAGGATCTTCCTTATGGCGGCGGAGATGGCCACGACCCTCCGGTACCAACGGTATTTGACACGAGCGATGGCGGAGGGCTCCGGGTTGTCGACCCGCCTGGTGATCATGGCGGGAATGCCGAGAGCTCCGGCGACGACTCCCCCCCACCAGTCGGCACCCCGCCGGCTGTGCACGTGGACCCAGTGGGGCCGGCCGGATCGGATCGCGCGCAGGATCTCGAGCGGCAGTCGGGGATCCAGGTCTCCACCCATGCGAACGGGGTGAGTTCGGGCGTACGAGGCGGCCTGGGTTAGGATGGCGCTGTCGTGCGGGGCCACCAGAATGTTTTCCATGCCAAGATCCGCCAGGCCCTTCAAAAGGAGCAGCACCTGGTAGGCGCCGCCATACAAATGGCGGCCCGTTTCCACGTGAAGGATGCGCATGGCTTCAGCCCCCTGACCGTACAAGCTCTTTGGCGGTTTCCACGACTTCCTCCACCGTGATGGACCGCATGCAAGGGTAGTTGGACCCGCACACGGGGCGGCGTTTGCAGGGCGAGCAGGGCAGGGGGTGGTACAGCACCCGGCTTCGGGTTCCGTCGGTGAAAAGGTAGGGGCACGTGGCTCCGAAAAGGGCGATCGCCGGGCGACGCTGGACCATGGCCATGTGCGTAAGGCCCGTATCGACCCCGATCGTGAGGGACGCGCCGGTCACAATGGCGAAGCTCTCCAGGAGGCTGCTCTTGCCGCACATCACATGCACCCGCCCGTCGCACAGGTTCCGGATCCGACTGGCGGACGCCCGGTCCGCCGGCCCGCCGAGGAGGACGGGTTCCAGGCCCAGATCTTCACGCAGGATGCGGGCCACTCGGGCCCACCGATCCTCCAGCCAATGCTTCTGGAATCTGGTGGTGAAAGGTGCCAGGACGCCATAGGGTCCGCGGACGTTCTCCCTTTCCAAGAGGTTCCGGGCCCTTTCCGCGGCGCCTTCGCCGATGGGGAAGGCGCATCCCGGCCGGGCCGGTTCCACGCCGAGGACGTCCAGGATGTAATGGTATTCGGATCCGATGTGCTTGGAGGAGGGGCCCTTGTCGATGATGTGGGTCATGAGCCCCAGGTGGGGTTCCTTGGACCGGAAGCCCACGCGAAGGGGGGCCCCGGAAAGCCGGGCGAGAAAGCGGCTGCGAAGCAACCCCTGGATGTCCAGCGCCAGGTCCGGCCGCTTTGCGGCAAGTTCTTCTCGGAAAGCTTGGACCTTCCGGATGAGAGCCGTGAAGCGCCCCTTCTTGATCAGACGGGTCCATTCCTGCTTCGGCCAGACGATAACGCCGTCCAGATCGGGGTGGTGGGCAAGGAGATCCGCCATGGCCGGTTCCACAACCCAGTGGATGCGTGCCTCAGGAAAGGCGCTTCGGAGGCGGGGCAGCATGGGAGACGCCATGACGATGTCTCCGATGGCGCTCGGGCGAATCACGATGATGCTCTCGGGCCGTCCACACTGGATCCTCACCGGATGAGACTCCCGGATGACAGCAGGTTTTGATAAAGGGATTCGTAGGACTCCACGATGGATCGTTCGCTGTACCGCTCCCGCACCAGCCGCATGCCGTTGCGCCCCGTCTCCCGAAGGACTTCTTCCGGAAAATTGACCACAAGATCCAGAAGCGAAGCCATTTGGGCGGGGTTCCCCACCTCGACCAGAAAGCCGTTTTCGTTGGGCCGGATGAGCTCGAGGGCCCCGGGAGTCCTGGTCGCCACCACCGGAATCCCGTAGCTCCAGGCTTCCAGGATGACGTTCCCGAGGGTTTCGTGGCGGGACGGGCAGACGAACAGGTGGGCCAGGTTGTAGACGACCGCGGGGTTGTCCTGCCATCCCACCAAACGCACGTGGGGTTCGATGTTCAACCGTCTTGCCGCCTCCCGCAGGCGGGGCCCCATGGGCCCGTCTCCGGCGATGACCCACACCACCGGTCGAACCTTGGAGGGTTGGGGGCGCAGGGAGATGGCATCGAGAAGGTCCTGAAAGCCTTTCAAGGGAATGAATCGGCCCAGGCTTGCGATCACGAAGGCATCCTCGGGGATGTCCCAGCGTTGGCGGAATCGAGAGAGCTCCTTTTCGGCGATCCTCTCGGGAGGATCCACGAAGTTGCCGATATGAAAAACCCTGGAGGCGGGCAGCCCTTCCCGGATCAGGTAGTCGCACACGCCCCTTGTGTTTCCGACCCAGGCGTCCGCATGGCGATAATAGCCGTCGATCTTGTAGAAGCCCCCCAAACGTGCCACGTGGATGACGGGCGAACGTTTCGGAAGTCTCGTCAGCCGCGTGGCTCTCCCCATGTAGGTTTGAACGACGGGATAGCGGTGGGTTTCCACGAGGCGCCTGATGTGCCACATGGAATAGACATCGAAGCCGTTCATCATGGGCAGGGGCCTCTGGGGCACCACGTCTTTCAGGGCCTGATGCACGGGGCTCCCCGGTCTGTTCACGGCCAGCACCCGGTGTCCCCTGGCCGCCAGCGCCCTGACCAGTCTCACGTAGAATCTGTCCGCCCCGCCGAACTGCCGGCTGCCGATCACATGAATGGAGCCTTCGCAGCGCCGGAGGGGTTCTTTTTCTTGTTCTTTATGTGAAGCTTCCATAGGTAGCCGATGAGACTGTCGCCGTAGGAAACGGCTTTTCTCGGAAGGGAAAACACGCTGTCTTCCGCCGTTGCCGCCCCACGGATGCATGTGAGTCCGCTTTCGTAGCCGGCTTCCCGCACCAAGTCCACCACCCGCCGGTCGAAATCCCCGTAGGGATAGCAGAAATGGACGACCGGGGTTCCCAACACGGATTCCAGGATCGCCTTGCTGTCCGCTATTTCCCTTTGGGCTTCGGAGGCGGCCAGTCGGCTCAACCTTGGATGGCTGACGGTGTGCGAGCCGATCTCGATGCCACCCGCCTGGATCTCCAACAGCTGGCCCGGTTCCATCAGGGGCGCGCCCTGCCTCCCATCCTCGTCGATCCATCGCGCGTTGGACCCCATGAGCCCGGCGACCACGAAGACGGTGGCAGGAAAACCGCATTGGCGAAGCACGGGGTAGGCGTGTTCGTAAAAGTTGCGGTATCCGTCGTCGAAGGTCAGGACCACGCTGTGTCGGGGCAGGGGGATTTCCCCCTTGAGGCCTCTTAAGGCCTCGGTGAGGCTGATCACATGGTAGCCCGACCGTTTGAGCCACCTCATCTGAGCGCGGAAACGGCGCACATGACAAAAAGTCGCCCGGTGGGCGGCCGGGCGACGAAAGAGACCAACCTGATGGTACATGAGAATGGAAATGCGCGGTCTTGAACCCATTATGGAACCAGCTTCCAACCTCCGTTGACCACCTGAACGATCACCAGCGAGTCGGTACCTAAACCATTGTGGTCCTCGGGTGTCAAGTTGTAAATGCCGCTGATGCCCACGTAGCCCCGGGTCTGCTCGATGGCGCTCCGAAGGGCGTCCCGGTCGGTGCCCACCTGGCGCATGGCGTTGGCCAGCATCATGATGGCGTCCCAGGCGTAGCCGCTGTGGGTGTTGATGGGGTATTGGCTGTCGTAGTGGTACACGTCCCTGTAGAGGTGGATGAATTCCTGGATGACCGCCTTCTGGGGATCGGTGTCCGGAAGCTGGTCGGCCACCATGAGTTTGGTGGACGGCATGAGGCTGCCTTCGGCGGCCTCGCCCGCCAGTTCCACGTACTTGGGATCGGGCTGGCCGTGGCACTGGAAGAGCGGGATGGTCATGGCCAGCTGCTTCACGTTCTTGGCCACCCGGGCGCCGGCCGGGCCGATGGTCCAGCAGATGAGCACCTGGGCCGGTCCGGACTTGATCTTCACCAGCTGGGCGGTCATGTCCGTGTCGCTCACCCCGAAGGCCTCTTCGGCCACGATCTCCATGCCGTATTCCGGAGCCAGTTTTTTGAGCCAACCCAGGCCGTCACGGCCGAAACCGTCGGTGGCGTGGAGCAGGGCCACCTTGGTCCAGCCCTTTTCCTTGAGATAGCCGTAGATTTTCCGGACGGCCACGGACGTGCGCTGCGGGGTCTTGAAGGTCCAGGTGAAGGGGCCGAACTTTCCGCCCGCGATCACGGGATCGCCGCCCACGGTCATGATGGTGGGGATCTTGGCCTTTTCCGTATAGGCCTTGACGGCCATGCCCGTTCCGGTCCGCGTGGGGCCGATGAGCGCCGTCACCTGGTCCTTTTCCACCAGGCGCTTGGCCACCATGAGCGCCTTGGTGGGATCGCCTTCCGTGTCTCCGATCACCAGTTCCAGGGGCCTGCCGTTGATGCCGCCTTCCTTGTTGATCTTGTCCACCACCATCTCGGCCACCAGCTTGGTGGGTGTTCCGATGGACGAGGCGGGCCCGGAAAGGTCGAAGAAGGCGCCGATCTTGATGGGTTCCATCGCCCACGCGGGCGAAAATCCCAGACAGATCGCGACCAGAACGGCCGCCGCCGCGGTGAGGGCTTTCCGTGCACTTCCACGTTCTTTCATGGCAACCTCCTTGTGGCGTTAGGCGTTGGGCGCCGTTCCCGGTGCGCTGCGCACCGGAGAAAAACGACGCGAATGACCGGCAATCGGCATGGCGACTGTAGGGGCGAATAATCATTCGCCCCTACAGCCGGCGAATCCGGAACGTCCAGAGCCATGTCTCAATGGATGATGTGGCCTCTGCGTCTTGACAGCGGTTTTCCTGCCTCACTCTTCGCGGATGCGGTGGTCGAAGACCCGCTTGCTCTTGCGTTCCGTCCGCGGCAGGGACCCGTAGTCCACCACGTCCACATTGGCGCGGACCAGGATCTGGCGCCGGATTTCCGTGGCGATCCGTTCCTTCAGTTCGTCGTCTCCTTCCGGGGATCGACCCCGGGCCCGTTCCACGCGGATGATCATCATGTCCCGGCCGTCCTCCCGGTGGTGGAGATGGACCTGGTATTCGCTTCCCACACCGGGCATCTGGGAAAGCACGTGGTCGATCTGGCCCGGGTAGATGTTGACGGCCCGGAAGATGAACATGTCGTCCGAGCGGCCCAGCAGGTGGTCGTGACGCGGCAGCGGATTGCCGCAGGGACACGGCTCGGGAAGAAGCCGGGTGAGGTCCCGGGTGCGGTAGCGGATGAGCGGCGCCGCCTCCTTTCGGAGGGTGGTCACCACCATCTCGCCCAGCTCGCCGGGGGCCACCGGCTCCAGGGTTTCCGGGTTCAGGATTTCCAGGATGTAGTAGTCCGCCCAGTAGTGGATGCCCTGGTGGGCGGTGCATTCCAGGCCCGTGCCGGGTCCGTACAGTTCGGTGAGGCCGGGGATGTCGAAGATGTGTTCCGCTCCCGTGATGTCCTGGATGCGCTGGCGCATGCGGCGGCTGTGGCGTTCGGCGCCGAAGATGATCTTTTTCAGGGCGATCTTGTCCCGAAGGCCCCGCCTTTCGATCTCCTCGGCCATGAGCAGAGCCATGGAGGCCGTGGCGCAGAAGACCGTGGACTGCATGTCCACCAGCATCTGGCAGTGGATTTCCGTGTTGGCCGGGCCCACCGGGACGGCCATGGCCCCGAACCGCTCGCAGCCCAGCTGGAATCCCACCCCGGCGGTCCACAGCCCGTAGCCCACGGCGATCTGCACCCGGTCTTCCCGGGTGAGGCCCGCCATCTCGAAGCAGCGGGCGAACATCATGGCCCAGTCGTCGATATCCTTTTGGGTGTAACACAGGACCTTCCGCTTGCCGGTGGTTCCGGACGAGGCGTGGATGCGCACGATTTTTTCGAAGGGCACGGCCCGGAGCGGGAAGGGGTAGCCCGCCTGCAGGTCGTCGGCCGTGGTGAAGGGCAGGCGCCGCAGGTCGTCCAGCGAGCGGATCTTTTCGGGGGTCACGCCCGCCGCGTCCAGGCGCTGCCGGTAGAAGGGCGAATGGTGGTAGGCGTGGCTCACGGTCCACTGGAGGCCCTGCAGCTGAAGGCTTTCCAGGTCCTCGAGGCTGGACCGCACCGGCATGAAACTCACACTCATGGGGTGGCTCCTTTCGTGCTTACACTTTTTCTCGAAAGACGGTCTTGAATGTCAATCCTTCCTGGGGCATCCGGTCGGCGGAAACCTCCTGCACCCGCACACCCAGGCCCAGCTCGCGTCGAAGGCGGCTTCGGATCTCTTCCAGGCGGTTGCCGCGCGTTTCATGGGCCTGCCCGGATCCTCCCCGGCGACAGATGAGCACCTCCAGGGTGTCTCCCAATCCGTACCGGGTGCCCACCACCAGGCGGTAGTCGGCGATGAGCGGATCCACGGCCTGAAGGATCTTGCCCACCCGCTCGGGGTAGATGGGAATCCCGCGTACGCTCACTCTGTTGTCCGTTCTTCGGATCACGGGGGATAGCCGCAGCGTGGCCTGGCCGCAGGGACACGGTCCCGGGTCCCGCCGCACCACATCGCCCGTCCGGTATCGGATCAGCGGGTAGGCTTCCGCGGAAAGCGTGGTCACCACCAGCTCGCCTTCCTCTCCCGCTTCCACGGGAAGTCCCGTGGCCGGGTTCACCACCTCCAGAAGGAAGTGGTCTTCGGCCGCATGAAAGCCGTTCTGTTGGGGGCACTCGCCGGCCAGGCCCGGCTCCACCATTTCGGAGACGCCGTACAGCCCGTAGACGGGGATGCCCAGAGTCGAACGGATTCGCTGCTTCAGGCGTTCCGGCGTGGGATCGGGGCCGAGGATCATGAGGTTCAGGTTCAGTTCGTGGCGTTCCCGGCCGCCGTATGCGTCGGCTTCCAGGGTGTCCATGAGGTGCAGGGCGAAAGACGGGGTGGTGGCGAGCACCGTGGAGCGGAAGTCCCGCATGATCTGGAGCTGCAGGCGCGCGGAGACGGTGGCCGACGGCGCCAGGGTGGCCCCGATGGCTTCCGCCGCGTGATTGAAGGTGAAGGCGCCGGGAAAGAGGCTGTAGTTGAAGGCCACCTGCACGATGTCCCGGTCCGTGATGCCCAGCCGCCGGAAGAGGCGGGCCATGAGCGATTGCCACAGGCTCACGTCCCTTTTCGTGAACCCGACCACGATGGGCCGCCCGTCCCGGCTGGTGGCGATCTTGAGGCGCACCACGCTCTTGAGCGGCACGGCGAAAAGGCCGTAGGGGTAATGGTCCGCCAGGTCCTCGCTGGTGGTGAAGGGAAACCGGCGCAGGTCCTCTTCGGTTTCCACGTCTTCGGGGACCATGCCCAGGGAATCCATGCGGGCCCGGTAGAAATCCACGTTCAAGTAGGCCCGGTTGAGGGTCATCTGGAGGCGCTCCAATTGGAGCTGTCGCAACGCCTCCCGGCCGTTCGTTTCCCGTTCCATCCCGTCCATGGCCTTCCTCCGACCCCGAGGACCCTATCCGGGTCTGTTGTTCGCCGCCACCGAATGGGAGGCTGCCCAAAAGCGCTTAGTGGGCGGGGATAAACCCCGCCCCTACTTACCTTCCAACCATTGCCTGATGAAGGAACCGCACCCCCTTAACGCCCAACGCCCAACGCCCAACGCCTGACCCCTAACCCCTTACTCCTAACCCCTAACGCCTGACGCCTCACGCCTCACGCCTGACGCCTGACGCCTGACGCCTCACGCCCAACGCTCCTACCGTTCCCACTTGTGCCGGTAGTCCCTGCCCAGGTAGGCCCGCTGCACTTCGTCGTGTTCGGCCAGCTCCCGGGCCGTGCCGGAAAGAACGATCCGGCCGGTTTCCATCACGTAGCCGCGGTGGCAGACGTCCAGGGCGCCCAGGGCGTTTTGCTCCACGAGTAAAATGGTCGTTCCCTGCCGGTTGAGCTCCTCCAATGTGGCATAGATTTCTTCCACAATCAAAGGGGCCAATCCCAAGGACGGCTCGTCCAGCACCAGCAACTTGGGCCGGGTCATGAGAGCCCGGGCGATGGAAAGCATTTGCTGCTCCCCACCGCTCAGGGTACCGGCCTTCTGGGTTTGGCGGTCCCGGAGAACGGGAAAGAGCTCCATCATCTCATCCATGGTTTCCCGGAGCTTCCGGCGCCCATGGATGTAGCCGCCCAGCTCCAGGTTTTCCCGCACGGTGAGGTTGGGGAAGAGCTGGCGGGCTTCCGGGACCTGGGCCAGTCCCTTCCGCACGATCTCTTCGGGGCTCTTTCCCTGGATGGCCGTTCCCCGGAAGAGGACTTCTCCCGCCGACGGCCGGTGCATGCCGCTCAGGACCTTGAGCAGGGTGCTTTTCCCGGCTCCGTTGGCCCCCAGAAGGCAGACCCTTTCCCCTTGGTCCACGTGGAGGGTCACGCGGCGAAGCACCGGGACGGCCCCGTAATGGGCGGAGATGTTCACCACCTTCAGCATGCGGTCTCCTCGGTCCCGGAGTGGGCCTCCGTCCGCCCGGCCCGCCGTCCCGTGCCCAGGTACGCGGCGATCACCTTGGGATCCTTCTGGATCCTTCGCGGGGGGCCCTGGGCGATCACCCGGCCGTGCTGCAAGACCACCACGTGGTCGGCGTATTCCATGACCACGTTCATGTCGTGTTCCACCAGCACCAGGGCCATGCCGTCTTTTTTTCGGGCTCCGATCCAGTCCATGAGGCGCCGGCTTTCATTGGGATTGAGGCCCCCCACGGGCTCATCCAGCAGGAGGACGCAGGGTTCCAGGGCCAGGGCCCTGAGGATTTCCAGCACCTTTTGTTCGTAGAGGGAGAGGACGGCGGCGGGAAGGTCTTCCTTGCCTTCCAGGGGAGTGCCCCGGAGGGCCGCGCGCGCTCTTTCCCGGAGTGTCTCTTCTTCCCGGCGTTCCGCCGGTGTGTGCCACAAAGCCTTCCAAAAACCGGCCCGTCCGGACAGATGGAACCCCAAAAGCAGGTTGTCCAGCACGCTCAGGTGGGAAAACATCTGGACCGTCTGGAAGGAGCGCCCGATGCGGGCTCGTGCCACCCGGTGCGCCGGAAGGCCCGTGATGTCGCCTTCTCCCGCCAGGATCCGCCCCTCCTGGCACGCCACGAGGCCCGAGACGACGTTGAGCAGCGTGGTCTTCCCGGCGCCGTTGGGGCCGATGAGGGCCGCGATTTGCCCCGGCTTCACGGTGAAGGAAACGTCCTGGAGGGCCTGGAGGCCGCCAAAACGAACGGAAACGTTCTGGACGGCCAGCGCGTCCCGGTCGGGTGGGCTTCCGGAATCGGGTCGCGGGATGGGGCGGACGGTGGCGCGGGGTGCCGGTGCGTTCCCCCTTTTTCCACTTTCGGGTGCCGTTCCACGAAGGCGCCGGAAAGCCGCCCGCAGCCCGGCCGCGGCGGCGGGCGCCAGCCCGTGGGGAAAGAAGACCAGGGATCCCATGAGCAGCAGGCCGTAGATGAGCACATGGAGGTCTTCGAACCGGTGCAGCAGTTCGGGCAGGCTGGTGAGCAGCGCGGTTCCCACCAGGCCGCCCCAGAGGTTTCCCATGCCGCCCACCACCACCATGGTGACCACCTGCACGGAGTAGAAGATGTCGAAGGTCTTGGGACTGATGAAGGTGACGTAATGGGCGTAGCAGAAGCCCGCAAAGGCCGCCAGGACGGCACTCAGGACGAAGACCCCCACCTTGTAGGCGTGGGTGGGGACGCCCAGGGTGCGGGCGGTCAGTTCCTTGTCGTGGATGGCTCGCAGGGCCCGACCGATGCGGGAATGTTCCAGGTTGAGCAAGAGGGCGAAAACGATGAAAAAGGCCGCCCAGATGAATCCATAGAAGGAACGGTCGGTATCCATCACCAGGGGGCCCAGGTGCAGGGCGGGAATGCCCGGGAAGCCGGAGGGCCCTCCGGTGAGTTCTTCCATCTGGTTGAGGCAGATGCTCACGATGATGTTGAAGCCCAGGGTGGCCATGACCAGGTAATGCCCTTCCAGGCGCAGGGTGGGTACCGCCAGCAGAAAGCCCAGCAGGGCGGCCGTTGCCAGGGCGGCGGCGAGACCGGCCCAAAGCGGCCACCCGAGGGTGGTGGTCACGATGGCGCTGGTGTAAGCACCCAAGCCGTAGAAGGCGGCGTGGCCCAGGGAGATCTGGCCCGCGCAGCCGATGAGGAAGTTGAGCCCGAGAACCACCAGGGCGTTCAGGGCCATGATGTTGAAGAGAACGAGGAAGTAGTCGTTGGGAAGCATCAGGGGGAGGACGGCGGCGACGGCCGCGACGGCCGCGAGCAGCTTCCAGTCCTTGGGGACAAAGGGCAGGCGCTCCGTCATGGGATCAGAGCCTCCGTACCCGTTCGCTGCCGAAAAGGCCGGCCGGGCGCACGAAAAGGATGCCCAGGAGGATCAGGAAGGCGAAGGCGTCCTTGTAGGCGGAGGACACAAAGCCCGCCCCCAGGGATTCCAGGAGCCCCAGGAGGTATCCGCCCACCACGGCGCCCAGCGTGGACCCGTAGCCGCCCAGGATGGCTCCCGCAAAACCCTTGAGGCCCAGCATGAGGCCCGTGCTGTAGCTCATGCTGGTGAGCGGTGTGATGAGGACGCCGGCCAAGGCCCCCACGGCTCCAGCCATGGCGAAGGCCAGGGCCACGAGCTTCCTCACGGAGATTCCCACCAGGGCGGCTCCGTAAGGGTTGTCGGCCACGGCCCGCATGGCCTTCCCCACCAGGGTGTGGCGGTAGAAAAGATAGAGGAGGACGAGGACGCCCAGCGAGATGCCGATCACCCAGAGGGTCTGGGGAAGCACGGCCGCGGACCAAACGATGAACGGGGTGTCTCCGCCCATGGCCGGCAGGGTGTGCACGTTCTTTCCCCAGGCCAGCATGCTTGCTCCGCGAAGGCTGATGGAGGCGCCCACGGTGATCATCACCAGCACCAGGACCTCCCGGTTCCGGGCCCGGCGCAAGGGGCCTCCTTCCATCGCCACGCCCACCAGCGCGGTGAAGGCCATGGCCGCCACAAAAGCCAAGGGCATGGGCAGTCCCCAGGCTTTCAGCAGGGTGACGGCCATCAGCCCCCCCAGCATGACGAAATCGCCCTGGGCGAAGTTGACGATGCCCGTGGCGTTCTGGACCAGGCAGAACCCCAGGGCGATCAGGGCGTAGACGCTCCCGTTCGTGATTCCGGAGACCACGAACTGGGGCAGTTGCTGGAGGAGCATGGAATCCATGGATTGTTTCCCTGTCCGGTTTGTCCGCCCGGTCCTTCCTGTTTAACCCCCGTCACGGGGAGCCCGTGACAGCAAAAGATCAAACGCACCTTTGGGAAGCAGGCCCCTGTAGGGGCGAATGATTATTCGCCCCTACAGCGCGCGCACGAACGCAACGAAGTCGCGTTTCATATAGATAGCGGTCGATCTTCTCGTTCGATTACCCTATGGCCCGTAGCCAGTATCCCCCACGTCGGATCACCCATCACCCATCACTCATCACTCATCACCCGCCCCGGATCCCGCTTCCAGGGCGGCCAGGTTGGCGTCCCGGCGGGGGCCGCCCAGCGCCTCCAGCACCCGGCGAAGATCGTCCAGCGAGCAGAAGAGGGCTCCCGATGCGGCGGCAAAGCCCAGAAGGACCAGGTTGGCGGCCACGGGGTTCCCCAGCCTTCGGGCGATTCCGGTGGCGTCCACGTCCCCCGGCCCGGTCCGGGGCGTCCGGTTGCACACCAGGACGCCGTCCGGGCTCAGGAAATGTCCATGGGCCTTCACACCTTCCTCGTGGAGCGCCAGCAGCACGTGGGCGTGTCCGGGGCGGATGAGCGGGCTCGCGTGCCAAGCCGGGTCCATCACGGGATCCGGTCCGCCTGCCTCCCTCTCCCTCTCCCTTTCAAACACCTTGACGTGGGCGATGACGTTTCCGCCTCTTTGCGCCATGCCGTGGGTTTCGGACATGAGCACGGAAAGGCCGCGGGCCAGGGCCGCTTCGCCCAGGATCTTGCTGACAAAGAGAACCCCTTGGCCTCCCAGTCCGCTCAGGATGATCTGCTGCTTCATGAGTGGTTCGACTCCTTGCCCGCCTGCGACGGGATCTGGATGGCGTCGTGGGGACAGACGTGAACGCAGACGCCGCAGCCGCTGCACAACACGTCGTCCACCGTGACGGCTTCGTCTTTTCCGTGAAATACCAGGGCGGGGCATTCGAAGTGGGTGATGCAGAATCCGCATCCCTGGCACTTGTCGTTGATGGCCGGAACCGGCTTTCGATCCGGTTTCGGCTGCTTGCGGTCCATGAGGCACGGACGCCGGGCCACGACCACCGCCATGCCCCCGTGTTCCGGATCCCGGGTGTGTTCCCCGGCGGCCTTGAGGAGGTCGGTGAACGCTTGGAAATCGTAGGGATCACCCACACTCACGTGCCGCACGCCGCAGGCGCGGGCCAGATCCTCGATGGACACCTTGGGAACGGGGCGGCCGTCCAGGGTTTTCCCTTCGGCGGGGGTGGGCTGGTGTCCGGTCATGGCGGTGGTGGCGTTGTCCAGAACCACCACCACGAACCGACACCCCTGGATGACGGCGTTGATGAGTGCCGGAATGCCGGCGTGGTAGAAGGTGGAATCGCCGATGGTGGCCACGATGGGCCGGCTGTTCTGTCCGGAATCCCGGAAGGCGTGGTAGAAGCCCGCCGCCTGGCTGATGGACGCGCCCATGCAGAGCACCGTGTCCACGGCTCCCAGGTTCAACCCCAGGGTGTAACAGCCGATGTCCCCGGGGTAGATGCCGCGGGGAAAGGCCTTGCGGATGGCGAAGAAGGCGGCGCGGTGTCCGCAACCGGCGCAGAGGGTGGGGCGGCGGCCCGGGGCGGCGGCTCCCTGGGGGGAAGCGGCTTCGGGCAGGCCCGCGAAGACCCTCACCAGGCCTTCCACTGTTTCGGGCAGCAACTCTCCCTGCCGGGGGACGTGCCCGGAAAGGCGGCCCAGCACCTTCGTCCGATCCCGGAATTGGGCCTCCATCACCGGCTGGGTTTCTTCGAGAACCAGGATCCGGCGGGCCTGGCCCAGGAGGCCGGTCAGGAAATCTTCCGAAAGCGGAAACGGCATGGGGGCGTAGTAGAGAGGGATCTCCTCCCAGAGGCCCAGATCCTTGAGGACTTCCGAGGCGTGGGCGCAGACCGCACCCGAGGCCACGATCACCCCGGCGGCTTGGGCGACGCGGGCGGCGGGGTTGAGCTGCACGGGCTGCAAACGCCCATCGCGGCTGACGGCGTCCAGCTTTTCGTTGAGCTGCTTATGGAGCAGGAACCGGAACTTGGGAGTGGCGGCCCACCGGGCCGGGTCCTTTTCGAACCGGGGAGGGGGCTGCTCCTGCCGGAAGGGGCGGATTTCCATGTCCTGGCGCGCATGGCAGACCCGCGTGGTGGGTCGAAAGAGCACCGGCACTTCGTAGTCCTCGGAAAGTTCGAAGGCCGCGTGGAGAAGGTCCCTGGCGTGGGCCGGACCCAGGGGATCCAGGACGGGCACCTTGGCCAGCATGGCGAACTGTCGCGTGTCCTGTTCCGTCTGGGAGCTGTGGGGGCCGGGGTCGTCCGCCACGATCACCACCAGGCCGCCCTTGACGCCCGTGTAGGCCGCGCTCATGAAGGGATCGGCTGCCACGTTCAGCCCCACCTGCTTCATGGCCGCGGCGGATCGCCTCCCGGCGTAGCTGTTGGCCAAGGCCGTCTCCAGCGCCACCTTTTCGTTGATGGACCATTCCACGTGCATGGCGATGGATCCGGATCGCTTCAAGGCCGCCAGGGTGCCCACGATTTCCGATGCCGGAGTGCCCGGATAGGACGCCGCCAGGGTGCAGCCGGCTTCCAGCAGGCCGTAGGCCATGGCTTCGTTGCCCAACAAGATCTTTCTTTCTGCCAATCCTTCCTCCTCTTGCTCGGAACTCCATTCGGTCCGTTACGTGGGAAATGCGGCAATGAAAAAGGCCGTGGGGGTGAAGCCGCCCACGGCCTTGGACCTTCCTTTCACATGGCTTCAGCGGTGGACGGGCCTCACCTGGGGTGAACGCCGCCACCAAAACCATCGGTCAATGTTTCCAAGAATTGGGTTTCCCGACATTCCTTATCCGTTCACAAGGGCCTTCAAAAAGCAACCCGTTTGTAGCAAAACCGGGACAGACGGGTCAAGGGGATGAACTTGGAGGATTAGGGGATTCAGGGGTAAGGATGAAAACAGGAAGGGACGGGGCGGGGATGATCGATCGGCGAAGTTTCGGGCAACCGGGTGGGCGCCTTGGGAAAGGAGGCGGCGGCATGGATGAGGCGGTGCGAAGGAATCTTTGGGAACGGGTGGAAAAGGAACCCTATGCGCGGCACCTGGGCCTGCGGCTCATCCGGGTGGACGAAGGCTACGCCCTGGTGGAGATGGATTTCGACGAGACGAAACAGAACATTTTCGGCATGGCCCATGGAGGCGCCATCTTTTCCCTCATGGACGAAGCCTTCGAAGTGGCGTCCAATTCCCACGGCATCATGGCCGTGGCGCTCAACATGAACGTGACCTACATGGCGGCTCCCCGGCCGGGCGACACCCTGCGGGCGGAAGCCGCCGAGGTGCATCGGACGCCGAGAACCGCCAGCTACCAGATACAGGTGACGGGATCGGACGGAACCTTGCTGGCCCTCTGCCAGGCCCTGGTCTACCGGAAAAAGGACCGGGCGATCCTGGAGATGTGATCGCCGATGGCCAGGGAGGAGGTGGCCGCGGGCGAGGGGGCGTTGAGCACGTGCACAACCCCCGGGGATCGGACGATGGCGAAGTCGTCCAGAAGCGATCCGTTGCGGGCGAGGGCCTGGGCCCGTACGCCGGCTCCTCCCGGTGCCAGGTCCTTTTCTGAGATGTCCGGAAGGAGCTTTTGCAGTGCCCGGGTGAAGAGGGCCTTGGAATGGGAGCGGGCCATTTCCTCCAGGCCGGGCCGCCAATACCGGAGGGCCAGGCGAAGGAATCCCGGATAGCAAAGCGTTTCCCACAGCTCCTCAAGGTTCACGGTTTTCTTTGTGTATCCCTCCCGCGCCCAGGCCAGCACGGCGTTGGGGCCCGCCTCCACGCCGCCGTGGAGCATGCGGGTGAAATGGACGCCCAGGAAGGGAAACCGGGGGTCCGGAACGGGGTAGATGAGATTTCGCACCAGGCGGCGGGCGGGGCCGCCGAGGGTGTAGTATTCGCCCCGGAAAGGAACGATCCGGATGCCGGGGTCCGTCCCGGAGGCCCGGGCCACACGGTCCGCATAAAGCCCCGCGCAGTTCACGACCCCTTTGGCCGTCCATGGGCCTTGGGAAGTGAAAACCTCCACCCCCCGGGACTCTCCCCGCTGGGGGAGGACCTTCCGAACCCGGGTTTCATATTGGATGCGACCTCCCCGCGCCTCGATCCATTCTGCGAAGCCGCGCGCCACTTGGCGGAAATCCACGATGCCTGTGGTGGGCACCCACAGGGCCCGAACACACCACACGTGGGGTTCCATGGAGCGCGCCTCGCGGGGGGTGAGGACCGCCATGCCCGGCACCCCGTTGGCGATCCCCCTTTCGTAGAGTTTTTGCAAACGCTCCACTTCGGCCCTATCCACGGCCGCCACCACCTTGCCGCAAACCTCGAAGGGGATGCCCCGTTCCCGGCAGAAGGTGACCAGATTCCGGGCTCCTTCCAGGCACAGCCGGGCCTTGAGCGATCCCGGCCGATAATAGATCCCGGAATGGATCACGCCGCTATTGTGGCCGGTCTGATGGCGACCGGGGCCCGCCTCCTTTTCCAGTACCACCACCCGGGTGGAGGGGGAGGCCTTGAGGATCTGGAGCGCCGTGGCCAGCCCCACGATCCCCGCTCCGATGACCACCACGTCCGCCTGCTTCGATTTGTTGGGTATCACTGCCGAGTCCTCCGGTCGTGAGTCGTAAATCGTAAATCGTAAATCGTAAATCGTGAGTCGTGAGTCGTCTCCCCCCCTTTTTCAAAGGGGGGCGGGGGGGATTGCCCCCGACGGCTTCGCCCCCCTCCCTTATCCCCTATCCCATACCCCCTACCCCTCGTACCACTCTTCACCCCTAACTCGTCACTCGTCACTCGTCACTCGTCACCCGTCACTCATCACCCGTCACTCATCACCCGTCACTCATCACCCGTCACTCATCACTCACGCATCGGGATCCAGGCACGGGTTGAAGTAGCCGAAGCCCAGGTGGGGAAAGCGCTCCCGGAGCAGCTGCATGAGCCTTCGGATGCCCAGGGGCTTTCCCGACAGCTTGTGCCCGATGGAGGCGAGAAGCCATTCAGGGTCGGCATTGAAGTTGCGCATCTGGATGAAATCCAGGCCGGTGGATTCCACAAGCCGGCACAGGGCCTTCACCTCTTCGGGATCGTCGGTAAAGCCGGGAAGGACGAAGTAGTTGATGGAAACGAAGCCTCCGGCTGCCTTCATGGCCTGGATGGAGCGGACCAGATCCTCGAAGCCGTAGCCCTTGGGACGATAGTAGGCGTGGTAGGCCTCGGGGCGGGCGGAATTGAGGCTCACGCGGATGCTGTCGCATCCGGCCCGGGCCAGACGCTCGATGACGTCCGGAAGGCTGCCGTTGGTGTTGCAGTTGATGGTTCCCCGGCTCGTCTCCCGGCGCATGATCCGGATGGCCTCTTCCAGGACGGGGCCCTGGAGGATCGGTTCGCCTTCGCAGCCCTGGCCGAAGCTCACCACCGCCCGGGGAGCCTTCTTCAGGTGCGGCACGGCCACTCCGGCGATTTCTTCCGGCGTGGGGACAAAGGTGATGCGGTCCTGGGTGGCGCAGAGATCTTCGCGTTCCTGGAGGCTGATGCAGCCCAGGCAGCGGGCGTTGCACGCGGGGGAGGTGGGAAGCGGTGCTTCCCAGCGGTTCATGAAGAGGTTTCGAGCCGCCGGGCACCCGTAGGTGAGGGCGCATTTTCCCAGGTGCTGAACCAGCCGGTTGGTGGATTCTTGCTGCATGCGCCGCCGCGCGTTTCGGGCGATTGTTTCCTGGTCGAAATTCCGAAAATCCTGCCGGGGATCCGGATCCACCCGAACGGCCGTGGTGAAGAAACGGCCCTCGTGCCAGCCCACGGCCGTGTAGGCGAAGAGCGGCAGGAGGGGGGCCCCTGGACGCGTCTTGTAGGCCGCCGTGTAGATCTGCGTGTGGGCGGGGGCCACGAAGGCCGCCACGGCTTCCACGGTCTTGGACGGATCGTAGGGATCCCGGGTGAGAACCTGGAAGCGCTTCCTTTTCCGGTCGTAGCCCACGGGATACCGGCCCGGGAGTCGGAAGAGTTCGCTTCCTTCCGGAAGGGGAATCAGGTCCGCGGGTGCCGGCCTCTTCCATTGGCCTGCCTGGGATCCCACCATTTCCAGGTAGGGGTGATCCAGGATGTTTCCGTTTTCGTCGGCGTAGAGCAGCGCGGGGTGTCGGGTCTTCATGAATCGGTCGTGGCTTGGATGGTCAATCAGATGAGATCCGAAAGGTGGCGGAAGGCGTCCGGTTTGTTCTGTCGCACGATTTCCAGGAACGCATCCAGGAATTGGAAGGCGAAGGGGGTCATCCGCTGGTGGTGGATCATGATTCCCACGGGCTCCTTGCGGGCCAGGGCGCCGGAAAGCTCCCGGAGGAGCTTCTCGTAGTCCTGTTCCGGATCGTCGCCTTTGCGAGTGTGCAGATCCACGAGAATCCGGAGATTGGTCAGGCTCTTTGCGGCCTTGGAGTTTCGCGGAAGATGTTCCGTGGTGGAAATGGCTTCAAAGCCCAGCTGTTCCAAGACCACCAGGGTGGCGTCGCTGAATCGGTTCCACGGCGGAGTGAACACCGGCAGGGCCCTCTCGCCGAAGATTTCCTTCATCTTGTTGCTTCCCTGCCAGATGTCTTTCCATTGTTTGTCCAGCGGACGCTGTTCCCCGAATTCCGACTTCTTTCCCGTCTTCTGCCAGTTCACATGGCGCCAGCCGTGCTGATGCCACCCCCAGAGGTCCTCTTCCGGGGGAGCCGATTGGAAGAGTTGGTCCACCCGGGATCGGCTGAGCCATGCGGGGACGACGGCCAGAGCCAGCGGGACCCCGTGTTTCCTGAAAAGATCGCACAGGGCATGGAACGCGCGCCCGCCCGCTCCGATGTCGTCGGCTCGGAAAAAAAGCTCCGGGGAGTACGATCCGCCGGGAAAACGGCACGCGGCTTCAAGGCGCGCTTTCCAGCTCTCGGGCGGCTTGCGCCAAAGCGGCGAGCAGGTGCGCGGCCGAATGGCGGCGGTCCACGTGGCGGAGGTTTTCACGGATATCGGCTCCTTTGGTTGTCTAGCCTTCGGATTCTTGGGGATCTGGAATGTCTTCGTCGCAGCCCGGTAGGCGAAACACGTCGTCAAAGACCTTGGCGGCGCCCTTGGATTTGGAAAACGCCCCGATGTCTTCCAAGAAATCCAGGTACGCATCGCCATCGGCCGGGGACGGCGTCTTCAAGGGTCCCGCCGTTCTCGCCGGCCATCCATCCCGGGGCAATTCCTCGTCCAGCCGGAGGTGTCTCGGTTTTTCAGGATACGAGTTGCTCATAGCGATCTTCCATGCCGTACTGCCTGAAAATCTTTCTTACCTCCTCCCGGTCCACACCGTCCACCTCCAGGGGGTGCACATGGTTGGAAAAACCCGCCGAGCGCTGGAGCGCAAAAGCTCCGATCAGTGCGTAGTCGATCCGCTCCTTTTCAAAAAAACTCACCAGGAGCTGAACGGTTTTTCGAAATTTCATGGCGCGGACGACTCATCACGGCGGAGATTGACACAGCCCCTCGGGAAGGATAGGCATCCTTTTGGTTACCTGAGGCGGTCGAAAAAGACAACGGGTTTCTCATGATCTCTTCCCCGGAGGGCAGGACATGGTCCGTGTGGGCGGTGCAACTTCCAAGGGCCTGGAACGAAGGATCCGGACCCACATCCGATCCCGGGTGCACCGGTTCGCCGCCACGGCTCCAAAAGAATTGATCGGCATGTGTCGGCGGGAACTTGAGAAAATTGGAGCAAATGTGGTGGAGATTTCCGAGGCCGGGGTCGAATTCGAGGGCAGGTTGGACCTCTGTTACCAAGCCAATCTGTGGCTCCGGACGGCGGGGCGCGTTTTGTGCCGCCTGCCGGCTTTCCGGGCCGGGGCCCGCGAGGAACTCTTCGCCAGGGCGGCCAAGATCCCCTGGGAGCTCTGGCTTCCCCGCGGTGTTCCCCTGGCGGTGGAGGCCTACCTAATCCGATCCCGCATCCGCCACACCGAGCCGGCGGCGCAGGCGGTGAAGGATGCCGTCCGCCGTCGGCTGGAAGAAATGGGCCTGGAGCCGCATTTTGCGGAGGACCGCCCGCGGGAGGATTCTCCTTCCGGTCCGGCCGAAGCCGGGGCGGAAGGCTTGGCCCAGCGGATCCTCGTTCGGATGGAAAACAACCGCTGTGTCATCAGCCTGGACACCACAGGGCCCCACCTGCACCAGCGGGGCTACCGGCTGCGCCACACCGGGGCGCCGCTGCGGGAGACCCTGGCGGCGGCCATCCTCCAACGAGCGGGTTGGGACGGCCGGCGTCCGCTGGTGGACGGCATGTGCGGCTCCGGAACCCTGGCCATCGAGGCGGCCTGGATGGGGCGGGGGGCGGCGCCCGGCCGAAAGCGGCGCTTCCTGTTTGAAAAATGGCCGTCTTTCCAGGAAAAGACGTGGCTCCATCTGCTGCGAAAGGCGGAAGAGGCGGTCGACCGTTCCGTGGAATTGCGGATCGTGGGGATCGATCGGGAGGGCGCCGCCTTGCAAATCGCCGCCGACAACGCACGCCGGGCCGAGGCCGCCGGGGACATCCGATGGGTGAAGGCGCCCTTTGAAGGTTTCCGGCCCGTGGATCATGGGCTGTCCGGAGGCCTTGTGGTTCTCAATCCGCCCTACGGCGTGCGGCTTTCCGGGGGGGACATGGAGATGTATCGCCGCATTCTGCGTCATCTGGAAAAACATTTTGCGGGCTGGCAGGCGGCGGTGATCTCCCCCGTCCGGGAATTCCTGTCGGACGGAGCCGTGCGACCCGATCGGATCTGGAAGGTGCGCCACGGGGGCTTGCCGGTCCATGTGGGATTCTACCGGCTTTCTTCGCGCTAATGTGAAAAAGAACCGCGAATGAACGCCAATGGACGCCAATGAGCTTTTTTTGTTTTCATCCGTGCGGGGTGGCGCAAGGGGAGCCATGACTGTTAGCCCCGATCACGGCGTGCCGAGACGAGGAAGATTGAATGCACTTCGGAAGAAGAACCGTAGGGGCGAAAAATCTTTCGCCCCTACGGTTCAAGGCTTCGGCGAACAAAACATGAGCTTCGTGCAAAGGGTGGATAAGGACATGACCCGAGCGGTGATCCTGGAAGAATCGGCTCCCAGGGACGGGCTCCAGAACGAGTCCCGCATCTTTACGGTGGAGGAACGGGTGTGGCTGGTGGAGGCTCTGGCCGAATGCGGTTTCCCACGCATCCAGGTGGGTTCCATGGTCCATCCCCGGGCCGTGCCCCAGATGGCGGACACCGAAACCGTCTGCCGGCGGATCCGGAAAAGACCGGGCGTGGCCTATACCGTCCTGGTTCTGAATGAAAGGGGCCTGGACCGGGCTCTGGCCTGCGGGTTGGACCATGTGGCCGTATTTGCTTCGGCGTCCGAAACCCACAGCCGGAAGAACACCGGATGCAGCGCGGAGGAGGGGTTTCGGCGCGCGAGCTCCGTGGTGCGCCGGGCCGTGGAGGCCGGTGTGACCGTCCAGGCCGGCGTCATGAACGCCTTCGGGTGCCGTTTCGAGGGGGCGGTTCCCCGGGAGCGGGTATGGGAGATCCTGGCGTCGCTTCGGGAGGCGGGAGCTGGCGAATTGTGCCTGGCGGACACCTCGGGCATGGCCCATCCCGCGCAGATGGAGGAGCTTTTGCGGGAATGTGTCCCGAAGTTGGACGTGCCCCTGGCCCTCCATCTTCACGACACCTGGGGATTCGGGATCGCCAACGTCTACGCGGCGTGGAAGATGGGCGTGCGCCGATTCGATGTGGCGTGCGGAGGGCTGGGGGGATGCCCTTTCATCCCAGGTGCACCCGGCAATGTGGCCTCCGAAGACGTCGTCCACCTCTTTGAATCCATGGGGGTATCCACCGGCGTGGACCTGGAGGGCTTGGTCCGGGTGGTGCATGACCTGGAACGGAAACTGGGGCGTGAGCTTTCCGGGCACTACTCGAGATGGCGGCGCCCCGCACCCCGCAAGGACACACCGTCATGAGCGGACAGGAAAAGGCGGCGCAAGAGACCATCGGGGAGAGCCTTTCGGGAAGGGACACGGCCAAGGTCCTTCACTGGCTGCTGGCGGCCGCGCTCCTGGCCCTCTTTGTGGTGTGCCTGTGGCTCTTTTGGGACATCTGGGCGGCGCGAAACGACCTGCAGGCCTTCCTGCGGCAAAGGGCTCTTCCTCCCACCGGCGTTTCCGGGTCTCTTCTGGCCGACATGAAGGATCTGTATCGCCAGGAGATCACGCTCAACCTGGTGCTGGCCTCTCTCATCCTGGTCATGGGCGTTCTTCTGGGCGGCTATGTTTCCCACTGGGTCCGGTTGTCCGGGCGCATGAAGGATATTCAGAACATCGACCGCTACATCCTCCAGAGCATCACCCGCGGGGTGGTGACGGTGGACGAAAGGCGGCGGATCACCAGCTGCAACAGGGCCTTCGGCGAAATCCTGGGCCTTTCCGCGTCTTTGTGCTCCGGGAGGTCGTTCGCGTCCGTCTTCCCCGAGGACAGTCCGTTTCGCCGAATGGTGGAATGGGCCCTTCGAAGCCCGGGAAACATGGATGCGGAAGACGAGATCGTCTACAGGGCGCCGGACGGAAAGGAAAAACCGCTGCGCCTCACCACCTGCGCCCTCCGAAACGAAAAGGGGCGCCTCATCGGCGTCATCCTGCTGGTCAAGGACCTCACGCCCATCAAGGCCCTGGAAGAGCGGCTCCGCCGCCAGGAACGCCTGGCCGCCATCGGCCATCTCACCCGGAGGATCCTCCACGAGGTGCGCAACCCCTTGAGCGCCATGGACCTCAACCTCCAGCTCCTCCAGGAACGGCTGGAAGGGCTGGGGGTTCACGATCCCAAAGCGGAGCGGTATCTTCGGGTGGTCTTTTCCGAGCTTCATCGCCTGGACAAGGTGGTGGGGGATACACACCACAGCGTCACTCCGCCGCCGGTGCACCTGCGGCCCGTGATGGTGCAGGATCTCTTGACGCAGGTGGCCGAAGGGCTGCGCGCCTCCTTCGAAAAGGACGGCCACCGTCTGGTGTTGGATCTGTGGCCGGAGCCCTTGGAGATCACGGCCGACTCGGACCGGATCAAGGAGGTGCTCATCAACCTGCTGCTCAATGCCCTGGACGCCGTGGCGGGCCGAACCGGGCGCGTGATCCTGCGCTGCCGGTTGGAAGAACGCACGAACCGGGTCGTGGTGGAGGTGGAAGACAACGGGGCGGGAATCCCCTGGGAGAACCTGTCGAAGGTCTTCGACCCCTACTTCACCACCAAGCGCCGGGGTACCGGTTTGGGCTTGAGTGTGGTACACAACATCGTGAAGCAGCACGGAGGCGAGATCCACGTTTCCAGTTGGGTGGACGAAGGGACGATTTTCGCCGTCCATCTCCCGGGTCCCCTATCCAGCGAGATGCCGTCTCACTGACCATGGAACCTTTCTCCATTCTCATTGCCGACGACGAGCCGAACATCCGAGAGGCCCTCCATGAGGCGCTGGCCGACGAGGGCTATTTTACGGCCACGGCTTCCTGCGGCCGGGACGCCTTGGCGCATCTGGAAGAGCGCCGGTTCCATCTGGTCCTCCTGGACCTGGTTCTGGGGGACATGGACGGGCTGGAGATCCTCAAGACGGTCAAGGAGAGGTGGCCGAAAACGGAAGTGGTGGTCATCACGGCCTACGGCACCATCGAGACGGCGGTGGAAGCCCTGCGGGACGGGGCCTACGACTACATGACCAAGCCGGTCAACCTGAAGCGCCTGAGAAGCTACGTCCAGAAGATCCATCGGGCCAAGCGCCTGGAAGACGAGAACATCCGCCTCCGGGAAGAGTTGAGCCGGGAGCGGCAGTACCGGAACATCGTGGGCTGCAGCGACGCCCTCATGGAGGTTCTGGAACTCATCGACCAGGTGGCGCCCACCGACGTGCCGGTGCTCATCCTGGGCGAGACGGGAACCGGAAAGGAGCTGGTGGCCCGGGCCATCCACCAGCGAAGCTTCCGGGCGTCCGGGCCCTTCATCAGCCTCAATTGCGGGGCCCTTCCCGCCGACCTGTTCGAAAGCGAGCTCTTCGGCTACGAAAAAGGGGCGTTCACAGGGGCCCACGCCCGCAAACCCGGCCGGTACGAAATGGCCCACGGCGGAACGCTTTTCCTGGACGAGGTGGCGGAGATGGCCCCGTCCAGCCAGGTGGATTTCCTGCGGCTTCTGGAAGAAGGCACCGTACACCGGCTGGGCTCCACCCGCCCTTTGGAGGTGGATGTGCGGGTGCTGGCGGCCACCAACAAGGACCTGGAAGCCTTGTGCCGGCAGGGGCTCTTCCGTGAAGACCTCTACTACCGCCTCAACGTGGTGTCCGTGACCTTGCCGCCCCTGCGGGAGAGAAGGGAGGACGTGCCGATTCTGGCGGTGCATTTCCTGGAGGAATTCAAGGAAAAGTACCGGCGGCCCGAACTGGTCTTGGATGCCCCTGTGCTGGAAGAGCTCAAACTTTACTCCTGGCCGGGAAACATCCGGGAATTGCGAAACGCCGTGGAACGGGCCGCCGTTCTCTGCCGGGGAAACCGAATCACGCGAAGGTTCTTTCCCTTTCTGCCCGAAGCGGCCGAACCGGCCCGGCCGGAGGCGCCGGAGGACGGGAAGCCGGAGGGCTATCCGGCCGCCTGGCCCCTGTGGGAAGTGGAAAAGGCCCACATCGCGCGGGCCTTGGAACTGCACGGCGGTCACCGCCGAAAAACGGCCGAAAGCCTGGGCATCAGTGAACGGGACCTCTACTACAAGATCAAGAAGTACGGACTTTCGGCGTGAATCGGGAGTCGGGAGTCGGGAGTCGGGAGTCGGGAGTCGGGAGTCGGGATGGGGTCGGTCCTGTCGGTTCAGGTGGCCTTGTCCCCTGCCTGCTTTCCATGAAACGCGACCTTGTCCGGTTCGTGCCCGCGGGCTGTAGGGGCGAATAATCATTCGCCCCTACTCACCCCCCGCTCCATAAGCGCTTCCCGCGCAAGCGCGGCACCCAAGTCGCCGAAGCTGAACAAGGGTGGACGGACGGTTGGGGTTCCCGCAAATCCTGCAGGATCCCCCCTCTCTTTGGAGGCCATCTTCTGCAAACCTTGCAGATGCTCTTTTTGCATCCTTTCCTCTGCCTTGCAACCAGCTGAAAATGCACAGAATGTTCGGATGGGATGTCCTGGCACGGAGATTGCCCTTTTGAAGGTCGTCCCGCAAAGACGAGGACCATCCGTGCAGAAGGAGGAGAGGATGCATTTGTGGCGTTTTTTGAATGACGATCTGGTGGTTCTGGATGTGCAGGCCCGGGACCGGATGTCGGCGCTTCGGGAGATCATGGACAAGATCCCCCAGAACGGGCGGATTCGAAACAAGGAAAAGGCGCTTCGAGATCTTCTGGATAGGGAGGCGCTTTCCACCACGGGGATCGGGGGCGGATTTGCGGTTCCCCACGTTCTCACCGAAGAGGCGAACGTTCCGACGCTCATCTTCGCCCGATCCGAAAAGGGAGTGGACTTCCAGGCCAAGGACGGCCGGCCGGTGCACCTGATCCTGGTGGCCTTCGCCAGCCCGAAAAAGAAGAACTTCTTCATTCAGTGTCTCTACCATGCCGTTCAGGTCTTGAAGGACTCCGAGCAGTTCCGGCGGCTCATGCAGGCGGCCACTCCCGAAGAGGTCCTGAGCGTCCTGGGACGCAAGGAAAAGCCCGTGGACCGGGCGTTGTTGGAGCCTGCGGTGACCATTTCCGAGGACGATCCGCGGTGGAAGTGGCTCAACCCTCGACAGGCGGTGGGAGCGTATCTGGCACGGGCGGCTTCGGAAGTTCTGGCTTGAGGACGGGTGGTTCGATCTATGAGGCGTTACTTGGATTTCGCGCGTTTTCTGAGGCGGTTTCGCATCAGTGACCAGACCTTCCTGATCGGCGTGGCCGTGCTGATCGGCGTGGTGGTGGGGTGCGGCACCTACGTCTTCGAGTTGATGCTCAAGGGCGCCGAGCTCTTTTTCTTCCACACCCTTCCGGCTTGGTTGGGGGAGGGGCGGCACGTCTGGGTGCTGGCCCCCTTTGCCGGCGGTGCCTTGCTGGCGCCCTTCATCCTGGCCTTTCCCAAGGAAGCCACGGAAGACGGCGTTCCCGCCACCATGGTGGCGGTGGCTTTGCGAAACGGTTTCATGAAATGGTCCCAGGCCGTGCTCCGCATGGTCATGTCGGCCATTACGTTGGGTTCCGGAGGATCGGCGGGGAGCGAAGGGCCCATCATCCAGATCGGCTCGGCGCTGGCTTCGGGCATCGGGCAGACCTTGCGGGTTTCCGGCAACCGGCTGCGCATCATCGCCGCGTGCGGGGCCGCGGCCGGCTTGGCTTCCATCTTCAATGCTCCCATCGCCGGGGTGCTTTTTGCCCTGGAAGTGGTCTTGGGGGAATTCAACGTCTCGTCCTTCAGCCCCATCGTGATCGCATCGGTGGTGGCCACGGCCTTCTCCCGGGCCTTTCTCCACGAAGAATCCCTGCTGCACCTGCCGTTCCATGAGAGCTTCCGGGCGGCCGAGATTCCCCTGTATGCGTTGCTGGGAGTGGCCGCCGGGGTCGTTTCCGTGGTCTTCACCAGGACCATGCACGGGATGGAACGCTTCTTCCACCATCGGGTGGGCGGCCCCAGGGCGCTGAAGCCCGCTTTGGGCGGTCTGGTGGTGGGACTGATCGGTCTGGGCTGTCCCGAAGTGTACGGATACTCCTATGAACCCATCCTCCAGGCCATCAACGGGGAGATGCTCCTGGGGGCGTTGGCCCTCCTGGTGGCGGTCAAGGTGGTGGCCACGGCCTTCACGCTGGGTTCCGGCGGTTCCGGCGGGATCCTCTGCCCGTCGCTCTTCATTGGAGCCACCCTGGGAAGCTTCCTGGGCATGGTCTTCCAGCACTTTTTCCCCGAACTGGTCTTGAGTCCCGGCGCCTACGGCGTGGTGGGCATGGGAGCGCTCCTGGGCGCGGTGGTGCAGGCTCCCATGATGGCCATCATCATGGTCTTCGAACTGACCAACGAATACACGGTGATTCTGCCCATGATGGCGGCGTGCATCATCGCCACCGTGGTCCACAAGGGGCTGGCCCACGGGTCCATCTACACCCTGGGGCTGGCCCGGAAAGGCATCGACATCAACGCCGGCCGGGAGATGGGCATCCTTTCGAGCCTGACCGTTCGAGACATCCTGGAACCCGATGTGGTGACCCTTCCCGCCACGGCCTCCTACGACGCCGTGCTCCAGAAGCTCTTGAAGGGCAGCGGCAACTACGTCTACGTGGTGGACGAACAGGGATCCCTGGAAGGGGTCATTTCCTTTACGGACCTGAAGGAGTTCGTCTTTGAAGAGGGGCTGAAGGGGCTGGTCCTGGCCAAGGACCTGGCCAACAAGGATCTCGTCTACGTGACACCGGAAGAGACACTGGCCTCTTCCCTCAACAAGTTCAGCTTTATCGACATGGAGCAGCTCCCGGTGGTGGAGGTGAACGGTTCCCGGCGGCTCCGGGGAGTGCTCACCCGAAGCCGCCTGCTCAAGGCCTACCATCAGGAGATGCAAAAGCGGATGCTCATGCACCCGGCGGATCAACCGGAAGAGAGAACCATCCGGCAGTCCACGGAAAAGCAGCCCTGGTCGTTGACGAAGACCGGGTTCAAGTCCAGCTCGGCGATTTCGGGATGATCCATGGCCAGACGGGAAAGGGCCAATAGGGCGTCCACCACGGCGGAAACGGCCACGGGGGCCTCACCCCGGACACCTTGGAGAAGCGGATAGATGCGAAGGGACCGGAGCATCCATTCCGCTTCTTCTCTTTCGAGAGGGGCGATCCCCCGGGCCACGTCCCGGAAGACCTCCGTGTACACCCCGCCCATGCCCGCCAGGACCACGGGTCCGAACTGCGGGTCGCGGCTGACGCCCAGGAGCAGCTCCTTTCCCGCCAGCTGTTTCTGCACCTGGATCCCGGCCAGGTGTCCGTCGGGTGTCTCTTGCCGAAACCGCTCCGAGAGATGGGAAAAGGTCCGCTCCAGGGACGCGCGGTCGGAGATACCCGTTACCACGCCGCCGCGGTCCGACTTGTGGAGCCACTGGGGTGAGACAATTTTGAGCACCACCGGGTACCCCGCCGCATCCGCCCACTGCGCGGCTTCGGCCGGATCCAGGGTGATCCGGCTCGGGGCCGATACGATGCCGTAGCTTCGAAGGAGCTTTTCGGCGTCCGCTCCCGTGATCACGCCTCCCGGAGCGGCCAGGGGCTCCGGGGCGTCCGTCCGCTCGGGGCCGTCCAGGATCTCCGCCCGCGGAGGCTTCCGCTGGACCTGCCTGTACCGGTGGATGGCCGAAAGGCCCAGGACGGCCTCGTCGATGCTTGTAAAACAGGCCACGCCGTCCACGGCGTCCAGCTTGGGGGCCTCCTCATGGGCCCCGTCCCCGTAGAGCCAGAAGGCCAGGGGTTTTCGGCCGGTGTTCCGTTCCTGGATGCGCAGCGTCGTTTCCGTGAGGCGCAGGTTGTCGTGGAGCGGAGAGGCCATGACCGGCGCGATCACGAGAACGGCATGGACGTCGGGGCTTGCAAAGAGGGCGTCGCACGTCCTTTCCAGCACGTCCGTGAACGACCCGCCCACCATGCCCAGCGGCCACAAATCCACCGGGTTTCCCAGCCGGTGCCAGGCGATCCGGGGGTTTTCCAGGGACGATCGGGCCTCTTCCGGGAACGGAGCCAGCCTCAGTCCGTAGTCTTCGCACGCGTCCGCCGTCATGATGCCGCAGGCTCCCGTGGCCGTGGCCACCCCCAGCCGGGGCCCCTCCATGGCGCGAAAGTTCAGGAAGGCCTTGCATGCGGCCCGCAGTTCCACCATGTTCCGAACGCGGAGAAGCCCCGCCTTCCGGAAGGCCGCATCGAAGACGGCGTCTTCACCCACCAGAGATCCCGTGTGGGACAGGGCCGCCCTGGCCCCGGCTTCGCTCCGGCCCGTCTTGAAGACGATGACGGGCTTTCGCGCGGCGACGCGGGCGGCCGCCTGGAGAAATTCCCGGCCCCTTTGGATCCCTTCCATGTGAAGCACGATGATTTCCGTCTGCGGGTCTTCGGCCAGGTAGGGCAGCACGTCCGCAAAATGGACGTCGCAGCCGTTTCCGATATCGATGGCCTTTCCGATCCGGCCCGTGAAGGATTCGATCCCCACCTGGAGAACCCCCGACTGGGCCACCAGGCTGAGGGGCGGAGGCGAGGGGTCCTTGGGAAGATCCAGGAAGGCGGTGCTGAACCGGGAAAAGGCGTTGAGCACCCCCATGGTGTTGGGGCCCAGCACGCGGACGCCGAACCGACGAGCCGTCTCCGTCAGCTCCCTCTGGAGGTCCGCCCCCGTTTCGTCGGCGTCGGCGAAGCCCTGGCTGATCACGATCACGTGCCGGATTCCCTTTTGGGCGCATTCCCTGAAAACGGGGAGTACCCGGTCCCGGCCCACGGAAATGACCGCCAGTTCGGGAGCTTCGGGCAGATCGGCCACGGACGGAAAGGTGTGGAAGCCCAGGATATGCGGCACCTTGGGGTGGATCACGTAGATCTTTCCCTGGTAGCCGTAGCGAAGCATCATCTCCAGGTTGTTGTAGGCGCCCACGCCCGTCTGCCGGGAAACGCCGATGAGAGCCACCGATGCGGGGTTGAGGAATCCGTCCACGGCCACCTCCTTTGGAATGGGAACCACGGGAAAGCGCCGGGCCATGCCGGCCGGTTTGAGAGTGTCAAATCCTTTCTAGATGCGGCGGGGGGAAGGTGTCAATGGAGGTTCCATGTCCCGTCGGGAAGGCATCTACGTGCGTCCGCTTAATTTCTTCCTGATCCATAAGGGGTTACGGCGCATCGGAAGAACAGCGACCACGCAGGCGACGTCGTCAAGGATGTCGTAGTAGATGGCGTAGGGGAATCGCTTGGCAAGCATGCGGAAGAAGCCGTACTGCTTGGGATGAATGCCGGCGTAGAGGATTAAAGACCCTATGTCGGCAAGAAGACTGTCCCAGAAATAGTCGCCGACGCCCGGCTCTCTTCCGTCGTAGAAGGCTTTTCCGTCGTTCAAGTCGTCGGCGACTTCTTTCAGGACGACCACATCTCTGACAATCTTCACTTCCGGCTCGCCCTCAATTTTTCAAGAGAAAGGAACTCAGCCTTGCCGGTTTCCATCTTTTTCGATCGTTCCGCCAGGACGTCCCGGTGCCATTCCGGAGATTCCATCTCAAACTCCTCTTCCAAAAGGGAATCCCAAATGGCCTCCATGGCCCGAAGGCGCTCAATTCTGCTCAAGTTCTTGATCTGCTGTCTGTCCATCGCGCTTCCTTTCCGGGAAATTAAAGACCGCCTGTGCCGGTCGTTTTCCCGTGGCCTGGTGCATTTGGCTCCGTTTCCTTCGGAGCGCCAAGCGCACCACCAGGTTTAGGCAGCCTCTATGCGCCGCAGTTTGCTGACATCAACGGATTGTTGAGCTTTCCATAGGTCGTATTGCAGCTGCAAGTGTAGCCACCCCTCGGGTGTGCGGCCAAAAACCTTGGACAACCGGAGGGCCATTTCGGGACTGATTCCCGCCCGGCCGTTCAGGAGCATCGAAAGAGTTTTTCGCGTTACGCCAAGCGCTTCGGCCGCTTTGGTTACAGTTAAACCCAAGGGATCAAGACATTGGGATCGGATGATTTCACCGGGGTGGGGTGGGTTGTGCGTGCGCATGGGGTGCTCCTTCAAGGGTCATCCTGGTCGTGGACGTCCAAAACATGGCCTTTTTGAAAATCTGAAGGCAACCCGCCAGGTTCCGCTTACCTTCACGGCCCATGTTTCTCTCCCGTCTCCCTTGGGCTCGTGAAGATACAGGCCCGGCAAGTCCATGTCGTCCAGGATTTCCGCTGTTTGAAGAAGGCCGGGATTTGCCTGGGAGCTTGTCCGACAATGGCTCTCCGACTTACAAGGCCGAGAAATTTTGGTCCTTCTTGTAGCCGCGGGGCTTCAGCCCCGCGGAAAGGATCATCATAACTCCATGAAGTGACAAGAAACACGCGAGACCTATCCGACAACCGGGAATTCTTCCGCAGCCCTAAAGGGCTGCGCTACGAGAAAAGAGGTCGCCCGCGGCGTTCTCGGACAGGCTCCTCGGACGCCTCACGTGAGACCGATGCACACCTGTGACTTTGGCGGTTTCGGACCAATTTTTAGGCCCTTATGCTTAAACGAGCATATCATGAGAAGGATGTGTAACCAGGCACGTAACGGGTGTCAAGGCGGAAGCGGCGTGAAAGGAATCAGGACGGCTCCATGGGGAATGGATTGCGTGAAAAGCCCTGTCAGATTACGTTGTGAAAAACTTCTTGCTTGACTTGGCCCGAAAAATCCATTTTGCTGAACATTACCGCTGGGAGGTGTCCCGCCATCGACTACCCCCGATGGAGAGAGCCTCCGTCCCAAAAAATCCTACGATCACCTTCATCGACGACTGCTGAACCCGTACGAATCACCTCCAGTTCTCGAACTGCCAAGGAATCGGGTCTTCCTCTTCCGGAACCTGCCGGATCCGGGTGATCGCCCTTTTTTCTTTTCTTTGAGCGGGCTCCCGCTCCGTGCAGCCACGGGCCGGGACGCCCGGATGCAACACGAAGCCTGTGGTGCGGAGCAGGAGAGATGACGGGACCGATGAGAACATGGATCGGGAGGCTGCTGGAAACCTGTTCGGGGGTCTTTTCCGACGGTGAGGGATGCACCGCATGGAGGCTGGTCCGGGACGAGTCGCCGCGGGGATTTTTCCTTTTCACCCCTTCCGGGCGCTTCCGCCTGGTTCACCTGGAACCTCTTTCGGCGGGCCTGTGGGCCGGGCTCCTGGGGGCCCGCTACGGCGAGGTCTTGCGCTCCGATGCCTCGGAAGCGGTCATTGGGCAGGTGGTGGAACGGCACGGGGACGACGGACGATTCCGGGTTCTTCTGGTTCGCGGGGGGGAGGGTGGAAGAGGATGGCTTCCCCTGGCCACCCTGCTGGAGGACGCCCAGGGTGATCACCACCTGCTGGAAACGGCCATGGAGGACTTCCACCGGTTGGGACCGATCCTCTTGGGGGGATTCCAGATCCTCGCGGCGCGGCCCGTGGATTTTGCCCGCTTCGACGCGCACGGGGACTTCCTGGTTCCAGGCGGGCACAACATCGTGGAACGGCACAGCACGGAAAAGAGGCCCCGCCACCTTTCCCGCTGCGTGCACTTCGATGCGGAACGGTGTACCCACTGTTTGCAATGCGCCACCCTGTGCAGTGAGATGAAGGTCCACGTGGGACCCGAGGGCCCGCGGCTGCTGGGACCGTCCGAAGACTACTGCACCGATTGCGGGCTCTGTCGCATGCGTTGCCCCTACCTGGTTTCCGTTCCCAAGGAGACGGAAGGTCGGCCGGCCTCCTTGCGTCGGCTCCTCCTGGAGCGGGGTTCGGGCATCCACCTCTACGGTGCGGGAGCCCAGCGGTTCAAGAACTGGCTCCATGGACTGGAACCGGGGCCTTCGGACGACGTACCCATCCGCTGCACCAGCGTCTTTTCCCGGACTTTGGATGGAGATCTCTTTCCGGTCCTTCGCCAGACACACCTCCAAATCGTTCATGGAGAGGCCCCGTCGGATCCCGTGGTCGCCCGGGGGATGCTGGCGACCGAGCTGGGCGATGGCGAAAGGGCTCGTCTAATCGTCCGAACCCGGGCGGTGGCCGGAATCCTGTGCGCTGGCGAGTCCGGCCGGGTGGAGCGCGATCTTGTGCAAACGGCCATGAGCCTGGGACTGCAGGTGCGGGCGGCGGCATCGCCCCTCGTCCTGGAAGGGGGCGGAGAGGACGGGCGGGACACCCCCCCTGGGGAGAAGCGGCTGCATCTTCCTTCCAACGACGTGGTGCATCGCCTGATCCGGGCGGGTCTCTGGGACGATCGCCCCATGGAACGGCTTTGGGAATCGGGTGAGGTGGACGTGATCCTGGCGCCTTCCTACGACCACGTCCCAGCCGAACTGACCGGGGCCGTCGTCCGGGAGACGGGCCGGGACGCCCTCGTCATGGCTCCCCACCTGCCGCAGCGGCTTCCCGTAACCCACAGTCCCTTGCTGAACGCGCTCTCCAAAGGCCTCCGGGAGATCTTTCCCAAGCACCCGGAACTTCTGGAAGCGGAAACCCGCTGGGCCCGGCGCCTCCTTTCCGACGTGCGGCGCCATTCGGCCCTCATCCATGCCCGATACCGGCCGCTCGCCTTCGCGGGGGGGCATTCGGCGTGTCCCTCCTGCGCCGAGGCGCAGGTGCTGGCCATCCCCGTCACCATGGCCCTGGCCATGAGCCTGGCCCGGGGTGAGGTGCCCCAGGTGGCCTTCACGTGCGAAACCGGCTGTATGAGCGAGACCCTCAACAAGATGAACGAAGTGGCCCAGAAGGTCCCGGGGGGCCGAACCGTTTTCGGCGGCGGGTTCGCCTTCGGCGAAGCCATGGTCTCGGTGTGGGACCGGGCGGTGCGCATGGGACTTTTGCGAAAGGGCAGGCGTTACGTGGTGAGCCAAGGCGGGGACGGCGGCGCGGTCATCGGCCTGCCCGCGTGGCTCAACGCCCTGCGCCAGCAGGCGCGCCTCATCCGCAGCCGCCATGCCAACAGCCTCCACTTCATCACCATCACGGACACCCAGGTCTATTCCAACACGGGCGGCGAAAGTTCGGCCACGTCCATGCTGGGCATGGGGACGCTTACCACGCCCATCGGGAAGTTTCTTCTGGGAAACCAGCGCATCCAGTGGAATCTCATCAACCTGGCCGCCGAATTCCCCGGCGTGCTGGTGGGCATGGGCCACAGCGCCGGCCGGACGGCCAACCAGGAATTCTGGCACACGGCGGACCGTCTGGGCCTATCGGCCATCCGCTGGGACGTGACGCCCTGCCCGGAGACGGGAAAGTTCTTCGGGGAAGATCCCGACGACCTGGCCCGGGTCATGGCCCAGGCGGGCATGATGCCGGAGGTGGTCTTCTACGGCCGGTACCGCAAGCGGGTGGCGCCGCTCCATCCCGACGACGAGGACAAACCCTACGAGCAGTGGCGGCGCACTCCCCGGCCGATCCTGGACTGGATCTCCCGGGATCCGCGCTACAAGGCGCTGCTGAGGAAAAACCCGCTGACCGGGGAACCCGAACCTCGGAACATCACGGCCCACTTCCTCATCCTTCAGTTGGAAACCTACCGGGACCAGCTCAACTGGGAGATCGACCTGGAAACCCATCTGGTGCGGCAGGCCGAAGCCTGGGTGGACGCGTTCCTCAAGGATCTCCACAGGGAATGGGAATCCGCCCGTGCGGGTCCCGGAGGATTTCCTTACGGATTTCTTTTCAACGAGCGAGGGGAATGGAAACCGGAGTTCGGCGAAACATTGCGTCGCGACCTGGTGCTGCGCGTGCTGGGCTGGGACGAACTGCGCCGCTACGTGGAGGCGCGCGACGCGGCCTGGGATGATTCGGAGCGGCGCTGGCGGTCGGTTTCCCGGGCGCTGGAACAGCTGGAAAGCTACGAGCAGGAAGGGAAGGGAGATCTGGAGGGCGTCGAATTTCCGGAGGAGGACGCGGCGGCAGAGGCCCGGGAGGCGCTGGCGGCCCTTCGAGCGGCTTTTGAAAGGCTGCGGGAGGCGGCCCGGCGGGAGCTGGAAAAGGATCAGTTGGCCCTTGAGCTTTTCGGGGGCGCCCGAAAGGGATCCCTCCCGGACGTGGCCGAAGAAAGAAGGACCTTTCTGCGGCGTACCCTGGATCGTCTGTTGGAAGAGCGGGCGGTGGCCGTCTTCCACGAATTCCAGCAGCATCGGCTGTCCCAACGGCTGAAGAAGGATTTTCTGGAATCTGGGGGGACGGTGCGGGCCGCCCACCGCACCGTCACGTCTCCGGAGCGGGAGGTCCTGCGCCGGAAAGTGGCCGCCTTCGGTCCCTTTTCCATTGCGGTGGCGAGTCTGGCCGGTGACCGGGGGATCGCCATCAACCGCGTGTTTGCCCAGTTCCTCACGGCCAAGGGCGCCTGGGCGGGCATGGCGTGGCAATTCGGATCGTCCAAGCGGGGCACTCCCGTCCTTTCGGCCACCTTCGTGGACAGCCGCCCTCTGGAGCGCAAGGACGCCATGTTCACCTTCCCCTGCGCCGTCCTGGTGAACACCAATTTCGAGGAGATGAAACGGGACCCCGGCCTCTTTTTCGGCCAGCTGCGGTTTGCAGGAACGCTCATCTTCAACCATACGGCGCCTCCGGAAGAGTTGTGGCGGGAGCTGGTGGGGTTCTACCCGGAAGAGGTGCGGCAGGTGGTGACGACCCTGCGGGAAGAGGCGGTCCGGGACGGCGGATGGCCGCGGGACCGCCTGGAACGGGCGGTGCGGGAGGCCCTGGAGACCGTTTCCGGGGCCGTGGCCGAGGGGGATCCTTCCGGCCGGTCGTTTCTGGACACCTGTCTCGCCATGGTTTCCTGCCGGGTGCTCTGCGTGGACATGGACGGCATCCTGGAGCGGGTGTCGGGGCGCGGCGGCCTGGTGTCCAACCTGGTGGCCGTGGGACCCATCTTCAAGGTCCTGGAGGATGCGGGGCTTCCCGTGGACTGGGAAAAGGACCGAAAGCTGCTGATCCAGGGATTCCCGGGAGCGGTTCTCAAAAATCCCCGGCTCCTGGCCCACTACGAAGCGGCCATGGAAGAGGCCAGGCGCGAGTTCCGGGAATTTCCGTCGCCGGTGACCCACGGCCCTGCGTCCGGGAGCGTCCCGCAAGCGGACGGGGAAGGGGAACCCGACCGTTGCGAAGCGGATCCCGGCGATTCCCTCATGATCATGGGCGGCACCCTCGCGGGGATGGTCCTTTCCCAGATCGCTCTTCCCGAACACCCTCTCTTCTACGTGGGCTTTCCCATCACGCCGGCCGGAAATCCCTTCTACGCCATGGCCGAAGCCTTCGCCAACGGCCACCCCTACATCGTGGTGGACGAAAACAATCCGTCGGAAAAGGTGGCGGCGGAAAAGCTCTTGGGCGTGGCCCGAACAGGGTGTTTCCTGCCGGTCACCTTCACCGCCTCCCAGGGTTGGCGCCTCTTTACCGAGATCATCCCCCAGTTCGTAGGCGCCCGCCTGGAAGGAATCTTCGTGCTGACCAAGCGGGCCCTGGCGGCTCCCAATCTGAACATCGAAGAAAGCCACACGGATTTCATGAGCTTCCGGGACGACGGCGGAATCATGCTGGCCCCCAAGAGCGTGCAGGAATACGTGCCGAGCCTGTATCTGGCCCGGCTGTTGACCCATTTCGCCAAGCTCCCCGTGATTCTCTCCATCGGCGGGATCACGGACACCCACAAGATCGGCCTGGTGCGGGTGCCTTCGGACGTGCAGGTGCGTCGGTGGCTTCGGGATACCCTGCGGGGCTTCGACTTTTTGGAGCACCGGATCGTCGACAGCCGGGGAGGACGCGTGGTGCACGGCCCCAGCTGCACGGCGGCCACCTATCAGGAGACCCAGTCCGAGCTGGAAAAGGCCCATGCGGCCGTCCGCCATGTGTGGCCCCATGCCGTGAGGGCCGTGCAGGAGCTGACCGGTGTGCGGCTGGACCCCCTGGAGGTGCGGCTGGCCGGAGATTCGCGGCGGGAAGCGTCCCTTTCGGACGGGCCGGTGGAAACGCTCTTCTTCCTTCAGGGGTCCCTCGTCCCCAACGCCGTGGAAGCTCTCCAGCAGCTGGAAGAGGAGGGCTGGCGCGGGATGGGCTGCGTGTCGGTCCGGCTCATGAACCCCTTTCCGGAAATGGAGATCCAGGCCCTGGCGTCCCGGGCGGCGCGGGTGGTGGTGCTGGATCGGTCCAACAGCTTCGGGTCCGTCCCGCCCCTGGCTTCCCGAATCTTCAATGCCGTGGCCCGAATGGAAAACGGATCTTCCAGGAGACCGCTTCTCCGGTCCCTGGTGGGAGGCCTGGGGGGGCGGGAGATCACCGTGGAGGAGATGCGAGCCATTTTCCTGTCCTCCCATTTGCTCCTGAGCCGCCCGGAACCGTGGGAAGCTGAACTGTTGGACCAATGGACGGAGTCGGACTCCGTGCTTCGGGACACGGTGGAGGAACTGACCGCCCTGGAGCTTCGAAACATCCGGAGACACACCCGCATCCCCGGGGGGGTGCGGCGAAAGCACGCTTCCGTCCCGGAAGCCGGGCCAATACGCCGAGAGCTCCTGGAAAAGATCCGGGCCAAGGACACCGTGGGGCTCCTGGCCAATTACGGCCAGGTGGAATTCGTCGCGCCCAGGGAGGTGCTGGGCGAGACGGAGCTTCGGCGGGAGCTGGTGCTTTATCTGGAGCGGCGCCTGGCTCTGGAGGCGTCGCGACGGGGGATGAAGGACTGGCGCCGGGCGCTGCTTCTGGCGCACTACGGGACACCGGAAGACCGTGAGGCGGCCGGTCGCTTGGCGCCGAAGGCCGGGGCGCCCCCCTGTTCGCCGGGCCTGCTCAGCCGCCTGGGCCTGGCGGAGTTCGCCGCGGACCTTCCGGAACCGCATTTCGCCGGCGAGGCCCTTCGACCGGGGCTGGAAGGAGATCCCGACTCGGCCCGTACTGCCTCTTCCCTGGATGTGTGCGCCCTTCCTTCCGAGGGCCGAGGGGAGGGCGGTCAAGGCGCGGACGTCCATTTCGACGAGAACGAGGCGGCCCGCATTGAAGATCTGATCCGGAACCTGGTGCGGGAAGGGGAGGAGCGGCCGCTCCTCTTCAACCCGGAAGACTACGACCGGGCGATCGTGGAAGCCCTGGAAAAGGATGCCTCCTCTCTCCTTTCCCAGTTGCTCCGGAAGGTGGAAGGGGATTCGGAAGCTTCCGGCGGCCGGCCGGTGTTCGAGCGCGATGAGGTCGTGCAGTCCTACCTCTGGACCTACCGGGACGTGATCGATCGCACGGTTCAGCGGGAAGTGCTCAGCCGAACGTATGCTCCGGAGCTGGTCCAGGTCTTCGAAGGAGAGGGACTGGAACGGTTGAAGGTCCTGGTCGATGAGCTGAACAAGACGGAAGGGGTGGTGGATCCTCGCGAAGCGGTGGAAGCTTTTCTGCGGGAACGCCTATTCCCCCGGTTGCCGAAAACGCCGGAGTTTTACCTGGAATACTTCCGGACCTGGGTCTGGCCCGCCCTTGCGAAAACCGATGGACCTCTCGGGTAGGGGCGGGGGGTATCCCCGCCCGTTGAGCGCGCGGGGATAGAAAACCCCCATGAAGGAATCCCCCTGCTCATGTGAAAGAACAATGCTTTCGGTTCCCTGTGGGAGCGACCTCGGCCGCGGTCCGGATCGCCGGCAAGCCGGGTCCCACAGAAGAGATCCTCCAGTGCCCACATCTTTCGTCCATCTGTTTCACAAAAAGGGAATGCCATGGATCGCTTGAATGCCCTGCAGAAGATCTTCCATGAGGTGGAATGTCGATTCCCGTGGGCATCTCCTCCGGCCCTCCCGGGGGAGGAGATCCACCGGGAGGTCCTGCCCGTCCGGCCTTCTTCCTTCGACGATTTCCTGGAGGAAGAGGCTCGAAGCGCCCGAGCGGCCTTGAGACGCACGGCCTGGGAGGCGGCGGGGATCCTGGGCCGCCTTTTCGGGTCGTCCCATGGGGAGGCGGCTCTGGTGCCGCGGGTGGAACAGACCCTCCGCGATCTCCTTCGGGTGGACGGTTTTGCCGGCACGGAAGCTGCGGGCGATCCCCGGAAGGCGTGCCTTCGGCTGTTTCGCCGCCTCTGGTCCGAAGGCGTTCCCAAGGGGGCTGAGACGGACCGGCGTTTTCCGGGCATGGCCCATGCCGCCCGCGTGGGGTTCTTTCAACGCGTTCCTCTGGACATCACCCCCTGGGTCCGGTGGATCCTTCAGGTGGAACACTACCATCGCACGGATCCGGATCGGCACGAAGAGAGGCTCGACCGGTACCGGTTCCTCCGCCAGGAAAGGCCCGACGCGCTGCTGGTGGAGGTGGAAGACGTTCTGGTGTGGACCGAGCAGGAACTCTTTCGGGGAGTCCCGGAGAAACTGGCCGACAGGGCGAGCCTCTGCGCCCGGGCTCTCGAGAATCGCCTGGTGCCGGCGCTTCGCTTCCCCGAACCGTTCCCGGCCCTGATCTACCTGCTCATGCGCTGCCATCTGTTCTGTCTTGCCGAGGTGGTGAATCCAAGGGACGAAGAGCGCGCCAACGCCGTGGAAGCTTCCCGTGAACTCCACTGCCTTACGGACCTTATGCTCGCGATCTACCGCCGCTGCCTGAACGCGGATCCCCTTCCCGATGCCGCCGTGGTGCTGGAGGAACTCGTGCAGGAGGGATTCAACGTGGAGCACGAATCCTTCAAAGATCCGTATACGGCATCCCTGGTTCCACCGGAGGAGACCCCGCGCTTCGATGAGGCGGTGGTCCGAATCTTTGCGATCCCTGATTCGCTCACGGGAGATCTGAAAAAGGACGGTGAGGCCGCCTCGGCATGGTGGCTGGAGGTTCAAGGGCGGGTGTTGGGGGCTCTGCGCGAGGAAGTGCGCGACCTGCGCAGCGCCCTGGAACACCCTCTTCCCCGCAAAGACCTCCTGCGCCGGTGCGTGCGGTTCCTGGTCAGCTGGGCGCTGAGCGGCCACCTGCGGGAAGAGGTTCCTTCGATGCCCCGCCTGGCGGAAAGGGTGCGGGGGGCTCTGCCGGAGGAGTTGTTGCGCCGTCTTGTGCGCCAGAGACGCGGGTTCGAAGTCCCGACCCGAAAGGAACTCCAGGCCCTCGTGGAAAAGGAATGCTCCCGCCAGATCAACGTTTTGGAAAAGGCCCTTTCGGACGGTCGGCTGGAAGGGGAGGGCGACTTCCACGTGATGGTTCGGCTGGCGGCGCTTTCGGGCATGGCGTTTCCCGATGGGAAAACATGGGAAGTCGCCGCAACGGCCCGCCGGCTGGAGGATGTTTTGGAGCGGTTGGAGTCGGCCGTGAAGGCGGAGGATCTCCTTACAAGGAATTTCCGCTTCTTCTTGGAGACTCCCTTTCCCCCCGCGGGCACACCTTTCGAAATGCTGGAGGCCGTTCGGTGTGTGGTCCCCCGTGAGGCGATCCTGGTAGCCCTTCGAAGGGACGGGATTCCGGAGTCGGAGGCGGCCGCGGCCCATGACCATGTGTTGGGAGAATTCGCCGGGGCGTTTCACAAACTGGCCGTCGCCTCCCGGCGAAGCCCGCTTTCCCGGTTCCCCGCGGCGCTGGAAGAGCGGGACCTGAAAAGGATCCTGGCGGTTCTGGTGGCCCCGCTCCGCGAGCTTCAGGCGCCCGTGGAGGCATCGGCCCTGGAAAACTTCCGGTCCCGGGCGCCCCTCTTTCAGCGTCGCGACGACGGGCTTCTCCTCCTGAGCGAAGAAGAATGGGAAGCCGCCGTGGTCCACGGTGCCCTCATGAGCCTGGGCCCGGACATCCGCAAGGCACTGGAAACACAAAAGCCGGATCGGATCCGATCCTTTCTGGAGGAGCAGACGGAAGGGTGGGAGACGCTTCCGGACATTCCCTTGAGGAACCCGGTGAGCCGCCTGATCTTGAATTGGATCGACCCGGTCGGTGCCGGGGAACCGGATCCCGACGTGGTTCAGGATATGGTGGCGCGGCTGCCGGGCCTGGACTGCGGTTCGTGCGGTGAACCCAGGTGCCGCCAATTCGCTCTGGGACTCCTGGCAGGACGTTACCAGCCGGGAGGTTGCGTGCACCTGACGGCACGGCAACGCGGGGATCTGCAGCAAAGGCTGCAGCAGTTCGCTGCCGATGCGGCCGGAGCCCGGGTTCCCCGAACCGTTTTCCAGCTCATGACGGACCCCGGCCTGTGGCGGCGGATCTCCGACCGTCATCCGCTCAAGAGGGCCGTGCGAAATGCGTTGGACGTGAAACGGCAAAAAATCCGGCGACTCTTTTTTCAAAAATTGGAAGCGCTCTGGGAATCCCTGGACCGAAAGCCCGACATCTACCGGCGTCCGGATGCGGAAGCCTTCTACCGGGCTCTGGTGGAAACGGTGGGATTCGATGCCGCCGAGAGGATCTCGGAGGAGGAGCGGCGCTGGCTGGCTCAGCACGGATCCAGGCGCCTGGAAGCGGAATGGGACCGGCTGGAACTCCGGCGCGACTGGCTGCAACTGAGCCGCCTGAAGGTGGCGAGCCGCCCGCGCCTGGAGGAGGCCGACCCGGCGACCTTGGCCGAAAGAGCCTACGGGAAGGTCTTCTACCTGAGCCAGCTGGATCGGGAGGATCGGCACCGGGTGCTTCTTCGGAGGCTGGAAACCCACGAAGACGGTTTTTCCCAGTGGTGGAATCAGGATCTGGTTTCCATGAACCATCCCAACTATCTCATCGACAACTGGGAAGAATTCTCCAAGGTGGTGAAGAATGCCTACTGGCACCAGGAAGATTTTCCCTCACCGTTCCGGCTGGGCCGCGAGATCTTGGAAGAATGGTCCAAGGAGGGCCAAGCGGAAGCGTTCGCGGCGGATTGGATCCGCTTCCTGGTGGGAACTCACGCGGAGGCCCTTTCGGGGGGCGGGGTGCAGGAAGCGCGACAGGCCGCCGGCCGGTCGCCCGAAGGCGCGACCGAGGCGATCCTGAAGGATCCAGGGGACCTGCGGAGGGCCCTGGAAGATTTGGCGGCTCGGGTGGAAAGGGAAGAAACCGGCCGGGGATCCGTCGGGGCGGAAAGATCGGCGGTACGGTCGCGATCGCTGAAGGACTCGCTCCGGGAGGCGTTCCAGCGGCAGGCCTATCGTTTTCACCCGGATTTTACAGCAACCCCGGCGGACCTGGATCCGTCCGAAAGGGATCTTCTGCCGACCCGGCCCAACGGCAGGGAAAAGGACTTTCGGGCGCGTCTTTCCATCCCGGAAGTGGTCCACGCCTTGGTGGAGGCCGTGTCCCGAAGGTGGGAAGAAGAGGCTCAGATGGCGGGCTGGCTGGAGGATGTTCTTCTTAATTCGGCCACCCCAAGCGTGCCCCTGAGCGCTCTGGAGGCCTGGATCCGGCAGGCGCTTCGCGCGGGTTCGACTCCGAGGGACGTGGAGGAGCGGATCCGCAACTGGTTCTCCGCCCATCCCCGATGGAAGGAGGACCTCCTGACGGAATGGATCGGCCGGCTGGCGGCCATGGCCCGGTGGGAGGAACTGGTGGTCGCCTTCCCGGGCGTGGTGGTCCAGGAACTCCACGCGCCCTCTTTGCAACGGTTTGCCGAATCCCATCCGAAGTGGTTCCAGGGAATCCGTGAGGCCGTGCGCCGGCGGGGGGACTTGGATCGGGAACGGCTTCTCCACTACCTTTTCGTTCTGGCCAAGATGGAAGGCAACCTGGACGTCATAACGGGTCTGCTTCGGGAGATCCGGGAAACATCGGATGTGATCGAGGCGGCATGGCTGCAGTTCACCAAGGACAGGCTGGCCGAAGGCGTGCCGCCGACCCTGCCCCGAACCCTGCCCCCGCGGATCCCACTGCTCGCCGGCAAGCTGAAGGACTTGGATGCCCTGCACCGAGGTCTTAGACGGGGACTTTCCCGTTCGGACAAGAAGGCCGTGGCCGATGCGGTGCGCGAATTGCTCCTCTTCATGCGGTTTCATATCGTCCAGATCCCGGAAGCGGAAGAGAACCCCAAGGTAGCCTTCCAGGCCTTCCTGGATGCTGGGTACAGCCTGGAGGGCCTGGATGCGGAGGCGCTCCGGGAAGCCTTCGACAGGGAATGGCAGCGCCGTGCGGCCCATCGGGACAACCGCATCTGGATCATGACCATGGCGGTGGCGAGACGCTGCGCGGCTCTCAGCATCGAATTGCAGGAGGCGGACCGGGCTTTTGCCAAGGTTCGGCAGAACCTGCTGAAGGAGGATGCCGCCCGTGAGATGGATTCCGTCTGCCGATGGAGGGGCGTCGCCCTGGGAAAGGTGAAGGAGCAGGTCTATCGGGAGCTTTCCGAGCTTCTGGAGCGGGAGCGGCTTGAATCTTTCCGGAAACGGATCCGTCAGATCGTCCACCAACTGGACCGCAAGCGCCTGGAGATCGTGAAGAGCTGGGTTTGCGGCGAGGTGAACCGCTTCAGCGTCTTTCATATCCTCCGGCAGCGCCAAAAAGAGGACCTGCCTCCGTCTTTCGACGACTTCCGCCGGTTCATCGTGGAGCAGTGGACGGCGAAGGTGGAAGAACTCCGCTCCGGAGAAAGGGCCGGCGCGCGGGAACGCCTGCTGGAACTGGATGAGTCGTTCCAGGCGCTCTTGGGGGTGTCTCCGCTTTCCGTGGAAGAAGAGGCCCGCGCCGAGGCCGAAGCGGCTTTGGAGTCGTGGTGGGCCGAAAGGGAGGGACAAGTGCGCCGAGCGGTGGCCCTGGCTTTTCTTAACAGTCATGGCTCCCCTCGCGCCACCTCGCATGGATGAAAGAGCGGGCCGGAGCATGGGCATTTGTCGGAACGCTGCAATATGCCATTCTCCATGAGTCACTGCGCGCCCATTGCATGGCCGGGCACCCTCATTGCGGCCTTCGCAGTTCCTACAACTAAAAAGATTTGCGTCTATTCGCGTTCATTCGCGGTTCTTTTTCACGTTAATGGATGCAAAGGAGAAGGAGTGGGAAGCCATGGAGGATATCAGTCCCTTGAATCCCACCATTCAGCCGGATCCGGAATGGTTCTTGGAACGCCTTCGGGAAGGGATGGCGTGCCGCGGCCGCGTGCGGGATACCCGGCTGCCCGAGGCCTTGGCGGCCCTGGCTGCGGTGGTGTCGGTGCTGCGCGCCGCGGTGGATGAAGTGCGGGTCCTCCTGGGGGGGGATGGAGAAAAGACGGAAGCCTTCCTTCAGGGTGTCCGCCGACACCACAGGGATCCGTGGGGAGAGGATCGGCAGGGGCGCCTGGCCGACTTTCTGGAGCGATCCCTTGCCCGAACGGATTGGCGGGAGCGGGATATGGCGGACATGGCCGTCTCCTACCTTCTGGCCATCCGCGACCGGCTGGATCCGGCCGTGGAGCGGTCCCTGGCGGTTTACCGGACGGTGTTCGAGGGGCGTCCGGAAGAGCGGGATCGGGTGACGGCCGGGCTCATCGCCGAATCCCGAGGCTGTCTGGGCGGTCTCCTGTGGGCCTACGGCAGTTTGGAAGAGCCGGACCGGCTGGGTTCCTTCGATGAAGCGCAGCTTGTCCGGTTGTGTCGCACCGTTGCCTGGATGACCGGATGCGCCGGAGACACGGGATCGGAGGGATCGAACGCCCGGGACGAGGACGCCCGGGACCTATGGGCCCCCATGCGGAGAGCCCTGGATGCCGCCTGGGACGACCGGGGCCTGCCCTTCCCCATCAAAGATCTGGAAAAGGCCTCCCTCTACCTCCTGGAAAGGTTCCCGGCGTCCACGCCGCATCACCGGCACTTCATTCGATACCTGTTGGAAGAGGAAGAGGCCTACCGAAGGATCCTCAAGACCTTTTACGCCTCCGAAGAGTTGCGGCTGCGGGCGTTTCGGGAGGAAGCGGCGCGCTTCAACAGACTGCCGGAGCATGCGGCGCATCGCGTTTCCTATGGACCGGACGAGGAAGAAAACCTGGTTCGGGCCGTCTTTTTCAGGCCCGATGTGATTGAGTGTTTCGTGGCCCGGGAGCGCGCCAAGGACATCTATCAGGCCCTGCCGGGTCTGGAAACGCGCGCCTGTCTGCCCCGGGTGCTCCATGAGACCCAGGGCCTGTTCGGCTATGTGATCCCGGAGGCCTGCCGGAGGATCACCGAGTGCCTGCAGCTGGACGTGGAGGACGTCATCCGGGCTATCGCTTCCTACAAACAGTACAGCGCCGATCCTTCGGGGGAGATCCTGATCTATGTGTGCAAGGGCACGGCGTGCTTTCTTCGCGGGCAGCCCCATCTGTCCAGGGCCATCGGGCGGGCGATCGGAGCGGGACGCGAGCAGATCGGCGCCTACGGCATCCAGTATGTGGAAATGGACTGCTTCGGCGTGTGCCACCTGGCCCCGGTGATCCGGGCGGGAAACCGGTTCTACGGGAACCAGAGTCCGGAAGATATCCCCGCGTTGGTGGAACGCCTGGTGGCGGGCCCCGACTACGGCAATAAGCGTGTCTTCGTCCGGCGTCTCCTGGAAAGGCTTCTCCCCACGCTCCGAAGTGAACCGGTGGGGGAGCTCACCCTGTTCCGGCTGGGGATCGTCCGCAAAGATGCAACCCACGGGCGGTTCCCGGAAGAGGCGTGGAAGGACGACCTGAAGGGCAGGCCGGTGATCCTGGACGGGGCGGGCCATGTTTTCGTTCCGGGCTTCGGAGGGGACGATGGGGCCGGCCGGTTGGGTCGGCTGGTGACGGACGCGGTCTGCTTTCGCTATGCCGCCCCTTGGGGGGAAAGCGCCTACGGCGCCTTGATTCCCGATGCCCACGGCATGCTTTGCGAAGCGGTCAACGTTCCGGAATTTTGGAAGACGGACTTCTCTCAAGGGACTTTGCGACCGGTGGTGGAGGTGCGGGACGGCGAAGTCATTCTTGAGGCGGATGCGGGGCGCATCCATTTGGGGGAGCGGGCGGACCACGTCTTCCTGGCGGAATCGGACGATCACTGGGTGCTTCTCGTTCTGGAAGAAGGGACGGGGGAAGCTTCGGCGTCGTCGCTTCCCGACGAGAGGAAGGCGGGCCCGGAATCCGGGGTCTTTGCGGCCGGGCAGGACCGGGTGGTCTTGGACTATGCGCGGAAGGGGCGTCCGGAGGAGATCGACGATTACATGGCGGCGGGAGGCTACGAGACGGTGTACCGGGTGCTGGGCCTTCGGGGAGAAGGGCGTTGGGCGCCGGAGCGGATTGTGGAAGAGATTTCCGCCGCACGACTTCGCGGGCGGGGGGGTGCGGGATTTCCCACGGGGAGGAAGTGGGAGGCCATGCGCCGCGCCGTCTGCCGCGTGGAGGAGGACGACGGCAACAAGGATCCCGTGAAATTGATCGTGGCCAACGGCGATGAGGGCGATCCCGGGGCCTTCATGGACCGGACGCTCATTGAGGAAAAGCCGCATCAGGTGCTGGAGGGAATGATTCTGGCGGCCGTTGCGGTGGGGGCTCGCTACGGGGTCATCTATGTCCGAAAGGAGTACGAGGACGCGGTGCGGAGCTTGGAAAACGCCCTGTTCCAGGCACGCCGCAAGGGCCTGCTGGGAAGGAATATCCTGGGGGTCCGGGGGCTGGATTTCGACGTGGAGATACGGCTGGGCGCGGGGGCCTTCGTGGCGGGGGAAAAGCGGGCGATCATGCGGGCCATCGAAGGAAAACCGGCGGAGCCCACCATCAACGCTCCGTCCAACACGGTGCGGGGACTGTGGGGCAAACCCACGCTCCTCAACAACGTGGAAACCTTGGCCAATATCCCGGTGATCCTGAGCCGTGGAAGCCGCTGGTACGCGTCCCTGGGGACCCCCCGGAGCGGCGGGACCAAGATCTTTTCGGTGGCGGGGATCGTGAAGCGAACCGGTCTGGTGGAGGTGCGTTTCGGCCGGACCCTGGCGGACATCATCGAGATCTGCGGCGGCATTCAGGAGGGAAAGAGCCTGGCCGGCGTGCAGATCGGGGGGCCTTCGGGGGCCATCTTGTCCTTGACCGGGCCTCGGGCCTACCTGCTCCACACCCCCTTGGATTTCGACACCTTCAACGATGCGGGGGCCATGTTGGGTTCCGGGGGCCTGGTCTTCATCGGTGACGACGATGACGTGGTGCGCCTGGCCCGTCATTTCACCGACTGGCTCACGGAGGAGTCGTGTGGTCAGTGTCCCGCCTGTTTCCGGGGGACGGCTTCCCTGGGACGGATCCTGGACAGGATTCTTCTCGGTGCCGGTACGGCCGACGACATCCACAGGCTCTGGGCTTTGGGCGATGTGGTCCAGGCGGGAAGCCAGTGCGGCCTGGGGACCACGGCGGCCAATCCGGTGACCAGCGCGCTGCGGTTCTTCCCGGCGGCCTTTCTCCATTATCTGCTGGGAAACCCGGAGATGACCCACCGGGATCTGTTCCAGTGCCTGGAGGCGCTGCGGCTGCTCACCCGTCAGGACGTGGTGCGGGGAGCGGGCAGGAGCCGTCAGGTGGTGGGAGCGAGTTTCACGCTCCGGCGCCATCTGGCGCGTTTTCTGGTGGAGGAGCTGGAACGGATGGACCGCTACCGGCCCGTCCACGAACGGAGGACCGAGCGTTTCCTGGATCTCCTGGGCCTGTCTCGGTGGGAGGCGGGAGAGCGGGAAGTGACGTGTCAGTGGACCGAAGCGGCCTGATGAAACGGCCTGCTGCGGAAAACACCCCGACCGGGTGGAAAGGAGGGGGTCATGACGGAAAAGGAAAGGAGCTATCTCAACGCTTTCCGGCAGGTGGTGCGGGCCGTGAGCGCCACCCTGGACGTGGGGGAGGTGCTGGATCTTCTCGTCCAAACCCTGCCCCAGGTGCTGGACGTGAAGGCGTGCGCGGTTCGTTTGCTGGATCCCAAGAAAAGGACGCTGGAGCTGGTGGCGTCCCACGGGTTGAGCGAAGCCTATGTGCACAAGGGCCCCGTGGATGCGGATCAGAGCATCGCCGAGGCCATGGAAGGAAAGACCGTGGTGATTCGAGACGCCGCCACCGACCCCAGGGCCCAGTACGGGGAGGCGGCCAAGGCCGAGGGGATCTCGGGCATCTGTTCCGTCCCCCTGGCGGTGAAGGGGAGGATCATCGGCGTGTTGCGCCTCTACACGGCCGAGCCCAGGGATTTCGACGAGGATGAAATCCGATTCGTGGAAGCGCTGGGGGAGCTTGGGGCCATCGCCATCGAAAACGCCCGGATGTACGAACGGCTCAAGAAGGACTACGAGGAGGTCATGGCGGACGTTTTTCGGTTCGTGGGCTACCGGCGGAGCCTCTGAGTTTCAATTCCCAGCGGAATGGTCGACATAGAACATGGAAATGACAGAATAATTCAAGATATTGTGCGAATCGTCCGAAATCGAATGTAAGGGTTTTTGAGCGTTCCGATAGACGGGCTTATGGGAAAGGTGAGGGCCATGGCCGTAAAGACAGCCGCGGGGCAAGCTTCGGACGACCTCGACTTTCGTAAGGCCGAAGCCCGTTCTCTCCCGAAGGAACTGAACCTGCGGGAGCTCGGATACGTGCCGTTCCGATTGGAATACCTCTTTTCCGAATATGCTGTTCCGTGTGCCCTCTACGTCCCTGTTCTCGTTCAGGGAGAAGAACTTCCCCATTTCGTGAAGGTCCTGGAGCCGGGCCAGCTTTTTTCCGAGGATTGGCGCCTGAGACTTCTGGACGAGCAGATCACCGTCCTATACGCTGAGAAGGGGGATCTGGAGGCCATAGACGAGTACTTCAAGGAGGTCGTGGAGGCCGCTTTGGAGGACTCGTGGCTGAGCATGCAAGATCAGGCGGCCATGCTTCGGGCGTACGGTGCCTTCTTGGCCGAGGGCATCTTCGAGGATCCTCACCACCCGGGCACCTTCGAGGCGGCGGCCTGGTGGGCGGATGCGACGGCCAGGTTCCTGTTCCAAAGGTCACCCGGAGCGGCGGTTCTCTATCGTCTCTTCTCGAAAAACTATCAAGCCTACCTGCATAGCGTGCAAGTGTCCTTGCTGGTGATGGCCGTGTGCAGGGCCATGGCGTGGCGGAACCAGGATGTTCGGGATGCAGGCGTGGCCGCCCTTTACCACGACATGGGGAAAGCCTGGGTGGATTCCCGGATTCTCCACAAGCCGGGCTCTCTCACGCGCGAGGAGTTTGCCCACATCCGCCGGCACCCCCTGCAGGCCCACGAACATCTGAAAAAGATGGGGTGGATGAACGCCAATCAACTGGAAGGCGTCCTGTCCCACCACGAGTCCATGGACGGGACGGGCTATCCCCACGGACTCAAAGGGACCGACATCCATCCCTATGCCCGCGTGATCCACGTGGTAGACTGCTTCGATGCCATCACCACGGACCGCCCCTACCGGCTTCGCACCTCCCCCTACAAGGCCTTGAAGCTCATGCAAAATGAGATGAGGCTTTCCTTCGATCACCACATTCTGTATAAATTCATTCAGTTCCTTGGTTCATGACCCTAGCCGGTACGCGCCGTCGCCGGCGTTTTTTTTCACCGCAGTCAGGAGGGGCAGGTGCGTTATGAGGCGTGTGAGTATCTACGACACCACGTTGCGCGATGGAACCCAGGCGGAGGACTTCAGCTTGTCCTTGCCGGACAAGATCCGGGTGGCCCTCAAACTGGACGACCTGGGCATTGACTACATCGAGGGGGGGTGGCCGGGATCCAATCCCAAGGATCAAGGCTTTTTCGAGGAGATTCGGAACTACGAATTGAAACATGCCCGGATCGCCGCCTTCGGTTCCACCCACCATCCCGGCACCCGGCCGGAAAAGGACGCAAACCTGCGTTCTCTTCTGGACGCCAAAACCCGGGTCATCACCCTTTTTGGGAAGAGCTGGACGATCCATGTGAAAGACGCTCTCAAGATCGGCCTGGAGCGCAACCTGGAACTCATACGCGACAGCCTGGCCTACCTGAGACCCCATGTGGAAACGCTCTTTTATGACGCGGAGCACTTCTTCGACGGGTTTCGGGCCGATCCCGAGTATGCCCTGACCACGCTGGAAAAGGCCGTGGAGGGCGGAGCTGAATGCCTCATTTTGTGCGACACCAACGGAGGCAACCTGCCGTCCTTCATCGAGGAGGCCATGCGGGCGGTTCGGGAACGCTTCCCCGACGTTCCGTTGGGCATCCATGCCCACAACGATTCGGACCTGGCCGTGGCCAATTCGTTGAAGGCCGTGGAGATGGGCGCCGTGCAGGTGCAGGGGACCTTCAACGGGGTGGGGGAACGGTGTGGGAACGCCAATCTGTGTTCCATCATTCCCAACCTGTGCCTCAAGATGAACGTGCCCTGCCTGGAACCCGACAAGCTCAAGAAACTGAGGGCGGTCAGCCGGTTCATCCTGGAGTTGGCCAACATGCCGCCCAACCGCTACCAGCCTTACGTGGGCCGGAGCGCCTTCGCCCACAAGGGAGGCGTGCACATCGCCGCGGTGGAGCGCAATCCGGCCACCTACGAACACATCGATCCCGAGCTGGTGGGCAACCGTCGCCGCTTTCTCATCTCGGAAGTGTCCGGCAAGGCGGCGGTGCGCTACAAGGCCGACGAGTACGGCATTTCCCTTTCCTCCACGGACCCGGTGGCCCTGGAGGTGCTCAAGCAGATCAAGGAACTGGAGTATCAGGGCTACCAGTTCGAGGCGGCGGAAGCCAGTTTCGAACTCCTCATCAACCGAGCCATGGGACGGTCCAAGCGCTATTTTGAACTCATCGGCTTCCGGGTGGTGGATCAGAAGCTCAGCGAGGATGAGGAACCCGTCTCCGAGGCCACCATCCGGGTGCGCGTGGGCGGGCAGGAAGAGCATACGGCCGCCCTGGGACACGGTCCGGTCAACGCCCTGGACAATGCCTTGAGAAAGGCGCTGGAAAAATTCTATCCGGAACTGAAGGGCGTGGAACTGAGCGATTACAAGGTGCGGGTGCTGCCCGGCAAGGAAGGCACGGCCTCCAAGGTCCGGGTGCTCATCGAATCCTACGACGGCAAGGAACACTGGGGAACGGTGGGCGTTTCCCATGACATCCTGGAAGCCAGCTGGCAGGCCCTGGTGGACAGTATCAATTACAAAATGTACATGAGCGAAAAAGAGAAAGGCGAAAGCCGCAAGGACACATAGCGGCCGGCGGGTGCAACCTTCCTGCCGAGACGGCGATCATCATGGCCGGTGCCGTGGGGGAGGCTCGCCGAGAGCGGGGGGGATGCAGGGGCGGTTCGCGAACCGCCCCTGGGAGACTACCGAGGGCACGATGGCGAAAAGCTCGGGCGGTTTTTGCCGTTGTGATATGAGCGGGTGGGGATAAACCCCGCCCGAATGAAGGCGGAGGAACCCGCTGCGCAGGGACGGGCTTGACGCCCGCCCGCCAAAATCGCGCCAAGGGAAGGAATCCCCCTGTTTGGCAAAGGGATTCCCGATGATGGCTTCCCGCCTCAAAATGCCGGGGGATTTCCCTTCCGTTTGTGGCCGCGGGGCTTCAGCCCCGCGGAGAAGGGTCCTCGTAACTCCATGAAGTGACAGGAAATACGCGATGGCCTATTCGACGGCCGGGGATTCCTCCGCAGCCCTGAAGGGCTGCGCTACGAGAAAAGAGGTCGTCAGCGCCGTTCTCAGACACACTCCTAGTTGATCAAACTTTGGGTCGGCGCGGGGATGCGTCCTCCCAGCTTGATAAAGCCCGAGGACAGGTCGCCCCTGGGCGCGGGCATGATGACGGCCTCTCCCAGAAGGCCCCCGAAATGGGCCTTTTCGCCCGCCTTCTTCCCCGGTACGGGGATCAACCGGGTGGCGGTGGTCTTTTTGTTGATGACCCCGATGGCCATCTCATCGGCGATGATCGCCGCCAACGTTTCCGCCGATACGTCGCCGGGCAGGGCCACCATGTCCAAGCCCACCGAACAGACACTCGTCATGGCCTCCAGTTTTTCCAGGCTCAGGTACCCTTCCGCGGCGGCTTGTGCGATGTTCAGGTCTTCGCTTACGGGAATGAAGGCGCCGGAAAGCCCGCCCACGTAGCTGCTGGCAAAGGCGCCGCCCTTTTTCACCGCATCGTTCAACAGGGCCAAAAGAGCCGTGGAGCCGGGAACCCCGATGCTCCTGAGCCCCAGGCTCTGGAAGATCTCTCCCACGCTGTCGCCCACGTTGGGCGTGGGCGCCAGACTCAGGTCCACCACCCCGAACGGGATGTCGAGCCTGCGCGCCACCTCCCGGCCGATGAGCTCGCCTACGCTGGTCACTTTGAAGGCCGTGCGCTTGATGATGTCCGCCAATTGGCCCAAGTCCAGAGAAGGCTGGGTGCTCCGGGCCCGGTCGATGGCCTTTCGCACGACCCCGGGGCCGCTTACGCCCACGTTGATCACGGCGTCCGGTTCCCCCACGCCCAGGTAGGCACCGGCCATGAAAGGAATGTCCTGGGGGATGTTGGCAAAGACGCAGAGCTTGGCACAGGCGATGCCGTCGGCGTGGGCGGTCTTGGCGGCGGCTTCCTTGATGGTTTGTCCCATCAGATAGACCGCATCCATGTTGATGCCCGCCCGGGTGCTGGCCACGTTGATGGAGGCGCAGACCCGCTCCGTTTGGGCCAGCGCCTCGGGGATGGCTTCGATGAGGGAGAGATCCCCCGTGGTAAATCCTTTCTCCACCAAAGCGCTGAATCCCCCGATGAAGTCCACCCCCGCTTCCTTGGCGGCCCGATCCAGCGTGTGGGCTATGGCGACCATCTCCCGGCTGTCGAAGGGGGCCGCCGCCACGGCGATGGGACTCACGGCGATGCGCTTGTTCACCACGGGAATGCCGTATTTCTCCCCCACTTCATTGCAGGTGTCCACCAGCCGTTCGGCCAGCGACAGGATCTTGCGGTGAGCTTTGCGCCGGAAGGATTCCACGTCCTGGGCTGCGCAGTCGAAGAGACTCACCCCCAGGGTGACCGTGCGCACATCCAGGTGTTCGTTTCGGAGCATCTCCAGTGTGGACAGGATTTCTCGATCGGATAGCATGGCTTCGGTTTTTCCCCCGTTCTCGAAATGGCCGCTCTTGGCCGGTCTTGCTCTTACGATCTAGATGCGATGAATGGCCTGGAAGATGTCCCTGTGCTGGAGGCTGAGATCCAGCCCCAGTTCTTCGGCCCGGTCCCGCAGCGCTTTTCGGAAGGCCTTCTGATCTATCTCCAGGGGGATGTCCACCTCGTAGATCATCACGTTCCGGTGGGGATCCGTTCCTCCTCGGAACGCGGCCCGAAGGTTGGTGATGTTCACGCCGAACCGCGCCATGACTTCCGTGATGCCCGCCACCAGCCCGATGCGGTCGGGACCGATGGTGATGACCACAAAGGGTTCGCGGGGCGGGGGCTCGTAAGCCGGCTGGGGGCTCACGGGACGCACCAAGGCGGCGAGGCCCAAAGGGGCGAGCCGTTCCTGCAGCCTTTCATGCAAGGTTTCCAGGGAAATATCTTCGGGGATGCCGGCGATGAAAACGCCCGCAAAGACCGACTGCAGGATGGTCTGGCTCACATCTTCAATGTTGCATCGGTTTTCGTAAAGGACCTTGGAGACGGAGGCCACGATGCCCGGCCGATCCGAACCCAGAACGCAGATGACGACCTTGTCCGAACTCATCGACTGTCTTCTCCCCTCACTGGAGGCTCTTGTCCATACGGCTTCCCATCTTTCTCCACCCCTGCAGGCGATCGGAGGGAGCGCACGCCCTTGCCGCATCGGGGATCCCGACGCTATCGCCGAGCGTTCCGCAAGTCAATGCCTACTTTCCTTTCCGAACAAAATTGTATCTCGACTTTGCCGGTCTCATCATGTTTAAGTAAGTAAATAACGTGTCTCAACCGGATGACGAAACGTATTCCACGCAACCCACAATTCCCGATGGTCCAAGAAAAGGAGCGTCAGGCCATGAAGGTTCTATTGGTCTATCCTCAGGTCAGTGAAACCTTTTGGAGTTTCAAGCACGCGCTCCGGGTGGTGCGCCGGAAGGCCGCTTTCCCCCCGCTGGGCCTTCTCACCGTGTCGGCGCTTTTGCCGGCGCACTGGGAGCGGCGGCTCGTGGACATGAATGTGCAACCTTTGGAGGACCGCCTGATCCGATGGGCCGACTACGTCTTCGTCAGCGCCATGATCGCTCAGCGCAAGTCCACCCGGGAGGTGGTGGATCGTTGCAAGGCCTTGGGCGTCCCGGTGGTGGGGGGTGGTCCCCTTTTCTACGGCTACGCCGAGGATTTTCCCGATGTGGACCACCTGGTCATCGGGGAGGGAGAGGCGGTGGTTCCGGAGCTGGCGGACGACCTGGAAGCCGGAACGGCCCGGAGGATGTATCGCTCCGATCTTCATCCGCCGCTGGATTCCACGCCGCTTCCCCATTGGGATCTTATCCGGCTCAACCAGTACGCCAGCATGGCCGTCCAGTATTCCCGGGGGTGTCCCTACAATTGCGAATTCTGCGACATCATCGTGCTGAACGGACGCCGGCCCCGGACCAAGTCGCCGGAACAGATGATCCGCAAACTGGAGGCCCTCTATCGCCGCGCGTGGCGAGGCTCGGTCTTCATCGTGGACGACAACTTCATCGGCAACAAGAGCCGGGTGAAGGGGGTGCTCGAGGAGATCATCCGATGGCAGGAACGGAGGGGGCGAAAGTTCAGCTTCTTTACGGAGGCTTCCGTGGACCTGGCCGAGGATTCCGAGCTGATGGATCTCATGGTTCGGGCGGGGTTCAACAAGGTGTTTTTGGGCCTGGAAACGCCGGAACCGGAAAGCCTCAAGGAATGCGGCAAGGTCCAGAACCTGCGACGCAGCCTGGATGAGTCGGTGCGCATCATCCAGAACCATGGACTGGCCGTGATGGGGGGCTTCATCATCGGTTTCGACAACGACCCTCCCGACATCTTCCAACGGCAGGTGGAGTTCGTGCAAACGGCCGGCGTGGTGACGGCCATGATCGGATTGCTGACGGCGGTGCCCGAGACCCGTCTCTACAAGCGGCTGGAACGGGAAGGACGCCTGCTTTTCAAGGCAAGCGGGGACAACACCAGCACCGAAGGGACGCTCAACTTCGTGCCCAGGATGGACAGGCAGAAGATCCTGGATGGGTACCGGTGGGTCATGGAAACCATCTATTCTCCGCAGATGTATTACGAGCGGATCAAGGCGTTCCTGGAAAGCTACCAGCCCCGGGCCAAAGCGGCTCTGGAAAAGAACGACCTGATCACGTTCCTTCGCTCCCTGTGGTATCTGGGGGTGCGCGACACCCGGGAATCAAGGGCCTGTTACTGGAAGCTGATCAAGGAGTCGCTCCTTCATTACCGGAGGTCGCTGGTGGATGTGGTGACCATGTTGGTCTACGGCTATCATTTCCGGAAGCTTTTCTGGTCCGGCTCCCGCGAAGAGTGAAACGCGTATTCCCGAAGCAGGAAGAGGCTGTAGGGGCCAATGCTCATTCGCCCCTGCAGCCCGCGGGCATGGAAGGCACGCCGCCGGAGAAGGCGCCTCGTTCCGGGGGATCGGCTGAAGCGTCCGGATGCAGGTCATCGAACCGATCTTCCAGGTCCCGCGACCCGAAGACAAGCCGGAAGCTGCGGGCGGTGACATCCCGGATCTCGATATGGATGTCCAGTCGCTCTTCGGGCAGATAGCCCCCCAGCCTTTCGGGCCACTCCACCACCGCCACCCCGCTTCCGAAAAGGGCTTCCCGCCACGGAAGCGTTTCCAGTTCGTCCACATCTCCAATGCGGTAGAGATCCAGGTGGTAGAGCCGGACCCGTCCCTCGTATTCGTTGATGATCGTGAACGTGGGGCTCGTGATCGGAATCTCTTCGGGAACGCCCAGACCTCGGGCGATGCCCCCGGCGAGGAAGGTCTTTCCGGCTCCCAGTTCCCCCCACAGCGCCACCACGTCCCCGGCCCGGAGGCGCTCTCCAACGGCTCGGCCCAGGGCGTGGCTGGCTTCCGGGCAGTCGGTGATGATCGTCCGTTCCCTCATGGTGTCCCTTGATGCTGCTGGAAGGTTTTTGGATGCTGTCCGGTTATGGACCCGCAGGCATCTTCCCTGGGAGCGCGGGCCTCCGGACCGCACAAGAAGCGGGCGAGACGCCCGCGCTCCCAGGAAAATGTCATGTCGGACAGGTTGCCAGGAGCCTGTCCGAGAATGGAAATCCGTACAAGATGCCGGGAAATTCACGTTCTCTTCGTAGCCGCGGGGCTTCAGCCCCGCGGAAAGGGCCATCGTAACCCCATGAAGTGACGGGAAATGAGCGATGGCCTATCCGACATCCTAAGGTTCTCCCGCAGCCCTAAAGGGCTGCGCTACGGAAAAAGAGGTCGCCCGCGGCATTCTCGGACAGGCTGCTAGCTCCGGGGCGGCCCCGTTTCGTCTCCGCTTTCCAGTTGTCCCACCAGGGCGGGGATCACCGGCAGAAGGTCCGTTGCCATGAGCCCGCGGGTTGTGGCGTTTCCGGTCACTTCTTCGGCGGCCAGTCCGTGGAGATAGACGCCCAGGCAGGCCGCGCGGAAGGGCTCCAGCCCTTGGGCCACCAAACCGGCGATCATCCCCGTGAGCACGTCTCCCATGCCTCCGCTGGCCATGGCGGGGGTTCCCGTCCTGTTCACCGCCAGGCGGCCGTCGGGGGCCGCCAGCAGGGTGCCATGCCCCTTCAGGACCACGATCGCGTTGTGTCGACGGCTGAATTCCGCGGCCACATCCAGCCGCTTGTCCTGGACCTGGGGGACCGAAAGGCCGGCCAGTCGTGCCATCTCGCCGGGATGGGGCGTTAGGATCACCGGTGCTTTGGCCTTGGCCAGCGGAGCGGGATCCTGGGCGAGGAGGGTCAGGGCGTCCGCGTCCAGCACCAGGGGAACCGGGCTTTTTTCCACCAGTTCCTTCAGCAACGTCCGGGTCTCCTCGTGGAGGGAAATGCCGGGGCCCGCCGCCAGCGCCTCCTTGTCGGCCATGAACTCCAGGATGGTCTCTCGTGCCGAAAGGGCCACGCTTTGCCCTTCCGTTTCGTCCACGGGGAGGGTCATGGCTTCCGTGAGCTTCACCTCCATCACGGGATTGAGCGATCGCGGCACAAAGAGGGTCACCAGGCCGGCGCCCACCCGCAGGGCGCCTTCACACACCAGGGCGGCCGCCCCCGTCTTACCCGCGGACCCCGAAAGGACGCACAGGTGTCCGGCGCGGCCCTTGTGGGTGTCCGCCGGTCGGGGAGATATCCAGGCCGAGCACACCTCCCGGTCCAGGAGCCACCTTTGGATCCCGCAGGATGCCGTCACGTCCGGCGGGATGCCGATGTCCACCACATGAACGCGGCCCGATCGGGAGGGTCCCTCGCCCACCACGTGCCCGACCTTGAGAAGGCCGAAGGTGGCCGTGGCCGTGGCCTTGATGGCGGTGCCCAACACCCGCCCGGTTCCGGCATGCAGACCCGAGGGAACATCCACCGAAAGGACGGGTTTGCCGAGGGCATTGACCGCGTCGATCACTTCCCGGTAGAGCCCCCGGACCTCGCTTTGCAGGCCGGTTCCCAGAAGGGCATCCAGGATCACGTCGGCCTTCTGCACGTGGGCGAACTGCAGGGCGAAGTCTTCCCTTTCGTCCCAGTGATAGACGGGAATCCCCAGGCGATGGAGGATGTTGTAGTTGATCAGGGCATCGCCCTTCAGTCGATGGGCGGGGCGCAGACACACCACGCGCACCGGAGCCCCTTTGCCATGGAAGATCCTTGCCAGGGCGAATCCGTCTCCGGCGTTGTTTCCCGAACCGGCCAGCACGACGATGTGCCGACGGGCCAGGTCGGGGAGCACGGCTTCGAAAAAGGCTGCGGCGCCGCGCGCCGCATTTTCCATCAGGACAATTCCCGGGATGCCGATCTCTTCAATGGTCTTTCGATCCAGTTCAGCCATTTCCGAGGCGGTTGCCAGGAGCATGGTGTTCGGCCTCCTCACCGTCCGTGACGTGGGGATCGGATGTTCGGCTGCTGTCCGTCGGGTCGCCTTCCAGGACCACCACCGCCGCGCCGTAAAGGCCGTCGTCGGTGAGGCTCACGTGCCACGATCGAACGCCGCGTTCTTCCACGAATCGGCGAGCCCGTTGGGAAAGGACCACGTAGGGTCTTCCGGCGGCGTCGTTTCTCACTTCCATGTCCCGCCAGTGCAGAGGGGCCCGGATGCCCGTGCCCAGGGCCTTGGCAAAGGCCTCCTTGGCGGCGAACCGCATGGCCAGGCACGGCACCTGTGCGGCCTTGGCGCTGCACGCCTGCTGCTCCTGCGGGGTGAACAGGCGGTCCAGGAACCGGGCCCCCCAACGCTGAAGGCCCGCCCCGATGCGATCCACCCGCACCAGATCGATCCCTATCCCATAGACTGCCATGATCCGGTCACCAGGGCGATCATCTCCCGAACGGCCCGTTCCAGTCCCACCAGAACGGCCCGGGCGATGACCGCATGGCCGATGCTGAATTCCTCGATTTCCCGGATGTTTCGAAGCCACAGAATGTTCCGGTAGTCCACGCCGTGTCCCGCATGGACGGCGAGGCCCAGCTTGGCGGCCAGTTTGGCGGCGTTTTCCACCCGCTCGAACTCTTCCTGCCGGCGGATATAGGTGGCGGCCTCCGCAAAGGGACCGGTGTGAATCTCCACACAGTCCGCTTCGATCTTGTGGGCCGTCTTGATCTGTTTGGGATCCGGGTTGATGAAGAGGCTGACCGGTATTCCCCCCTGATGGAGCACCTTGATGACTTCGCGCAGATTGTCCTCATAGAGGACCACGTCCAAGCCGCCCTCGGTGGTCAGTTCCTGTCGTTTTTCGGGAACCAGGGTGACGATGTCCGGCTTGATGCGCAGGGCGATTTGAATCATTTCCTGGGTTGCGGCCATCTCCAGATTGAGGCGCGTTTTGACCGTCTTGCGAAGGATCTCCACGTCCCGGTCCTGGATGTGGCGCCTGTCTTCCCGTAGATGCACCACCACGCCGTGGGCTCCCGCCAGTTCCACCAGCGCCGCCGCCGTTACAGGATCGGGCTCGGGGGCCAGCCTCGCCTGTCTCACCGTCGCCACGTGATCCACATTGATGGCTACCCGTGCCACTTCCTAATCCTCCTTTTCCCGTTTCCCATAAGTGGACGAAGTCTCATACCACGCAAACCCGCCGGGATCGTGCCCCAAGAGTGACAAAAGGTCCAGGGTTTTGCGGTCCATTTCCCGGGCCTCTTCCGGGTCGGTGTGGTCGTAGCCGACCAGATGGAGGACGCCGTGGATGAGCAGCAGGTCCAGCACGGCCTCCAGGGACAGGTTGTGTTCGTCCGCCATGGCCCCCGCCGTTTCCACAGACAAAACCACGTCTCCCAGCATCTGCGGAGCGACGTCCCCGAATTCCCCTTCGCCCATGGGGAAGGAAAGCACATCGGTGGGTTCGTCCACACCCCGGTATTGGGAGTTCAATTCCCGGATGGTCTCATCGTCCACAACGGCGAGGCTCAACTCGGCGTCACTGCAACCCAAGGCGCTTAAGATCCGCTCGGCCGCCTGTTCCATTCGCCGCCGGTTTATCCTTGTCCGGCTTGGACTCACGCTGATTTGAATCTCCGCCATGGGTCTTTCCTTTGCCGGTTTGCCCGGGCTGGCCGGGGTATTCGATGCGCTTGTGATGCACTGTGGCCAGGATCTGGTTGAAGTGCTTGGCGATCTGGTGCAGGTCCTTGAGGGTGAGTTCGCATTCATCCAGCTGGCCGTCGATGAAGGCGTTGTTGATCAACCGGTTCACCAGGCCTTGGATCCGTGCCGCGGTGGGTTCCGTCAGGGACCGGCAGGCGGCCTCCACCACGTCCGCCAGCATCACCAGGCCCGCTTCCTTGGTCTGAGGCTTGGGGCCGGGGTAGCGGTAGTCCTCGATATCGATGGGGGGCAGCTCGGCACCCTTGGTGTTCTGCGCCTTTTCGCGGGCGTCCAGAGCCTTTTGGTAGAAATAGGAAATGAGGCTCTTTCCGTGGTGCTGGCTGATGATCTCCATGATGGGCCGGCCGAGCCGATGTTTCTTGGCCAGTTCCACGCCTTCCTTGACGTGGGAGATGAGGATGAGGCTGCTCATGGACGGGGCCAGTTTTTCGTGGCGATTCTCTCCATCCAGCTGGTTTTCGATGAAATAGAGCGGTTTCTTGATCTTGCCGATGTCGTGGTAATAGCCCGCCACCTTGGCCAGGAGGCTGTTGGCGCCGATGGACTTGGCGGCCGCTTCCACCATGTTCCCGACGATCAGGCTGTGATGGTAGGTGCCGGGGGCCTGAATCATCAGCTCCTGCAAAAGGGGCTGATCCATGCTGGCCAGTTCCAGAAGCCGAATGTCGGTGGTGTAGCCGCACAAGAGCTCCGCCAGCGGCGTGAAGCCGGTGGCCAGCACACCGGCGATGATGCCGCTGAGGAAGGCCAGGAAGGAATTGGTGAAGAGCGCGGGCGTGGACGGGCTTTCCTGGAAAAGGGCGATGAGGATGAGCACCGTCACGTTGGCCAGCCCGGTGAGCAGGCCGGCCTTGATGGGCACCAGGCGGTTCCGACACGGGTTCACCCCGTAGCTTCCCACCAGGGAGCCGATCAGGGTGTAGGTGAAGATGTGAAAATCCGTACCGCACAAGAGCCCCACGAACACGGCCAGCGCAAAGGAAAAGAAGACGGCGGTGGTGATCCCGAAAAAGATGCTCGACAGCATGGCTCCGGCGGCCATGGGCAGGGCGTAAAGAAGGCTCCGCTTGTCCAGATAGGCCAGGCTGGATCCCATGGAGGCGTTGATCCAATCGGCGCACCTGCCCAGGGCCACGATGATGAGCAGGATGGTCGCCAGAAACATGTAATCTTTCACGTCCAGCCGGACGGACGGCACCCTGGCATCCACCACATGCCCCACCACCCCCAGGAAAAGGCACGAAAACAAGAGGATTCCGACGAAGGCCAGGACGCCGTCCTGCTTGGGACTGCTGTCTGCGTAGGCCTGGAGCCTCCTCACGTCCTCGGGGCGCAGCCGTTGCCCTTCGCGGATGAGCATCTCGTTCTTCTTGATCTGGATGTACACCGGCTTGACCGCTTCCGTGGCGGCGTCCTCAAAGGCCGCCGTCTCCAGCGGGTTGTAAAACAGGGTGGGCTCCAGGAAAGATGCTGCCAGGGACGCCAGGGACCGGGCCAGCTCCGGATCGGGTTCTTCCTTGCGGATTCGCTGGACCAGATCCCGCCGCGCTCCCTCCACATCCGGGAACCGCTCCATGGAGGCGACGCGGAACTCTTGCAGGGAAGGGATCTTGCGAATGACGATGGGACCTGTCTTCAGCTTGAACCGTCTTTCCGCCTCCACCTCGGGAGGGGCCTGGCTGGCGAGGATCCCCTGGGCGAGGGATTCCCGAATCCAACGCAAAAGGTTCTTCTCCAGCTCCGGTGAAAAGCGGTGCTCGGCCAATAGGGAAAAGTCCTCATCGCGCACGGAAACCCCAAGGGTCGTCTGAAAGGTCTGCCTGTCCGGAACGGCCGGAGGCTTTCCTGATCCGGCCGAAGGGATCCGGCCTTGGGAGTGCAGTTCTTCCCACCGGTCCGGGGCCAGCCCCATGGTGAGGGCCCTTTGCGCCTCGTGGATCTGCCGGCGCATGAGCGCGAAGGCTTTGGAAAGCCGCACCGATACCGTCTCGTAGGCCTTTTCATGTAGATCGAAGACCAGCGGCGCCCCTCGCCTGGCGGCTTCTCTCTTGCGGGCTGTGGCTTCCTCGTCCGGAAGGAGAAAGTCCCGGTCCGCCTTGACGTTGCGGACCGCCACGTCCCCCGGCTGGTAGGCGGGCGTGCGGGTGAGAAAGGAGGGGGTGATGAGAAGGGCGGCGAGGAAAGAAAAGGCGATGAGCAGGAGGACTTTCGCATGATGCGGGTCCGCCCCCCACCTGCGCGGAGGCTTGGGCGTTTCCAAGCCCTCCGGCTTCCGTCGTCGCGCTTCCGGTTTCTTTTCTTTTTCCATGGTCCCTCGGCTCCGGTCTTTCAGGCTTCCGGCCGAACGCTCCGACCTTCCGCCGATTCATAGGCCTCGATGATGTCCTGGACCAGGCGATGTCGGACCACATCCACATTGGAAAAAAAGACGAAGCGGAGACCGCGGATGCCCTGGAGCAGCTCCATGGCTTCCACGAGACCCGAGGGCTTGTTGTCGGGCAGGTCGATCTGGGTCACATCCCCGGTGATCACGGCCTTGGAGCCAAGGCCCAAACGGGTGAGGAACATCTTCATCTGTTCGCTGGTGGTGTTCTGGGCCTCGTCCAGAATGACGAAGGCCTCGTTCAAGGTGCGCCCCCTCATGAACGCCAGAGGTGCCACTTCGATGGTTCCCCGAGCCAGAAGCCGCGACGCCTTCTCGAAGTCCATCATGTCATGGAGTGCATCGTAGAGCGGCCTCAGGTAGGGATTGACCTTCTCCGCCAGGTCCCCCGGCAAGAACCCCAGCTTTTCACCGGCTTCCACCGCGGGCCGCACCAGGATGATGCGCCGCACCTGGTCCGCGCTGAGCGCCGCCACCGCCATGGCCATGGCCAGGTAGGTCTTGCCGGTGCCGGCGGGCCCGATCCCGAAGACGATGTCGTGGGTGCGGATCGCTTCGATGTATTCCTTCTGCTTGATGCTCTTGGGTGTGATCACCCTCTTGCTGGAGGTGACAAAGACCTTGTCCAGGAAGATCTCGTGGAGCTTCCGGTTGATGTTCTCACTGAGGATGCGGATGCCGTAGAGAACGTCGTTGGCGTAGAGAGGGTAGCCTTTGTGGACCAGCCCGGCCAGCTCGTCCAGGAGCCGGTCGGCCAGCTCCACGTGGGCGCGGTCCCCGGAGAGGGTGATCTGGGTGCCGCGCAGGTGGAGTCGAAGGTCCAGTTGCTTTTCGATGATCTTCAGGTGAGCGTTGCGTTCCCCCACCAGAACCTGCAGGACCTGGGGATCCTCAAAGACCTTCGTGTGCGTCCAGGGCTGATCGGTGCTGGTTTTCGCTGCCAACAGGCGGTCTTCCTTTCTTTGTGGACTTGGGAAACGATGCCCCCATGCCGAAGCAAGCCACAGATAACACTCCCCGAGGCGTCTGACAATAGGCACGGCTTGCAGGCAAGGCAAAGCCGTTGATCGCCGACGGCAAAATACTCTATGGTGGCGGGAGCCGGGAAGGCGAGTTTCTGTTTGAGAAAGGAACGGGCGGATGAACGGCTTGGACTGGGTGCTGACGATCATCGGGATCTTGTGCGTGATGCGCGGTTTGTGGCGCGGCGCCGTGTCCCAGGTGTTCGGGATTGTGGGGGTTTTGGGAGGCTTTTACCTTGCCGGCTATTATTGCGGGGCCGTGGGCGCAAAGATCGCCCAGGCCGTTCCATCCCTTCCCCAGCCGGTGATGGTGGCTTTCGTGCTGTTGTTCGTCCTCACCTGGATCGTCCTGGGGCTGACCGGGGCCTGGTTGTCGCGCCTGGTGCAGCAGGGCCCCGCCGGGTGGGTGGACCGGGTTTTCGGGGGAGCTCTGGGGCTTGCCAAAGGCTTGGTGGCGGCTGTTTTGATCGTCTCCTTCCTGACCTTCTTTCTCCCTTACGAAAGCCCCCTTCTCAGGGAATCCCGGCTGGCTCCTTACGTTCAGCAGGCCGCCCGGCTGGCCGTGAAGGCCACGCCCAAAAGCCTGGAAGAGAAGTTCGAGCTGAAACGCAAAAAGCTCTACAAATACTGGGCGGACAGACGGGAAGCGTGAAAGGAATGAAACCATCCATGGAAGACGTACAGATGTCGGAGGACAAGTCCTCCCAGAGCGCGAATCGCTGGGACGGCGTTCGTCGCATCTGGGAGATCATCGATCGACTGCGGGGAGAAAACGGGTGCCCCTGGGATCGGAAGCAGACTCCGGAGACGGTCCAGACCTATCTGCTGGAGGAGGCTCACGAAGCGGCCGCCGCCATCCGTTCCGGCACCAAGGAAGATGTGGCGGAGGAGCTGGGGGACCTGCTGTTCATGGTTCTTTTCCTCGTGCACCTCTACGAAGAAGAGGAATCATTTTCGCTGGAAGACGTTTGCCGGGCCATCTGCGAAAAGATGATCCGTAGACACCCCCACGTGTTCGGGGATGTGCGGGTCAAGTCGGCCAAAGACGTGCGTTCCAACTGGGAAAAGATCAAGGAGAGGGAAAAGGGGGGAAAGCGCCGGGGGCTGGGCATTCCAAAAACATTGCCGGCGCTGGCCCGAGCCTACCGAATCCGGGCCCGTCAGGAAGACGGAGGGACGGTTTCCGCCTCGCTGGAAGACGCCGTGCAAGGGATCCGTGCATGCGTAAACGGCCTGGGGCGAACGGATTTGCGTGATCCCGACCAAGGCCGGGCGTTGCTGGGAACCCTGCTCTACCGCACCGTGTGCCTGGCCCGGGCGCTGGGACAGCGACCGGAAGACAGCCTGCACGCCTATTTGGATGCCCTGGAATCCTCCATGGCGGCGGGCCCGGATTCCTGAATCGAGACCCCTTTTCCGTACCAGGCCAGCCCGTCCAGAACGGCATGGCACGAACAGCTGGTGGCCAGGATGTGGGCGCCGGGATGGGCCTTGACGGCCCGAAGAATCTCCTGCATTTGATCCAATGTGTACCCCCCGACCCCGGGAGCCATCTGCCGGCTGCGCAGCACGTGGATTCGGTGGCCGGGGGCGCTGAGCCGGGCCAGGTGCTGGTGCAAAATGCCCTGCCTGGGCTTGCCGGTGAAGGTGCAGATCTTGTCGGGCTCCGGACAGTTGTCCGGGCAGCGGAAATCGGCGAAGCTGGCATAGAGGGTTCCCGTGGGGGTGCGCAGCGGGTGCGGGACGTGGTGATCCAGTTCCGCCGGGACGGGCAGGGGGTGGGCGGATCCGATCCTTTGGAGCCGACAAAGGATCCATTGCCAAGCCACATGAACAGGGATCGCGGGGACGATCCACAGGTCCTTGGTCGGCTCGAGGCTTTCCAGGAAGGCCAAGGCGTCCTGTTGGACCTTTTCCACAGGGGGCGTTCCTTGGAAATTCTCCAGGCGGGCGGCGTCCCGATCCACGATGATCAGGGAAGCTCGGGGATAACGCACGGGAAGCCGCTTGGCGGCGAGGCGCCCGAAGCGCCCCGCGCCTAGAATGACGATGGTGTTCGGTTGGACGGGAGGAAATCCCATGAGCAACATCTTCACCGTTTTTGAGAAACTGGCCGAGCAGAAGATCCAGGAAGCCATGGCCCGGGGCGAGTTCGACAATCTTCCCGGCAAGGGTCAGCCGCTCCACCTGGAAGACGACAGCCACCTGCCTCCGGATCTGCGTATCGCCTACAAGATCCTCAAGAACGCCGACTGTCTGCCCCCGGAGCTTCAGCTGCGAAAGGACATCCAGACGACGGAAGAGCTCCTCGCGGGCATAAAAGACACACAGCAGAAATACCGTCAAATGAAAAAGCTGAATTACCTCATCATGAAGCTCAACATGATGCGCCGGGTGTCGCCTTTGCTGGAAGAGCACCAGAGGTACTACCCCAAGGTGTTGGAGAAGATCTCCGGCGGGGACAAGAAGACGGAAGAATGAGGACGGAACGGCTTGATTTGGATGATTCCTGCCTTTTCGGCTGCGATCTTTTCCTGTCGGATCCGCCTTCCTGGCTTTTCACCAAACGAGTCGGCATCTTGGCCAACCAGGCGTCGGTTACTCGAACGCTGCAGAACGTGGTGGATGCCCTTGTGGAGGCGGGAGCGCGGGTGGCGGCCGTCTTTTCGCCCCAGCACGGGTTCCATGCGGAAAAGCAGGCGAACATGATCGAATCGGATCATGGGGTGTACCCGCGCACCGGCGTTCCCGTCTTCAGCCTGTACGGCGAGGTGCGCCGGCCGACTCCGGCCATGTTGGAACGCATCGACGTGCTTCTGATCGACCTTCAGGACGTGGGCACCCGCGTCTACACCTACGGCACCACTGTGGGACTGTGCGTGGAGGCGGCCGCCGACGCGGGAATTTCCGTGGTGGTCCTGGACCGTCCCAATCCCATGGGCGGGGCGTTTGTGGAAGGAAACCCGGTGCGCGAGGAGCTTCGGTCCTTCGTGGGACGCTATCCGATTCCCATGCGCCACGGCCTCACGCTGGGCGAGCTGGCCCTTTGGGTGGCCCGGTCCCTGGGAAGGCCGGAGCTGGTGGAAGTGGTGCCCGTTGCCGGGTGGCGCCGGGAGAAACTGTGGCCGGCCACAGGGCGGCCCTGGATCTTTCCGTCCCCCAACATGCCTTCTTGGGAAACCGCGCTGGTCTATCCCGGCATGGTGCTTCTGGAGGGGACTAATGTGAGTGAAGGGCGCGGGACCACCTTGCCGTTTCTGCTCTTCGGGGCCCCTTTCGTGGATCCGGAAAAGCTGGCGGCTCATCTGGATCCCCGGGCGCTCGACGGGGTGGTGCTCAGGCCGGTGAGCTTTGAACCCACCTTCGACAAATGGGCCGGAGAGCTTTGCCGGGGATTCCACCTGGTGGTGACCGATCCCGCTCGCTTCCGGCCCTACCGCTTCGGTCTTGCGCTCCTCCGCTCGTTTCTCAAGGCTTATCCCGACCGGTTCCGATGGCTGCCGCCCCCGTATGAATACGAGTACGAGCATCTTCCCATCGATATCCTGATCGGAGATGCGGAGATCCGCAAGGCCTTGGAAGACGGAGAGGGGCTGGATCGGCTGGAAGCCCGGTGGGCGGAAGCACTGAAAAGATACCTATCCTCCCGGGAGTCCGTCCTCCTCTATCCATGAACCCGCCGGGCACGGTCGTCGGCTCCTGTGGGCGGGGACCGGGTTTGCCCTCGGAGCTCAATTCTCCAAGGTCAGCAAAACGGCCTCGGCCACTTCTCTCATGGACCGGCGCGTGTCCATGCTCTTTTTCTGGAGCCACCGATAGGCTTCTTCGCCGGACAGGTGCAGGCGATCCATGAGGAGGTCCTTGGCCCGCTCGATGATCTTGCGCTTTTCCAGTTCCTCCTGAATGACCCGGGTCTGGACCAATAGCTCGGTGTTCTCGATGGCCACGGCGGCCTGATTGGCCACGGCCGTCAGGACGTTCATCTCCAGGTCCGTAAAACGGTGTTCGAAGGACGTGTAGCAGTTGATGACGCCGATGACCCGGTCCTTGACCCGCATGGGCATGCTCACCATGGATACCAGGCCCAGGTCCCGAGCCAGCTCCTTTTCCTTGTAGTAAGGATCCTTGAGAACATCCACCGCCACGTAGGGTTTGTTGTCCACGACAACCTTGCCCACCACGCCTTCCCCCACCTTGAGGGTTCTGTCCTTGACGTATTCGGGATTGATGGCCTGGGTGGCCCGCAGACGCAACTCCTGGGACGGTTCATCCAGGAGCCAGAGGCTGCAGACGCTGGAATTCATCACTTCCGCGGTGACCATGACGATCAGACGGAGGATGTCTTCCAGGTAGTGTTCGGACGTGATGGCCTTGCTGATGAGGGTGAGGGCCTCCACGCTCTTGTCGGCGGCCGCAGAGTCCCCCGCAGGGGGCGCCGCCATGGGGCCTGAAGGGGGTTCCAGAAAGCGCAGGGGCGGCCTGCGCTTGTGGGCGGTGGCCTTCTGCAGGGCCTGGATCCTTTCTTGAACGCTCGGGTCCACTTTGCCGGTATGCCCCTGCAGGTAGGCGTCCAGTTGATCGTAAGTGAAGCCCAGCTCTCCTTCGTCCGTTTGCCCTTCCCAGAGCCCCGCCGAGGGGGGGCGATCGATGATCTCCCGGGGAAGGCCCAGGGCCTCGGCGAGCGTGCGGACTTCGCACTTGAGAAGATGGAGGAGGGGTTGCAGATCGGCGGCCCCGTCTGCGTGCTTGGTAAAATAGCCGATTTCCCATTCGCTTCGATTGCTGGTCCCCAGCACCAGGTAACGGAGCGACGCCGCCCGGTGATAGAGAGCCGCCATGCGAAGGCGGGCCTTGAGATTTCCGTAGAGCTTCGGATCGGCAGGCCCAAGGATACCCGCGAGGGCATCGAAGGCGGGGCTCAAATCGATTTCTTCGAAGGTCAGGCCTACATGCTGCACCACCCGGTGGGCATCGCGACGATCCGTCGGGCTGCTGTGGCAGGGGAGCAACAGGCCCAAAGCGTTTTCGCCGAGGGCCTTGTGGGCCAAGGCGGCGCACACGGCCGAATCGATGCCGCCGCTGATGCCGATCACGACCCCTCGGGCCCCGGCTTCTCGGACCCGGGCGGCGATCCACTGCGAAAGGGTTGCGGCGTGATCCAGGGCATCTCGTTTGTTGGATATCATGTTCTCTTTTCTTCCCGTTTGGCCGGGTCCCTGAACGGGCCTTGCGGGGAGCTCTTTGAGATATGCCCGGCTCGGCAGCGGCCGCCGGGCCCATGCGCGGCTTTCGCCACTCCCAATCCCGCTCATTGCCATTGGCGTTTATTTGCGGTTTTCTTTCATGTTAACGAAGAATGAAACGCACCTTTGGCAAGCAGACCCCTGTAGGGGCGAATGATTATTCGCCCCTACAGGCCGTGCGCACGAACGGAACGAGGCCGCGTTTCATATTAACGTCCTGTCAGTGGAGAAGATGTCCGATCCTGTTCCACCTCACATAGCATTTTTCCGGGTCGAGAGTCAGTTCGCCATCGCTGTTCCAGGACCAGTAGATGATGAACGCTTTGCCTTTGAGTTCCGATTCGTCTACGAATTTCCAGAACCGACTGTCGTAGCTTTCATCCCGGTTGTCGCCCATCACAAAAAAGCTGTGGGAGGGAACGACAATGGGGCCCAGATTGTCGCGGGGACTCACGGAGCCGGGCAGAATGCGGGGGTCCGTGAACCGGGCATAGGGCTCATGCAGCAGTTGTCCGTTGACGAAAACTTTCTTGTCCCGTATTTCTATCGTGTCTCCAGGTAGCCCTATCACTCTCTTGATGAAGTCTTTAGATGGATCCTGGGGGTATTTGAAGACCACGATATCCCCCCTCCGGGGGTCGTCCCAATGGATCAGTTCCTTGTCCAGGATGGGAACTTTAATTCCGTAGCTGAACTTGCTCACCAGAATGTGGTCCCCGATGAGCAGTGTGGTTTTCATGGAGCCGGAGGGGATCTTGAAGGCCTGAACCACAAAAGCTCGGATGAAGAGCGCAAGGATCACTGCCACCACGATGGCTTCGGTGTACTCGCGAACAGCGCTCTTTTTCTTGTCTCGTGCCGCACGTCTGCGAGAAAAAAAACTCAATTCAGCCTCCCATTCTGCCGAAATAAAAGAAAGGGGAATGGAATCCGTTTGTAAATAGCTGAGGCAAGATGGTAAATAACAAATCCAAATGTGTGTCAATCCCTATTTGATGAAGGGGCCGGCGAGTCGCCATGTTTCGAAGAAAAAAAGAGATTGTGGGAGTGGATCTGGGTTCGTACGCCATCAAGATGATGCGCCTCACCCAAGGGAAAACCGGCTACCGGGTGGACAGCCTGGGAATGGCGATGGTGCCCCATGAGGCTGTCTCGGAGGGCCGGATCGAAAAACCCGAGATGGTGGCGGACGTCTTAAGAAAGCTGGCCAAGAATTTGCAAATCAAACCGGGGCCCGTGGCCACCTCGGTGTCGGGCTATGAGGTGATGATCAAGACCATCGAAATGCCCGGCATGTCCGAAGAGGAGTTGGGAAAGAGGCTTCGGGAGGAAATCGCCCAGTACGTCCCGTACCAGCTGGATGAAGTCAACGTTGATTACGAGATCCTGGATGTATCCAAGGACCGCCCCAACCACATGGAGGTCCTTCTGGTGGCGGCCAAGAAGGAATCGGTGGCGGACTATGCGGCCCTGATCGAAAAGGCAGGGTTCGAGCCGGCGGTGGTGGACGTGGATTACTTCGCTCTCAGCAACGCTTTTGAAGCCACCTACGGGGTGTTTCCCGATCAGAACATCCTTTTGATGGATATCGGTGCCGTCAAGACCACGCTCACCATTGTTCGGGGCGGGCGGCCGGTCTTTATGCGGGATCTCATGGCGGGAGGGCGCAATATCACGGACCGCATTGCCGTGGAGCTGGGAGTGGAGGTGGACCGGGCGGAGCGGATCAAGCTGGGACTTGGTGTGGAGGAAGTGGATGCCGAGCGGCTCGAGGGGGCCTTCATGGAAACGGTGGGGGAGTGGTGCGCCGATGTCCGCCGAGCCATGGATTTCTACTACACCAATTATCCGGAATCGAAGATTCACAAGATCTATCTGAGCGGAGGGTCGGCAAGGCTTCCAGCCCTGGATGCGCTCATCAAGAGCGAACTGGGCGTGGATGTGGACATCTTCAATCCTTTGCTGCGTCTTGAGACCAGTCCAAGCAAGTTCGATCCGGACTATGTGGATCAGGTGGGGCCGCAGATGGCCATCTGCCTGGGCCTGGGGCTGAGGAGAGCGGAAGACAAATGATTCGCATCAACCTACTGCCGGTTCGAAAGAAGGCCAAGAAGAGTACCGCCCGCCAACTTTTGGTGCTTTACGGGCTCTGCATTGTTCTCACCGGTATCGGTATCTTCTACTTATGGCAGGCCCAGGCGCGGGAGATCGATGCCCTTGGAAAACGGGAGGCCCAGCTACGGACCGAAATAGCCAAGTACGCCAAGTATGAAAAGCTGGTGCAAGAGATCAAGCAGAAGAAAGAGATCATCGAGCGCAAAAAAGAGGTGATTCGAGGGCTTCAAAAGGACAGGGACCGGATGGCTCGGACCTTGGCCCTGATCAGCCTGCTGGTGCCGCCGGAGAAGATATGGTTTCAGAGCCTGTCGCTGACCGGAGGGCGGGTGGATATCGACGGCGTTGCAAGGAGTAATGAGGCCATTGCTGAGTTCATGCGCAACCTTCGGGCGTCGCCCTACGTTCTGAAGGACAGCGTGCAATTGTCCCATTCGAAGCAGGTGGTGATCGCAGGCCGGAAACTGAGGGAATTCAAATTGAGCTGTTCCATGCGTTCCTATTCGGAACTGAGGGCCGCCTCGATGCCGCCCACTCCCCAAGGTGCCGGGGCCCCATCCCAACCGCAAGGTTAAAGTCCGGAGTCGGTGATGAGACTGAATCTCCCTTCCATGCAAAGCATTGAAGAACGAGTCGATGCCCTTCCGAGTCTGCAGAAAGCCTTGATTTTCCTGCTGACGATCCTGCTCTTGGGGGGCGCCTTTTATTTTCTCAAGTACAAGCCCCAGGAAAAAGAGATCCGCCGGCTTCGATCCAGCGTTCAGTCCCAGGAGAGGCGTTTGGCGGACCTCAAGAAATACGCGGCGCAGTATGAGACACTCAAGCAGGAGCTGGCCAAGTCCGAAGAAGAGTTTAGGGTGTTGATGGCCTTTCTGCCGGATCAAAGAGAGATCCCGGAACTCCTGGAAACCGTCTCCGGCATCGGCGCCCAGGAAGGGCTGGAAAATCTCCTGTTCCAGCCTCAGGGAGAGCAAAAGCATGAGTTTCATGCCACCATCCCGGTGCGCCTGGACATGGTGGGCTCCTTCCACCAACTGGGGACGTTCCTGGACAAGATCAGCCGCCTGGATCGCATCATCCGGGTGGAAGCCTTGTCGCTCAAAAGAAGAAACGATTCATCGCTTCAGGTCAGTTGCAACCTCCAGACGTTCCGCTTTCTGGAAGAACACGAAAGAAGCCCCGCTGCGGCCGGGGGGAAGAAATAGTGGCTTGGTTTGGAAAGGCCTTGGGATGCCTTGGCGAACTCACGAGACAGGCAGGAAGCATATGAAGACGAAAAAGAGTTTTTTCATGGGCTCATTTCGCGCACTCATCTGGATCGTGGCCGCTGCCGTGGTGATGGTCGGCTGTGTCACACCGCAGCAGCAGGCCAAGGGGCCCGAAGCCCCGGCGGCCGGCCCGGCGTCCGGGGCCATGGCCAAGATGAACGTCGAAACCGGGCAAGCCAAGGTTTTCGGAGTGCAGGCCTACGATCGTGATGACCGGACCGAGGTGAAGATCCTTATGGATCGACCCTCCGCGAGCCACCGGGTGATGCGTCGCGGCACCCATGAGTTTGTGGTGGTCCTGGACGGTGTGGAGACCAGGCTGGGAGGCGGTTCCATTCCCACGGCATCCAGGAAGCTGATAGGGGTCAAAGCGGCTTCCGCTCCCGCCGGGACGTTCACCCTGACGGGACGTCTGCTGGACCCCGTCGGCCGGTTGGAAGCCCACACCGTCGGAAAGGATCTGGTGGTGAACGTCTTCCCGGCGGCGCCCTCCGCCATGTCCACGCCCCGCGTGAGTCTTGCGGGGACACGATCGGGATCCGCACATGGTTGGCCGGAAACTGCCGGCCGTCCTTCCCGGAAGATGCTCAACGCCCGCCCCCCCCCCCCCGACGACGGTGTGATGGGATACAAGCGCCACTACCGGGGGAAACCCATCAGCCTCGATCTGCAGAATGCGGACATTCAAAACGTCCTGCGTTTGTTGGCCGATATCAGCGGCATGAACATCGTCCTGGAACCCGACGTGTCGGGAAAGGTGACGATCAAGGTGGAAAACGTGCCCTGGGACCAGGTGCTGGACATGGTCCTGATGATGAACCGGCTGGGCAAAGAGGAGATCGGCGGCGTCATCCGCATCGCCCGGCAGGAAAAACTGAAGGAGGAGTGGAAGGAGCGCGAAGAGCGAATCAAGGCCCAGCAAGAGCTCCTTCGGGCGCAGAAGGATCTGGGGGAATTGCAGACGGTTTACCTGCAGGTCAACTACGCCGATCCGGAGTCCATTGCCGCCAAGATCGGGGAGATCAAGAGCGAGGACGGCAAGGTCAGTGTGGATCAGCGCACCAACCTGATCCTTTATACGGATTACCCGGCGCGGATCGCCGAGGCGAGCGGCATTTTGGAGCGTCTCGACCGTCCGACCCGGCAGGTTCTCATCGAGGCACGGATTGTGCAAATCAATAGCAATGTTTCCAAGGACCTGGGGATAGACTGGGGCTTTTCCTTGACGAAAACCACGGATCATTCCGTGTCGACCGATTTTGCCGTCAATCACCCCGTCACCGCCACCTCGTCCGCCTCCATGACCATCGGGCGGCTGGTGGGCAGTACATTGTGGAACCTGGACCTTCGGTTGAGTGCCGCGGAGACGGCAGGGCAGGGCAAGGTGATTGCGGCGCCGAGGGTCCTCACGATGAATCACGTGAAGGCCACGATTTCCCAGGGAACTCAGATCCCGTACCAAGAGAAGACGGGAGAGGGTAATACATCCGTGTCTTTCAAGGATGCGACCTTGGAGCTGCAGGTCACACCGCATATCACGCCCGACGGTCGCGTGCGGCTGCAACTGCAGGCCAAGCAGGACAGCCCCAACACGTCCATAACCGGCGGTTCCGGAGAACCGGCCATCGACACGAGGAAGATCGACACGGAATTGCTCGTGGACGACGGGGCCACCGTGGTGATCGGCGGGATCATCAAGGAAGAGGATTCCCGTGATGAGAGCCGAACTCCGGGTGTCCATCGGATTCCGATCCTGGGTTCCCTTTTTAAATCCGAGTCGGTGCGCAAAGACAAAAGTGAGTTGCTGATCTTCATAAACCCGAAAATCGTGGACCTTTCCGATCAGCGGACGGGGGCAGAACTATAGATCGTGCGATTCAATCCATGGGGTAGATCCCGATGAAAGGTCGTATAAAGGGAACATTGCCGAGATCTCAGGCCATCGCGTTGCATCTTCCGAGACGGCTTGTGGCAGCCGCATTCCTTCTCTGCCTGTTGCTGTCCGGCGCCTGTACCGTGCAGGGTCCCGGCTCGGGAGGCGGGATCTCCAAACACGAGGCAAGCCGGGAGAGTTCCGCCAACGAGGTTGCCAGGCCCCGGTTCGACGAATTGAAACCGGTCCGCATCGATTACCTGAGGCCCACCGAAGAGATTCTGAACCCGGAAGTCTTTGTCTACAAGGACAAGAGGCGCCTCTACGTCATGGATCGGGGCGTTCTGGTCCGCAATTATCCCATCGGACTGGGCAAGAATCCCAAGGGGGACAAGATGGGGGAAGGCGACGGCCGGACGCCGGAGGGAACCTTCTATATCTGCGTCAAGAACCCGCGAAGCAAGTTCTACAAGTCCCTGGCCCTTTCCTACCCCACGAAGAAGCATGCGGAGCAGGCATTCATGGCTGGGCTGTTGTCACCCGTCCAGTACCGCGACATCATACTGGCCCTGGAAAGGAAGGTCCAGCCGCCCTGGGATACGCCCCTGGGAGGAGAAATCTTCATCCACGGCGGCGGGGCGCACGGCGACTGGACGGACGGCTGCATCGCCCTGTACAACAGCGACATGAACGAGCTCTACACTATGGCGGACGTGGGAACGCCGGTCACCGTCCGCCCCTGATGCGCCGGCATCGCTTCTTTTCCCTGGCCGTTGGCCCCATGGGCCGCCGTGTTTTACCTGTACCAGCGCCGACGTTCCTCCCATTCCCGAAAGGACTTCTTCACCGTCAATTCGGCGAACCGCGGGTGGGCCAGGTAGTTCCAATTGGTCTTCAGGAATTCTTCCTTGAGCTGCTCCAGGGCGGCGTCTTTTTCCCCCGCGTCGATGAAGTTTCTCTCCTTCTTGTATCGGTAAACGAAAGGGTTGCCTGCTTCGCGGCGGAAGGCTGCCAGCAGCTCCTTGTCGGTCCCCAGTTTGTCCAACAGGGAGTCGTCCAGGGGGATGGGAATCTCCACCAGCAGCTGCACGTACCAACGGTCGCCGGCGATTCTTTTGGACCTGTCGAACAGGTGAACAACAAGTCCCGTGGGGAGTGTTCGGGATTCCAGAAGTACGCACTCATCACTCATTGTTCGCTTCTCTCCTCCTCGTGGGTTTGGGAAGAACCCTCATAACCAATAAAACGGTTCCTTCGCAAGTCTGTTGCAGACGATCCACCCGGATCTCAACGGTCGCGCGCTCGGCCCGGGGGAGCCATGTTTTTGACGGCTGCCGGCAAGGCGCTCGGGAATCGTTGACGTGCGCGGGTAAAAAGGATAAAGAATCAACTCTTCCACAAACCCCTGAACGCTTTCCAGCGACGAGGAGCAGGCCGATTCCCATGAAAAGAAAATACCTTCAAGTCAGATGGCACGGGCGCGGAGGGCAGGGGGCGGTGACGGCCGCCATGATTTTGTCGGAAGCAGCCTTCGAGGAGGGCTACCGTGGGGTCACGGCGGCTCCCTTTTTCGGCGCCGAGCGAAGAGGTGCTCCGGTGATCGCCACCAACCGGTTTTCCTGGCGCCCTATCCGCACCTACTCGCTGGTGGTGGAGCCGGATATCGTGGTGGTTCTGGACGAGACGCTGCTGGAAACGGTGGATGTGACCGCCGGTCTGGCCCCGGACGGCCTGGTGCTGATCAACTCGCGCTTCTCCCCCGAGCACTTTCCCATCTCGGAAAGGTTCACCGTGGCGACCACGGACGCCACGCGCTGTGCCAAGGAGGCGGGGCTTATCATCGCCGGTACGGTCCTTTCCAATACGGCCATTCTGGGCGGTTTCGCCCGTGCCACGTCCTTGGTGAGTTTGGAGAGCTTGGACAAGGCCCTGGCCAACCATTTCCAGGGAGAAGCCCTGGAAAAGAACCGGAAAGGGGCCCGGCTCGCCTTTGAGCGGACCGCTCTGGCCGGTGAATGCACCCTGCAGTGCGCGTGATGCGGCCTGCGGCCCAGGCCCGCTGATGGAAGGAGAAGAGTGCGTATGAGCGAACCGCGGAAGGATCCTTTCACGTTTGCCCATTCCCGGGCCTGTGTGGGAGAAGGAGGGCGGACCGGGGACTGGCGATCCGAGCGTCCCGTCATCGACCCGGAAAAGTGCACCCCCACGAGAAACAAGCGGCCCTCGTGCTTTCTTTGCTGGCTCTATTGTCCCGAGGGAGTGGTGAACCGGGCCATCCCGGTGGAGATTGATTACGAGTATTGCAAGGGATGCGGCATCTGCGCCGAAGAATGTCCCACCAAGGCCATCAGGATGGTGGATGAAAAGGGGGACGACGAATAGGCGTTTCCATCATGCCGGGCCCCTTCGGGCGGTAAAGACGGACCGCCAGAAGGGCTCGGCTTCGCAGATTCTCTCGTGAAATCGCACATCCAGAAAGCCGGCGCCTTCCATCAGCCGAACAATCTCCTCGCACGTTTCCGACCCGTTGAGGCACCAGACCCATCCCTCCGGTTCGTTCCGACACTCGTCGGGCAACGGGCCGTTGCGGACCAGATCCGCCACCACCAGCCGGCCGCAGGGGGCGGCAACCCGGGCCAATTCCCGGACGATCCGCTCCTTTTCGGGGAAGACGTTGAAGACACCGTTCAAAACGATCCAGTGGAAGCACTTTTCGGTGAAGGGAAGGATCTCCCCATCCGCCTGGACCCAGTGGACGCCTCCGGCCTCCCCGGGCTGGTTCCCGAACGCCCGTAGACCGGCGGCCAGAGCCTCGTAGGCAATGTCCAGATTGACCACCGTCGCGGCGGAGGAGAATGTCTGACACATGAAGAAGGCATCCAAGCCGACGCCCGATCCCAGATTGAGAATGCGCTGGCCGGGGCGGACGTCCAGGTACGGGAGCGGGTTTCCGCAAGGAAAGAACCGGTTCCAGAGCGCGTCGTCCACTGCCCGGAGCACGTCCTCCGGGTATCCCAGGGATCGGGCCATGGCCCTTCCACCCAAAACGGGGAGCGAGGGGGAGGCCCCGGCCCGATACAGCCGCCTGTAGGTTTGAATCACACGCACCTTGGCGTTTCCGCCCGCCATCTCTTCCATCCGGCTCAGCCCCGTTGTCGCTCGCCATTGTGCATGATATGAAAAAACCAACCCGTACCTATCTTCCTACCGCGGCAAGACCTGCAGAAAGGGGGCGGTCATGGCAGTCCGAGTGCTGATCGAAAGGATCGTGGACCCCGACAAGGAGCTTCAGCTGCAGCACAAGCTCCTCCAGTTGCGCGCCAAGGCCATGCAGGCGGGCGGCTACATCTCCGGCGAGACCCTTCGTGCCGTGGGCGATCCCCAGCGGTTCCTGGTCATCAGCACCTGGAACAGTCTGGATGACTGGAAGGCCTGGGAAAACAATCCCGAACGGCAGGCCCTGCAGGAGGAGATCGATACTCTTCTGAGAGCCCCCGCCAAGGTTTCGGTCTACGCCTACGCCTGATTGCGGGCCCTTTTCAGCGGGGCGCGAAGCGTTCCCTTTCACTGTAGATGCATCCGCAATACTGCTGGCGGTAGATGCCGAGCCGGGCCGCCTGTTCCTTGCCGTCACGCCACCCGCTCCGGAAGTCCTCGTAGTGGAAGGGAATCCCCCACCTTTTCGCCGCCTCCTGACCGAGAGAGCGGATCAGGTCGTGCTTCTGGAATTTGCTGTAGAGAAGGGTGGTCGTGAACGCGTCGAAGCGGCTTTTCTTGGCGAGACGCGCCGCTGATTCGATCCTTCGGGAATAGCAATAGAGGCACCGACTCCGCTCTCGAAAGGCCGTCTGCCGGAGAAACGTTTCCAGCTCATAGTCTTTGCGTACAATCACCGGTACGTCCTTTGCCGCGGCGGCTTCCTCCAGGGCCTCCAGGCGCCTTTCCATTTCCTGATAGGGTTGGATGTGCGGATTGTAAAAATACGCATGGACCGTCCAACCTTCTTCCCGCAGTCGGTCCAGCGGATAGAGGAGGCACGGGCCGCAGCATGTGTGGAGGAGGATCCGGCCCATGGTATTCATCCTCCCTGCGCCCGGCTCCGACGGTCTTTCCGGCCGAAGACTTTCCGGCAGGCTTCCGCCAGATCCCGGGGGATGCCGTCCATGCTGCCGTTGCTCATGAGAAGCACGGTATCTCCCGGCTGGATTCTCGCCAGGAGGTCCGGCGTCACCGGGTCGAGCTCCCGATAGAGATGAACGGGTATCCCTTGGGCGGCGATTCCCCGCACAAGGGCTTGGGTGTCCAGCCTTTCCGCGGGAGGTATGGAATGGAAACCCGCGGGCTCCTTGATGGCCACCCAGTCGGCCCCGCCAAAAGCTTCCGTATAGGTCTCCTGGAAGAAGCGCCTGCGGCTCGTGTTGGTCCTGGGTTCGAAAACGGCCAGGAGTCTGCCGTGCGGGAAGAATTCCCGAACCGCCAGCACGGTCTCCCGGACCGCGGTGGGATGGTGGGCGAAGTCGTCGATGATCGTGATGGATCCGTCGTGGTAGAGGATGTCCTGGCGGCGCCGCATGCCCTCAAAGCGCCGGAGTCCTTCTTGAAAGGCGGCTTCCGAGACGCCCAGCTCCCGGCAGAGGGCCAGGACGGCCACCGTATTCAAGGCGTTGTGTCTTCCCGGAAGGGGGGATTCCAGCACAACGGATCCACCGGCGGGGTCCTTGACAAGAAGACGGGCCCTTCCACTCCCGTGGACCACCTGTTCCAGCCGCCAGTGGCAGCGGGAGCCCCGACCGTAGGTGATCACCCCGGCTCGGCATTCTTCGGCTGCCTCCAGGCAGTCGGGGTCATCGCCGTTGACGACCAGGAGGCCGTCCGGAGGAATGAGGCGATTCAGGCGCCGGAAGGAGTCCTTGATGTGGTCGAGATCCCTGTAGATGTCGGCATGATCGAACTCGATGCTCGTCAGGATGACCGCCCAGGGGCGATAGTGCAGAAACTTGGGGCTCTTGTCGAAAAAGGCCGTATCGTATTCGTCGCCCTCCAGAGCCATGTACAGGCCGTTTCCCAGCCGGTAGCTCCGGTCCCAATTCTTGACCAAGCCTCCGATGAAAACGGAGGGATCGAGCCCGGCGGATTCCAAGACGAAGCCCAGGAGGCCGGTGGTGGTGGTCTTCCCGTGGGTGCCGCACACCACGAGGCTTTTGTGCCGGGTCAAGACGAATCTTTCCAGGGCCTGCGGCATGGAGATCATGGGAATCCCCAGAGCCTCCGCCTCCCGAGCCTCGGGATTCTCCCTTCGGATGACGTTTCCCACGATCACCGTATCCGGCCGGGTTCGGCGGATGTTTTCCGCATCATAGCCGGGCAGGACCGCAATCGCCTTCTGTTGGAGAAACGTGCTCATGGGGGGATAGAGGTTGGTGTCGGAACCGGTCACCTGGTATCCGCCGTCCTTGAGCATCCCCGCCAGCGTGCCCATGGCGATCCCGCCGATTCCCATCAGGTAGAGGCGTTCCGATGGGTTCTTCATATCTCCAGGCAATAAGAACCTCCCCGTGGATCTGTCCTAACTCGGATGATTCTTTCCTAAAGCGAGCGATTCTTTCTTCGGGTGTCGCTTAGACCGCGTGATCAGCGGGCGGGGATAAACCCCGCCCCTACCCAAAGGGTCCGTGCTTTTTGTAGGGGCGGGGTTTATCCCCGCCCCTCAGGACCTGTCCAGGAGAAAGAATCGTCCAATTTAGCTTTTTCCCATTTGCGGTCCTCCGGCGGGCGCGAAACCCGGCCTTTCAAGATCGGATGGACCTCTCGAACCTTCGATCCATTTGGGCCTGTGTCTTTAGGGATCACAACCTGTCAAGGCTCGCACCACCGTGTCGTGCACCAGAGGTCGAAAGGCTCGAATGCGTTCATCATTCCTGGACGGGTGCACCCGGTTTGTCAAGAGGATGATGGCGATGCCCGTTGTCGGGTCGAGCCAGAAGGAAGTGCCCGTGAATCCCAGGTGCCCCACGCTTTCCGTCGAAAAGAAGCGTCCGGCGGCGGGCGCCTCCCCGGAAGGATGATCAAAGCCCAGGCTCCAAGCCTCTCCCGCGGCGTCCCGCCGCGGGTTCCAGAAAAACCGGACGGTTTCCGCCGAGAGACCCAGCGGGCAGGAAAGGTCATCCCGGTTTCTTGTTAGAGCGGCCGCTGCGGACGCCCCCTCGATGCTTGAGACGTTCCCGGGGGGGGGCGATCCGACCCACAGCGCCTGCAGCCAACGCCACACGTGGTCGGCCGATCCGAAAAGGCCGGCGTGGCCGGCCACGCCTCCAAGGCAATAGGCGTTTTCGTCGTGCACCTCGCCCTGAAGGATCCGGCCGCGCCAGGGGCATCGTTCCGTGGCGGCCACGGAGGGTCCTTCGGCGGCTGCCGGTTCCCGGCGCTCCTTCCCAATCCGGAGTCGGAATCCGAGCCCGATGTCCAGAGGGGCGGCGATCCTTTCTTCAAAGAGTCGATGCAGGGGCATTCCTGAAACCTCTTCCAGGATCCAGCCCAGGAGCAGATAGCCCAGATCGCTGTAGAGCCGCCTTGCGCCCGGCCGCTGTTCCAGGGGTTCCCGGAGGATCCAGTGCAGGAGCGTATCCCGGCGCCGGTCCAAGGGGATCCGTGAAAGATCCCTATAATAGGGGCGGTAGGCGGGCAGGCCCGATCGGTGGGACAAGAGGGCTTCAAGGGTTAGAGTGCGTTTGTCGGCGGGGACGAGCCATCGAGGAAAAAACCGGGGCAGAGGATCTTCCAGGGCGATTTCCTTATTTTCATAGAGGATCATGAAGAGGGTGGCGGTCGCCACCGGTTTCGTCAAGGAGGCCAGGTCGAAGAACGTTTGGGAAGTCACCGGGACCGCCGCCTGATGGAAGGACGTGGTCCCCCAGGCTCCTTCGAAAACTTTCCGTCCGGAGACGCCCACGACCAGGGAGGCCCCGGAAAAGACCCCCTCTCCTATGGCCCCGGCAAAAAGGGAAGTGAGTTTCTCTTCCATGGGGATCATCCACGTGCCCAAGGAGCCTCCGTGCAGGTCAAGATTCCCCTGGAGGTGTCCAGCACGAAGGGGGCGCCCAGGGGCAGGACGTGGTTTGCGGCGCCGTGGCCGAAGGGAAGCCCCAGGACCACGGGAATGGAACGGGGTGCCGTGTATTCCCTGAGCAGCATGCGAATCTCGTCGGGGTCGCCGCAGTCCGTGAACGTGCCGCCGATGACTCCCGCGATTTTGTGAAAGACGCCGGCGGCCTTGAGATGCATCACCATGCGGTCGATGCGGTAAGGCGCTTCCGCCTTGTCTTCCAGGAGCAGAAGGGCGCCGTCCAGAAGGGGGGCGTAGGGGGTTCCCATGAGGTGGGAGAGACAGGTGAGGTTTCCGCCCGCCACCCTACCGGAAGCCCTGCCTTCCTGAAGAACGTGATCGTCCGACAAGGGCCATTCAAAGGGCCGGGACCCGCTCAGGTACGCCAGGGTTTCCTCGAAAACCACGGCGTCTTCGGCGAATTCGATGGCGTTGGGGCCGTGGAAGGTGATCCACCCGGCCAGGGCGTCCAGGGCGGCGTGCAGGAAGGTGATGTCGCTGTATCCGCAAAGGATCTTCGGCCTTCTTTGGAGGGAACCGAAGGGAAGGCGCGGCAACAGCCGACTGGAACCGTAGCCGCCCCGGATGGCGAAGACGGCGTCCACCGAGGGGTCGGTGAGCGCCCAGAGCAGATCAGCGGCCCGGGCGCCGTCGGAACCGGCCAGGTAACGGTCCCGGCCCGCCACGTGCGCCCCGATGGCCACTCGATAGCCTTCCTTTTCAAAGAGGAGGCGGATCCTCTCCATGCGGGCCGACGGGAAGGAGCCGGCGGGGGCCACCAGCGCCACGGTCATGCCCGGTGCCAACGGAAGAGGGCGCTGCCGGGCGCTGGAAAAACGGCGGGAACGGTGCGGGACCATGGCTTCAGGGTTGATTCCGCTCGAAAAGGAGTTTCAATCCCTTCAGGGTCAAATAGTCGTCCACTTCTTCGATTTCCGGACACTCGCTGGCGATCAGGGGGGCCAGACCGCCCGTGGCCACGACCCGAAGGGGCGTTTGGATCTCCTTTTTCATTCTTTGGATGATACCGCCCACGAGCCCCGCGTATCCGAAGACGATACCGGCGTTCATGGACGCAATGGTGTTCTTGGCCAGGATCGACTTGGGTCGGGCGAAGATCTCCACCCGCGGCAGTTTGGAGGCCTTCTGGAAAAGCGCTTCGCACGAAATGAGGATCCCCGGGCAGATGACCCCGCCCATGTACTCGCCCCGTTCGGACACGTAATCGAAGGTGGTGGCGGTGCCGAAGTCCACCACGATGGTGGCCGAACGGTATTTCTCGTAGGCGGCCACGGCGTTCACGATCCGGTCGGCCCCCACTTCCTTGGGATTGTCGTACAGGATCGGCATGCCCGTGCGGATGCCGGGACCCACCACCAGGGGCTGGATCTGGAAATACTTCCGGCAGAAGCCTTCCGCGTCCCGCAGGACCGGCGGGACCACGCAGGAGATGATGATGTCTGTCACCGCATTGAAGCGAAGGTCCTGGGTTTCAAAAAGGTTTTTCAACAGGATCCCGTATTCGTCCGCCGTGGTGTTCACTTCGGTGCGGATCCGCCAGTCGTGCACGAGCTGGTCCCCGTCGAAGAGGCCGAGGACCGTGTTGGTGTTTCCGATGTCCATTACGAGCAGCATGAAGATCCCTCGGCGGTTGCTGTGGTCGGCCGGTTGAAATGCTTCCGGATGAGGTCCGCCATCTCTTCGGCCAGTGTTTCAATGAGCGTCTCGTCCCGGCCTTCGATCATGACCCGGATGACGGGTTCCGTTCCGGACGGGCGGATGAGAAGGCGGCCGTCGGAGCCCAGCCTGTCTTCGATTTTGGAGGCGCACGTCATGATTTCCGGCACCTCCTCGATGTTGCGCTTCTGGGCCACCCGGACATTCTTGAGTGTTTGCGGGAATCTCTCCATGACGGTCTTGAGCTCGGAAAGGGGCCGCTGGGCTTCCAGCATCACCGCCAGGATCTGCAGGGCGGAGAGAATGCCGTCGCCGGTGGTGCTGTGTTCCAGGAAGATGATGTGGCCCGACTGTTCTCCTCCCAGGCAGTAGTCGTCCTGGATCATCCGTTCCACCACGTAGCGGTCCCCCACGGCGGTCCGCACCAGAGAGATGCCCATGGAGCGCAGAGCCACCTCCAGGCCCATGTTGCTCATGACCGTGGCCACCACGGTGTTCTTCTGCAACCGGCCCCGGGCGTGCAAGTGTTTGGCGCAGATGGCCATCAGCTGATCCCCGTCTAGGATCTCCCCTTTTTCATCGGCCAGGATGACCCGGTCCGCGTCGCCGTCGAAGGCGATCCCCACATGGGCCTCGTGTTCTTGGACGAGACGCGCCATTTCTCCGGGGTGCAGGGAGCCGCAGCCCGAGTTGATGTTCTTGCCGTTGGGCCGATCGCCCACCACGACCACCTGCGCCCCCAGCTCTTCGAAGACGGCGGGAGCCACCTTGTAGGCGGCCCCGTGGGCGCAGTCCAGGACGATCTTCAGCCCTTCCAAGGTGAGATTCCTGGGGAAGGTGTTCTTCAGATAGACGATGTAACGGCCGTGGGCGTCATCGATCCGCTTGGCGCGGCCGATATCAGCCACGTCGGGTCTGGGAATGCGATCGATCTCCCCCGTCAGGATGAGTCGCTCGATCTCCGCTTCCACTTCGTCGGGGAGCTTGAAGCCCGTGCCGGCGAAGATCTTGATGCCGTTGTATTCGTAGGGATTGTGGGATGCCGAGATCACGATGCCGGCGTCCGCGCGCATGCTGGTGGTGATGAAGGCGATGCCCGGAGTGGGCAGAGGACCCACCAGCAGCACGTCCACTCCCATGGCGCAGATGCCCGCCGTGATGGCGTTCTCGATCATGTAACCCGAAATCCGGGTATCCTTTCCGATGACGATCTTGGGTCTCTGGTGCCGGTTCCTGAACAGGTGGGCGGCTCCCATGCCCACTTTCAAGGCGATGTCGGTGGTCATGGGATACGCGTTGGCGATCCCTCGAATCCCGTCCGTTCCGAACAATTCTCCCATGGTTCGGGCTCCTCGCTGATGCCGGCCTTGGTTCTTGGTCTATTCTTGTTCGCCCCAACGGCCCTCACGGAGTGCATCGGCCATGAGCGCCACCTGCTTGTGCACTCCCACGTCGTGGACCCGAAGGATGTGGGCTCCCGCGGCGACACCGAAGGCATTGGCCACCGCCGTGCCGATTTCCCGGTCTTCCACGGGACGGTCCAGGATCGAGCCGATGAATCTTTTTCTGGAAACTCCCAGGAGCAGGGGGCGCTCCAGGCTGGAGAGGACGTCCAGGTCCCGGATCAGCCGCAGGTTGTGGGTCACCGTCTTGCCGAATCCGATTCCCGGGTCCACGATGATCTGGTTGCGGTCCACCCCCCGGCTCACGGCCCACTGGATGCGCTCTTCCAAAAAGGCGCTCACTTCCGCCAGCAGGGCCTGGTAGACGGGGGCTTCCTGCATGGTTTTGGGCGTTCCCAGCATGTGCATGAGGATCACGGGAGCGCCCGTTTCGGCGGCGACCGAAGCCATTTCCGGATCGAAGCGCAGGGCGCTCACATCGTTGAGGATGTCCGCCCCGGCTTCCAGGGCGCGCCGGGCCACTTCCGCCTTGGTGGTATCGATGGAGATGGGAACGGAGGTGTGGGCGCGAAGCTCTTCAATGACCGGAAGAACCCTCTCCAGTTCCTCCTGGAGCGGCACGGGATCGGAAAAGGGCCGGGTGGACTCTCCCCCGATGTCGAGAATGTCGGCGCCGGCCTCCACCAGTTCCAGTGCGTGATGCACCGCGGTGCGGGTGGAGGCGAATCGTCCGCCGTCGGAAAAGGAATCCGGCGTCACATTGACGATCCCCATGATGAGGGTCCGGTGGCCGAGGATCCAGTCGGTGGATCGCAGCTTCAGCGTGAACAGGGGACGGTGAGCGGGCATCATCGGGTCTCGTCTCCGGTGCTCTCTTTCCTTTCCTGCTTTGCGGTTTCGGTCGGTTCGCCTTCGGAATCGGCGTACTCGGGATCGGGCGTCCGGGCCGTACCTTCACCGGAGGCTTCCTCCGGGCCCGACTTGGAAGCCGACGGATCGGCCGCCGTTTCCGGCTCGTCCAAGGGGCGGGCCAGATCCGGTCGTATGGAGGCGATGATCTCCTCGATGTCCTTTTTGTCCAGGGTTTCCTTTTCCAGGAGAGCCGAGGCCATGGCGTTCAGGATGTCCCGATGCTCTTCCAGGATGTTCTTGGCCTTGGCGTAATTTTCCTCCACGATCCGCCGAACCTCCTGGTCGATCTGGATCGCCGTCTTTTCGCTGTAGTCCTTGTGATGCTGGACGATTTCCCTCCCGAGGAAGACCTGGTCCTCCATTTTGCCGAAACTCAGAGGCCCCATCTTTTCGCTCATGCCCCACTCGCATACCATGCGCCGGGCCAGCTGAGTGGCCCGTTCGATGTCGTTGGAAGCGCCGGTGGTCTGCTGCTGGAAGATCACTTCCTCCGCAGCCCGGCCTCCCATGAGGATGGCGATGGTGTTGACCAGGTATTCCTTGGGGTACGTGTGGCGTTCGTCCTGGGGGAGTTGTTGGGTGAGACCCAGGGCGCGCCCTCTGGGGATGATGGTCACCTTGTGGACCGGGTCGGTTCCGGGAAGCATGCGGGCGACCAGGGCGTGTCCCGCCTCGTGGTAGGCGGTGGTCCTCTTTTCCTCGTCGCTCAGGATCATGCTCTTGCGCTCCAGGCCCATCATGACCTTGTCCTTGGCCTCCTCGAAATCGGCCATCTCGATCTTGTCCTTGTTGTGCCGTGCCGCCAGGAGAGCCGCTTCGTTGACCAGGTTTTCCAGATCCGCACCGGAAAAGCCGGGGGTCCCCTTGGCCAGGGTCTTGATATCCACATCGTCGGCCAGGGGCTTGCCCCGCAGATGCACGGCCAAAATCCCCTCCCGGCCGCGGATGTCCGGCACCGGCACCACCACCTGGCGGTCGAAGCGGCCGGGACGCAGCAGGGCCGGGTCCAGGACGTCGGGGCGGTTGGTGGCGGAAATGAGAATGACCCCTTCGTTGGATTCGAAGCCATCCATTTCCACCAGGAGCTGGTTCAGGGTTTGTTCCCTCTCATCATGGCCGCCGCCCAACCCGGCGCCGCGATGGCGTCCCACGGCGTCGATCTCGTCGATGAAGATGATGCAGGGGGCAAACTTCTTCCCCTGCATGAAGAGGTCGCGGACCCGGGACGCTCCCACGCCCACGAACATCTCCACAAAATCCGAACCGCTGATGCTGAAGAACGGAACACCCGCCTCGCCGGCGATGGCCCGGGCCAACAAGGTCTTACCCGTTCCCGGGGCTCCCACCAGGAGCACGCCCTTGGGAATCCGCCCGCCCAGCCGGGTGAACTTCTTGGGGTCCTTCAGGAATTCCACCACCTCCTGAAGTTCCTCCTTGGCTTCGTCGATGCCGGCCACGTCGTTGAACGTCACCTTGCGTGCGTCCTCGCTCAACAGCCGGGCCCGGCTCTTGCCGAAGCTCATGGCCTTGCCGCCGCCCATCTGCATCTGGCGCATGAAGAAGATCCACACGCCGATCAGGAGCAGCATGGGAAACCAGCTGATGAGGATGGTCATGTACCAGGGCGAATCTTCTTCGGGCTTGGCCTGGATGTTGATTCCCCGCTCCCGCAGGATGCGGATGAGGTCGGGGTCCCCCGGAGCGTAGGTCTTGAAAGGCTTTCCGTCCACATAGATGCCCAGGATGTTGTCCCCCTGGATCGTCACCTGGGCCACCTCGCCCTTCTCGACCGATTCGAGAAACTGGCTGTAGGTGGTTTCCAGCCGTGCCTGCTGGGGCTGGTTGAACATGTTGAAAAGCAGGATGACCATGAGGCTGATGACCAGCCACAAGGCGAGATTCTTGTAAAACGGACTCAAAGGTTTCCTCCTGGTCTAGGGCTTTGCGGGGCGGTGCCCCTGGGTCACGATGGGTTCCGATCGGTTGATTTTAGCACCGCCTACCGGGGGTGTGAACACCAATTATTCCGAATCCTTTCGGGGGACCCTCTCCATTCCTTTCTGATACCATTTTTTGCCGCGGGCCGTCCGAAAATCCTCCTTTTCCACGTCCGGCCGGAGCTCCCCGGAACAGGCCCCGCGGATGAGTCGCAGCTTGCTGTTGGCGTCCAACACCGGGAGCCCGCACACGAAAACCACCCAGCGTTCCAGACTCCCGGCATCCAGACGCCCGTTCTGGCGGCATTCCTGGAGGACCTTGAGACACGCCAGCGCCAGGTCCCGTTCCTCATCGTGGATGAACGGACGGCTGCTGTAAAGACGGATGGCCTCCTTGCCCACCTGATTGACCAGGGCGATGTGGAACCAGCGCAGCATCAGGAAGTAGCCCTCTTGCGACAATTCCTTGCCCAGCCAGTAGAAGGGGTTCTTGATGTTCCGAAGATTCCAGAGCAGGCGCGCCACCTTGTAGATCCTCTTGTGCTTTCGCAGTCCCTGCACCAGGGGGCTTTCCTGTACCGATTGGTAGGTTCGGTAGAGGGAGCGGTAATGGGCAAGGCGCCGGGACGCGAGCACCCGGAAGGGCCCGTAGCCGGCGATGGCCTGGAGGCGGGCCGTAACCCTTTGGGTGAGCTGGAGCAATCCCTCCAGGGACGCCTGGTACTCGGGCTCTTCCTTGTCCGGATGATAGATGCGGGCGATCCGCCGGACCACGTCCTGGGACCGTTGAAACAGGCTTTCAAAGGCAATGGAGAGCTGGGATTCGGGGGTGTGGAGGATTTCGCGGCGCATCTGCTTGAGACACGCCAAGGCTTCGTGGTCCCGAGGGGTCAGATCCGCCGGATCGCCCAGGTGAAAAGTCTCGGAGGCGCTTTCCTGAAGGAGCGCGTGCCACCGCCTCCGAAGCCACCATCGCAGGATAAAGACGGCACCGAGAACCGCAAGCGTCAGAGTGCACAGCAGGATGCTGGTAAGATGCTCGGTTGCGACCTGTCTGAACCACTCCACCGCAGTTTGGGCGTGCATCGTCATCCGCCCCCGTCGTCCGGGCGGGGTGTCAGCTCGTGGTCCCTTCGATCCACTGCCGGAGGGCCGGCAGGGTATCGGAGTTCCACGACGGGGTGAGCCTGGAGGTCAGGAAGCGTTGGAACAGGGCGTCCCACACCGCGAAGGTCTCTTCGAGAAAGAACATCTTTTCGAGGAATCGTCCGTCGGGGTCGTCGTCTTCGAATTCGGGCATCTGCTTGGGGGTTTTCAATCCCTTGAACGCCCACAAATCCCTGTCCAGGGTCATGATGTATTCATTGTCGCCCACGGTGATGATCCATTGGGCTTCTTCCACCAGCTTTCCTTGCCGCAAGGCGGTTCTGGCTTCGTCCAGAGCCCCTGCCTGGGTCGTGCAGATGACCCGCTCCTTGCCGTCATCCTGGCGGCTGAGCACGATCCGTTCCCCCAGAGCCAGCGCCGCCGTCATTCCCGGATCGAAGTCGCAGCGGCCGCCCTCGGTTTCGATGAAATGCCAGAGCCAGGTGAGGAACTCGTAGCCGAGAAACCGCCCCTCGTGCATGGCGTGAGGGGATTTCAGGGAGATGAGGCCGGCGAGAACGTCTTTCTGACGTCCTTGCAAGGGGAGCATGTTCACGGCCCATTGGGCGTGGTAGAGCGGTACCGGGTAGAGCTTGAAATGACGTTCGAAGTGTTCCAGAAACGCTTCCAGCATCCTGGGACTGGCGGTGCCCACCAGCATCCACCGCCGGGCGGGGTTCCACACCACGTCGCATCCCGAAGGCTGCGGAAGCACCTGGTTCAGCAGGCTCGCATGCACCTCGTCGCGGATCTTGAGCCTTTCCTGGCGCGGCGGATAACGGCCGTCGTGTTCCTTCCGGTACTGCTCCACGGCGTCCCGCACGTATTGCTTGAGCACCAGCGAGGGCACCTTCCTCTGATCCAGGCGGAACTGGAAGGCGATGTATTCCCCCTTGTGGTAGGACGAATACGCGAAGGAAGGGTCGAAAAGGTCCTCCCAGGCAACGAACCCCCGGGGGGCTTCGGCGCCGTCGGAGGCGTCCCGATAGGCTCCGGCGCGGAGCTTCTCGTCCACGTGGGACCAGAAGTCCGCGACCTGGGGTTCGGGCACGAAAAACCGGGTGAAGGAAGCGGTTCCGCTCTGGATGGCCATGGGTTCATCCGCGCTCCCGGTTACTTCTTGTCGGCCTGCTGGGCGCCCTCCGCGGGAGGCAGAAGGCCCTTGGCGCGCAGCTTGGCTCGTTTCTTCCTGCGATGACGGCGGCGGTCCAGTTCCCGGCGGCGTTCTATCTTCTTATGGCGTGCCATTCAAACCTCCTCGTTGCACTTACGGTCTTTCCAAACACAGAGCCGGCCCTTGAGACCGGCTCCCGGTAAAATCTTGCGTAAAAACGCTTCCTTTTAGCGAAACCGCATGGACTCGTCAATGGGAATCTGGCGCCGCGCCGGCGGCATCCTGGGTGACGAAGGTCTCCATGGCCCGACAATCCCTGAAAGCGGACAGCACGTCCCGGAGCCCTTCCATCCTCAGTCCCCCCAGCACTTCCGCCGTCAGGTGATGGACGCGGACCTCCTCCTCGTCCCTTTCCTTGGGTGGGGCGTCGAATCGTTGCAGGAACCGCGCGAAACGCACCACGTGGATCAATTCGTGGGTCACGATGTAGGTGGCCAGTGGGAGCAGGCGGATGTGGGAATCCCGCTGCAGGGCGTTTCGGATCACGTGGTCCTGGAGGCAGATCTTGAAATACTCCCCGTGCTTGCTCGCCAGGAGCTTTTCATGGGGGTGGCGCGCGTAACGGCGGATCTGGGCAAAGGCTCCGTCCGTTATCTCTTCCGGGCGCAGGTCTTTGAGGGACTGGATGTCGTAGCGGTACCTCTTCCAGTCGGAAGTGGAAATCTTGAAGCGATCTCCAATGAGTTCCTCCGAGATGCGAATCGCCTCTCTCAGGGTTGGAATCTCACTGGGGCCGAAGGGCGATCGTTCCATGCCTTTTTCTGCACCTCATCCGTAACCCAAGCCGATCCACAGGCGTTTTCCGGCTCCGAAAAGATATATGCTGGAAGGGAAAAAGGCAAAGAATACGGTGCGGATCCCGCGTGGTTCAGAACATTCTTTGGATTTCATGCATCGGAGGCTATGATGCGCGAACTGTGTGAGGGCGAACCTGGGAGGCTGTCCGAAAACGCCAGGGATGACCGTCTTTCCCGTAGCGCAGCCCTTCAGGGCTGCGGAGGAATCCCCGGATGTCGGATGGCCCATCGGGTATTGCCCGTCAGTGCATTGGGTTAGGGTGGTCCCTTTTCCGCGGAACTGCAGCCCGCGGTTGCGAAGGAGGTCAGAGTCCTCACCGGTTCTAGACGCAAGCCTGTTCTCGGACAAGTTCCCAGATGAAGGCTGGGATCGGCGCCGCCGGGTGCCGGGAGGGGAAGAAGGTTCAGGGACGGCGAATCCATGGAAAGAGTCTATCCTCGTTTTTCGCATTGTGGCGACATGGGCCTGATGGTCGAACTGGGTGAAGGAATCGACATGGACGTCAACCGGAGGGTGCACCAGCTCCGGCGGAAGCTGGAGCGACTCAACCCGTCCGGCATCCTGGCGTTGGTACCCACCTACCGCTCCCTTTTCATCCAGTACGATCCGTTGCTGTGCTCCTATGAAAGGCTGATGCTGCTGGTCGAAGAGAGTTTGGAGTCCCTGGAGGGCTCCCGGGAGTCCTCCAGGGTCGTGGAGATCCCCGTCTGTTACGGAGGCCCGTTCGGGCCGGACATCGGAGAGGTGGCCGAAGCCAACGGCCTGACGGAGGATGAAGTCATCCGGCGTCACGCATCGGGCCGGTACCTGGTCTACATGATCGGTTTTACTCCGGGCTTCCCGTATATGGGCGGGCTCGATCCGCGGCTTCACACGCCGAGAAAAAAGCAGCCACGGACCAAGGTACCTGCGGGAAGCGTGGGCATCGCGGAGCAGCAGACGGGCATCTACCCCATCGAGAGTCCCGGGGGCTGGCAGATCATCGGGCGAACCCCCCTGAGGCTTTTCGATCCCGATCGGACGCCGGCGTTCCTGGTAGAAGCGGGCGACACGGTGATCTTTCGATCCATAGGGAGGGAGGAGTTTGAACGGCTTGCGCATTGAAGATCCCGGACCGCTGGCCACGGTCCAGGATGCGGGACGGCTGGGGTACCAGGACCGGGGGGTACCGGCGTGCGGAGCCATGGACCCTGCGGCCCTTGCCCTGGGGAATCTTCTTGTGGGCAACCCCCCGGGCGAGGCGGGGGTGGAGATTTCCGTGGGAGGATTCCGGGGCGTTTTTCTGGGGGCTTGCCGTTTTGCCGTCACGGGAGCCGATCCCGTGCTTTTCCTGAACGGAACACCCCTGGAAGCGTGGAGACTGCATGTCGCCCGGAACGGGGATGTGCTGGAAGTGAGCATGGGGGCTTTCGGGGCGCGTCAATACCTGTGCCTGGGTGGGGGAATCGACGTGCCGCGGGTGCTGGGCAGCAAATCCACCTACCTGAGAGGCCGTTTCGGCGGAGTGGAGGGCCGCGCGCTCAGAAGGGGGGACGTGCTTGGCGTCGGTGGATCCTGCGGCCCAACGTTCATGGACCATGTCCCGGAAGGGCTTCGCCCGGCCTATGCCCGGAACCCCCGGGTGCGGGTGCTCCTCGGTCCCCAGGCGGAACGCATCACCCCGGAGACGCTGGCGGACTTCCTTTCGGGAACGTACACGGTGACGGCCCGCTCCGACCGCATGGGCATCATGCTGGAAGGCCCCCGGCTCGCTCACACGCGCGGGGCCGATATCATCTCGGACGGCATCGCTCCGGGATCCATCCAGGTGCCCGGAGAAGGGCTCCCGTTCATCCTCATGGCGGACCGGCCCACCACGGGAGGATACGTCAAGGCCGCCACGGTGATTTCCATGGACATTCCCCTGGTGGCCCAGCTCCTGCCAGGTGATTCCCTCCAGTTTGAGCGGGTTTCCATAGAGGAAGCCCGGTGGGCGCGCCTTCAGTGGGCGTTCCGGGTGAGGCGCTTCTTTGAAACATGACGTCGTCGGCTAATAGAAGAGAATCATTTGCGTCTATTCGCGTTCATTCGCGGTTTTCTTTCACATGAAAAGGCGCGTTTGATCCTGT
>JACIYN010000071.1 GCA_014359885.1 Desulfacinum sp.
AGACCCGCGTGGGTGAGGGCCGCCCCCAGCTTCCCTTCCAGAAGGTTTTCCCGCATGTGGAGCCAGCGGGTTCGGTCCATGAAGGTCTTGAGACGGGCCGTGACGTTGCCGAAATAGACGGGAGAACCGATAACGAGGGCGTCGGCGGCCAGCATCTTTTCCGCCAGTTCGGCCATGTCGTCCCCCCGGATGGAACACCGAGGTTCGCGAAGGCACTTGTTGCAGGAGATGCAGTATTCGATGCGCCAATCCGCCAGTTCCACCAGCTCCGTTTCCGCTCCGCCCGCGGCCGCCTCTTCCAACACCAGGCCGAGCATGACGGTCGTGTTCTTCCCCTTCCGGTGGCTTCCATTGATGGCCAGGATCTTCATCTTCCCCTCCTACGGTTTGCTTCCATGAAATGACAGAACCCTTAGAGATGTGAAATGCAGGGGCGAAAGATTTTTCGCCCCTACGATAGTCCCTCAACAGGGACCCCATCTTCCCCCGCCCCGACCCCGTTCGATGGGGAAAGGACGTCCCAGCGGCTTCTCAATGTGCGTCCCGGAGACGATCCAGGAAGGCCCGGAAGGCCTGCCATTCCTCGGGACGGAACTTTTGCAGGAAGAGGCCGTTCACCTCGTCGTAGACGGCCAGAAGCGGCTGTCTGTGTTCCAGGGCCTTGCCCGTGAGATAAACCCTTAACGACCGCCGGTCCTCCGGGTCCGAACGCCTCTCCACCCAGCCGTCCCGTTCCAATCGGTCGATGAGGCCCGTCACGGTGGGCCGGTCCAGGTGGGTCTTTTCGGCGAGGCGGCTGGGCAGGGCCCCATCCTCTTCGTAAAGGGCGATGAGCATGAAAAACTGGGCCTGGGTGAGGCCGTAGGGTGCGATCCGATCCCGGTAGTGTTTGGAAAGGGAACGGGAAAGGGAAGCAAGCTGGAAGCAGAGACAGTCTTCGAAGAGCATGGACCGCTCCTTGAGGTGGGAGGGGGACGACATCTTTTGCTAGCACAACATTTGTTAGCACGCCAATCATTTTTTCCATTGACCCCGTACCCCGTACGGGCTAGGTTCTTTTTCAAATAAGAATCGTTTTCCGTTAAGATTGCCCCCGAACCGAAGGACTTCTCGAGTGGACCGCCATGCCCAGGAAAGACTCCAGCAGATGCTCGAGAAGCTCAAAAGGAGGAGGTTCCGCATCACCCCGCAACGGCTGGCCGTCCTGGAAATCCTCGTGGAATCGGATTTTCACCCCAGCGTGGAGACCATCTTCGCGCAAGTGCGGAAGCGCTTTCCCACCACCAGCCTCGCCACCGTTTACAAGACGGTGGGGCTCCTCAAGGAGATGCACGAGGTCTTGGAGCTGGGTTTCCATGATGCCGGCAACCGGTACGACGCCCGCAAACCGTTTCCTCACCCCCATGTGATCTGCACGAGCTGCGGCAGGATCCGGGATCCCGAACTGAGCGGCCTTCAAGAGCTGGCCGAGGAGATGGGCCGCAAGACGGGCTTTACCATCGTCACCCATCGGCTCGACTTCTACGGAGTGTGCCCGGAGTGCCGTGAGAAGACCGACGCACGGGGGGACTAAAAATTTTTTGATTCTCTGGAAAATGATTCTTTGTTAGGAGCGAATGTTTAACCAAGGAAGGAGGAATCCCATGACCGCACCGGCCAAACCCACCGGCAACGAACCCAAATCTCTCAAGGATTGGTGGCCCCACCAACTGAACCTCAAAATCCTTCACCAGAATGCCCCCGAGGCCAATCCCATGGGAAAGGACTTTGACTACGCCAAAGAGTTCCTGTCCCTGGACCTGGAGGCCGTCAAAAAGGATCTGCGCGACCTCATGACCGACTCCCAGGACTGGTGGCCTGCGGATTTCGGCCATTACGGAGGCCTCTTCATCCGCATGGCCTGGCACAGTGCGGGAACCTACCGCATCGGCGACGGCCGGGGAGGGGCCGGATCCGGCCAGCAGCGCTTCGCTCCGCTCAACAGCTGGCCCGACAACGTGAACCTGGACAAGGCCCGAAGGCTTCTTTGGCCCATCAAGAAAAAGTACGGCCGCAAGATCTCCTGGGCCGATCTCATGATCCTGGCCGGCAATGTGGCCCTGGAATCCATGGGGTTCAAGACCATCGGCTTTGCCGGCGGGCGCGAAGACTGGTTCGAGCCCGATGAAAGCGTCTACTGGGGTGCGGAAGGCCAGTGGCTGGAAGACCAGCGCCACACCGCCCAGGGCGACCTGGAAAATCCCCTGGCGGCCGTCCAGATGGGTCTCATCTACGTCAACCCCGAAGGCCCGGGCGGCAACCCGGACCCGGTGGCGGCGGCCAAGGACATCCGGGAGACCTTCGCACGGATGGGCATGAACGACGAGGAGACGGTGGCCCTGATCGCCGGCGGCCACACCTTCGGCAAGTGCCATGGTGCAGGACCCGCCTCCCACCTGGGACCGGAACCGGAGGCGGCCCCCATCGAACAGCAAGGGCTGGGCTGGAAGAGCACCTTCCGGACCGGCAAGGGGCCGGACACCATCACCAGCGGCCTGGAGGTCACCTGGACCGTCACGCCCACCAAGTGGAGCAGCAATTTCTTCTTCAACCTGTTCCGGTATGAGTGGGAACTGACCGAGAGCCCGGCGGGTGCCAAGCAATGGGTGGCCAAGGACGCCCCGGAGGTGGTCCCCGATGCCCATGATCCCGACAAGAAGCACCGGCCCACCATGCTGACCACGGATCTGTCGCTGCGCTTCGACCCGGTGTACGAGAAGATCTCGCGGCGCTTCATGGAACATCCCGATGAATTCGCCGACGCCTTCGCCCGCGCCTGGTTCAAGCTGGTCCATCGGGACATGGGCCCGCG
>JACIYN010000072.1 GCA_014359885.1 Desulfacinum sp.
TGGACGAACTTCTCCTGGCCGTCGTCGCTGCCGTAGACCTCGGCGATGGCTCGCAGCTGGGCGTTGTGGCCGAAGATGAGATCCACCCGCGTGGCGGTCCACCGGAGATCCCCCGTCTTGCGGTCGCGGCCTTCGAACACGTGGGCGTCTTCCGACACGGGGTGCCACTCGGTGCCCATGTCCAGAAGGTTCACGAAGAAGTCGTTGGTGAGGACCTCGGGACGCTGGGTGAAGACGCCATGGGGTGAGCGCTTGTGGTTGGCATTGAGAACCCGCATGCCGCCCACCAGGACCGTCATCTCCGGGGCGGTCAGGGTCAGGAGCTGCGCCTTGTCCACCAGAAGGTGTTCGGCCGGAATGCTATAGGGAGATTTGAGGTAGTTGCGGAACCCGTCGTAGATCGGCTCCAGCACCGCAAAAGACGCCACATCGGTCTGTTCCTGGAGGGCGTCCATGCGTCCGGGCGCAAAGGGGACCGTCACCTGGACCCCGGCGTTTCGGGCTGCCTGCTCCACGGCGGCGCAGCCTCCCAGGACGATCAGATCGGCCAACGAGACCTTCTTGCCTCCGGCCGCGCCGGCGTTGAACTCCTTTTGGATCCCTTCCAGGACCCCGAGCACCTTGGAGAGCTGCTCGGGCATGTTCACGTCCCAGTTCCTCTGGGGCTCCAGGCGGATGCGGGCGCCGTTGGCGCCGCCCCTCTTGTCGGAACCGCGGAAGGTGGCGGCCGAGGACCAGGCGGTGTAGACGAGCTCCGAGATGGAAAGTCCCGAGGCCAGGATCTTGGCCTTGAGGGCCTGGATGTCGGCCTCATCCATGAGCGGGTGATCCACCGGCGGGATGGGATCCTGCCAGATGAACTCTTCGGCGGGGACATCCGGTCCGAGATACCGGGAGCGCGGGCCCATGTCCCGATGGACCAGCTTGAACCAGGCGCGGGCGAAGGCGTCGGCGAATTCATCGGGATGTTCCATGAAGCGCCGCGAGATCTTCTCGTACACCGGGTCGAAGCGCAGCGACAG
>JACIYN010000073.1 GCA_014359885.1 Desulfacinum sp.
CCCACCGTCCGGCCGCCCTCGCGGATGGCAAACCGCAAGCCCTTCTCCATAGCCACCGTGGTGATCAGCTCCACTTCCACGTTGGCATTGTCCCCGGGCATCACCATCTCTACCCCGGCCGGCAGCTTCACCGTACCAGTCACGTCAGTCGTCCGAAAGTAAAACTGCGGACGATAGCCAGTGAAAAACGGCGTGTGCCGCCCACCCTCATCCTTGGTCAGAGCATATATCTGCGCCCGGAACTTCTTGTGCGGCGTGATCGAGCCCGGCTTGGCCAGAACCTGACCCCGCTCCACTTCATCCTTGCCTATCCCTCTCAACAAACATCCCACGTTGTCCCCGGCCTGACCCTGGTCCAGTATCTTCCGGAACATCTCCACACCCGTCACCACCGTCTTCTTCGTCTCTCCAAAGCCTACTATCTCTACCTCGTCTCCAACCTTGACTACCCCTCTCTCTACCCTTCCAGTTACCACCGTGCCACGACCGGTTATCGAAAATACATCCTCTATCGACATCAAAAATGGCTTGTCTATCTCCCGCACCGGCTCCGGGATAAAATCATCCAAGGCCTTCATCAGCTCCCAGATCGGCTTCCCACCTTCCCCCTCAGGATCGGCCAGAGCCTTGGTCGCACTACCACGTATCACCGGCGTCTTGTCACCAGGAAATTCATACTTGCTTAATAGCTCCCTGACCTCCAGCTCCACCAAATCCAGAATCTCCGGGTCATCCACCAGGTCCACCTTGTTGATAAATACCACTATCGCCGGTACATCCACCTGCCGAGCCAGCAATATGTGCTCCCGAGTCTGCGGCATCGGCCCATCATCAGCCGCTACCACCAGTATCGACCCGTCCATCTGGGCCGCCCCGCTGATCATGTTCTTGATGTAATCAACGTGCCCCGGACAGTCAATGTGCGCATAGTGCCGCTTGTCTGATTCGTACTCCACGTGCGACAGGGCCACCGTCAAAATCTTGGTCGCATCCCGCCGGAACATCTTGGCATCAGCCTTGGCCACCTCATCGTATGCCTTGTACTGCGCCAACCCCTTGGTCGATAAAACCTTGGTGATCGCCGCCGTCAACGTCGTCTTCCCGTGATCAATGTGCCCGATCGTCCCTATGTTAACGTGCGGCTTCGTCCTCGCAAATTTTTCCTTGGCCATCTCTTTTACCTCCT
>JACIYN010000074.1 GCA_014359885.1 Desulfacinum sp.
TCTCCGGCAGTTCACACACGGGTGGAAGGCAGGATGATTCGCCCCTTCTCATCCTCAATGACGCATGGCTCAGGGTGGTCAAAATTGGGTTATCACAGATGGTCAATTTTCGGTTGTCACTCCGAAGCTTGTAGCCCCGATTCTGCATGCAGTTCTTGAAGACGGTGTCGGCACGATTCTGAACGGAGCCCATGCCTCCCGCCGCGCCCGCCGCCGCCCCGGTGGCCGTCCAGCCCGCATCGTTATGTCCGCCCCAGGCGCGGCCCAGCCCGTAGCCGAGCCCGGCGCCCAGGAGGGCCCCCACCAGGCTGTTGGCCATGGCTTCGTTCTGGGCCCGGTAATGCCATTCGGCGGCCAAATCGGCACAAGTGGCCAGATCTTTTTGGAACCGGGTGTGATCCTCCACGGACGCCATATCCACCCGTGCCGCCATGTCCTGCATGTAATTCTGCTTAAGAGCCTGCCTGCCGGCACAACCGGTGACCAAAACAACCAGGAGCAACAAGGTCCCAATCCTCTTTTTCATGATCCATCCTCCTTGAAAAATCGACCCCGCTTTCCTCCTTCCAGCCGGAAGAGCCGACAAAGAGAACACAGCGCAGGAACGGGCCGTAACCCGTATCCTCCGGTACCACTTCAAAGACGGTGTCCATGACCTGGACGGTCCTGTAGCGAACCCCGATTCCATGATTCCGGGGATCGTCCCCACCCAGGTAAAAGACCTCCACATCCCTTTCCGATATGGGAAGGGTCTCGACCGGTTCCACGTGCTCTGCGCGCATTTCCTCGGGCAGGGGCGGTTCGTGGGGGTTGGACAGGACGAAGAGATTGCCCAGGCGCACCGCCAGGACGGAAAAATCGAGTCGCATGAGCTTCTCGAACGCCTCCGTCTCAACCCGTACGTGGATGTCTCCAAAGCGGCAGACCATCTTGTCCACGGACGGGTCCAAGATGAGCTCTTTCATCCTTTCCATGCCGTTGAACCATGGGGCCATGCCTTTCCTCCTTTTGGCGACCACCGGCCGCATCACGGAAAACGTCCTTCACCGCCCACAGGTAGCCTTTGCAGGGCGGCTCCCGCCTCTGTGGTCGGAAACGGCCTTCGCTCGGCCTTTTTCAATGGCCGGGGTCTAAAAGGGTGGGGGAAAGACGTGGTGTGGGTTGGGAGGATGGTCTAGGGGTTAGAGCCCGCTCGAAGGATAATGATCGTGCGGCGCCCCAAAGCCCGAGCCAGAGCTTCACCAATCCCTTTTTCCACGTGAAGGCCTGTGAACAGCTGAGAACCGGCGGCTCGCAGGCGATACATGAACTTGCCCCGGTGGTAGGCGGGCCAGTTGCCGCCACGGCGGGCGGCCGGGAAAAGCCACCAAGTGGTCGTATGCGGCTGATCGCGGTTGTAGGGGTGGGTTGCCAGGGAACCACAGCGTGCCTGGTAGCCCGGAGCGGCCAGGACTGGCCTTTCCTGTATAATTTCGTGACGGGACAACGCAGCCCGACGGTGTTGTTCTACGGCTCCGGGAGTCCGACTTGCAAATGCTCTCAGCTCTTGTTTGATTTCTCCTTGGCCATCTTCTATCATTCCCTGGCTACGGGAGGAATCCTTTCATGCCAGACCTCAGACGAATCCTCAGAGAATGCTTCTGGGACCACGACGTATCCGAAGCGGACCTCCTGGCCATTTTAGAGGGGGATGACGTGCGTCGGAAAAGGTTCCTTTTTGAGAAGATTCTCGGCAACAGCACGCGCCTGTTGGACGATATGTCTCTGTTCGGCAGGGATGAACTGAAGAAGATGCTGGAAGAATACCAGGTGCCGGCCTTTAACCGTGAGCACATCGCCCTCAGAAAGAACATGGTGGAGGCGTGGTTTTTCGACCAACCCCTAACCGCCGAAGAGTTGCGATGGGTCTTGTAGATTACGAGGCGTTGTATCGCTTGCAGGATGAGGTCTTGGACATCGTTTTTGCGAGCGAAAACATCTTCTATCTGACCGGTGGCACTTGTCTGAGCCGTTTTTACAAGGCCAAACGGTATTCCGACGACCTGGATTTTTTCGCGGATTCTTCGGCTCGATATGCTTTTGCGCTTCGAAGGTTGAGATCGAGGCTTGCGGAGAAATATCCCGTGCGGGTGGAGGTGGAGTCCAAAGACTTCACCCGCTTCCGAATCAATCATTTCTTGCAGGTTGATTTTGTCAATGAGCATGCCCCGAGATGGAAGGAAGTTGTTGTGACGCCTGAAGGGCGCATCATCGATAACATTGAGAACATCTTGGCCAACAAGTTGACCGCCGTCGTCGCAAGAGACGATCCCAAGGATGTTTTCGACGTCTATCTGATTTGGAAATTCTATGCCTTTTCCTGGGCGGAGATCCTCGAGGCAGCGCAGAAGAAAGCCTATTTCAGCGACGACATGCTTGCCGTGCGCCTCAGAACTTTTCCCCAAGAGGCATTTTCCACCTTGAAAGTGATCGATCCCCATTTCCTGAACGACTTTAACGAAGACCGTCCGGTGCTTTTGGATGAGCTCATACGCCGAGCCCCCCACCGACCGTCCTCCCAAGGCCAAACCCTGCGCTCCGACAAGTAACCTCCGTTTCCTCCAGTCATTCGGAATGAGCCTTTGAAGCCCTTTGCAAAGAACATTTTGGGGCTCAGGGGAAGCCCTATTGATCGGGGCCTGCCTTCGGACGAAGCATCGCTTTCGCGCCCGCGGGCGAACTGGCCGCGTCTCAATCCCCTCAAATCGGGGCCTGCCTTCGGACGGAGGGCGTGAGATGCCGAAGCGCGGCGAAGGGCTGGTCTCAATCCCCTCAAATCGGGGCCTGCCTTCGGACACGAAACAGGGGAGTCCGTCAGCTTTGAGCTGACAGTCTCAATCCCCTCAAATCGGGGCCTGCCTTCGGACTCTTCCTGAACTACCTGGAACACTGGCGAGGGCGTGACGTCTCAATCCCCTCAAATCGGGGCCTGCCTTCGGACGGTATCCGGGAAAGGATAGAAGCGGGAAGCTCGCCCGTCTCAATCCCCTCAAATCGGGGCCTGCCTTCGGACGCCCACTCTGGAGGAGATCGTGCAGAGCGGGACCGGGGTCTCAATCCCCTCAAATCGGGGCCTGCCTTCGGACGCCCACTCTGGAGGAGATCGTGCAGAGCGGGACCGGGGTCTCAATCCCCTCAAATCGGGGCCTGCCTTCGGACGAGGCCGAAAATGCAAAGGAAAACTCCGGTGGCCCTGTCTCAATCCCCTCAAATCGGGGCCTGCCTTCGGACTCACAGGGATTTCCAAACGGGAAGTGTTCTGGATGGAACGAGTCTCAATCCCCTCAAATCGGGGCCTGCCTTCGGACTCTGAAGAAATTCGTTCCGGCTTATGCCGGGCCGATTCTGTCTCAATCCCCTCAAATCGGGGCCTGCCTTCGGACGCCTCAGGGCCTGCCCTGCACGGGCAGGCTTCAGGCAAAGTCTCAATCCCCTCAAATCGGGGCCTGCCTTCGGACTCAGGGCCTGCCCTGCACGGGCAGGCTTCAGGCAAAAGTCTCAATCCCCTCAAATCGGGGCCTGCCTTCGGACTCAGCCTGAGCGGTTATCCGACCGAGGGCTATGAGCGGTCTCAATCCCCTCAAATCGGGGCCTGCCTTCGGACTGTGGTGAAAAACTGGGAGGCGATCTCAGGCGTTGAGTCTCAATCCCCTCAAATCGGGGCCTGCCTTCGGACGCAAGGCGAAAAAAGGAAAAGAAGGCGCGTTCTCCCTGTCTCAATCCCCTCAAATCGGGGCCTGCCTTCGGACAGAGCGGAGAACTCTCTGGCATTCGCACAGCCTGGAGGTCTCAATCCCCTCAAATCGGGGCCTGCCTTCGGACCGTGGTCCTCATGGTCGAGGACCTCTACAATTCCCCCGTCTCAATCCCCTCAAATCGGGGCCTGCCTTCGGACTCAAAAACGCCACCGAGACGTCCATGATCCGCACCGGTCTCAATCCCCTCAAATCGGGGCCTGCCTTCGGACTCTTTTCCTCTCCCTTCCGGCTCAAATTTTGTGTCAGGTCTCAATCCCCTCAAATCGGGGCCTGCCTTCGGACATTTCAGCACTTCCATACTTTCGTATTGGTGGCACATGTCTCAATCCCCTCAAATCGGGGCCTGCCTTCGGACACCGGCTCACTAGTGACTGCATAAGTTGCTAGTGAGCCCCAAAGTCTCAATCCCCTCAAATCGGGGCCTGCCTTCGGACATACTGATACAGTCCCATCCCTGCTTCAAGCGGTTGAGCGTGTCTCAATCCCCTCAAATCGGGGCCTGCCTTCGGACATAGTCCGGCTTCGAGCACCATATCACACGTCAGACAGTCACGTCTCAATCCCCTCAAATCGGGGCCTGCCTTCGGACAAGAAACGGGCCCGGACGGCCCGCTTATGGAGAAGGCGTCTCAATCCCCTCAAATCGGGGCCTGCCTTCGGACCGCGTTGAAGCGCGTTCTCCAGGCGGTGCGGAAAAGGCCAGTCTCAATCCCCTCAAATCGGGGCCTGCCTTCGGACCTGAGCTGGAGCGTCCCACTTGGGCCTGGGAACAGGCGTCTCAATCCCCTCAAATCGGGGCCTGCCTTCGGACCGCGTTGAAGCGCGTTCTCCAGGCGGTGCGGAAAAGGCCAGTCTCAATCCCCTCAAATCGGGGCCTGCCTTCGGACCTCTCGTGGACCTCGTCGGGACTGACCGTCTCGGCGAGTCTCAATCCCCTCAAATCGGGGCCTGCCTTCGGACATGGAGCCGCGGGGGTGGAGGACTGGACAGTCCTTTCCAGTCTCAATCCCCTCAAATCGGGGCCTGCCTTCGGACGGCAGGAGTTGCTCCAGGCTAAGCGAACCGACCACCTGTCTCAATCCCCTCAAATCGGGGCCTGCCTTCGGACGCTCTCGCCAATGGTCCCTGAATGGATGGATCGTCGCAGTCTCAATCCCCTCAAATCGGGGCCTGCCTTCGGACCTGACCCCGGTGGCCTTCCACCCGGGCGTCCCCGCCTGGTCTCAATCCCCTCAAATCGGGGCCTGCCTTCGGACTGGGCGGCCGGGGGGCTGACCCCGGTGGCCTTCCACCCCGTCTCAATCCCCTCAAATCGGGGCCTGCCTTCGGACACAGTGCGTTTCACGAGAACCAGGCGTTGGTCTCCACACGAGTCTCAATCCCCTCAAATCGGGGCCTGCCTTCGGACTTAGGTGAAAATCCTTCTCTGGACGAGATTGATGTTGTCTCAATCCCCTCAAATCGGGGCCTGCCTTCGGACACCGGCTCACTAGTGACTGCATAAGTTGCTAGTGAGCCCCAAAGTCTCAATCCCCTCAAATCGGGGCCTGCCTTCGGACCACAACACTCTGGCGCAAACCGGCTTGCTCACTTCAGTCTCAATCCCCTCAAATCGGGGCCTGCCTTCGGACATACTGATACAGTCCCATCCCTGCTTCAAGCGGTTGAGCGTGTCTCAATCCCCTCAAATCGGGGCCTGCCTTCGGACATAGTCCGGCTTCGAGCACCATATCACACGTCAGACAGTCACGTCTCAATCCCCTCAAATCGGGGCCTGCCTTCGGACAAGAAACGGGCCCGGACGGCCCGCTTATGGAGAAGGCGTCTCAATCCCCTCAAATCGGGGCCTGCCTTCGGACCGCGTTGAAGCGCGTTCTCCAGGCGGTGCGGAAAAGGCCAGTCTCAATCCCCTCAAATCGGGGCCTGCCTTCGGACCCTGGGGATCGTGGCAGGATCTCCCCGCCGGCGCAAGCGTCTCAATCCCCTCAAATCGGGGCCTGCCTTCGGACCCCCTGGCCTGTGCCACGTGGGGCTCGCGGGATTTTGAGTCTCAATCCCCTCAAATCGGGGCCTGCCTTCGGACTGCCAGGGCCTAAGTGCCACGGCAAGGAGGAAAGTATCGTCTCAATCCCCTCAAATCGGGGCCTGCCTTCGGACCGTACCGGCGAGCGCCGTTATGTTCCCATCAGCTTTAGGTCTCAATCCCCTCAAATCGGGGCCTGCCTTCGGACTAAGGAAGGCCCTTCGCGAGGCCGGCTTCCGGCCGGCGTCTCAATCCCCTCAAATCGGGGCCTGCCTTCGGACTTCGCGAGGCCGGCTTCCGGCCGGCCCCGGCCACCGAGTCTCAATCCCCTCAAATCGGGGCCTGCCTTCGGACCCCGGCGCCATGGTCTTTTCGTGGCCGGTTCCGTGGTTGTCTCAATCCCCTCAAATCGGGGCCTGCCTTCGGACTCTTCTGAAGACATTCGACGAGGCTATCCCGCCACCAGTCTCAATCCCCTCAAATCGGGGCCTGCCTTCGGACACAACAGGAGGGGGTGCATCATGGATAGGCTGACTGAGTCTCAATCCCCTCAAATCGGGGCCTGCCTTCGGACAGAGAGTCAGGGGTGTCAGAGAGTCAGGGGTGACACAGGTCTCAATCCCCTCAAATCGGGGCCTGCCTTCGGACCCGGCGCCATGGTCTTTTCGTGGCCGGTTCCGGGGATGTCTCAATCCCCTCAAATCGGGGCCTGCCTTCGGACTTCGTGTCTACGGACACGGAGAGGATGGGGGCGGAATAGTCTCAATCCCCTCAAATCGGGGCCTGCCTTCGGACATTCCTCCAATATAACCTCAAGGGCAAGGCCAAATGTCTCAATCCCCTCAAATCGGGGCCTGCCTTCGGACCAACAGCACCCCCCTAACCCCGCAATCATTCCTCCAATAGTCTCAATCCCCTCAAATCGGGGCCTGCCTTCGGACTCACGCGTACCGGATCCCGCACCTATGTTCCCTCCAGTCTCAATCCCCTCAAATCGGGGCCTGCCTTCGGACGCGGCTGAAGTATAGGGTTATTGTGCCTGGGGAGAAGGGTCTCAATCCCCTCAAATCGGGGCCTGCCTTCGGACCCACGAGGCCTACCGCTGGAAGTCCCAGGGGTAGGCCCCGTCTCAATCCCCTCAAATCGGGGCCTGCCTTCGGACCCTTGTGGGCCGGCAGATCGTTCTCATTCCTTTCAAGTCTCAATCCCCTCAAATCGGGGCCTGCCTTCGGACCTATAGCGAGAGAAACATTGAGAGAACCTAGCTGTGTGTCTCAATCCCCTCAAATCGGGGCCTGCCTTCGGACCTTCGCCGAAAAGACCAGGGAGATGGCCGAACAGATGGGTCTCAATCCCCTCAAATCGGGGCCTGCCTTCGGACCATGGGAAACTTTCAAAACAAGGCCGTTGAAGGCCTCGTCTCAATCCCCTCAAATCGGGGCCTGCCTTCGGACCAGTAGGGTCGGGTTGTTCCATGGATGGTCGTTTCCTGTCTCAATCCCCTCAAATCGGGGCCTGCCTTCGGACCGGCCGGCCCCGGTAACCGAGGAGCTGTTGGGGAACTAGTCTCAATCCCCTCAAATCGGGGCCTGCCTTCGGACCCTGCCTTTTTATTTTGATACTTGCCTACCTGCGCGAGTCTCAATCCCCTCAAATCGGGGCCTGCCTTCGGACGAGGCCCTGGGGGACTAGTGCCGCCCCCAGCGGCCCGTCTCAATCCCCTCAAATCGGGGCCTGCCTTCGGACTCGACGTATGCTCCCGACGGGGGGCCACGACCATAGCGGTCTCAATCCCCTCAAATCGGGGCCTGCCTTCGGACCCAGGAAGGTGATCAGGAAGCGCAAAAAATAATCAAGTCTCAATCCCCTCAAATCGGGGCCTGCCTTCGGACACAATGGATGTGCCTTGCGTGCTGGGAATACTTGCGCAAGTCTCAATCCCCTCAAATCGGGGCCTGCCTTCGGACTCTATAGCTGAAAACCCGCATGGTGTCTAGCCCAAGAGGGCCGCTGCAGAGCACCTCCCGTGAGGGTAGGGCCTTGGCTGTTGAAAAAATGGACATAAAGGCCGCCGGAAATTCTTATCTACCCAAAAACACTATAATTTAAGGGTGCAGAGGACCTCTTTTCGCTGTGTGATGTATATTCAACTAGTTAGCTTCGCGGCGACAAAAACCGCCGAGGTCCTCTGCAAGGAGTATGAGGGGCCTCGATGCCTTGCACGGTCTCAAGGATCGCGGCCGGCCTTGGCCGGCTGCTCACAGGCCGTACCGGCGGAAACGCCGGTGCTCGAAGGTATGGGTCAACCGCACCGTTCCGTCCGGGAGCAATTCCTCGGCAGCCCTGCGCCTGGTGGTGGCGTACACGGGCACGAGGCCCCGCTCCAGGCAATGGTTCACCATGAGATACGTGGCGCCGAAGTCCCCCTGAACCAGCACGTGGTCGCCGAGGACGGCGGTGGTATCGATCCATTGTCGAACCGGTGCCAGTACGGGTTCCAGCGCATCGGCATCGGCGGGGATGGAAGACCAAAGGGTTCGGATCGAAGCGGGGGGCGTCACGATCCGGCTCACGCCGAGATTTTCTCGGGCGTCGCGGAGCTGGCGATCCGTCATCGAGTGGTTGAACAAAACGAGCAGGGAAGGCATGGGTCGATCTCCTTCAGCGGGTTTGCCCTTCCAGTCACACCAATCCGAATCATCGCGCCCCCGGCTCCGGGGCCGCCGGCTTCGTCACGCCGGTTTCCGCCTCTCGGGGAGCGCCGACTTCAAGTCCTGCGTTTCCGGACGAAATACCACAAAATTGTGAAGGTTGAAGGCATCCTCCTGGCAATGACGGCAGAAGAAGGTTGCGCTGTAGCAAGGAGAAAGATCCCGCGCCACCCGGATGGTGAGCCCCCAGTTACACTCGCACACGCCCACGAGGATCTCGCCGGCTCGAACGCCCGTACGCGCCGCGGACGGCATCCCGAGCCCCTTGCGCTCCAAATACTCCAAGGCCGCGCGATGCGTCTCATCGTCCACCCAGCCGCAGTCCTTCTCCATGGTCTCCTCCAAAGACCGGTTTTCACACCCAAACAGAGGGAGTCCCCCCAGCAAACGCGCCCGAAAACCCTTTCGGCCTCAAGCTCCCGCCCCGGCCCGGCTGGGATGTGATGCGGGCGGGACGCCTGCTCCCCCGGGGTGATGGTTAGCTTGGGCGCGTTCCTGCGCCGGCGGCTCCCGCACTGTGCCCGCTTCTTTCCTTCTACGGCTGCGGGCGTCGCCTTTTCAAAGGCCGCCGTCGCGCCCTCTTGTACGGTTTGTGAATTTCTGCTTTTATGGCCGAGAAGCAACCAACCAAGCGCGGTGCGACGGCATGATGTCCCGACTCAAGGATCCCGAAGCGTTCTGGCGTGCGCCCGAAAGGCTCTTCCCGGACCCCCCGCTGGATGAGTTGGGTTCGTCCCTTACGCGACTCGGCCCGGTCTATTGGAAGGAGAGGATGTTTTTCGGGGGTGCTCCGGACCCGCAGATGGAGCGGATCACCGGAACGTTTCCCGCCGGAGGTGCGCGGAGTCGAGGCACCCATCCGCTTTTCGTGCTCAGAGCGGATCCCGTGGCGGTTCGGGTCTGCCCTTGTTCCACCAAACGCTGGAATGCGCGGCGCTGCATTCGCAAGGGGTGTGTTCTGGAAATCACGGGGCGGACCACGGAACAAACGTCCTACCTGGTGGAAGAGTGCGCCTTTCTTCTCCCGCGCGATCCCGCTTTTTGGACCTCTTTGCGCTTTTGGGGCCGGGTTCCGGAAACATGCCTGAAACAGGTGGAAAACCCATGAAGTGGAGCTCCTGGCTGGAATCGGGAGAATGTCTCCCTGTGCTCCTGAGGGCGGCGGTAAGGGTGGTGCGAGCGGTGCCCCGCTACGGGATTCCCCGGGCGGTTCTCCCGGGCGGTGGACTGAGGGAATCCTCTCGCGAAGGGGACGGGGCGTGCGTGCAGGAGCTGGCCAACGAGTTGTGGATCTTTGCACGGGATCAGGCCGCTGCCTGGGATGAGAGCAGTTGCTTGGAAACGCTTCGAGCCCAGGGGGCGGACCGCGTGGCCCTCTTCATCGCCGGCCGTTACGTCAACCGGCTTCGGGACGAAGTGCGCACCAAGCGAACGGATCCCCACCGGGCCCTCTACCGACGGGTTCGGCAGTGCCTGCAGAGCGAGCCAAGCATCCGAACCAAGGCCGAACGGGCCGGTTCCTTCTTTGCTCTGGATGAGGGCGACCTTCCGGAGGCGGACCTGGCCCGACTCACGCAGAATCCTTACCGAGACTGGCCTCCGCCCCCGGTGGAAGGCGGGGAAGCATCTTCGCTTCGTCATGCTGCGCTGGTGCAGGCGGCGCGGTTTTTCTGGCAGGAGGCCCGGACCCGTCTGGGCCGCCCGTGCTGGGTCCCCGTCCGCGAACTGACCCGATACTTGATGTGCCACTTGGAGGTGGGTCCGGCTCCCACAAAGATTTCCCTTGCGGAACGGACACCGGGAGAGGAAGCCGGCCCGGCGACCGACAGGGACCTTCCCATGGAGCCCACGCAGGAGCACGAGCTCACGGCGGCCCGGCTGCCGGAATTGGCCCGAACCCTTACGGCGGGCTGGAGCGGGCGGGAAAAGGAGGCCTTTTACGCCCGTTACGGCCGGGAGATGTCCCTGGCGGCGGTGGCCCGGGAGCTGGGCTACGGTGGCCCTTCCGGGGTGAAATACCTGCTGGCGAACCTGGAGAATCGCCTGGCCGACTTCTGTCTCCTGTGGCCGGGGCTGTCGCCGCCCGATGTGGACAAGACCCTCTGGGCCGCCTTCGTGGAAGAGGTGGTCCGGGCCTGTAAGGAAGGGGACCGGAGCCGTAAGGATAATGTGAAAGAAAACCGTGAATGAACGCGAATAAACGCCAAATCAGGCCCTTCCATCCGGTCGGGGTGGGGCCCGACCATGATCGTCGGGCGGCGGGAGTGCATCCACAAATCACGGAAATGAGGCATCCATGACGAAGGATCGGCTGAGGCCCGACCTCTTGCGGGCCGCGCTAGAAGAAGCCGTGCGGGTGCGGGGCTGCCCTCCGGCGGAGATCCTGGCGGCGCCGGACGCCGACGAAGAGCTTTCGTCCCATCTGGCGTCGTGCCTGTTTTGCCGGGAAGAGCGGGATCTCCTGGTGGAGCTGGGCCCTGAGCCGGAGCATCCGCCTTTGGGTGAAGGAGAAGCCGGGGCGCCCGGGACGGTGCGGCCGGGCCAGGTGCGTCCGCTCTCGCCCGAACTGGCGGGTTGGGGGCCGCGAGGGCGGTTCTACAAACCCCCGCTGGTGTTGGTTCTGGAGCCCGTGCCCGGAATGGAAAGGGCGGTGCGGGTCTGCCTGGTTCACGACTTTCCCCGTCTTGCCGGCCCGGGAGACGTGGAGCTGGCGCCCGGGCTTTTTGCGGAATCCTGGAATACTTTCCCCGTGCCCATCCACCGGCTGGGCCCGGCCGTCCGGATGGTCCACCGCACCGCATTGGACCGTGTCCTTCAGGCTCTCGGGACAAAAGAAAGCCCCGCAGCGGCGGTCTCGGCGACCGAGGACGACCCTCTGGAAAGCTCCTACGTTACGGCCTTCCGCCGCCTGGAAGTGGAGACCGCTGCTTATTTCTCCATGCGTTTGACGGAAGAAGTGCTAACGGGAAAACCGGCGGAAGGGGGGGAGGGGGACTACGGCATTCCCCTGGATCCGCAGGAGTTTTGGAATCGCTTCGGACCCTACATCCAACCGGAAAGGGGCCGGGAGCCCTCCCTGGAGACCCTCATCACGGCTCCCTGGACCGATGCGGTTCTGCCGCGGGCCGCGGCCGGTGAAACCGCGCTGTTCGCCCGCCTCTACCATCCCGACCGGCGCGAGCGTGTGCTGGAAGCCGCCCCGGTGGAACTCACCTTCCGGCAGCGCCTCCCCGATGGAATCCTCCTGGGGGGGCGCATCCAAGCCCGCCTTGGTCCCAACGCCCGGCTGAAGGCCCGGTGGATTCGGGCGGGCGTCTGCCATGAGCCACGGGAAATATCGCTGGATCCTTCCTCCGGCATCTTTCGCCTGGTTTTTCCGGCCCCCGAGCCGGCGGATCGGGATCCCGAACCCGGGGACTTCCATCTTCTGGTGATTTCGAGATGAAGGAATGTTCCAGCTGGTCCCTGGATGAACTTCTGGTCTGGCGGTCCTGGGGGTGCCTGGAAGAGCGCCTGGAGCAGGTGCGCGATCCGAGGCTCTTTCGAGCGCCGTCGGAAGACGGCGATTTCGCCCGACAGTTGCGCGCGTTGCTCCGGGAGGTTCCACACGATGTGGGGCGTCTGGTGACCCTGTCCTGCCTGGCCGCCGGAATATCCCGAAAGGGCCGGGAGGGGATGCGACCTTTCCGGGAGCTTCCCGGAATTCCATTTCGGCATCTTCTGGGCCTGCCGGACGATTGGCCCGATCTGCATCGAGCCTCCTTTTCCGTCGTTGCCGTCCCCGTGGCGTCCGGCGGTCGCGGGGATGTGGTGTGGGCTCTGGTGGGCGCGGCCCGGCCCGGGGCGCGGGAACCGTTTCCGCCCTGGTGCCGGAAGGTGTTGGATCCGGACGCCCGGGAGGCCTTGTTCCTGGCGGACCGGCTCCTGCGAAGCGAAACGGACGCCGGACTTCTCTTCCTGCCCATCCTTTTGTCGCAAACGGAGGCCTCTTCGGACGGACGGGCCGTTCCACCCCGGCTGTACGGGCCGTCGCTGGCCCTGCCCGTCCTGTTGGGAGCGCTGGGTGCGCAGCAGAGAACGGGGGCGGCGTGGGATTCCGGGGATGTGATCGCCACCGGAGCCCTGGACGATGCGGGAAGGATTCTTCCCGTGGCGGGAGTGGACGCCAAGGCGGAGGCCGCCGCCCGTTTCGGTTTTCGCGCCATGATTGTTCCCGCCGAGGCGGCACGCGGTCGGAAGGCCGCAAAGCGTGTTGCGCTCCTGGGCGCCGGGGACCTGCAGACGGCCTCGTATCTTTGGGAGGCGTGCCGGCAGGGACGGGGATCGCGCCGCCTGAAGGATCTGGAACGCCTGCGTTCTCCGGAAGACCTGGCGGCGGGCGTGCATCGCATGGATCCCCGGATGGCGGGATGGAGCCGTTTTGCGCGGACGTACCGGGAAACGTTGGGGCGGATCTGGAGCGATGCGGAACATGCCGACTCTTTCGTAAAGCAACTGGAGCGCATGGGCCGCGACCCGCGGGTGCCCGACCATTGGCTGACGGCGCTCCTGGCTCCCGTGGATGAATCCGTCGTGGCCGGGTTGACGAAGATCTCCGCCGTGACGGCCTTCCGGCTGGCCCAGTGCGCCTGGGCGGTCGCCACGCGCAAAGGTGATCCCCAGGAAGCCGGCCGTTGGGCCGCCTGCTGCGAATCCCTCTGCGATTCGGTGGTTGTGTTCGACCGAGGGCTGGCCCTGGTGGGGGACTTCTGGAACCGGCGCTTTATCACGGAACGGCATGCCCTGTACCGGTTCGATCCAAAGCTACCGAAGCCGGTCGAAGAGATCGTTCGGAGGCTGGAATCGTGCCGGGACGTGCAGCGCGTGGGCGAAAAGGTGCCGGTGATCCCTGCGCTCGCCAAGCTCTACGGCACCATCGCCCAAAACTACGGATTTTGCGGGCCGGATTACCTGGCGGAGACCAGGCGCTATGTGGACCTGGCCTCGGAGGCCTTCGGAGGAGACGGAGTCGCCGAATTCCAAAACGACCGGAGACGCCAGCTTCATTATCTGCTCCATGCCCTTCTGGATGCCGGGCGGCCGGAAGAGGCGGAAGGCGTCTTGCAGCGTTATCTCGGGGGGAACGAGTCGGGTCTTTCGCCTTATGAGCATGCGGCGCTGGCGCGTTTCGGGGCCGAAACCGGGAGGTTTCCGCCGGGCTACCTGGCCGTTTGCCGATCCCTTCTCCGAAAAGGTCTGGAAGGCCACCCTTGGCAATTGTGGCTCTGGAATGTGGGTCGCCTTCTGACGGATTCCCAAGGCAAGCGCCTGGCCTGGGAGCAGGGTTTGCGGCTTTGCAGCCGATTGGGACCGACGGCCCGCCCCATGGGGCTGCTGCATGCGGCGTGGCTCTGGGGGGAAGGACTTGCCTCTCCGGAAGCGCTGCGGGCGGCGGTGGAGGAGATTCTGGCCGACCTGGAAAGCGGACCTCTCTGGAAGGACCATTTCCGCCCTCTGCTCACGGCCCGTTCCTGGGCCCACGCGCTGGAGGAGATCCTTGCCGCCCCGGCCCGATACTTTCCCTTCACCTATCGGTAAGACGGCAAAGGCCTTCCTTTTTCACATCCCCACGTTCCTGGCGACGCTCGCCACCCTGCCAGGACGAAAGAGCGGGCCAAGAAGCATCTTCCGGAGGAGTCGTCTTTCCGGCGATCCGGATCGCGGCCAAGGCCGCTCCCGGAAGCTTCTCGGAGAATAACTCTCCGACAGAATAGCCCGGGGTATTGCCGCTCTTTTCGTAGCCGCGGGGAAGGGGCATCGTAACCTCGGCAAAAGAGATCATCCCCGGCGTTCTCGGACAAGCTCCTGGAAGGCGCCGAAAGCGCTACTCCTTCACGTGGGCTCCCATCACGGGGATCACGTGCCAACGAAGCAGGAAGCACACCTTTGAAAACGAAGCACCTGTAGGGGCGAATGATTATTCGCCCCTACAGTACGCGCACACGAACGGAGCAAGGTCGCGTTGCAAATAAAATCGGGCGATTTCCTTGGCGGATTCTCTCGTTGCTGCGGAGTTGGCGGGCGGGGATGAACCCCGCCCCTACCCAAGGGGCGCCATGCGTCTTGTAGCGGCGGGCGCTATGCCCGCCCGCGCGGATCGCCTGGAGGGAAGAAATCGTCCACGTGGAGTCCCATTCCGCCCGGCTCCGGGAGTCCTGCCCGGTGAGAGCGGAGAGGTCTTGGGGGCCAGGAGGGACCCGTAGGGGCGAATGATTATTCGCCCCTACGGCCGGCGTACGGGAGGGTGTGGGCATCTTTTCCGAGGGAGCGGCGGGTGCGCAAGAAAAAAGGGGTTGCAGCCGTCAAGCTGCAACCCCTTCGCTCTTTTCTGGCAGGCCAGGAGGGATTCGAACCCCCAACCCCCGGATTTGGAGTCCGGTGCTCTAGCCGTTCGAGCTACTGGCCTAAAGCCGTGGCCTTTATAGCGGCTTGTGGGTCCGTTGTAAAGGAAAATATGTGCCGGAAAAGGGGTGGGGCGCCTTGCCGTCGGCACGGTTTGTGCTTAAAATACCGTACAAGCGTTTCAAGGGCCCCTGGAAGCGGGGCGCCAAGGTACAGGAGGACGTTAAGATGAAGATCAAGTACTGCAAGAAGTACGAAAAGTACGTGAGCCAGCAGCATTGTGAATTCTTTAATGAAGGCAAGGACTGCGAGTTCTACAGCCCGGGCTACTGGAACAGCATCAAGGAGCTTCTCCAGGACGTGAACCGGCCCAAGTGGGAGGTCACCGAGGTGATCAAGCCCTACAAGTGCAGTCTGCTGGATCGCGAGTATCTCAACCAGATGAGCCGTCGGCGGCGTGAACAGAGGCGGCGGCCCGCTCCCAGGCCGTAAGTGAACGCGGTCTGCCTTGCGGTCCCAGGGTTCCCGCCTTTCGAGCATGCCTGAGAACTGCCCGCCATTGCGCCGTTGATCCCCCCAAGGCTCTATGCTATGAGTGCTAGCCACTCGCACGAGATGGCCCGAGGCCTTTTTCGTGCCGTGTCTGCAGCCGCCCGGTGGCGGTGCGCCTCTTCCTGAGGGATTCTCTTTTTCCGGTCCCTTGGATCACAAAGACGGCCTTGAAATGCGGCGCCGGGATGTCCGGAGCCCGAGCGGTTCTGCATGGAAACGAAAGGGCAGCCCATGTTCAAAAAGCTTCTGGTGGCCAATCGGGGGGAGATCGCCATTCGGATCATGCGTTCGGCCCAGGAACTGGGGATCCGCACCGTGGCGATCTATGAGGAAACCGACAAGACGGCCATGCACATTATGAAGAGCGACGAGGCGGTGTGCATCGGGTCCGGGCCGCGCAAGGACTATCTGGACATCGATCGCATCATCCAGGCGGCCAAGGCCGTGGGGGCCGACGCCATCCATCCGGGCTACGGCTTTCTCGCGGAAAACCCCCTCTTTTCCAAGCGCTGCACCGACAACGGGCTCATCTTCGTGGGCCCGCCCCCCCAGGTGATTTCGGACATGGGCAGCAAGGTCATCGCCCGAAAGGTCATGACGGAAGCGGGCATCCCGGTGATCCCGGGAAGCGGGGTGCTGGCCGAAGGTCAAGAGGGGGAAAAGGAGGCCCTGGAATTCGCCCGGCTTCACGGCTTTCCCATCATGGTCAAGGCCGTGGCGGGCGGCGGCGGCCGGGGCATCCGGGCGGTCCAGGACACGGCGGAGCTGATCCAGGGGCTGCGGCTCGCCCGGTCGGAAGCCCGCATGGCCTTCGGAGACGACCGGATCTATCTGGAAAAGGGCCTCAGGAATCCCCGTCATGTGGAGGTCCAGATCCTGGCCGACGGCCACGGCAACGTGATCCACCTGGGAACGCGCAACTGTTCCATCCAGCGCCGTCACCAGAAGATGATCGAGATCGCCCCGGCCAGCCTGCCGGCCCTGGTGGAGGAGCGCATCTGTGCCGACGCCGTCCGGGCGGCCCGGGCCACCGACTACGTGAACGCCGGAACCGTGGAATTCCTGGTGGATTCCGAAGACCAGTACTACTTTTTGGAGGTGAACACGCGCATCCAGGTGGAACACACGGTCACCGAAATGGTCACGGGGGTGGACATCGTGCGCGAGCAGCTCCGCATCGCCGCCGGGGAGCCCCTGTCCTTCCGCCAGGAAGACGTTCAGGTGCGCGGATGCGCCATCGAACTTCGGATCACCGCGGAAGATCCCAAGAACGGTTTCATGCCCAATCCGGGTTTCATCCGCATCTACCAGTCCCCGGGCGGCCACGGCGTGCGCCTGGACGGGTGCATCTACCAGGGCTACGAAATTCCTCGCTATTACGATTCCATGCTGGTGAAGCTCACCGTCTACGGGTTCACCTGGCGCGAGGCGGTGGACCGGCTGCGTCGCGCCCTTGACGGGTTCAACATCGTGGGGGTCAAGACCACGATCCCCTTCTACAAACAGATCGTGGAGGATCCGGACTTCATCGACCAGAATTTTGACACCTCCTACATCGACACCCATCCGCAGCTGCTGGATTACCGGGAGGAAGTGCCGGAGCTGGACCGCCTGGCGCGGCTTATCGCGGAGATCAACGCGTACGGGTACAACCCCTACGCCGAGAGCCTTTAGCAGGGTGTGCGGAAACCCCAAGAGGGCCGTTATTTTGTAGCGCTTTATATGATACGCGACCTCGTTTGGCTCGCGGGCGCGGCCTGTAGGGGCGAATAATCATTCGCCCCTACAGGGGCCTACTTCCCATTTTAAAGAGGACCGACAATGAACGCGAAGGAACATGAGCGGACATGACTAGGATGCGGGAGCGGCCAAAGCCGCGGGTGATGCCGCCCGGATCGTTCGCAGCTGATGCGGGCCGAACATGTGCCGTCCTCGGTCCGACGGTGATGAGGCCATGCGAAGTGAGGGAACGGGGCGGATCCACGTCGACTCACACCGACGGAGAGAGAATCCATGCCGGATAGAGAACGGGTTACCCCGAAGATGAGCGTCCGGGAGATCCTCGCCTTCCTGCGGGAGACCCCCGGGTATTTTCTCACCAACAACGAACGGGACGTGTCCCAGTCGGACTTCAAGTGCCGGATTCTGCCGCGCACCACCCTCCGCGTGGCTCCCTACCGGGACGATACGGGCTACTTCGCCTTCGAGATCAGCGGCGGGGCTTCGGTCCACCTGGATCTCATGAACAAGCAGATCGATCCCTTCGAAAAGCTCCGCCTGGTGAAAAAACGCATGCCCCACACCCTCATCCAGACCGTCTGCCGGGGGCGGAACCTCTTCGGCTACCGGCCCTATCCGGACAACGTGCTGCGACTGACCGTGCGGCTTTTCGCCCGGTACGTGGACGTGTGGCGGGTCTACGATTTTCTCAACCATGTCCCCAACCTGGAGGTGGTGGGCCGCGAGGTGCAGCAGGCGGGAAAGCTCCTCATGCCCTGCATCTGCTTCAACACGGGCGTGGGACACACGGACGAATACTACGTGGGCAAGGTGGGGGAAATCCTCGACACCTTCGGCCATGAGATCATCGTGGGCATCAAGAACCATTCGGCCGTGGGAAGCCCCCGGCGGATCGCGTCCCTGGTGGCGGCCATCAAGGCCCGCTACCCCGAACTCATCCTGGCCTACCACGGCCACAACACGGACGGAAACGACCTGGGACGCATGGTGGCGGCGGTGGAAAACGGGGTGAAGATCGTGGAGGTGGCCGACCACGGCTTCGGCGGCATGTTTTCCCAGGCCCCGGCCCTGAGCCTCATCCAGACCCTGCACGATTACGGCTACAAGGCACCGGGACTCAAGGTGCAGCCCATCGTGGACGCCTCCGATCTGCTGCGCCGGGAACGGCGCCATTACGAACGGTTCGAAACACCTTTCCGTGGGTTCGATCCCACGGTCAAACGTCACAAGCTCACGGGAGGCGCGGCCAGCATTGCCTTCGAGCAGGCGGAAAAACTGGGGCTGCTGGAGCGGATCCACGAGATCTTCAGTGAACTCATGGACGTGAACCGCGAGATGGGAAACATCTGGTCGGTCACGCCGGGAAGCCAGATCCTGTGGAGTACGGCGGTCAGCAACGTGATCTACGGCCGGTATGAAAATCCCACGGACGACCTGAAAAACCTGCTGCTGGGCCGCTACGGACCCTTTCCCTTCTATGAGCCCCAGCAGTGGATCTACGAGAAGGTGCTGGAGCATCGGCGCCGGGACGGCAAGAGGTGGTATCAGATCCTGGCCGACGAGGCGGGGATCCAGGAGTTGCCGGACGTGGATCTGGACGCCAGGAAAAGGGAATTGGAAGAGAAGCTGCGCCGTCCCGCCACCGACGAAGAGCTCTGTCTCTACGTGCAGTTTCCCAAGGACGCCTTGGACTACTTCCGGTTCGAGGACACCTTCGGAAAGGCCTGGCTGTTGCCGCCCCAGGTGTGGTACCGGCGGGGAGGATTCCGGGACGGCGAGACCATCCAGCTTGCGGACGAAGAGGGCCGGACCCACCAGATCGACGTGATTTCCACCCACCGGAAGGCGGACGAAGTGGAAACCTCCCTTCTGGTGGACTTCCACTTCCAGACCTACTCGGTGCCGCTCAGGAAATAGGAGAAGCGGGACCGCTAACGATGGCGCAGGGGAGCTTGCGGCGGGGAGGTGCCGTGGACCGGCTGGTGGATCGCTTTCTCACCTACCTTGTGTCGGAAAGACGGCTCAGTCCGCACACGGTGAGCGCCTACGCGTCGGATCTGGCGCATCTGACGGACTACCTTTCCAAACGTGGCCTGGAAAGCTGGCGCCAGGTGGGCCGCGAAGAACTTTCCGACTACTTCCGGCAGGCCCTCCAGGGCCTCCATGCCCGCAGTCGGGCCCGGCGTCTCGCCGCCGTCCGTTCCTTTTTCCGCTTCCTGGAATCGAAGGATCTCATCGACACCAATCCCGCCGCCCGCATCACGTTTCCCAAGATCCCGGCCACCCTTCCCAAGGTGTTGAGCGGCGAGCAGGTGGAAGCCCTACTGAACATGCCCGATGGGGCGAACCCACTGGGCATGCGGGACCGGGCCATCCTGGAAATCCTGTACGCCACGGGCATTCGCGTTTCCGAGCTGGTGGACCTGCGCTTTGCCCAGATCAACCTGGAAGCGGGCTACCTGATCGTGCGCGGCAAGGGGGACAAGGAACGCCTGGTGCCTCTGGGCGAATACGCCCTGGACGCCCTGAAGACGTACCTGGAATGGGGACGGCCGCAGCTGGCGGGGCGCAGGGACCGGGACGTGGTCTTTTTGAACGCGCGGGGGGGGCGGCTCTCCCGGCAGGGCGTGTGGAAGATGGTGAAAAAGCACGCCGCCGCGGTCGGAGTGCCCAAAACGGTGAGCCCCCACGTGCTGCGCCACTCCTTCGCCACCCATCTTCTGGAAAACGGGGCCGATCTCCGGTCGCTCCAGGTGATGCTGGGCCATGCGGACATCGGCACCACCCAGATCTACACGGCCGTGGCCCGGGAGCGCCTCAAAAAGATCCACCAGGCCCACCACCCGCGCGGGTGACGGCGCCCCCATACGGAATGAAGGTGCAACGGAATGGATGTGATCACCACCCACCTCAATGCCGACTTCGACGCCATGGCCTCCATGGTGGCGGCCAAGAAACTCTATCCCGACGCGCTGCTCGTCTTTCCCGGATCCCAGGAAAAGAACCTGAGGGAGTTTTTCGTCAGCACGGCCGGATACCTCTTCGATTTCACCAAGCTGAAGGGACTGGACCTGGATCGCATCACCCGGCTGGTGCTGGTGGACACGCGCCAGGCGTCCCGCATCGGCAAGTTCCGGGACCTGGTGGAAGCGGGCCGGGTGGACGTGCACATCTACGATCACCATCCCGATGCGGAAGACGACGTGCACGGGTCGGTGGAGATCGTGAAGCCCGTGGGGGCCACGGTGACCCTGCTCACCGGGATCATCCGGGAACGCGGTATTCCCATCACCCCGGAAGAAGCCACCATGCTCATCCTGGGGATCTTCGAAGACACGGGGTCCTTCACCTTTTCTTCCACCACGCCGGAAGACTTTCGGGCCGCCGCCTACCTGCTGGAACAGGGGGCCGACCTCAACATGGTCTCCGACCTGGTGACCCGGGAACTCACGGCCGAACAGGTGGCGCTCCTCAATGAGCTGCTCCAGTCCGCCCGCACCTACAACATCAACGGCGTGGACGTGTGCGTGGCCACCGTGTCCGTGGACAAGTACGTGGGGGATTTCGCCGTGCTGGTCCACAAGCTGAAAGACATGGAAAACCTGGACGTCATCTTCGCCCTGGCGCGCATGGAGGACCGGATCTACCTGGTGGCCCGAAGCCGGGTCCCCGATGTGAACGTGGGCGAGGTGGCGGCCTACTTCGGGGGAGGCGGTCATGCCACGGCGGCTTCCGCCACCATCCGCGATCTCACCCTCATCCAGGCCGAAGACCGCCTTTTCGAGCTGCTCCAAAGTACCATCAAGCCGTCGGTGACCGCCCGCACCCTCATGAGCTCCCCCGTGCTCACCGTGGATGTGGAAAGCACCCTGGGCCAGGTGGAGGAGATCATGGTGCGCTACAACATCAACGCCATGCCCGTCCTGGAAGAAGGGCGTGTGGCGGGCCTCATCAACCGGCAGGTGGTGGAAAAGGCCATCTACCACGGCCTGCGGGACGAAAAGGTGGCCGACTACATGAACCGGGACTTCAACACGGTCCAGACCTCGGCCACCCTGGTGGAAATCCAGGAGCACCTGGTGGAGCACCAGCAGCGCATCCTGCCCGTGATGGAAGGCGAAAAGCTGGTGGGGGTGGTGACGCGCCGGGATCTTCTGAACCACCTGATCACGGACCGGTCCCGGGAGCCGGTGGCCCTCAAGGAGGACATGGCCGCGGGCCAATGGGGGCGCCGCAAGAACATCACCAGCGTCCTGGCCGAACAGCTGCCCCGGGAGATCATCGAGCTGCTCCGGCGCCTGGGCGAACTGGGCGAGGAGCTCGGCTACAAGGTGTACGCCGTGGGCGGGTTCATTCGGGACCTGCTGCTGCGCCGCCCCAACCTGGACATCGACATCGTGGTGGAAGGCGACGGGATCACCTTCGCCAAGGCCTTCGCCGAAAGGGCGGGGATTCGGGCGCGGTGCCACAAGAAGTTCAACACGGCGGTGCTCATCTTCGACGACAACCTGAAGGTGGATGTGGCCACGGCCCGCCTGGAATACTACCAGTACCCGGCGGCCCTTCCCGTGGTGCAGTTCGGCTCCCTCAAGATGGACCTCTACCGGCGCGACTTCACCATCAACACCCTGGCCCTGGCCCTCAACCCCGACGAATTCGGCCAGCTCATCGACTTTTTCGGCGGCCAGCGGGACATCAAGGAAAAGGCCATCCGGGTCCTGCACAACCTGAGCTTCGTGGAGGACCCCACCCGGATCCTCCGGGCCATCCGGTTCGAACAGCGGTTCGGGTTCCGGGTGGGCAAGCAGACGGCCAGCCTCATCCGGCACGCCGTGAAAATCGGGCTCATCGACCGGCTGGGGGGACAAAGGCTTTTCCACGAAATCCAGCACATCCTCATGGAGGAGGACCCGGTGCCGGCCATCCGGAGGATGGCGGAGTTCGGGGTCCTGGGGGTCATCTGCCCCAGCGTGTGCTTCGATGCCAAGGCCGAAGAAACCCTCTTGCAGATCAAGGACGTTTTGTCCTGGTACGAACTGAGCTTTCTGGACGAGCCGCTGGAATCGTGGTGGGTGTACTTTCTGGGGCTGCTTTCCCGGCTGCCGTACAAGGATCTTCAAAAGGTCATGGAGCGGTTGGATCTGCCCCAGAACATGCGCGAGCGAATTGCCTGGACGTTTCAAAGGGTTAACGAGATCCTGGGGGACTTTTTACGGTTGCCTCCCCGACGCCCCAGTGCTATCTATCGGGCACTTCAACCGTTCAGGCCGGAAGAGATCCTGTTCATGATGGCCGCCACACAGCGCGAAGAGATCCGACGGGCCATCAGCCACTATTTCCACCGGTATCGCCACGTGCAGCCGGAAATCCGGGGGAGGGATCTCAAGGAGATGGGCATTCCCCCGGGCCCCATCTATGCCAAGATCCTCAACCGCATCCTGGACGCCCGCTTGAACGGAGAGGTGAGGAGCCGGGAAGAAGAGACGGCCTTGGCGCGACGACTGGCCTGGCGGGAGCTGGAGGCCGGAGAGGGTAAGGAACGACATGATTCTGGATCTGCTTAGAGACGTGAGCATCTACGCCGTGCCGCTGCTTCTGGCCGTCATCAGCCACGAGGTGGCCCACGGGTGGGTGGCGGAAAAGCTGGGGGATCCCACGGCGCGCATGCTGGGGCGGATTTCCCTCAATCCCCTGGTGCACATCGATCCCGTGGGGACGGTGATCATTCCTTTGCTGCTCCTGGTGACCAACGCCCCCTTCCTGTTCGGATGGGCCAAGCCGGTCCCCGTGCAGTTCCACCGGCTTCGGGGAGGCCGGCGCGGCATGGCCTGGGTGGCGGTGGCGGGCCCGCTTACCAACCTCATGCTGGCCGCAGCCAGCGCCCTGGTCTACCGGTTCATCCTCTTTCTGTTTGCCTCCGGGTTCGCCGTGGGGGCGGCGGCCATGATTCTCCGGCCGCTCTTTCTCATGGCCCAGTTTTCGGTGATGTTCAACCTGGTTCTCATGGTGATCAATCTCTTTCCCGTACCGCCCTTGGACGGCGGGCGCGTGCTGGCGGGCTTGCTGCCGCGGCGCATGGCCTGGCAGGTGGCGCGCCTGGAGCGCTACGGGATGCTCATCGTGGTGATCCTGCTGGCCACCGGGTGGTGGGGGCATCTGCTGAATCCGGTGGTGAGTCTTTTTGCCCGGTTTTTCCTGTAAGGACGAACGTGTGCGGAGGTGACGCGGAAAATGACCCAGAAGAAGCGGATACTGAGCGGAATGCGGCCCACGGGCCGCCTCCATTTGGGAAATCTTCACGGTGCGCTCAAGAACTGGATTCAGCTGCAAGACCAATACGACTGCTACTTCTTCGTGGCCGATTGGCACGCCCTGACCACCGACTACGCCACCCCCGGCGCCATCCGGGCGAACACCTGGGACATGGTGCTGGACTGGCTGGCCGCCGGGCTGAACCCGGAGCGGTGCACGGTCTTCATTCAGTCGGACGTTAAGGAACACGCGGAGCTCTACCTGCTGCTGGGCATGATCACGCCGCTGCCGTGGCTGGAACGAAATCCCACCTATAAGGAGCAACAGCAGCAGCTGACCACCAAGGATCTTTCGACCTACGGCTTTCTGGGCTACCCGGTGCTGCAGGCCGCCGACATCATCATCTATCGCGCCCACGGCGTCCCCGTGGGAAAGGATCAGCTGCCCCACGTGGAACTGACCCGGGAGATCGCGCGGCGGTTCAACCATCTCTATGAAAGGGAGATCTTTCCCGTCCCGGACGCGCTGCTCACGGAGGTGCCCGTGCTGCCGGGGACCGACGGGCGCAAGATGAGCAAGAGCTACGACAACTGCATCTACATCACCGAACCCGAAGAGACGGTGCGGCGCAAGGTCCTTCAGATGATGACGGATCCGGCCCGAGCCCGGCGGACCGACCCGGGCGATCCGGAAAAGTGCCCGGTCTTCGACTACCACAAGCTCTATTCCACGGCCGGGGAAATGGACCACGTGAGCCAGGGGTGCCGGACGGCCGGCATCGGCTGCGTGGACTGCAAAAAAATCTTGCTGGAACACCTGCTGGCCCATCTCGGTCCCATCCGCCAAAGGCGCGAACAGATGGAACGAAACATGGACCAGGTGCGCCGGGCGGTGTTGGACGGCACGGCCAAGGCCCGGGAGGAAGCCCGAAAGACCATGGAGCTGGTCCGATCCGCCGTGGGACTCGGCGTGGAAAATGGGATCTAGGGAGAAGAAGGGAGCAGGGAAGATCCGGCTCCATAAATACATCGCCCAGGCCGGCCTGGCGTCCCGCCGGGAAGCGGAACGGTGGATCCAGGAAGGCCGGGTGTCCGTGAACGGCCGGGTGGTGACGCAGCTGGGCGTGAGCGTCGATCCCTCCCGGGATCGGGTGGAGGTGGACGGCCGGCGGGTGGAGCCCAGCGCCGAAAAGGTGGTCCTGCTCCTGCACAAGCCGCGCTACTGCCTCACCACGGTGAAGGACCCCCGGGGAAGGCCCACGGTCATGGATGTCCTGGGAGAGGTGCCGTGGAGAGTCTTTCCCGTGGGGCGCCTGGACTGGGACGCCACGGGAGCCCTCCTCCTTACCAACGACGGAGAACTGGCCAATCGCCTCCTGCATCCGCGCTACGGGGTGCCCAAGACCTACGAGGTGAAGGTGCAGGGGGTTCCTTCGCAAGAGGCCCTGGAGAAGCTCCGCTCCGGAGTGCGCTTGGAAGAAGGCGTCACCGCCCCCGCCCGGGTGGAAGTCCTGAAGCGGGGGGAAAAGGCCACCTGGATCCGGATGGTGCTCCACCAGGGCTGGTACCGGCAGATCAAGAGAATGGGCCTGGCCGTGGGATGCCCCGTCCTGAAGATCCACCGGACGGCCTACGGGCCCATCAAGCTGGGAACCTTGCGGGTCGGACACTGGCGACCGCTGAGAAGGGGCGAATTGGATCGGCTGAGGATGGAGGTCGGACGGCACGTTAACGGGTAGGGGGCCTGAACCATGTGGGGGCGGAGCCGGAGGCGGTACGTGAGAGACTACGAAACCTCGCTCTTTCGACCCAGGAGAAGGAAAAGTCGCGCGAAGACCTTTTTCAAGTGGGTCTTTGTTGTGGGACTGGTGGCGGCCGGCGTCTTTTGGTTCCAGGAAACTCCCCAGCTGACCGACAGGGTTCTCCGGCATCTTCCGGTGCCCCACACCCTTGTGAGCCTCCAGGTGGAGATCAACGGAAAGCCGGAGCGCCTGCCGGCCGGAGCCCAGCGCACCGTCCATCCCCGGGACCGGCTGAAGGTCGTTCAGGTGGAAACGGACGGTTGGATCCGCTGGGGCTTGGAGCTTGCCGCGGGGGAACAGCCGTGGCCGGAAGGTCCGGACGCCTCCCTGACCCTGAAGGAGCTTCTGCCGGCAGAAGAGTTCGAATCGCCGGTGACCGTGCCCCTCCGGGTGCGCTGGTTCGACCGGGAGCTGGGATCCGTTCGCTTCACGGCGAAACTGGGGGCCAAGGACTGGCTGCAGAAGGCCGCTTCGGCCGGGAGCCCCGACGAGAAGGCCCGCTACCTGGAGCAGGCGCTGGCGGAGGATCCCGGGAATGCCTTGGCGAGGACCCAGCTGGCTTCCCTTTATGCCGAGCAGGGCCGCCTGGCGGAAGCCGAAAAGCTCTACGGGGAGATCCTCCAGATGGGCCGCTCCAGGCCCGTCCTGGAACGCCTGGTGGATGTCTACAAGAAACAGAAGAAACACGACGCGGTCCTGAAGACTTACTTGGAGCTCTTGCGCCTCACCGACGATCCAGGCGTCTTTGAATCTCTTCTGACCTATCTGAACAAGAACCTTTCGCCCAAGAACGCCTTGGCCTTCCTGGAGAAAAACCTTCAGGAGGTGCCCGCCCGGTACCGGGGGCCCTGGCACCTGGTGCGCGCGGAACTGGCTTCCCGGCAGAAACGTTGGGGGGAGGCGGCCGCGGCCTATGAGGCGACCCTCAAGGCGGGTGTCAAGGATCCCAACATCCACTACAATCTGTCGGTGGTGAAGGCGAAAACGGGGGATCTGCGTTCGGCGGCCGCGGACCTGGAAAAGTACCTGCAGGCCAATCCCACCGATGAGGCCAACCGGATGAAACTGGCCGCTCTGTATGAAAGGCTGGGAGAGGGGGACAAGGCGAGGACGATCTACCAGCAGGTGATTGAAAAGAACCCCAAGCAGAAGACGGCCTTGGTCCGCCTGGTGGCGCTCCTGGACAAGGCGGGGGACAAGAAGGAACAGCTGAAGGCCTACGAGATGCTTTCCGCCCTGGAACCGGAAAACGCCGTGGTGCACTACAACAGAGCGCTTCTTTACTATGAACTGGAGCAATGGGAGAAGGCGGAAGAGGCCTTCGAGAAGGCAGCGAAGCTGGAGCCGGCCAATCCCGAGCCCCTGCGTTATCTCCTGGCCCTATACCAGAAACGAAAGGATGCGGAGGGGCAGGTGCGGATTCTCCGGCGCCTGATCGAGCTGGACAAGGACAATCTCTCCTATTACGACACCCTGTTCGTTCTCTACGACCAGGCCAAGAACTACGACGCCATCGTGGAGATCTTCGAAAAGGCCGCGCAACAGCACCCGCAGGTGGCGGCCTTCCACCAGTACGTGCTCTACGGGGCCCTCAAGAAGGGCAACCAGAAGAAGGCCCTTCGCAGCCTGGAACAGCTCAGCCGCCTTATGCCCAAGGAGGTGAAATATCTTCGGCAGGCGGCGCGGATCCACGAAAGCCTGGGCCAATACGAAGAGGCGCTGGAAAAGACGAAGCGGATCCTGGACGTGTCTCCGGGCGATGAGGAAGCCAAGCAGGACTACCTGCGCCTCAAGCTCCTGCTTCTGGGCAGCAAGAAAACCGGCTTTTTCTATTGCAATGAGCGGAGCCTTGTTGTATAAGGCTCAACGTTTCGGGCGGGTAACTCAGCGGTGAGAGTGCCATCCTCACACGGTGGAAGTCGAGGGTTCGAATCCCCCCCCGCCCACCAGAAAGAAAAGGGGTTGCGATCGCAAGGTCGCAGCCCCTTTTTGTTTTGAGTGATGAGTGATGAGTGATGAGTGATGAGTGATGAGTGATGAGTGATGAGTGAGGGGTCAGGGGTAGAGGGATATGGGATAGGGGGTACGAAGGCCGCCTTATTGCGTAAATCTGGGTGCCGCTTGAGAGCTTCCCGAGGCAACGGTTCGCAGGGGCTCCGGGTGGATGTCTTCCGTTGGGACGGCCGGGACATTCGCCATGAACCCCGGCTGAAATTGGAAAGGCGCCTGGAGCGCGTCTTCCGGGATGCGGACGAGCCATCCGCCCCGCATCCCCACGAGGCCCGCCGGGAGATCCAACGGCGAACCGAGAGCGAAGTCCGGATCCCCCATGGGTTCAAGGTCTCGAAAAGGACGAGGGCACGTGGCGCCCCAGCTCGGCCAGGGCGCGGTGGAGGGCCTGTGTGGCAAAAGGGGAAGGCCCTTTTCGTGCGCCCGTCGGAACGAACCTTCTGGCCCCGCGGATCGTTTCGTCGCAAAGGGAATCGCAAAAGGGGTTTCGGCTGATCTCGGCGAGGGTTTGGAGCATCGCGGCCCCCAAGGCTCGAGCGGTGTCCTCCGGCATGGGCCCTGCGGCGGCTTCGGTGTCCCAAAGGAGACACTGAAGACGAGCGGTGAAGATCAGGGCCTCGGCGGCGTAGGGACTATCCGGATGTTCTGAGTGGTATGCCTTGTAAAGGGCCGCGGCCTTACGAATGGCGTTGGAATCGCCTTCGAATTCATAAGGCGCTTGCAAATGAAGGAAAAGGATCCTTCCCCGCCCCCCAAGGCCGAGAGTGGGCTTGAAGAATGTGGCGGTCGTGTAGCCGGCGGCTCCGTCCGTGGACGAGACCAACAGTGTGAACCGTGACTCCGTGTCATTTTGGTAGACTTCGTGCACGAAAGCGAGCCTTCCGGGGCGGATCGAACCGATCGTTTCCCCGATGGGATACCCCTTGGGGATGATCTCACGGTTATGACGCATTTCCTGCTTCGCAATCCTCGAATAAAGCGGTACGGCCTCAACGAACACGCCCTGGAGGATCCCCTCCTGCGCCGCCCTGTCAGCGGCATCCGCAACGGCCGGCGTCAATGCGCCGACCGCGGCTCCCACCACATCTAAGATGGTAGAAGGATCATCGGTCATTTCCTCAATTTGCTGTAAAGTGCATGTGCCTCCGCAGCTTTCCCCACCAACTAAATATGTACCTGAGTATCCGACACGCAATTCAACATGTACATGATCATCATAAGTTAATCCTATTTCCTCGCCTTTTTCTCTATATCCAAGAACAAGGTTTCTCATGTGAAGGAAAAAGAGCCTTTTGCCATTGGGTAAAATTACATAAGAAGCTTTTCCAAGCATTTCAGTAGAAGAAAGTTTGTACTCGGCGGTTACAGGTGCGTAAATTGGTGTACCAGCCGGAGCTGAGTAATCAATACCAGGATGAGCTTGGTTTCCCATCCGATTATATGGCTGACCTAAATATCTGCAACTAATAGCATGATAGTTCGTTTTAAGTAGAAGTTTACCTAATTCTTCTTGCTGAGGAGTTCCCCCATTTGGGCAATCTTCGGTTGCATTTGTATTTGAATATATCCCCACAAACATACTAATTATTATAAAATAAACTACTTTTATCAATTTTATTTTCATTTTCATCTCGTTCACTTTCTATTTTTTTAAAGTCATAACCCTGAATCCGTGAACGGGAAAGCAGCAAGGTGACGGTGGAGCATTCGAAATTTATTTCGCGGCTAGTTGACGCCCGGTTTCGGTCCTTCATACACTCTCCGGGCCTTCAGAAGCCGCAAAAATCGCTTGCGATGGCCATGTACTATGGGTCTCGAAACATAGGTGTCCCTTCAAAGCTCCGTAATCAGCTGGCTTACATGCTCTTGGACCAGTCCCTGGCTATGCCGGACAGAACCTAAGATATACTCTGCGAAAAGCGCAAAAAACCGGACAGTGCCTTCCGAACTGAAGCTTCAACCGGCGGCCTGTTCGAATCACTCGGGCCGCCAGGTAGATCAGCTCCTGGTTCACCGTCCTTACTCGTCTGCGCTTCGCCGGATGGCGAACCGGCGAAAACCTCCCCCAAAATTCCGTTTTGTCCCAGAATGCGAAGGATGTTATGGGCAAATCCCCCGCGACTCAGCACCAGGGCATTGGTGGCGAATTTCCCGGAGCGCAATCCTTTCAAGTCCAAATCGGACTTGACCTCACTCTGAAACTGTTCGCGTGGCCCCCGCTTATCATGCAAGGCGATCACTTGAGCTTCGTCAAGGGATAACGACATCCACCAGCCCTCCAGCTCCAAGAGGGGCTGGATGAGCATTTGACCTTTCACGTCCGCTATCCTCTCGGTCACCCGGATCACCCGGAGAAACCGATAGCTCTTCCGGTCCCGGCGCCGTCTGACCCAAGTACTTGAGACCATCACCTTTTTTAGCACTCGGCGCTCCGTGGCGCGGCCTTGCCTAAGCGCCCGATCCCCTCAATAAACGCGACTCGATTGGTGCGGATTCCATATGATGACGAAGGCGACCTTGGGGTGTCGGCGAAGCTCCACAAGGGTGTCCAACGCATCGTGAGCCGCGTCCGCTCGCACCTTACTTAATCTCTCTGCTAATTTTACTTGGGGTTTCAAGGACGATGAAATTCTTAAGAATCCCCAACGCCCGCAGCCTCTCGTCTCCGATGCGAGCCTGGTAGATGCTGAAGAACACATAGTCGGTCCGAAGGGTCTGCTGCTTCACATAACCACTTACAAGTCCCCCTAAGAAAGGGGCGAGAAGATTAGCAGCGGAATCCGGGTTTTCCTTTTGAGCTTCGGTAAGGATGCATTGGTGGATGAAATGTTCGTAATCGTCCACGGAAGGGTTTGTATAAGCGAGGAGTCCGAAGATAGCGATCAGGAGCAGGACGCAAACGACGCCTTTCATGGGGCCTCCGACGGGACCGTTTGGGTTTGGCAACAACAGCTACGCTCTTCCTTCAGATCAACGAACGACCCGGAAAGTGCATTCCTGTGTCACATGGACAGTTGCCGTCTTTTCCTGACGCGGGCGGGTTTCCACCTTGTGTTCGATGCGGTAGGTGCCGGGGAGCGTGTCCCCCGGCAAGACGAGACGCCCCTGGACTAGGTACGTGCCTTTTTCCAGGCTCTTGGTTTCCTCTTTCAAAGTGTAGAGAACTCGCCCTCCCCGTTTGAGGTTCCAGGTCTCACGAACAGTCATGGTTTCGGCTAGGCCCGACGGGCGCACCGAGTATTCCGACACCATCTTGATCTCTTCACCCGGTTGGACCGTCTCGGGGAGGCATCGGATTGTGCCGGCCTTAAGATTTTCCCAAGAAGCATCCTCCGGGTTTTTCAATGTCCTTTTAAGTTCCTGGAAATCCTCCAAAAAGCGCGAAACCAGCTTGTCTGAGACAGCGCAACCGCAAAACAGCGGTCCCATCAGGAGAAGGGCAAACAGGAACGGAATGTGCGATCTCTTATGCAGTGTTTTCATGTTTCAGCTCCCCTTGCAAGACCCGCGGCGGATGGAAGGAAGCGGCTTTGCCGGCATAGATGCAAGAACTAGCCGCATCGGCACGGAATACCTCATGGACAAAGATCGAGATCCTTCCAATCTTTTTGAATCTTGTCCCGGATTTTCCGAAAACTGTCCGAATCGGAGATGTATCTTCCCCCGGGGATTTTCCGTTCCAGTAGTTTCTCGATTCGTGAGATTCTCTCCGACGGGTGGGATAAGGTCCCGCCTTGCCTCAGCCTGTGAATTAAGTCGAGCAACCCCTGAGGGTTGTACTCAGAACGATGGAGAACCACGACGGCCTGTTCATCCGCCTCATATTCCCGCTGTGGGCTGTCGATTTGTTTGAGAGACCCAGTGGTGATGGTCGCGGCGTCCCGAGTGCTCGCGCCCATCTCCGAAAAAAACACAAACAGGTTGTTGCCAAGACGGGGTCCGCCGGAATTTTCGGAATCCAGGAAATGTCCCGCCAGGTGGTGGCCGATTTCATGGGCAAGAACGGCCGCCAGCTCCGATTCTGACCCGACAGAGACGACGGCTCCATCGGAAACGAAGACGGAGCATCCCTTGACCGAAAAAGCCTTTAAATCCAGGTCGCGAATCACATGGAAAGACCATGCAAGGCTTTCCCCAGGGCAGACCCCTTCCACAAGGCGCCGCCCCAGGGACTCAATAAAACGCGAAACGGGGTCGTGGGTGCTTCGGATCGGCCAGGTGGATTGGACCATGGATTTCGCTGATTTGAGAACCGCAGGCTCCCTTTCACGGCAGGCTTCCGATCCTTGCGTAAGGCCGTGGAGCCCGCAAAGGTGAAACAGAATCAGCAAAGGAGGAAAAATCCACCGCAGGGCCATGCTGAAGCGCATTCCGTCCCTCGACTATCCCTTCACCTGAAAACGCGCCGCAGACACATCGTAACTCGTCCCAGCCTTGATTTGCAGTTCCAGTTGGTACTCGCCCGGGAGCGTGTTTTCGGGAAGAAGGAGTTTTCCTCGTACTTCATATCCTCCCGGCTCTAAGTTTTTCTGTTGAGTGCCGAGATTCGCGACAACCTTTCCGTCCTTATCCTTAAAAATATAGGTTTCCTGCACGGCGACGTTTTGAAAGCTCTTCGGAACGCTCAGCGAATAGTCGGCATGGAACTGCACAGGGTCTGTTTTTGTCACCATGGGGGACGAGCAGGAAATATCATTAATTTTAACAAGAGGGGTATCGGTTAGGGGGGTAAGGCCGTATATTTTCGCGTCTTGTTCAGCTGTCCTCACACGGTTCGCCTGATATTGGGCCAGCTTGACAGCTGCAAATCCCAGGGCGGCCCCTGCGGCGGCGCCGACCAACGCTCCCTTGGCATCACGACTCGTCAATGCGCCGACGGCTCCTCCCAATAGTGCCCCCACCACGGCGCCGCCGACTTGCTGTTGCGCTTGCTCAGGATCCGTGGTTGCACACCCGAGGAGCAGGAAGGCGCAACAAAGACTCAGGCTGACAAACGGGTTGGCGGCCAACAATCTGAATCCCCTCATGGGCCTACTCCTTTCGATTTCGGCGTCCCTTCTCACTGGGGGGAGGAAGAAGAGTGAGCCTGAGGGGTGGGATCAAAGTAAGGATGGCCGCCCTCGGGCAGGCGCGGTATTACTGCATCTAGTCGCTCGATGGCTTGAAGGATCTGAGGCGCCGGCGGTGGTTCGATGGCTTCGAAGTAGCCGCTGTCATACATGAATTTCCCGCTGCCGGATGGATATTCAATGCCCAACTTAAAGCTGTGCTTTTCACCGTCCACAGGAGTAAACGCTTTGAAGGTGACCACGTAGTCTCCCTGAATGATGTATTGAATCTCCTCTAGGGTTCGCTGCATTTTTTCGTAAGCTTCTCCAATAAGATAGTATTTACCGAAGGAGTTTTTGCTGATGGATTCCAGGTTCTTGAAATACTCTGGATTGATTTTCGTATATGCCAAGGAATAGATGGGAATGGGTATGGACAGGCCGGCGATTCGAGTGTTGAGTTCTTCCCGGGAAAGGGCGCTTCCCTCGTCCTTTCCATCGGACAGCACCACAATGGAGCAGGAAGCAACATAATCGGCGCCCTCAGGGTCTACAGATCCCTGGGGCGTCACTGCACACGCTTGCATGGCGGCCCCGATGGTGTCATAAAGCCGAGTTTTCATGCCATCGCACTTGACGTCGGCGAGGCGTCTGCCCAGTGCTCCCGGATCCCTCTCGTACTCCGAAACAATTTCGTAGCCATCGGCCGTGTCTCGAATGGCCAATATCATCACCTGATCTTGGGGCCTTTTGCTGTCGATAAAACGCGCGCAAGCCGTCAGGGCCGACTCAAAGGGCAGCCCTGCCATGGACTTACTAGCGTCCAAAACGATCACGGTTCGCACCGGTTCCTTACGCTGTCGAAGGTTCTGGACCATATACTGCCTTTTCATGGGGTCGTAGCTGCGCCCCTTGACCATGAGGCCGATGTTGCGTTCATTCAGGTTGACAAGAGGCAAGCCGTCTTTATCGAATGTTCGGAAGTAAACCTGTACATAAGGGTAAAAGAAAGAATTTACATGGTACACTTTTAGCGCATACATCCCCGGCAAAGCGAACTGCGCCCGAGCGGTTTGGACATTTCCGGCGCAAAGGGATAACACCACCGCCCACAACATGGCGAAGATGAAGCCAAATCCCGGCTTTGTAAGTGTCGAATGCCTCATGGTGTTCCTCCTGTGTTCTTGTTTGATGTTGCTGTTTGACCCGATGATGTCGGCGATCCCAGACACAAACAACCCAGCCCAGACTCATCGCACCTTTGTGGTCTCGGTCTCTAGAATGAAGCCTCGTCTCCTATTGCCTTGATCATTAGTCCGTCTTTTCTTACTCCCCGTGACCGAGGACTTTGTCGCGGGGCGCTTGGCGGCTTCACTCGCCCTTCGCTGTTCAATGAGGCTGCCCATTGCCGAGCTGGTGGCTGGCTGTGTGATTCCTTTCGCTGCGGGCTTTGGTGACGCAAATGGTGGAGGCTGTGTCTTAGCCGGCCTGGAGGTCAACGGCGTCGGGGTTGGAGAAACCTCCGAGACGATCCCGGATCCTTGGGATTCAGAGGAAGCCGTTAGGGGCATCGGGGACTGACCGACGGGGGTCTCTTCCCGTTTGGAGGCGCTTTCAAGTTGATGCGTGGGTTGTTGGTCGGGAGCGGACGAATGGGTCTCCTGAGAGTTCGAAGAGGTCGCCCGTTGAGCCCTCTCGTGCTGAATTATTCCTGGGGTCATAAGAAACCGGTGGGCGAGCACGGCCAAGCCCATCAGCCCGATGAGGACAAGCGCGCCCACCAGCAAGCGCATCCTTGATGGGAAACGGGATCTCTTGGGATCCGCTTGCCGGGAGCCTGAGTCTGCTGAAATCGGCAGGGAAGATCCGGGGAGTCCGGTTGCAGCTTTGGGGGGGACGGAGTCTAGCCGGATTGTCTGCACCATGGTCGATCCCAACGAGGTGTCTCCAACGACCACGGTTTCAAGAGTTTCCAAGATTTCCCTGACCGTCTGGGGCCTTTCGTTTATGTTGAGCTGCAAGGCCTTTTCGACCACTTCGCTGAGGGCCGGTGGAGTCTCGGGAGCCGCAACACTCAAGGGGACCAATTTCTTCCCCGCCACACGCTCGTGGGCGGCGGGAGGTACCGTGGCGGTCAGAACATAGTAGAACGTGGCACCAAAAGCGTAGATATCCGACCGTTCGTCGGTGCCCGTTCCCAACACCTGCTCCGGTGGGCTGAAACCATGGGATGCCGCTCGGGCCAGGGTGCGCGTGTATAGGGCCTCGTCGAAGGCCTTGGAAATACCGAAATCGATCAGCATCACCCGGTGATTTTCATTGATCAGAATGTTGTCCGGCTTAAGGTCCCGATGAATGATCGGCGGTTTTTGGGAATGGAGATAATCCAGGGCCTCGCAGACCTGGCGCATCCAAGGTATCGCCACCGATAGGGGAACCCGGCCGCCGCTGGACTTGCAATACTGAGATAAGGTCTGGTTTCCGCCGAACTCCAGGATGAGATAGACCATTCCGTCCTGCTCGAAACGATCCAGGATGTCGGGAATAGATGGGTGATGGAGCTGACAAAGAACATTAACTTCCGTTTCATCGAACATGAGCGCCGGAATCTCCTTGAGGGCCCGGCGCTTTTTTTTTAATTTAATGTCGCGTACGAAGTAGGTGGCTCCGAACCCCCCCTTGCCCAACAATGTCTCGATCTCATATCGGTCCATCAAGACTTCGCCTTCATTGCGCAGGAAACCAAACACGCCTCGGATGGTGCCGTTGGGCGCCGTGTCGACGTAAGCCATTTCCTGCCCGCATTGAGGACAGCAATAGTCGCTTTGGCTCAAAGCCAGACGGCTTGTGGAGGTATGGCACCGACCGCAGGTCTGGCGGATTTCTTCACTGGACAAGGTCCCCATTGCCCGCTCCTTACTGGCGATGCGTTTTGTCCTTCCATCTGAGTCCGATCACGGCCAAGACGAAAGAGGCCACGGCTAGCGCCGAAATGGTCGCCACGTTCACCCCCAGCCCAGCTTCCACCTGAACGAGAGCTTGTACCTTCGGGGAAAACAGACTCTTCATGGCGTCAAAGGCGGAGAAAGCAAGGACCGATCCCCGAGCGACGGCTTTCTGAAGGTGGCCCAAGGTGACCACAAAGTTGGAAAAAATAACTTGAGGAATCAAAAGGACGGGAACGATCGCCACGGCCTTGTCGCTGGAATTGACCATGGTGCTCACTGCCAATCCCATGGTGGCGGCCGAAACGGCCGTGAGAACGACGACGCCAAGGCGTTGAACGAAAGGACCATCCCAGGAACAGAGCACCGTCACAATGCCCAGGAGAAAGATGCACTGGAGAACGCAAAGAAGGCTCAAAGGAAATAATTTGCTCATCAGGTATGGAAAAATCCCCAGGCCTACGGAACGTTCCCGCATATAGATAGGAAGTTCCTTGACGATTTCCCGGGTGGAATTCAGACAGCCGCACCAGATGGCCGACAGGACCACCATGAACGCCACCTGGGACTCCCCGAGGACTTGGGCGTCCAGCGGGCCTGAGATGTCAAAGACCAGGCCGATGAGCACAGCGATGATCGGCGCTTGGGCAAGCAGGAGAAGGGAATTGCGCCGATCGCTCAGAAGAATGTCCATATATCGGAGGACCAATGTGCGGAATTGGAGCAATCCGGTGCCGAATCTCGGAGGAGAACGACGGACTGACAAGGGAATCTCCCTGGGAGGGTCCTCCCGAACCGTAGTGTAGCGGCGGCCCACAAACTCATCAAAAAGCTCCGATTTCCGGTACTTTTCGGCCAAAGGCTCCGCCGGATGTGCCTCCAAAGTGTCGTAAACTTCCGTTAGTCGGGAAACTCCGAAATAGGCCAAAGCTTCCTTCGGAGGCCCGAAATAGATGATGCGGCCTTTGTGCACGAGAAGGACCAGATGGCACGTATCGATGTTTTCCAGGGTGTGGGTCACGCAGACAATGGTCTTCTTCTCGGCGGCCAGTTCGGCGAAAAGCTGCATCATCTTTTTGTCGGTGCCGGCGTCTAACCCGCTTGTCACCTCGTCCAAAAAGAGGAGGCTCGGATTTGCGATGAGCTCGGATGCCAGGCTCACACGTTTTAGTTGACCGCCGCTCAAAGGGGTGGGCGTGTCGATGGCGCTGGATGCCTTTTCACTCAGCCCCAGCCGTTGGAGAACCCGGGTAGTGTGTTGCTCGATCTCCTCCCGTGCCGTGTCTCCGGGCAATCTCAATCGACCTGCGTAATAAAGAGCTTTGCGGACCTGAATCTTGCGGTGGACGATGTCTTGCTGGGGCACGTAACCCATGTTTGTGCGAAAGAGATCCATGGAGGAATAGAAATCGACCCCGTTGTAATAGAGCTGCCCGAAACCAGCAGGGCGTCGTCCGCTCAAGGCATCCAGAAGCGTCGATTTCCCGGAGCCGCTGGCTCCAAAGATCACCACAAACTCACCAGGAGCGATGACGAGGTGCACATCGTCCAAAAGACGCTTAGAACGGCCGCTGCTTCGATCTTTCACCTCGGTTCCCAACCCGTGCGCTTCGATGCGAATCCGATTAAGCTCGTCCAGCGGTTCCAGTGTTTCGCCTGTAAAAACATAGACGAGGCTTCCGACCTGGATCCTGTCTCCCTTTTCGATCGACCGAGCTTCTGTCAGCCTTTGCCCGTTGACGAATGTCCCGTTGGTACTGTGTAAGTCTTTGAGAATGACGCGACCGTCGTGCCAAACCATCTCTGCGTGCCGTCTGGAGATCAAGGGCGATGGAATGAAAAAATCACAGGTGGGCAGTCTGCCGATCACCAGACGTCTGGAAACCATGCTCTGGGTGTCCGCACTTCGACCGCTTTGAGGCTCTTTCCCGCCAATGTTGCTTTGATGAATTCTGACTTGAAAAACGGCGGTGCCGAAAACCACCCAGTCACCGTCCTGAAGTCGGTGTCGTCCTGCCAAGGGGATCCCATTGACCGTAATGGGAGCATCGGATACAGGCTCAATGGCAAAACCGTCATCCTCTTTGATCAGCCGGGCATGCTCCGGCTGGATTCCCTCGCCCGGCAAAGACAACCCCGTTGAGCTACCCACGGCAAGAATGCGATTTTCGACAAAAGAGGCCGATGCGACATGGCGTCTGCGGACGGTTAAAAAGTGGAGCTCCATTGACAGTCTCCACCACGGATCTCAGTGTAGGCGTGTGGGCAAAATCACAACGTTCTTTCAAAGGAGAACATATTATTGTATGTTTTTTCTCACTCCAGCTGCCGGATGTCAAGGGAGATCTAAGGTGGACCCCATTGTCAAGACAACGTTTGGAGAAATTTAAGGTGTTGTCTCGGTTCTAGACGCGCCCGCTTCCTGTTCCCTTCGTCTCTGGTCTCGGATTGAGTACCCGGCCTTTCAATTTGCCCGAAGGGACGTCCCCTTGCCAGAAAACCGAGTCGCGGAGGGGCGCCGAGAATGGGCCCAACCGATGAAGCGATCCCGCGCGCCGATGTGACGTGGAGCCGATGCCCAGGCCAGGCAGGCCACGGGACGCTCCTTTGTGTATACGATGTACTTAAGGTGTTCGCCCACCGGTTGGGTGTAGCCCGGGTAGTGGGACTGCTCGATCAGGCCGTTGAACAGCTTTTCATCCGGGCTCCGGCGTACCTGGCGAAACTCTAAAGGGGCAATCTCTGAGAGTCTTGCGACAAAGAGACTTTCCTCAATGTGAACCGGCGCGGGTTTTTTGCGTTTGGCCAGGGGATTGGCCGGTGAGCACTTCTTTTCCGGCAGGCGGATGAGCCCGGCCCGGTGCAGCTCAAGCATCAAGGAGCGGCATACCATGTCCCGGAGCCGGCCGTTGGGCTGGACCCAGTTCCATGCCCGGCACAGCTTCTTTGACAACCGCCTTCGGCTGTCGCCGGGATTTTCGGCGATCAGTTACTTGATGAAGGCAATGCCCTCTTCGCTGACGGTCTTTACGCGATACGTAAACATGGCTGCCTGATATCACAGGCGAGCATGGAACGATAGTTATTTTTTCACCGGCCGCCACGGCGGCTGCCCCTTCACCGGGGATCGGTTCCAGAGCCGTGAGTGCAGCTCATCAACGGCCAGCTCGCGCACCGGAGCGCCCCGCGGCCACCAGGCAAAGCGGCCCTTGGACAGTCGCTTCTGACAAAGCCAAAAACCCTGGCCGTCGTAGACGAGAGCCTTAATGGTGGTGGCCTTCTTGTTACGAAAGAAGAAAAGATACCCGGAGAAAGGATCCTCTTCCAGAACCTTCCGGCAGACTGCCGCCAGACCGTCGATACCCTTTCGAAAATCCACCGGCTCAACGGCCACCTGGATGAGCATCTTGGGGATGAGCTGGATCATGAGCACTTCGAGAACAGCCGGGCAAGCTTCATCAGCTCCCGGGTACCTGCACCCTGCACGCTCAGGGTGCCGTTGCGGTGATGGATCTCGATGGTGAGGCCACATTCCGGCCGGGATCCGATAAATCCCAGATCGATGAATTGTGCGGCCGGTCGGCAGGGCTCCGGACGTCTCTGGGCGACTCGCTGTTTGAGCTTCGTATAATCGAGGCCCAGGGATCTGGCTATGCGGTTCAAACAGTAGGCGGGATAAAGGTATGCCGCCGCCTCCCACAACGACTCCGGGATCCTGGGGCGTCCATTACGGTTGCTGCGCCACTTTCCAAAGCGCTCCTGGACTTGTTCCAAGCTGACGGATTGCTGATCGGTAAGCCGCCTCGCCTCCATGGGTCATCATCCTTGCTAAAGTTGATGACCCACTGTAGCTCACCCGCAATTACGTTGCATGCACGCTTGCCGAAGCGACACTGCGAAAGGGCGGGCGTGGAGGGAAATTGCGGATGGCTCCTCCACCCGGTTGTTATTGGGTGGGGCGGGCGTTAGTTTAAGACCGACGATACGATCGGTGGCTTACCGCGAGAAAGGTGAATCCATGGGCAGATATCTTGATTTGGTGGTTCGGGAGGCCGGTCCGGATGCATCGGGGCCGAGCCTGGAGGTGCGGGTGTCGGCGGAAGGGATGGAAGACGGGGCGATGCTGGCCGTTTGCAGCAGCCTGGAGGAGCTTTCCCGCCTGGTGGATTCTTTGAAGCATGAAGCGGACCGGCTGGTGGAGAAGGCAGCCGCGGCCTTGCGGGAACTGGAGACCCAAGCGAAGGGAGAAGAGGACGTGACGCCGGAAGAGGTCTGGAGACGCATGGAAGCGGCCCCGAGTGACGAGGAGATGTTTCGCTATTTCAACTCCTTGTCGGAGGAAAGGAGGCGGGAGGCGGCCGAATATATCCTGACCCACGTGAGCATGTTCAAGGGACGCGGGCCCGTCTTTGCCGAGCACTACAATATCGTGGAACACACGTTGGACGAGGAGAAGATGCTTTAGCGGGGCAGGGGCCCAAAAAGACCCTTGGCCGTGCACCCCTTGTCGAACCGGCCGGTGTCGATCCGCCATCCCTGCGGGTCTTGGCCAGGGTAAACCACGACACAGACCGCAATGCTTACCGCTGCTTCCTTCCGGACCTGACGGGGTTCACATCCGTCTGTTGCGCGGTGTCCGACCGACGCCGCAGAGCGAAACGGATCGTCCTGGCACGAGCCCTCCAAGGGGGATTCAGCCCCGCTGAGCGGATTTCGGGTTCAGGGAACCGCTAGCTCCCCGCCTAGCACGACCAAGGGCGAAGGATGATCCTTCTTGACGATCCATGCCCGGGCAGGAGCTTGCCGCTCTCCACCCGAAGCGTGGCGAAGGATAGCAGAAACGGGGAGGCAATTCAACGCCATTCCTCGGACCATCGCCTTGAGCCCTCCGGACGTATACAGCAATCCCCCTCGCCCCCCCTTTGAAAAAGAGGGGAAAGCCCGGCTCGGGTTATGGGCCGCTCCGGCCAAGCCCCCAATCGAACCTTCAATAGCAAGACGCACCCCATCCCCATACCCCTCTATCCCTCTACCCCACCCATCCCCCATCACTCATCACCCATCACTCATCACTCATCACCCATCACGGATCACGGATCCATCCAGTAACAGACGAGCGGGCTGCAGGTCCCGGAGGCGTTGGGCGAGGGTGGGAGGAGATGCCGCGGGGAGCAGATGCTCCCAGCCGCCCAGGTAGACCAGCCGTGCGGGTTCCCATACCCGGAGGATGGCACGGACCTGGGTCTCCAGGTGCCGCTCCCGTTCTTCCAATAAGTCGTCGTCGGCCGGTGGCCGGGTCTTTGGGGAGGGAAAGAGCCCGCCGTTTTGCAACGCCCATGCGGCCCGACGGTATTGTGCCTCCGCCCACGGCGTTTCATCGGATGGCAGGGAAAGAAGAGCGCCCACGTTTGCCGGAGACAGGAGTTCGGGCCAGTGGCAAATCAACGCCCGGCTGAACCGGGAGCTGTCCACCGGGTGGCAGGGAAGAGCGAAAAGGGCGCAGTGGGTCCGGGCGGCCCGCCATTCGTAGGGCAGGGCGATCTGCAGGAAAAGACGGCGGACCTGGGGATGGGCGTAGGCTTGGGCCGCGGGGATGCCAAGTCGCCGCGATGCGACAGCGATGCTACTTCGAAGTCTGGCCATGAGGAAGCGGCGGTGGCGCATCCGAAACCGGAGGGCGAAGGGGCTTACTTCCACCGCCACCAAGTCGGGTTTGAGCGCCCCTAAGATCTCGACGGTTCGCCGGTAGCCCCGGGGATCCCCATGGCAGGCGCCCAGCAGGATGATCCGAGCCTGCGGCACCGTTTCAGGGGTCGCCGAGGGACGGGGAAAGCCATCGCCGGATGTCCCGGAAGGAGTCCGCATGGATGTGCGCCGTGAGTTCGGGGTTCTTGTAGGCGGCGAAGATCACCCCCGTGTTCTCGGCCAGGAGGGCGTCCACCTGGGAATCGCCGATGAAGAGCACCTGTCGCGGAGGCACCCCGAAAGCCTGCAGGATCTTTTCCATGGATTCGGGATGCGGCTTGGGCCGGTTCACGTCCGCCGCCGTCACGACCAAATCGAAATACTCCCTCAGCCCGAAGGATTCCAAAAGCTGGGGCGTAGAAACCGTCCGGTTGGTGGCCAGGGCAATGCGGCACCGCGGCCTCAGAAACGCCAGAAACTCCTCCAGGCCGGGTTCCTTGCGAAGGTATTTGTTGAAGATCCGGAAATCGATCTTCTGGCAAAACCGCCAGGCCTCCTCCAGCTCGGGACCGGGGCCCAAGAGGTATTCCAGGGATTCCCGGGCCGAATGCATATGGATGAAATCCTGCTGCTGCGGTCGGACTCCGGGACGGCCGAACCGGGTGAGGATGTGGTTGTAGAACTGGACGTTGGCCTCGCGGGAGTCGAAGAGAACTCCGTCGCAGTCGAAGACCACCGCCCTGGGACTGCCGGGTTCGAAGATGAGGTCGGTCCGGTGGGGCGTCTGCAGGGGTGCGGAATCGTTCATAAACCCTTTCGCTTTCCGTTGTTGGGCGTCACCATATTTTCGTTGAGCTTCCAATGCTTTACAGCTGACCCTTAATCGAATAGAGTCCACCGTGTCAAGCAGGCGCGTGGATGGAGCTTTGTCGGGACTCTTCACAGGGAAAGGCAGAGATTCATGGAACATCGTTTCGATTTCCTGGTCATCGGAAGCGGCATCGCCGGGTTGACCTTCGCGCTCAAGGTGGCCAAGCATGCCACGGTGGCCATCGTCACCAAAAAGGACAAGCTGGAGACAAGCACCAACTACGCCCAAGGCGGAATCGCTTCGGCTCTGGGGCCTGACGACTCTTTCCAGTTGCATATCGAGGACACCCTGACGGCCGGAGACGGTCTGTGCAAGCCCGAGGTGGTGGAGCTGGTGGTGCGTTCGGCTCCCGAGCGGATCCACGAGCTGGCCCAGGTGGGTGTGCCCTTTTCGCCGGGCCGCTCCCAGGCGTGCCCCTTTGACCTGGGGCGCGAAGGCGGGCACAGCCGCAACCGAATCGTCCATGCGGAGGACATGACGGGGCAGGCCATCGAGCGGGTCCTCATCGAGGCGGTGGAATCCCATCCCAACGTGTCCATTTTTGAAAACCATCTGGCTCTGGACCTCATCATCCAGCACGACGCCATCCGGGTGGGGTCCGTGCCGGTGGAGCAGCACCAGTATTGCTGGGGGGCTTATGTGCTGGACACGGAAAGCGGCACGGTGCACACCTTCGCGGCCCACGCCACGCTGCTGTGCACCGGCGGGGCCGGCAAGGTCTATCTGTACACCAGCAACCCCGACGTGGCCACGGGAGACGGTCTGGCCATGGCCTACCGGGCCGGCGCCCGACTGGCCAACCTGGAATTCGTCCAGTTCCACCCCACCTGCCTGTACCATCCGCACGCCAAGAATTTTCTGATTTCGGAAGCGGTGCGGGGCGAAGGCGGGCGCCTCATCGACAAGCGCGGAAACGCCTTCATGGAAAAGTACCATCCGCTCAAGGACTTAGCCTTCCGGGACGTGGTGGCCCGCGCCATCGATACGGAAATGAAGCGCACAGGCGATGACTGCGTCTATTTGGATATCAGCCACCGGGACGCGGAATTCCTGAAGAAGCGCTTCCCCAATATCTACAAGAAGTGCCTGAGCCTGGGGATCGACATCACCAAGGATCCCATCCCGGTGGTTCCCGCGGCCCATTACATGTGCGGGGGGATCGTGACGGACCTGTGGGCCCAGACGTCCATTGCCAACCTGTATGCCATCGGGGAATGCGCCTGCACGGGTCTGCACGGAGCCAACCGCCTGGCCAGCAATTCCCTCCTGGAAGCGGCCGTCTTTTCCCATCGGGGCGCGGTGCACTGCACCGAGAACATTCAGCAGTGGCGAAAGCGTCCTTACCCGGACATTCCCGGCTGGCCCAAGGAATTGTCGACGGGAAACGGCAGTCAGAGCGAGATGATTCTCATCTCCCACAACTGGGACGTGATCCGCCGGCTCATGTGGAACTACGTGGGGATCGTGCGCACCGACAAACGGCTCAAGCTGGCCGGCCAGCACATTGCCCAGATCCGCATGGAGATTCGCGAGCATCTTCCCAACATCCCCTTGAATACGGATCTGGTGGAGCTGCAGAACCTGGCTCTGGTGGCGGAACTGATCGTCCGGTGTGCCCTGATGCGCAAGGAAAGCCGGGGGCTCCACTACAACCTGGACCATCCCCGGAAGGACGATGTCAACTGGAAAAGGGATACGGTGATCGCCAAATGGCGGGAGCCCCGCATCCCCCTGCTGGGGGTTCCGCGGGGGCTGGACGGCGGGGAGTGAAGATCGGGACGAGATTTGCCGGTGTCCCGGAATGGCGTTCTGTTGGCGCGTGGTATCGGGATCTTCTCAGAGGTCGCTATGAATGTAGGGGCGAAAGATTTTTCGCCCCTACAGCGTTGCGCCACCTCATGGCGCCGGCGTGTAGGAAGGTCTGATTCTTTTTTGCGGTTTCGCGCCTTGGCGTGCAGCAATGCCGTGCCACGCACGGTCAGTTGGACATGCCCACCACCTTGGCCGGGCGGGTCGCCGCAGCTTCCACGGGCTCCGCGTCCACCTCGGCCTCCACCAGCGCATTGGACCGATCTTCCAGAAGTCGCTGCGGGTTGTGTTCCACCCGCATGGTCAACACCCCGCCCATGAAGCTGATCTCGTAGTTTCTGTCGGAAAGGTCCACGTGCTTGAGGGCGTCCCGGACCTTGCGCAGCTGCGCCTTGGCCTTTCGATACACGTAGGCGATGCCGGCGATCCCCACCGCCAGACTGAAAAGGAAGACCCACAGCGGGGTGGCCAGAACCTTTCCCAGGGTGATGATGATGGCCATGAGGCCGAAGACGAACAGCACCTGCAGGCCGATGATGGCGTACAGGTAGAAGATGCCTTGGTTGACGGTGGGCTTCTTCTCCTCAGGTTCGTCTTTTTTCTTCTTGGAACGTCGGTTGAAGAACATCTTCCGATTCCTTTCAACGGTCCGTGCCGGCTTCATCCTGCGGGGAAGGAAGGAGCTCGGAGGAATTCTTGGGAAGTAAGCGCATTTGCTCGATCCTGAGTTTTTCGATCTCCATTTGATTTTGAAGAACCTGCTTGGATAAACGGTAACGGAGATAGATGACCCAAATCAAGACGCCCGCCAAAAAAGCCGCCCCCCCGAGGACCAGAACCCTGTATTCCTCGAGGAACCCGGCGGCCACACGTCCCAGATCTCCCAGAAAGTTGGGAACCATCCAGAAGAGAAGGACCCCCACGACCACCAGGACGCCCACGTGGAAAATGGAGACTCCGTTCAGGAGGTGCCAAAAGGAGGTGAGGGAACCGGGGGACGCTCCCGAGGTCCCCTGGGAGGCCCGGGGGCCGTCTTCCCCGTAGAGGAGGGACAAGAAGGCCTTGACGGCGAAGGCGATCAGGAGAACCAGGCCGATGGGGATGCCGATGGCGGCGGAAAGCCAGGCCCGAAAGGGAAACGGACGGTGTTCGGTCTGGAGATGGATCCGGTACCGCTCCAAGGGGCCGAAGGTGCTTTCGAACACCATCTTCTCGTAGCTGCTGAGCGTGCTTCCCGTCGTCTCGTACACCTTGGCGCCTGAGGCGTCGGTGATGATGATGCGGCTTCGATCGCCTGCCTGACTGGCGGCCGTGAGGTAGATGAGGGTTTCCAGCACGAGAAGAAAAGCCACGGTGAGGCTGAGGATGATCTTGGGATGGCGGTTGCCGCCGAAAATCTCTGCCAGTCGGGCCTTGGTTGCCATGGGTCTTCGTTGCCTCGGTTCTTGCACCTCAATCGGGAGCCTTGAAGCTAACACCCCCTCGGGGGCGTGTCAAACCGAAAGGGGGACGTTCCGGAGGCGTTGGAGGGCGTTCTCGGCCCCTCGCGGAGCGGGTCTCCTTCACCTTCTGTTTCGGGGCCTTGAGCAAACCCCAGCGGCAAGCACCGCAAAGGAAACGCACCCGGCATGGCCCAGCGGGACGCAGAAAAAAGCCTTGGGTGGGGTCGCATGGACCCCGCCCAAGGCCTGAAGTTTTCTCGCAGATCGTACCCGCTTTCCACCGGGGCCAAGCGAGGGCATGGCCAAAATCCGTTACGGGTTCAGTTCCCGTTCCCGGGGAAAGATGGGCAGGTACCGGTACGACAGGGAGACGATCACCGCCCCGTAGGCGAGCATGGCAATGCACGGCGCCCACTCGGCCCAGGTGGGGATGTAGACGGCCCACTGGTCGAAGGGCATGACCGGAATGGCCAAGGCTTCCACGGTCATGGCGAACCGGTTGATGACAATCCCGGTGCAGTCCAGGAAGAAGGCCAGAAAGAGCAGCCCGTTGACCTTCCGGGCCTGGGGGGTGAGGAGCAGGATCACGGGAATGACGCCGCAGATCCCCAGCTCGGCGACCAAGAGCCACATCCCGTAAGGTTCCTTGTAAAAATCGCTCAGCTTCAGGCCGAAGCCCGGCGCCGTGTCCAGGGCCCAGTAGAGAGTGTCCAGACCCTTTAGAATGAGATAGATGAGGAGCAGGACCCCTTCGATCTTCCCGATCAGTTCGTAGACGCTGCGGTCCACCAGCTGCTTGCGGGTAACCTTCTCCATGAGCCGGCAGATGAGGGCCGTGAAGGCCGGGCCGCAGGCCATGGCCGACAGGGTGAAAAGGAAGAAGGTCCAGGGCCACACGAAGAAGCCTTCGCGATAGGCGAACGGGCGGGCGAACATGACGCCGGGAACGCCGCCCAGGGACCCCTGGTGGAAGAAGCTCAGGAAGGTGCCCGTCATGGCAAAGATGGCCATGATCTCATGGAGATTGTGGCCGAAGATGTGCAAAGGCTTCACGGCGTCCAGCTTGCGGTTTTCCAAGATGATGGGCACGAACTCGATCACCAGGACAATGGCGTAGCACGAAATGCAGAAGATCACTTCCGTGAGCATGGAGTGGACGTTGGCGTGCCAGTAGCCGAACCAGCCCCTGAGCGGCTGGCCGATTTCCAGAAGGAGCACCAGCAACGCGCCCGTGTAGCAGCAGAACCCCACAATGACGGCCAGGTTGATGATTTTATGGAGCTCCTTGAGCTGTGGGAAGAACCGGGAAAGGCCGTAGTACATGAACCCGGAAAAGAAGGCCCCGGCGCCCAAGGCGATGATTCCCAGGTCCACGCAGATGTAGAGGCCGAAACCGAAGTAGTTGTTGAGTCCTGTGACATGGAGGCCCTTGATGAGAACCGTCAGGCCTGCATAGACGCCCCAGGCGATGACGGCGAAGAGGACCAGCATCCAGAGGCCGAAGACCGGCAGTGGGCAGCGTTTTACACCTTCCGGTATCAATGCCTTGTCCATAATCGACTCCTCGAAGACGTTGAGGGTGCGCCCTTCTTAAGACAAATCGTTGTCCGACTGCTTATGGATCCATTGGTCGGAACTGAGGTAGTAGACCTTGGGTTCCGTGTGGAGCTTTTCCAGAATCCGGAAGGCCCGCGGATCCTTGGCAAGCCTGGCCACGTCGCTGTGGGGGTCCCTGAGGTTCCCGAAGGTGATGGCGCCGGTGGGGCAGGCTTCCGCGCAGGCCGGCGTGTAAACGACCCCGTCGGGGTCCTCTCCGTTGATACGCGCCCGGTCCCGGGCCCGGTTGAGCCGGTGGTGGCAGAAGGTGCACTTTTCCACCACACCGCGCATGCGCGGACTCACCTCGGGAGAAAGCATGGCCTCCATGGTCTTGGGCCACTTGGGATCCCACCAGTTGAAACTCCGGGCATGGTAGGGGCAGGCCACCATGCAGTAGCGGCAGCCGATGCAGCGCACGGCGATGTGATCCACGATCCCGGTGTGCTCGTCCCGCACCGTGGCGTTGACCGGGCAGACGAAGGTGCACGGCGAATGGTGCGGGGAGTCGCACTGCATGCAGGGGCGCGGCAACATGGCCTCCCGGTGCTCCGGGTAATCCTTGCCGTTGTCGAGACGGTACAAGGTCATCCAGGCGATGGTGCGCAGCTTGTCGCTCTCATCCGGTCGGAAGGAGACGTTGTTCTCCTGCTGACAAGCCACGGCGCACGCTCCGCACCCCGTGCACTTGTCCAGGTCGATAACCATGCCGTAGCGGACCTTGCTTTCCGCATGTCCAGAATGTGCATTTCCACTCATCGGTGTTATCCCCTGTTAGGCTAAGCGCAACTGGGCTCTGGTGGCCCAAACGGTTCCCAGTCCCGTCACCGGATCCAGATGTACCTCAACCAGGCTGTTGGCGTTGACGCCCTTGCCCTGGACGTACTCGTCGTAGGCGGTATGTCCCAGCCCTTCCGGCAGGGCCACCACATCCGCCGGGACGGTGGGAGCCACCCGAACGCGAACCGGGGCCTCTCCCAGCGGGGTCTTGAGGACGGCTTTGGCCTTGTGCCGCAGGCCGAGCTTCCGTGCGGTTTCTGGATGAACCTCCACGAAGACGTCTTGCTTCAAAAGGAGGTCGTCGGGGAGGAGCTTGTTCATGAACGGCGCATTGGGAACGTAGCCCGGCGCCAGACTGAGGGACCGGTACGTGGTGAGGAGGAGAGGCAGCTCGCCGGCATTGCCCGACGGCGGCAAGGGCTTGTAGTGGGCCATGAAGAGCTCGTCGCCCGCGTTGGTGGACACGCTGGCGAGAAGGCCCTGGCACGCCAGCTCGAAGCGGCCCGACGGGGTGGTGCAGGCATCCAAGGCCTGAGGCGCCTCGACCCAACAGCTCCCGGCGGTGAGCTTCTTCCACACGTCGGCGGCTTTCTTGAAGTTGGCCCTCAGGGAAACGCCGGGCTCTACGGATGCCGGATCGAAAGTCGCATCCACGAGCAGCCCGGTGGCCCCCTCGGCGATTTTGGCCGCCCGGAGTTTCAGCACTTCCTCGTAATTCTTCCAGGGAAGGCTTTGGGCCACGGTGCCGCCCAGCGTCTTGGCGAGCCCCAGCACCACGTCCCCGGTGGACTTGGTGTCGTAGTGGGGCTTCAGGATGGGGGTGGCCACCGCGTAGAAGGCGAAGGGAGCCCCGGGAAGCCCGATCACGTCGTCCAGCCGCT
>JACIYN010000075.1 GCA_014359885.1 Desulfacinum sp.
TCCACCTTGTTCAGGATCCGAAACTCATCCATGCGGATCTTCCCCTCGTCCTGCATGCGTTCCAGCGTGTCGCTCCGGACCGTTCCCACGTCGGCCGTGCCGTTCTTCACCGCCAGGACCACGTTGTCATGCTTTCCGCCTTCCAGGAAGGCCGCGCAGTCCTTGGTGGGGTCGATCCCGTTTTCCAGGAGCAGGTGCCAGGCCATGTGGGCGCCCCCGAAGGAAGAGCGCTTGACGCACATGAACTTCTTGCCCTTGATGTCCTGAAGGGTTTGGATGGGGCTGTCCTTGCGCACGAAAATCACCCCGCCGAACTCCTTCAACGCCTTGCCGTTCATGGAGTTCACAAGGGTGGCCACGGCGCGCACGTTGTACTTCTTTTTGAGTTCCACGTAGAAAGCGGAATTGGCCAGAACGAAATCCACCCGATTGTCCTTCACGGCCGGTTCGATGGCCTCGAACTTGAGCGGAACGATGGTGCATTTTTCTCCGGTCTTTTCCGTCAGGTAGGCCCCCGTGGCCCCCCATTTGGCCATGCAGGTGGGAGCCCCCCGCTTGGCCAGGACCCCGATCTTGTAGTCCGCATGGCTGGTCGAGGTGAGACCCAGCAAAACGAAAAAAGACAACGAGAAAACCATTCCTTTGGCCAGGGTGCGGGTAAGTGTCCTCATGGAATAACCTCCGTTTTTCGCAGCGATTTGTTTGTTTTGGGCCTGAACCCGAAAACGCAGGGCGCCCGTAAAAAGAAATCGGCGGAGAGATTCGGAAACTTTAACTGTTTATAATGTCTTCGATAACTTCAAATAATGGGAAAGAGAACCGCGAATGGACGCGAATAGACGCAAATCTTTTTGGTTGTAGGAACTGCGAAGGCCTCAATGAGGGTGCCCGGCAGTGCAATGGGCGCGCAGTGATTCATGGAGAATGGCATATTGCGGCGTTCCGACAAATGCCCTTGCTCCGGCCCGCTCTTTCGTCCATGCGGGGTGGCGGGAGGTGGGCCGTCCTCGGGGAAGACGGGCCTGCAGGGAGGGCTAGCTGCAGCTTGAGGCGAGTGGTTCCGTGGATTGCGTGGAAACTGTAGGGGCGAATGATGATTCGCCCCTACGGTCCGCCCGCACCGAAAGGGGCAGCCTGGTCTCGTATCCGGCTGGCTATCTGTTGCGTTCAGCCTTGCAGATGGCGCCGCAGGGCCCGGGCCGTTGCCGAAGGAAGGTCGTCGGCCCGGCGGGCCAGTTCTTCCGGCGGGCCGCAGGCCGTCAGCCGGCCGCCGTCGTCGGCGCTTCCGGGCCCCAGGTCCAGCACGTAGTCGGAGGCGGCCACCAGGTCCAGGTTGTGCTCGATGACGACCACCGTGTGCCCCTGCTCCACCAGGGCCCGAAGAACCCCGAGAAGCCGGTGGACATCGGCCCGATGGAGTCCCGTGGTGGGTTCGTCCAGCAGGTACAGGGTGGGGGCCTTGTGGTTGGTGAGTTCCGCCGCCAGCTTGATGCGCTGGGCCTCGCCGCCCGACAGGGTGGGGCTGGGCTGGCCCAGGGTGAGATAGCCCAG
>JACIYN010000076.1 GCA_014359885.1 Desulfacinum sp.
TAGAACCGTTCGGGGCCCAGATCCTCGAAAAGAAAAACGGTCTTGTAGAAGGGAGCGTGGCGCGGGTTGACCATGATGCAGAGATCCGTTACGCGCTTTTCCAGGGCGTGGCGGTAGGCGGCGCGGCAAAGGACCATGAAGAGCCGCTGCCAGCAAAAATCCCGCCGCGTGGCCAGCGCGCTCAGCTCGGCCAGCCTGCGGCCCCGGCTCCTCAACGCATCCAGTTCCCTCCCGTAGAGCTTGTCCATGGGAAGGCCGTAAAGGTCGGTATCCAGCACGTGGGTCAGCGTGGCGACGACGGCATCGTTCTTTTTCAGAATGAGGGTGGAGGAGGTGGGCAGCACGTGATGAAGCCCGTAGTGCATCCCGGTGGGATTGGGGCGCTGGATGTAGCCCAGTCTCAGGTATTCCTGGTGCACCACGGAAAAGGCGGCCCGCCGCTCCTCCGCGGTGTCCGCCCATTTGATGGCCAATCGGCTCTCCATGGCCGGCTCGAAGGAAAGCAGCCGGCCTTTTCGGACCAAGGTCAAGCGACGGTCTTTCACCGGCTTGGTGAGCATGCAATTCTCCTTTGGAAAGGCACAGTAAAGGCTTGTCGAAAGAAGCGGTACCCCATACAGGCCGCAACCTGCCTTCCAGTGGCAGAATCACCGCGCGATGTCAAGACATTTGGTGGTCAGGCCGGGAAGGTCAGGCCGACGGTCCCCGGGGGAGCTGAGGGTAGCTCTCGTACAGGTAGGCTCGCTGTTCGGGCGTGAGATTTTCCAGAAGGGAGGGATCCAGCTCCAGGAAGTGCCGCACGACCTTGGTGCGGCGGCCGTTGGCGATCACGGGTCCCGCGGATTTCGACCGGGAAGCCGGCAGGTCCGGTTGAGCCTCTTCGGGGAGGAAGCCCGTCATGCGGTGGAAGTAGGCGTAGAGGTTGCAATCCACTTCCAGGGAATCGTAGGTTTTCTTGAGGCGTTCCGCAATGTCGTCCATGTTGACGCGCAAGGCAATCGCTGGTGCGTCCACTCGGGGGTAATGGCGCTCAGGACCGAAATTTTCAAAAAGAAAGATGGTCTTGTAAAAGCGCACATGTTTGGGGTTGACGGCGATGCACAGGTCGTTCACTCCCCGGTACCGGGAGTACTGGTACATGATCTGGGCAAGGAGCATGAAGAGGTTTCTCCATCTCAGCTTGGGCGGGGTTACGAGCGCGGAAAGCTCGACGATCTTCCGGTCCTTTTCCCTGAGGGAGTCCAACTCCCTACGATAGATCACATCCATGGGGAGCCCGAACTCCGGGGTATCGAAGATCTCGGTGAGGGTGGACAGCACGGTGAGATAGGACTTGGCCACAAAGACGACCGTTTCGGGAAGGAGGGAATGGATGCCGAAGAGCATCCCGTTGGGCTGGGGCTCCTTGAGATATCCCGTGCGGAGGTAGGTGTCGTGGACGAGGCGGAAGGCCTGCTCGTATTCGTCCACCGTTTCCGCGATCTTGATGGACGGCCGGTCGATGTCCTCCAACTTCCATTGGAGAAGCCCCGATCTCTTGATTCGGATCGTCCGGCGCCGTTCCATGCCGTTGGGGGTGGGCGTTTCGGCCACGGGCAGCGTTCTCCTTGTCGGCCGGCCGGCGGCCCGAAGCGGTAACCTCCCCGGGGCCGCCATCGCCGAGGTTCGATCAACCCTTCACCTGCTCCAGCAACTTCACCGCTTCCTCTCTTTCCGGGAAAGTCGCATCCCTGGCAAGGATCTTCTCCAACTCGATGCGGGCCCGCTCCTTGTCGCCTCTTTCCGAGAGGGCCACCGCCAGGTGGTAGCGTATGGACGGATTGTCCGGGATCTTTTCCAAAGCGTCCTCAAATTGCGCGATCGCACTTCCGTAGGCCTTCTTGTGCACATAGATCCACCCGAGGGTGTCGGCCACGGCGGGATCGTCCGGCATCTTTTCCTTCGCCATCTGGGCCAACGTCAGGGCCCTGTCGATGTTGCCGCCCTGCTCCACCAGCAGCCAGGCCAGGTTGTTGGCGGCAGGCGCGAAGTCGGGGCGCACCTCCAGGATCCTCTCATAATACTCTTCGGCTTTTCGGGGCTCGCCCTTGATTTGATATAACACGCCGAGGCTCATGAGGGCTCCCACGAATTTGGGCTGCTTGGCCGCCACTGCCTCGAAATTTCGGATCGCCTCATCCAG
>JACIYN010000077.1 GCA_014359885.1 Desulfacinum sp.
TGCTGGCTCGTTGCTTTCTGGCCACCGGGAAACTGGAGGAAGCGGAGCGAACCCTTCTCGCCTCCGCTGAAAGGGACGCCACGCCCCGCTCGTTGTACGCCCTGGCGCAGCTTTACATGGCCCTTGGCGACGCGGAAAAGGCCGAAGAAGTGCTTCTGCAGGTGGTGGACAAATTCCCCGAGCAGGCCCTGCACGATTTGAATCTCGCCCGGTTTTACATCCAACAAGGGCGCTTTGAAGATGCCGAGCAGGAGCTGCTCCGAGGAGTGGAGAAGGCTCCGGACCAGCCGGCCTACTACGCCACGCTGGCCGCCTTCTATCTCGGGCGCGCCCAGCCGGACAAGGCCGAGGAGATCCTCCGCAAGGCCGTGGAGGCGGCCCCGGACAGGGTGGAGCCCCGACTGGCCCTGGGCCGTTTTTGGGCGGCCAAGGGCGATACGGAAAAGGCCCTGGACATGTTCGAAAAAGCCCGGGAGCAGCACCCCGACGACCTTCGACCGTACCGCGAGATCATCCGGATATACTACGACCAGGGCCGTTCGGAGGAGGCCCTGGCGGAGATCCAGACCGTCCTCGGAAAATCGAAGAAGGACGCCTATGCCAGGCTCATGAAGGCCCGGATTCTGGCTCGAAACCGCCAGTATCGGGAGAGCCTGGAGATCCTGATGCCGTTGATCAAGGACGAACCCAATCTGGCTGAAGCCTATTTCGTCAAGTCCATGTGCCACGTGTCCCTGGGTGAAGAAAATCTGGCTCGGGACGCCCTGGCGAAGACCCTGGAGCTGGCCCCCGCCCATCCCAGGGCCAACATGATGATGGCGGAGTTTCTCCTCAGGGACGGAGATACGGCCGGGGCGCGCCAGAGGTGCGAAGAAGCCATCCGAAGGACCCCCAGGGACATCCGCGCCCACATGCTCCTGGGACGCATCGCCCTGACGGAAAAGGATGCGGACGCGGCGGAGAAGGCCTTTTTGAGGGTCAAGGAACTGGAACCTGCAAACCCCGCAGGATATATGGCCTTGGGAGCTCTTTATCGGAGCGAGAACCGGCTGGACGAAGCCCTGAAGGAATACGAGGCGGCCTGGAAGGCCGCCCCCGGATCCTTTCCAGTGGCGCGAAGCATCGTGCTCGTGCATACCCTCAAGGGCGACTACGACAAGGCCTTGGCGTTTTGCGACGAAAACCTGGCCCAATCGGAGCAACCGGAACTCAAGGCCGCCCACCTGGCGCTCAAGGCCGCGGTATCCCTGACGAAGAGGGATCTGGCCCAGGCCGAGTCGCTCTACCGGGAGGCGCTGAAGTTCAGCCCGGACTGGCCCACACCCTACCTCCACCTGGCCCGAATCTACACGGCCACCGGCCGGCTGGATGAGGCGATCCGAAATTTCGAGGCAGTGGCGGCCAAGCAGCCCAAATTCGTGGGAGCCCTCATGAGCCTCGGCGTGTTATATCAAATCAAGGGCGAGCCCCGAAAAGCCGAAGAGTATTA
>JACIYN010000078.1 GCA_014359885.1 Desulfacinum sp.
AGCCTTTCCGGCGGGGGCTCCCGAACCAGCTGGACGATCCGGATCACCTTTTGGGTCGGCTGGGTGGAGGGCCAGGCGAACTCTTTGCGAATCCAGCCTTTCTCTTCCAGCCTGTGGGCGTGGGCCTTCCATCCCCTGGGAAGGTCACGGAGTTCGCAAGCACCGAGCTCACCGGAGGCCGCCAGGGCTTCCTCCAGGGCGCGAGCCCCAGCAGATGGGGCGGCGGATCCGAGCAAGGCTCTCCTTCCCTCGTCGGTCAGCCGGTAGCGAATCGCGGGTTTTGCGGTAAGGCCCGGCGGAAGAGCCGTCTCCAGGACGGCCGGGAGGGGATGCAGATAGTAGGTCGCCATCCATCGGCACAACCGCAGAAGGTCTTCGGGCAGGACCGGCCGTTCATCCAGGACCGCCGCCAGATCCTTCAGGCCCTTTTCCAGGGACGGGTCGGGGAGGGTTGGCGTTGTATCGACAACGATTCCCAGGGCTTCCCGGCGCCCCAAGGGGACGAGCACGCGAACCCCCGGCCGGGCGGTCGGCTCCCGGAGTTGGGGAATGCGGTAGTGGAGCGGTTCGGCGGGGCCGTTGAGAACGGCGACTTGGGCGTAGGAGACGGCATCATCGGGCTTCATGGGCTGGCGGCGGAGGGCCGGTCCACACGGGCAACGGCGGGCCCTTGCAGCTTGGCCCAATATCGCTCGCGGGCGGCCTGGAAGTCGGCCATGAGCTTCTTGGGAACGGACCGGGTATGGGGAAAGGTGGTCTTTAGAAAGTCGACGGGTTTTCCGTTCTTATAGAACCGGAAGTCCAGGTGCGGTCCCGTGGCCAGCCCGGAAGACCCCACGTAGCCGATCACGTCCCCCTGCCTCACCTGATCCCCCACCTTCAAGCCTTTGGCAAACCGGGAAAGGTGCCCGTAAGTGGTCTTGTAGGTGGCGTTGTGCTTGATCTCCACATAGCGGCCGAACCCGCCCTTCCATCCCTTGAAGACCACCTTCCCGTCTCCCAGGGCGCTCACCGGCGTGCCCGTGGGAGCGGCATAGTCGATCCCCAAGTGCGGTCGGTAAATCTTCAACACGGGATGGAACCGCCGGTACGTGAAGGTGGAACTGATCCGACGGTAGCTTAAAGGGGCCTTGAGAAACATCTTGCGAAGGGATTGTCCCTTTTCGTCAAAGTAATCCCGGTATCCGTCCGGCAATTCGTAATAGTAGGCCTGGTAGGTCCGGCCGGAGACCTGCATGACGGCCGCCAGGATGGGGCCGGCCTTGACGAGCCGCCCGTCGCTCACCGTTTGCTCAAAGTAGACGGAAAACGTGTCTCCGACCCGGAGGTCGGAAGTGAAGTCGATGTCGAAGGCGAAAAGGTCCGCCAGTTCCATGATGAGCGAAGAAGGCAGTCCCGCGCGAAGGCAGGATTCGTAGAGGGTGTCGGTGATGGTTCCGGAAGCCCATTCCTGAAGGACGAAGGAGCCGGC
>JACIYN010000079.1 GCA_014359885.1 Desulfacinum sp.
CCTTCCGCGTAGACAAAGATCGCCTCGTTGATCATGGGGCACAGGATGCGGTTTACGGCAAACCCCGGCGCTTCCTTGACCTCCACGGGGGTCTTCCCGATGCGCTCCACCAGCGCCTTGGTGGCGTCAAAGGTGGCATCGTCGGTCACAAAACCGCGGATGATCTCCACAAGCTTCATGACCGGGACGGGATTGAAAAAGTGCATGCCGATGACCTTGTGGGGACGGGCCGTCACCGACGCCATCTCGGTGATGGAAAGGCCCGAGGTGTTGGACGCCAGGATGGCTTCCGGCTTACACAGGCCGTCCAACTCCTTGAAGACCTGCTTCTTGATGTCCATGTTTTCGATGACGGCCTCGATCACGAAATCGGCGTCCGAGGCGGCTTCCTTCATGTCCGTGGTTCCCCGGATGCGGCCGAGGACGGCGTCCGCTTCGCCCTGATCCATCTTCCCCTTGGAGACGGCGCGCTCCAGGTTCTTCTTGATGCCCGAAAGGCCCTTTTCTACGAAGCGATCCTCGATGTCCCGAAGGGCCACCTGGTACCCGGCCTGGGCCAGCACCTGGGCGATTCCGGATCCCATGATCCCCGCTCCCAAAACGCAGACCTTCTGAATCTCCATGTCCCCTCTCCTTTCTTTTACGACCTCATGCGGTTAACCGACTCTCGGAACCCCTGCCTGATGGGAAAAGCGCCGATACGCGTCAAGAGCCCCGCCACGGAAGTTGTTGCAAACGAGCGAGAGACCGTGTCCTTCAGAGCATGGAACCTTAGGAAGGAGCGAATGATGATTCGCCCCTTCAGACCTCGTTTATGGTACTTGCAGCATCTTTGTACAAGCCTGAGTCGGGCGATTCTTTGATGGGGTTTGTCTATCGCCGCCCGCTGAGCGGGCGGGGATAAACCCCGCCCCTACCCGCCTTGAAAAAGAGCCGTCCAGTTTGGGACAAACCGAGCGCCGGCCGGCTCACCTCGCCGTTCCGTGGGGCCCGGCACCCGGCGGATCGCTCCGGAACCGGGATTTGAGCGCCCCCACCGTGGCCTTGTAGTCGTCCCCCCGGAAGACGGCCGAACCCGCCACGAACACATCCACGCCCGCCTCCACCAGTTCGTCCACGGTGTCCGTATTGACCCCCCCGTCCACCTGCAGGAGCACCGGAAGATCCCGTTCGTCGATCCACCGCCGCAGGGTGCGCACCTTGTCCAGGACGGACCGGATGAACTTTTGGCCGCCGAAGCCGGGATTGACCGTCATGAGGAGCACCATGTCCACGTCTTCCAGGATGGGCTCCACCCGGCAAAGGGGAGTGGCGGGGTTGAGGGAGACGCTCGCTTTTTTCCCCAGCTCCCGGAT
>JACIYN010000008.1 GCA_014359885.1 Desulfacinum sp.
TGTTCCAGGATTTTATGGAACGACAAAGAATGGCGTCCACTCATGGGCGGAGCCCCCCCGGGGCCGACGCCACCGCCCCGACCACCATGGCCGCCACGCCGGAAGGGAGCGCATCGTGATAGAAGCGCCGGCCCAGCATCCGACGCGCTCCGGCCGTCACCCCGGGAGGCACGCCGGGGACGCTCACCACCACCCCGGGAGCCAGGTTCCGTTCCGTGAGGATGCCCGCGGCGGGCGTGGCATCCAGGATCGCGGGATAGCCGGCCGCCGCCCGGTCCAAGGACGATTCTTTGGCAACGGCCCCGGGAAACCGGCGGTTCAGCCGTCCCCATACCGCCTCGAGGCGCTCTTCGTTCACGTCGTGGATTCCCACGGCAAAGCCCCATTCCAGGAGCGCCCGGGCGGCGCTTTCGCCCACAGGCCCGCCCCCGAGAACCAGGCATCGGCGGGATTCCTTCCCGGATTCCCGGTCGCTTTGGGTCGCCATTCGGGCCAAGGCCCGGGCGAAGATCCTTCCCGTGGCCTCGCTGTTTTCCACCACCCCACCGGTGCGGGTGTTCACACACACGAAGCAGTGGTCATCGGCAAAGAGAAGCAAGTGCGCCCTCCGGCGGAAGGCCTCCGCCAGCCCTCGGGCGTCCGGATGTTCGCTGACGGAACCCCTGAGCCCCAGATGCTCCACCACGGTGCGAACGGCTTCGGAAAATCCCCGGATCACCCCCCGGCCGGCCGTCATGGGAATCACCATGGCGTGCATGCCGGCGGCCGCCTTTCGGTAGTGATCCGGAACCACCTCCATGGCCTCACAGGCCAGTTCCAGAAGGCCGACGCCCGTGCTGGCCGCCACCCTCTCTTCCAGGACGCCCAATTCGGAAGGGATGGGCGCCACGTCCTGCGGGGTGAGTCGGGTCATGGTCCCACGCCCTCCCCTTCGCGGCGCGGCCTCGAATCCTCCACGCCCCTCAGCCCCAATTCGCCCACCATCTGTTCCAGAGCGCGGTGGTGCTGCGCCCACACGTCTTTCAGACGGTCGGAGACGAAAATCAGGGTGGCCACCCACTCTCGGGCTCCCGGCACGTGGTCCGTGACCGCCTCCCGGGATCCGAAAAAACCGGGCACGACCCGGAGCGCTTTCGCCTTCGCCATCACGTGTTCGCCCGCCACATAAAGCCTTCCGTTCCGCACCTGCACATGCTCGTAGAGAACCGCCCGATGGACCCTCCTCCTGCAGGGCCTCGGGGGGCTTTCGGGGTTCAGGGCCATCCGCCCGAGGATTTCCAACAGGTTGACGCCCTCGGACCAATAGACGACGGTGGGGGTTTGGCTGGGGAAACGGGCGTCGATTTCCAGGGCCAGGATATCCCGGCCGTCGAAGACCACTTCCAGGTCCATGATGCCCCGCAGAGTCAGAGCCCCCGCCAATCGCAGGGCCAAGGCGGCCGTCCTTTCTTGCAGGAACTCGGCCAGTTCACTGGGGGCGGTCACCCGTTTACAGTCGTAATCCGCGTCCATATGGAGGTCGGTGACGGGACCGGCCGCGTATTCCCCTCCATTTCCCACCACTTCCACGGAAAAGGTCGGCCCCTGTATGAACTCCTGGATCACCCACCGGTGCGGATCCTGCCGGCCGGAAAGCCAACGGCTCAGAGAACCCTCGTCGGCAAACACCCGCACGCCCCGGCTGCCGCTTCCCCTGTCCGGTTTGGCGATCACCGGAAAGCGGTTGGAGGGATGGGGCCGGGGTGCCGGCACGCCCAGCCTGCGGAAAAGATCGTCGGAGGCCACCTTGGACGAGGAAACGGCGTAGGCCTCGGGGTCATGGGCCAAGGGCACGCCGGTCTCTCGGGAGATGGCCTGCAGGCACTCCAACGCTCCGTCGTCTTCCAGAGCCGGTACCATCAGACGGCATCCTTGGAGGAGCGCCCTGGGAGCGTCGATGCGTTCAATTTCGGCACAGACAAACCGGTCGGCCAAGGTCCGGGCGGGAGCCTGTTCATTGCGGTCCACCAGCAGGGTCCTCCAGCCGGCCTTTCGGGCCAGGTAGAGGACTTCCGTTCCCTGGAGCGACCCGCCGAAGACGGCGATCCGGATCTCGTCTCCGGGAGGGACAGACCCCCCGCGTTCTGAACAGGTTCCAGGAGAGCTCGAATTTCGGCTCATTTCGGCAGGTTCAGACATGGAGGGATATGCCGTCCAGGTAGATGAGGCTCCGGCCGGCGCGAGCCAGGCCGGGCCGGTTTTCCGCCGCCAGGATGAGGCGCTCCAATCCGAACCCGACGCCCACCCAAGGCACCCGGATCTTCCACGCGCCGTCCAGCGGATGGGGCCCGAAGGCCCCGGACGCCACCTCCATGGGCGGGTCGCCCACCGCAACGTCCAGGGTCTGCCCGTAGACTTCCGAAGGCGTCGATTCCAGCCGGTAGTCGGCAATGCCGGCGGTTTCCATGACCAAAGACGTCCACCGGCGAAAGTGTTCTTCGCGCCGGGCCGGGTCCAGCCCCATCTCCACCAGGTTCAGCATGGTGAATTCTCCGGCATGCTGATGGCCCTGGGACTCCTTGCGAAAGCAGGACCCGATCTCGAAGATCCGGACCGGGTGCGGAAGGAGCCGCAGCAGATCCTTCAGCACCACGTACAGATGGGGTGCAAGCATGGGCCGGAGGCACTTGTCCCCGTCCACCCAGTAGATCTGCCGTGAAAGCGGGTGCGTGTCGTCGATGCCCATGCGGGCCAGGAGGCTGCGGTTCATGAGGGTGGGGGTAGCCACCTGCAGGAACCCTTGCTCCCTGAGGGCAGCGGAAAGTGCCTCCTGAAGCCGACAAAGGGCGGGGCGCCGCACCTCGGCCCGGAACCGAGCCAGGCGTTCCCGTTCCTTTTGAACCAATTCTCTTTCCGCATCCCGAAAGGCCCGGTCGCGCGCCTCCTCATGGGCGAAGGTCCTTTGGAGAAGGTCGTCGTCTGCCAGAAGAGCCTTCAGGCGGCCTCGTTGGGCTTCCGTCCACGGAACGGGGTAGTGTGCTTCCGTCACGATGCACGTGATCCTTTGCCATCTTTTTTTATGTTGGCGGGAGGTCCGGGAGTCGCACCCGGCTGCGCGGATTTAGAGTCCACGTGATCTCTTCCGATCCACCCCCCACAAAACAATTCGGGAAAGAACGCTTAGGTTGCGGGAAACCCCAACGCCTCGTGGGCTTCTACCCTTCCTGTTTCTCCCCCCGCAGGTCCGATCCGAAATGGCGCCGGAAGTGGGTGGCGTTGTACTTTTCCAGCTTCCATTGGGGCACGGCGCAAGCCCCGCACACCTTGTGGAACCATTTGTTGCGGAGCCATCGGGCCGCCCGGCTGTTCCTCGAATTGTTGGCGAAAAAGGTCTTTCCGCAGTGGGTGGTCACCAGGGCCGTGTCCCCGCTCTTTTCGATGGTTCGAATACCGTGAAGGGTCCCGCTGCGGGACGGCCAGAGCTTGATCTTGTCGATCAGCCGAAAGAGTTCCACACGCTTTCGATAGTATCTTTTCGCCGTCTTTTTCATGTCTTTTACACGCCGACCAAGGGAATCCGGGTGGCCCGACCGCCGCAGCTCTTTTCCGGCATGGGAGCCTTCCAGTCAAGACCCTTTTTAGCCGGAATCTTCAAGCAGCTCTTGACCTGGCTGTCACCCGGTGGTGTATGAACGCCGTGGTTCGGCGCGGTCCATCGCTACACCGAAATCTTGTTCACCCCCGATCCCATGGTGGAGGCACCCATGCCATTCAAGAAAAGCGCAACGGACGAAGCCACGTTCACGATCCGGGTGGAGGGCGAAAACCGGCCCGTTCGGGCCCGGGCCGAAGAGTCCCTCCTTCGCGCCCTGGCCCGAAACGGGATCCTCCTTCGGTCCGACTGCGGAGGCAAAGGCGTATGCCGGCAGTGCGCCGTGGAAGACGCCGCCACGGGCGAGCTTCGGCCCGCCTGCCGGGTGACCGTGACCGAAGACCTGTCCATTCGCATTCCCCCCGCCGCCCGTCGTACCCTGGAGGTGATCCGGAAACCGAGCCTAGGCGAAGGGGCCGTTCGGCTCCTGCAAAGCCGGGCCGGGCGCGTTTCCCCACGCGACCGCTGGGGGGCCGCCGTGGATGTGGGAACCACCACCCTCGCCGTCTACCTATGCGACCGCGTCCAGGGGCACGTGCTCGCATCCACCAGTCTTCGCAATCCCCAGTTCCTTTTCGGGGACGACGTGATGGCACGCATCGGCGCCGTGGATCAGGACCCCGCAGCGCTGCGGGAAATGCAGGTGCTGGTCCTGGACGCCGTGGCCATGGGTCTCACGTCTCTGGCCTCCTCCATCGGAATGGACCCGAAAGATCTTTGCGAGATCACGGTGGTGGGCAATCCCACCATGGTGCACATCTTCTGGGGTGTGGATCCCACGCCGCTCGGCCGCCATCCCTACGAGCCGGTCTTCCGGAACATCCGCTCGGATAAGGCCTCGGCCCTGGGCTGGAACGCGTTCCCCAAGGCACGGGTGACCTCCCTGCCTTTGCTTTCCGGCTTCCTGGGCGCCGACACGGTGGCTTGCGCCCTGGCCTTGGACCTTCGCCGGGCGCCGCGCGGGACCCTTCTGGTGGACGTGGGAACCAACGGCGAGTTGCTGCTGAAGGCCGACGGCAGCCTCTGGGGCACCTCCTGCGCCACCGGACCCGCCTTCGAAGGGGCGGCCATCCGCCACGGAATGCCCGCCGTTTCGGGGGCCGTGAGCCGCGTGGAACCGGCCGGCGACGGCACCCTGCGATGGGATGTGATCCGCCGCGATGACCGTCGCCACCCCAAGCCTCTTGGCATCTGCGGTTCAGGGGTCTTGAGCGCCGTCGCCGCTCTGTATTCGGCCGGCATTCTTCGAAAAGACGGCCGGATCGACACCATGAAGGCCCCCCACAGAATCCTTTCCGACGACAACGGAATCCCGTCCGTGATCCTGGTGGATGGCCCTCACACGGCCTCGGGCGCCCCCCTCCTTTTTACCCAGAAGGACGTGCGGGCCGTCCAGCTGGCCAAGGCGGCTCTTCGCACGGGGATCGACCTCTTGTGCCGAGAGGCGGGGATGTCGGAGCCCCAGATCGTTCATCTGGCCGGGACCTTCGGAACCCATCTGGATCCCCGGGACGCCGTCACCATCGGCATGCTTCCGCCGCTGGGACTGGAACGAATTCGGGCGGCGGGCAATGCAGCGGGCCTGGGCGCCCTGCTCTGCCTGGTGGACCCCGAGACCATGGAGGAACTGGACGATCTTGCCGCCGCCACCCGGGTGGTGAACCTGGCCGCCCACCCGGACTTCCAGGAAGCCTTCGTTTCCGCACTGGCGTTTCCGGGTGATGAGTGAGGGGTGACGAGTGACGAGTGACGAGTGACGAGTGAGGGGTGAGGGGTGAGGGAGGGCGTTGAAACAGAGGGAGTTGTGAAATTGGAGGGGCGGCTTGCGAACCGCCCCTCCGATTTCGCTGCGGCCCTGGCGGCGGATCTAATCGAAGAGGCCCAATCGGTCGGCAATCTCCCCGTAGGGCTCGGGATAGACCGGTTCGAAATTCTGGTAGAACGTCACGGGATAGCGGGCCCCGATGCGCCGGCCCGCCTCATCCAAGCCCTGCAGCAAATCGGGCAGAAGACGCGCCGGCAACGCCACCACCAGTTCGTCGTCCTGGGTCATGGAAAAGATCCGATCCCCCATGCCCGGTATGGACACCCGGGGCTCGTCCCGCCGGTGGGCCGCGTAGAGGGTCTGGACGCATTCCACCTTGCCGCCGAACACCCCTCCGACCACGCCTCCCGTTCGGGACGTGAGGGCCTGCACCAGCCGCATGGCCTGAGCCGGGTTGCAGTAGATCACCACGGCATGGGGTTCCTTCCGGGCCTTGGCCAACGGCGACAGGAGGATCCCCGCCACTTCGCCCGCCGCCGGAAGGCCCATGGCCGCCACCTGATCCGCCGCCGTTTCTTCGTCTTTCGCGAAACCCACGGTGGCAAAAAGGCCCTGCAGCTCGGAAGCCCCGTCCTCGGCACCGCTCCATCCCCAGGCGATCATGGCCGGAACGCACACCACATCGTCCCGGGTGATCCCCACGGTCCACCCGTAGATCCGGGCCATGGTGACGGCCTGGCAGATGGCCACCCTTTTCTTGAGATGGGCGGCGGGTCTCCGGGTCTTCTCCGGGAAGGGCTCGTCCTGGGCCAAAAAGGAGACGGCCAGGGGGAAAGATCGCGGACGGACGGCCTCCATGATCTTGGATTGAGCCTGTTGAAAATCGGTCATTTTCTCCTCCTTTTTGTTCTCGGTTTCACTTGCATCGACTGCTGAGCTTGTGTAAGAAGCGGGCTCGCGCTCTTGCCATGGAAACCGTAAATGCTCTCGTGGAACCGACGGTTGAACGACCCGAAACAGGACGGAAAGCTCTCATGGAATCGAAACCGGTGAAGACTCTCGCTCACGTGGAAGACCTGGTGGCCTATCTGCCCAAACTGCAGTCCCTGGAAGGCCGTTACGTGGAACAGTGGGATCCGCCCTTCTACGCCACGCCCGTTTACCATCCCGTGGTGGAGGAATTTTTCTACCGCGTGTCCCGGCTTTGTCCCCCCGAGGACGGTCTGGATCCTCTCCGGGCGGAACAGGACATCTACGACCCTCGTGTGATCGACCGGGCCGATTCGGCCACCCTTCAATCTCTACTGGGCTGGTGCGCCCGCACCGAACAGGCCCGCCCAGGAATCTGGGAACAGCTGCTTCAAAACGGCTCGCTCTTTTCCCTCCTGAGTCGTCTCCGAGCCGCGACCGAATCTAACGGGAACGGTACCGGGGAAAGGGATGCAGCATGAAGTCGGCCAAGGTGAGCAGCACCATGGCTTCGCAGACCGGAACGATCCGGGGAATCGCTGAAATGTCGTGACGGCCGCCGATGCGGATGGAGGTCTCCTTGCCGTCCCGCGTGACGGTCTGCTGCTCCCTGGCGATGGAAGGTATGGGCTTCACGGCTGCCCGTACCACCAGGTCCATGCCCGACGAGATGCCGCCCAGAACGCCTCCGGCATTGTTGGACGCGTAGCCGTGGGCCGTGGGCGGATCGTTGTTTTCGCTCCCGCGCATCCTCGCGGCGGCAAAACCGACTCCGATCTCCACGCCCTTCACGGCCCCGATGGACATGAGAGCCGCCGCCAGGCGGGCGTCCAGTTTGTCGAAGACCGGCTCTCCCAGGCCCGGGGGGCATCCCACGGCGTTCACCTGCACAATCCCGCCCAGCGTGTCCCCCTCGGCACGCACCTTTTGGAGATGCTCCTCCATGGCCCGAGCCGCCTCCGGGTCGGGGCAAAAGAGCGGGTTTTCCACTGTCGCCTCCCAGTCATAGATCCGACAGGTCACGTCGCCCAAGGCCACCGTGCCGGCAAAGACGCGGATGCCCTCTTGGGCCAGGAATTTTCGGGCCACGGCCCCCGCGGCCACACGGGCCACCGTTTCCCGGCCGGAACTGCGCCCGCCTCCGCGCCAGTCGCGCACCCCGTATTTCTGCTCGTAGGTCCGATCGGCGTGGCCGGGGCGATAGACGTCCCGGATGGCCTCATAATCGCGGCTTCGCATGTCCCTGTTGTAAATCACCAGGCTGATGGGCGTTCCCGTGGTCACCCCTTGGAAGACGCCGGAAAGGATGCGCACCTCGTCCGGCTCCCGGCGGGCCGTGGTGAGCTTCTTCCCCGGCCGACGCCGTTCCAAATCCCGTTGAATGTCCTCTTCCGAAAGGGCGATCCCGGGGGGACACCCGTCGATGACCGCACCCAGGGCCGGCCCGTGGGATTCCCCCCAGGTCATGACTCGAAAAAGACGCCCAAAGCTGTTTCCCGGCATATCAACCTCCGTGATGCGTGATCCGTAATCCGTGAGCCGTGAGCCGTGGTCACTGCTCCTTGAGTCGCGAGTCGGTATGAAGGCTGCAGGGCTCTGCTGTGACCTGCTCAGGCGATGGCCTCCGTGGGAAAAGGAAGATTTCTTCACCCATCACCCATCACCCATCACCCATCACCCATCACTCATCACTCATCACTCATCACTCGTCACTCATCACTCGTCACTCGTCACCCATCCCCTTCCTTGACTCGCCGGCCCACCGCGTTATCTTTGACGGGAACCCTCCTTTCCAACCATAGTGCAATCGAGATATATGGTGAAGAAAGAAGAAGGTCACAGGAGGAGACTTCACCGATGAGTGAGCATCGCCCGGACGCTCGGGAAGAATTGGAAAGCCACGTGGAGGAGGACTTGCAGGAGCCGCCCTTGTTCAAGGTTCTCCTCCACAATGACGATTATACCACCATGGAGTTTGTGGTGGAGATCCTGGAAAAGGTGTTTCACAAGTCCACCGCGGAGGCGACCCAGATCATGCTTCACGTTCACCGAAACGGTGTGGGGGTCTGCGGCGTCTACCCGGAGGAGGTCGCCGAGACGAAGGTGGAGATGGTCCACCATCTCGCGAGAAAGAACGGCTTCCCCCTCAAGTGCACCATGGAGGAAGCCTAGTTGAAGCCGGGAAGGAGCCTGCATGATCAGTAGAGAGTTGGAGATGGCATTTTCGGCGGCCGTGCGCGAGGCCAAGGCGCGCCGCCATGAATTCTTCACCCTGGAACATATCCTCTATGCCCTTCTCCACGACACGACCGGAAGCGAGATCCTGTTTCACTGCGGAGCGGACATCGACCGGCTGAAACAACAACTGGAGGAATTTTTCGAAAAGCGCTTGGAGAAGCTTCCCGAAGACGTGGAGCGGGATCCCATCCAGACGCTGGCCGTTCAGCGGGTGCTTCAGCGCGCCATCCTGCACGTGCAGGGCGCCGAAAAGCAGCAGGTGGATGCGGGGGACATCCTGGCGGCCATGTTCCACGAAGAGAATTCCCACGCGGTCTATTTTCTCAAGCTTCAGGGCGTCAACCGCCTGGACGTGCTGGAATACATCAGCCATCGCGTGTCCAAGGTGGGGGACTATCCCCACGAGACGCCCGCGCAGCCCGGTTCCGGGCTGGCCCCGCGGCCCCAGAAGGCGCCCAAGAAGGCGTCCGCCCTGGAGAAGTTCACCGTGAATCTGGTGGAAAAGGCGGCCCAGGGCCTTATCGATCCCCTGATCGGGAGGGATTCGGAAATCCTTCGGACCCTCCAGGTGCTGGGGCGCCGCACCAAGAACAATCCCATCTTCGTGGGCGATCCGGGTGTGGGCAAGACGGCCATCGCCGAAGGATTGGCCTTGAAGATCCACCAAGGAGAGGTCCCGGAAGGCTTCCAGGACGTGGAGATCTTCGCCCTGGACATGGGGGCGCTCCTGGCCGGCACCAAGTTCCGGGGCGACTTCGAAGCCCGACTCAAGGCCGTCATCAACGAACTGAAGGAAAAGCCGGGCGCCATTCTCTTCATCGACGAGATCCATACGGTGGTGGGAGCGGGCGCCACCAGCGGGGGGTCCATGGATGCATCCAACATCCTGAAACCCGTTCTGGCGTCGGGGGGGCTGCGCTGCATCGGATCCACCACCTACGAGGAGTACAAGAACCATTTCGAGAAGGACCGGGCCTTGAGCCGCCGGTTCCAGAAGATCGAGATCAGCGAGCCCACCGTGGAGGAGACGGTCCAGATCCTTCGCGGGCTCCGCAGCTACTATGAAAAGCACCACGGGGTCAAGTACACGGCGGCGGCTCTCAAGGCGGCGGCGGAACTTTCCGCGCGCCACATCAACGACCGGTATCTGCCGGACAAGGCCATCGACGTGATCGACGAGGCCGGAGCCAGTCTGCGCCTGAAGGATCACAGCCGGGTCCGCCGGGTGGTCCATCCCAAGGACATCGAGGAGGTGGTGGCGCGCATGGCCAAGATCCCGGCCCGTACCGTCTCCTCGTCCGACCAGGTGCGGCTCAAGAACCTGGAAGACGAGCTCCGGCGCAAGGTCTTCGGCCAGGATCAGGCCATCCGGGCGCTGGCCACGGCCATCAAGCGTTCCCGGGCCGGCCTCCGCGCGCCCGATCGTCCCATCGGATCCTTCCTTCTCATCGGGCCCACCGGGGTGGGCAAGACGGAGGTGGCCAAGCAGCTGGCCGCCACCCTGGGTGTCCATTTTTTGCGCTTCGACATGAGCGAATACATGGAAAAGCACGCCGTGGCCCGCCTCATCGGGGCGCCCCCGGGATACATCGGCTTCGACCAGGGGGGCCTCCTGACCGACGCCATCCGAAAGCACCCGTACTGCGTGCTCCTCATGGACGAAATCGAGAAGGCGCATCCGGATCTTTTCAGCATCCTGCTGCAGGTGATGGACTACGCCACCCTGACGGACAACAACGGAAAGAAGGCCGATTTTAGAAACGTCATCCTGCTCATGACGTCCAACGCGGGCGCCCGCGAGATGAGCAGCCCCTCCATCGGGTTCGGCAAGGAAAAGGGGACCGACGAGCGGACGGCCAAGGGCCTGAAGGCCGTGGAAAAGCTTTTCAGCCCCGAATTCCGAAACCGGCTGGACGGCATCATTGCGTTCTCCGGATTGGATCTTTCCATCATGGAGCGGGTGGTGGACAAATTCATCGACGAACTCCAATGGCAACTCGCGGAAAAGAAGATCACCCTGGAACTGGGCGAAGCGGCCCGGGCGTGGCTGGCCGAAAAGGGATACGACCCGGCCTTCGGCGCCCGGCCCTTGGCCCGTGTGATCCAAACGGAGATCAAGGACCCCCTGGCCGAAGAGATCCTTTTCGGCCGACTCAAAAACGGCGGCCATGTGCGGATCCTTCGACCCGAGGAAGCGGCCGACAAGGCGGCCGTGAAGACGGACAACCTGGCCTTTGTCTTTGACGGGGAGTGAACGGCGCGGGAACCATGCCGATCTTCAGCCTCAGCAAGGACATCGCCTTCCCCCCCCCGGAGCTGGCCGAACCCGACGGTCTGCTGGCTCTGGGGGGCGACCTGAGTCCCAAGAGACTTTTGCTGGCCTACCGAATGGGGATCTTTCCCTGGTATGCCAAGGACACCCCCATCCTTTGGTGGTCCCCCGACCCACGGCTGGTGCTTTTCCTCCATGAACTCCATATCTCCCACAGCCTCCGCCGGGTTCTCAAAAAGGGAGTCTTTCGCATCACCTTCGATCGCGCCTTTCGGCAGGTGATCGAGGCATGTGCCCGGGTGCGCATCGAACAAGGGGAAGACACCTGGCTCGTTCCGGAAATGATCGACGCCTACTGCCGGCTCCACCAGCTGGGGCACGCGCACAGCGTGGAAACCTGGCGGGAAGGGCGGTTGGTGGGCGGACTCTACGGGGTGGCCATCGGGCGTGTCTTTTTCGGGGAATCCATGTTCAGCACCGCTTCCGACGCCTCCAAGGTCGCCCTGGTGCATCTCGCCCGGCGCATGGCCCGGTGCGGCTATGAACTGATCGACTGCCAGGTGACCACCAACCATCTGAAGCGCTTTGGGGCCCGGGAGATCCCGCGGAGCCGGTTCCTGCGCCTCCTGGGTCGGCTCACCTCCCAGCCCACCCTTCCCTTTTGGGCGGACTAACTCCGTTACGCAACGGTCCCGGCCACACACGCCGCCGCCGGCCCATGGGCGGAACAGGCCGGGCGAGGCGTTCGCGCGGATCTGCCGAGAGGCGCGCCAGACGAAGGGTGACCCCACGAGAACGCACCGACACTCCGGATACGCCCGAGCCTTACCTCCCCGTCCTTCTCCCATCTAATATGAAGGAAAACCGCGAATGAACGCGAATAGACGCCAATGGCAATGAGCGAGATGTGGGAGCGGCGAAAGCCGCCAAAGGGGTGGGCGGCCATTCCGTGGCGTTGCGGCTGCCAGCTTATCGCGCCTTGCGGCGCTCCCACAGAGAGAGAAAAGCTCCCACAGAGCGGAAAACATCCCGGTGAAAGTTCTTTCATCCGTGCGGGGTGGCGCAAGAGCGACCATGATCGTTAATTTTCCCCTTGCCACCATCCTCTTCCTCTCCCCCTCTCCCCTTTCCCCTTTCCCCTTTCCCCTTTCACCTTTCACCTTTCACCTTTTACCTTTTCCCTCCCAACGCACTGTGCTAAAAGCTTTTTTTCGTTCACGCACTCACAGCCTACGGAAAGACCCAGGAGGACTGACGGAAATGGCCTTGGTTGTCCAGAAATACGGTGGAACGTCCGTGGCCGATGTGGACCGCATCCGCAACGTGGCCAGGAGGGTCATCGAGCGCAAGAAGGCCGGCGACGACCTGGTGGTGGTGCTTTCCGCCCGGGCCGGCGACACGGATCGGCTCATCGAGCTGGCCCATCAGATGAGCCCCCATCCGGATCCCAGGGAGTTGGACGTGCTGCTGGCCACGGGGGAGCAGATCACCATTGCACTCTTCAGCATGGCCGTGAAGGACATGGGGTTCGAGGCGGTTTCCATGACCGGTTACCAGGCCGGGATCATCACCGATCACCATCACGGGCACGCCCGCATCAGTTGGATCGAGACCCTGCCAGTGGTGGAGAAGCTCAAGGAAGGCAAGATCGTCGTGGTAGCCGGATTTCAGGGCTACGACGATGAGGGCAACATCACCACCCTGGGCCGGGGAGGATCGGACACCACCGCCGTGGCCCTGGCGGCGGCCTTGAAGGCCGACGCCTGCGAAATCTACACGGACGTGGAAGGCGTCTACACCACGGACCCGAACGTCTATTCCAAGGCCCGAAAGCTGAGAAAGATCAGCTACGAAGAGATGCTGGAGATGGCCAGCATGGGGGCCAAGGTGCTCCACATCCGGTCGGTGGAATTTGGCATGAAGTACAACGTGCCCATCTGGGTGCGCTCCTCCTTTACCGACGATCCAGGGACACTCGTAACCGCGGAGGATGCCGAAATGGAAAAGGTGGTGGTCTCCGGAGTCACCTACAATAAGAACGAAGCGCGCGTCACCGTAACCGACGTGCCCGACGTGCCCGGCATGGCCTTCAAGATCTTCGAACCCATCGCGCAGGCCGGGATCAATGTGGACATGATCATCCAGGGAAGCAGCGGCGTTCCGGGCCGAGCCAACATCTCCTTTACGGTCCCCAAGGCCGACTACGAACAGACCGTGGCCCTGGCGGAAAAGGTGGCCCGGGAGATCGGCGCCGGGCCGGTGCACGGCAACGCCCACATCGCCAAGATCTCGGTCATCGGCGTGGGGATGCGAAGCCACACCGGTGTCGCCAGCCTCATGTTCGACTCCCTGGCCAAGGAGAACATCAATATCCATATGATCAGCACCTCGGAGATCAAGATCTCCTGCGTGATCGACGAAAAGTACACGGAACTGGCCGTTCGCGTTCTCCACGATGCCTTTGAGCTCCACAAGGACCCCAACGGCGGCATCCGAATCACGGAAGAGGCCTGATGGGCGCGGAGATTCCCCGAAAGACCCCGAAGAGCCTGCTGATCGTCTTCACCGGAGAAGGGAAGGGAAAGACCACGGCGGCCCTGGGCTTGGCGCTCCGGGCCGCCGGCCACGGGATGCGGGTGCTCATCCTGCAATTCATCAAGGGTTCCCGGCACTACGGCGAGCTGGACGCCGTCCGGCATCTGCCCACCGTGACCATCGAACCCCTGGGAACGGGTTTCACCTGGGAAAAGGACGACCTGGAAGAAGATCGCCGGTTGGCTCGGCAGGGCTGGGCTAAGGCCCGGGAAGCCCTGACCACCGGGAGTTATGATCTCATCGTCCTGGACGAACTGAACTATGTGCTTTCCTACGGCCTGCTGAATGTGGACGACGTTCTGGCCGACATCCGCCGGCGGCCGGCGGAGTGCCATGTGGTCACCACGGGCCGGGGGGCTCCTGCGGAGCTCGTTCGGGAAGCCGACTGCGTCACCGAAATGCTAGCCGTCAAACACCATTACCGGGAACAGGGAATCCGAGCCCAGAAGGGCATCGAATTCTGATCACCCTCCCCCTTCCAGCACATCTCCCTCCTCGGGAATGACAACGGACATCTTCGCCCCGGCGTCCACCACCTCCCGGATGCGATCCCACTGGGTACGGCGCACGTCCCGCTGGATATGCACCAGAGCCAGGCGCCTCACCTGCGCCTCTTCCGCCCACCGAAGGCACCCCTTCACGGTGCCGTGGCCCGGGATCCGTTGGCCGTCGTCCACCACGAAGGCCTCGTGCACCGCCAGATCGCACCCCCGCGCCAGCGCCGTCGTCTCGGCGGTGGGGCGCCCGTCACCGCTGTAAAAGAGGCTCAATCCCGAGGTTTCCAAGCGCACACTCAAATTGGGCTGGCCGTGTTCGGTGGGGGCCGCTCTCCACCACAGTCCCCCCCATTCCATGTCCGCCCCGGGCTCCAGAGCCACTTCCTCCACGGGAAACTGGATGCGGCTCCAGAACCCCGGGTAGGCGAGTTCCATGGCGTTCCGCACGATTTGGCCCCCTCCGGGCCGGCTCACCACCGCCAGCGGCTTGGAACGGTTGGTCTCCCAAAAGCGCAACAGCAAGAGGGGCACCCCCAGGAAGTGGTCCCCGTGGAAATGGGAGATCCACAGGGCATCCAGGGAGTTGGGGTCCTGCTCCCAGGAAAAGTACCGATGGGCGGCGGAAAAACCGCAGTCCAAAAGGATTCTCTTTCCGCCCCGGTCGGTGGGTGCTTCCACCAACAAACTCGTGTTGGGATGTCTTTCATCACATGCTTCACCCACACCGAGAAAGACGATTTTCATGCCCGTCCTCCGCTACACTCTTGGAATGCGTCCCTCTGCTTCGCGTCTTGACCCGCCGTCCCGTCAGTCTGTATTATGCCGACACTTCGCGCAAGGAAAAGAGACACATAAAGGAAAGGATGAAGCATGGGTGCCACTCTGACCGCAAGCGACCTCCGAAAGGGGCTCAAACTGGAAATCGACGGGGAGCCCTATATCATCGTGGACTTTGAATTCTCCAAGCCGGGCAAGGGCCAGGCGCTCTACCGGTGCCGCTTGAAGAACATGATCACGGGCGTTCAATTCGACCGCACCTACCGCTCCGGGGACAAGTTTATGGCGGCCGACCTGGAAGAACAGGAGATGGAATACCTTTACAAGGACGGCACACAATATCACTTCATGAACACCACCACCTACGAGCAGGTGGAACTGAGCGAGGACGCCGTGGGTGATGCCAAGAATTTCCTCACGGAAAACCTCAAGGTGGACATGCTGCTCTTCAAGGGCTCCCCCATCGGGATTTCCCTCCCCAACTTCGTGGAGCTGAAGGTCACCCAGTCGGATCCGGGGGTGAAGGGCGACACGGCCTCCGGCGCCACCAAGCCGGCCACCCTGGAGACAGGATACCAGATCCAGGTGCCCCTTTTTATTGAAGAAGGCGACATCCTGAAGCTGGATACGCGCACCGGAACCTATGTGGAACGGGTGAAGGCCGCCGGTTCATGATGGAACGAAAGGACTTGGCCGCCAAGCGGCCTTATCTGGAAATGCGGAGCCGCATCCTCCACGGATTGCGGCTTTTCTTTGTGAGCCGGGGATTTCTGGAGGTCCAGACGCCCGTCAGGACGCCTGCGCCTGCGCCCGAACGCCACATCGACCCGGTGGAATCGGAAGGATGGTTTCTTAACACCAGCCCCGAGCTCTACATGAAGCGGCTGCTGGCGGCAGGGTATTCAAGGATTTTCCAGATGGGTCCGGTGTTCCGGAAGGGGGAGCGGGGCAGTCGCCACCACCCCGAATTCACCCTCCTGGAATGGTATCGGGCCGGAGATGACTACACCGCCCTGAAGGACGACTGCCGCGAGCTGCTGCGGTTCTTGTGTCGGGAGCTCGACCGCTACCCGGAATTCACCTTTGGGGAAACGCCGCTTCGGGTCGACGGGCCGTGGCCGGACGTGACCGTTCGCCAGGCCTTCCGCCGATACGCCGGGTGGGACCCCGTGGAGGAGGAGGATCCGGACCGATTCGACCTGGACCTGGTGGAAAAGGTGGAGCCCCGCCTGGGCTTCCCCACTCCGGTTTTTCTAAGCGACTACCCCCGGCGCGAAGCCGCTCTGGCCCGCATCAAGCCGTCGGACCCGACCGTTGCCGAGCGCTTCGAACTCTACTGGGCCGGGATCGAACTGGCCAACGGCTTTTCCGAACTCACCGACCGCCGGGAACAGGAAGAACGCTTTCTGGAAACCCTCCGGCAGCGCCGCGAAGCGGGCCTCGCCACCCCTCCCCTGCCCCGTCGGTTCCTGGAGAGCCTGGACCACCTCCATCAGGCCGCCGGAATCGCCTTGGGCGTGGACCGGTTGGTCATGATTCTCAGCGACGCCCCCGACCTGGATCAGGTGGTGGCCTTTCCGCCGGAGCATGAACCGTGAGCCGTAATCCGTGAGCCGTGAGCCGTAATCCGTGATCCGTAATCCGTGAGCCGTGAGGGGGGATGGGGGATGGGACTTGCCGGGGCGGATCCCCCACTTTTTCAAAGGGGGGGCTGGGGGGATTCCGGATTGCGGCATGTGGGGGGATGGGGAGCTCCGAAACGAATTCCGCAGGCTGTTTGAGTCGCCCTTTCAGCACTCGATCGCTTCAGTAAAGGCCATGGCGGCGAAGGTGACGAAAGATCCTTGAGGATCCACCACTGCGTGGGCATGGTCCAGGACCCTTCCCGCCGCCCTGCCGGAAAGCACCTTCGCCAGCACGTACAGGGGCGCCGACCCGCACACCTTTCGCGCATTGTCATCCCGTGCGATCTCTTCCATGAAAGCCTCCGCATCCGTGCGGCACAAGGCCTCGAGCAAAACCCCATCCCGTTCCATGTGTTCCCGAACCGTCCGTTCCGTGGGGATGCATTCATCCCCGTAGCGCGGTCCCACGTGGGCCAGATCCACGCTGGCAATGAGCCCCACCGGGTAGGAACTTCGGCGGACCACGGCCCGCAGGGCCTCGCAAAAGCCGTCGATGGCCTCCCTCCGCTCCCGCCAGTCTTCCGGGCCGAAAGAACAGAGCACGGGCACGATCCGGGCTTCCGGTTGCACGTGGGCCAGAAAGACCGCCTGGAATTCGATGGTGTGTTCCAGCCGATGGTTGTATTCCCCGGCGAGAACATCCATGGGGGAGCGTCGGATCAGTTCTTCCGCTGCGGCCCTGTCGCAAGCCACGGTGCCCAAGGGCGTCTCGAAGTCTTTGAGGGTCAGCGCAAACCAGTTGTCCACCGGTTCATGGCCGGTACCCAGCACCACCCAGGTGCGGGGCGGATCCGTCGCTTGAGAAAGACAGCGGTAGGCCCGGACAAAGGTGGTGCCCCCGGCCCGCACGTCGATGTGGGGCGCCACCAGGGCCAAGAGCCGATCCGTGGATCCGCCCCGCGGATCATTCTCTGAAGCGTCCGCTTTTTGGGCCTCGGCAAAAAAACCGTCCAGCATTTCTTTCAGGTCGTCGGGGTCTTCCGGATAGCTTCTTCCCGCATGTTGGGCCCTCCGGACCGGATCGTTGCGGAACCGGGCCACCGTCCGGGCCACGTGTTCGATATAGCGCCGGTTTTCCAGGAAAAGGTTTTCATCCAGGACCCGAACGATTTCTTCCAGTTGCTCGCTGAAGAGCAGTTCTCCCGTCTGCCGGAAGACCTCCGCCTGCACGTCCCGCAGGGTATGGTTTCCATCCAGCAGGGCCAGGATACGCCCCACGGCGGGTTGGAACAGAACGGTCTTGTCCGCGTAGCCCAGACGATCGCGCAGCATCAGGTAGGGTTTTCCCTGGTGCTGAATGTAATGGGCTTCCAGTCCATAGCGCAGTTTGGGATATTCCATGGATCCGGCCTCGCCGTTGACGGTCCCAGGTAAATGTGTTAGTTCACAACGTCCATAGCTCCCGATCATTCTTGGCAATCTGCCTGAAACCAAGAGGAAGGTCCATGCCCAACATTCAACGCGCGTGCGCTCTCCCGCTCCTGTTGATCCTGTTGGCAGGCTGCGCGGGCATCGGCCCGCGGGCTCCCCATCCGGCCCCGCCCGTGTCCGTCTCCCCGGCCTCGGACGCTCATGCCGCCTACCTGTTAGCGCAATACTACCTCCGGGTCAATCAACCCGAACGGGCCATGGAAGCCTACGAAAGGGCCTTGGAGCTGGATCCCCAGGCGGCCCCCCTCATGGTGGACCTGGCGGCCCTCTACGTGCGCCAGGGCAAGGTGCGGCAGGCACTGGAGTTGGCGGAACGGGCGGTGCAGGCGGATCCCGATCATGAGGAAGCCTATGTGCTCCTGGGGCGGCTGTACGCTGGGACCGGACAAAACCACAAGGCCATCGACGCCTACCGGCGCGTCCTGGAACTGAATCCTTCCAACGAAGACGCCTACCTCCTTTTGGGCACCCTTTACGCCCAGGAAGGTCGGTTCACCGAAGCCCTTCAGGTTCTGGACCGTCTTCGAACGATCCTGCCCGACAATCCCCTGGCAGCCTACTACAAGGCTCGGATCTTCCTGGACATGAAGTTCTACGACCAGGCCGAGTCCGCCTACCTGGAAGTGCTGCAGCTCAACCCCGCCTTTGAACGCGCCTTGCTGGATCTTGCCTACATCTACGAGACCACCGACCGGTTCCTGGATGCGGAACGCGCCTATCAACAGATCCTGTCCTTTCACCCCATGAGCGCCGTCGCCAGGACGCGCCTGGGCAATCTCTACATGCGCCAGAAGCTCTACCAGAAAGCGTTGGAACAGTTCGAGACCCTTTCGCGTCAGAATGCGGGGGATATCGAAAGCCGGCTCAAGATCGGCATCATCCACCTGCAGCAGGGCCGATACCAGGAAGCCATCGCGGATTTCACGGCCCTCCTCAAGGACAAGCCCGAATACGACCAGGCCCTTTACTACCTGGCCACCACCTATGAAGAAAAGGGAGAGAGAGCGGACCTGGAACAGGCGGTGGTGAACCTGCGCCTCATCCCCAAAACAAGCCCCCTGTGGAACAACGCCCAGATGCGGCTGGGGGTCATCTTTTCCAAGCTCAATGACCACGCTTCGGGCATCCAGTGCCTGGAGGCCGCCATCGCGGAAAATCCCGAAGTGGCGGATTTCTATCTCTACCTGGCCTTCCTCCATGAGGACATCCAGGAGTACGCCAAGGCCCTGGAAGTATTGGACCGGGGCTTGGCTGTGAGCGCCCGGAACGTTCAGCTCCTTTTCCGCAAGGGTGTGGTTCTGGACAAGCTGGACCGGAAGGACGAAGCCATCCAGGTCATGCGCTCCCTTCTCGACGTGGAGCCCGACCATGCGGGAGCCCTCAACTACATCGGCTACACCTACGCCGACAAGGGAATCCGACTGCAGGAAGCCAAGAATCTCATCGAACGGGCTTTGGAGAAGGAACCCGATGACGGCTACATCCTGGACAGCCTGGCCTGGGTCTACTACCGACTGGGTCAGTACCGGGAAGCGCTCAAGACCATCCACAAAGCGCTGGCTCATGTCCCCGACGATCCCATCATCCTGGAACACCTGGGGGACATTCAGGCCGCACTGGGCAACCGGAAGGAAGCCCGGAAGGCTTATGAAAGGGCCCTGGAGAGCGGGCACGAAAAGCCCGAGACCGTACGCACCAAACTGAAAGGACTGTAAAGATCCCATGGACGAGCCGTTCCCATGGGACGAGCCGTTCAAAGGTCCTTGCATGGGCTGATCGCGGCCTTTGTCCTGGCGGCAGGCGCCTGTGCTCCGCGGCCTGCGCTTCGGGTTCCCAGCGAGCTACCCGGCACAGCAAACTGGAAGCAGCGGATGGAGGAACGGCTAAAAAGGCTGGAACCCTTTCAAGCTTTGTACGGCGCCCGCCTTACCGACCCCCAAGGCCGCACCTGGCATACGAAGGCCGTTCTGATCGTGGATCTTCCGGACCGGATCCGCCTGGAGATCCTGAGCCCCACGAACCAGACCCAGGGAGTGCTCGTGGTGTCCGGGAACAAGGCGTCCCTTTGGCTCATCTCGGATAACACCCTCTACACCGCGCCCGACAGCGCCCGCCTCATGGGGCTTCTCATGGGCTGGGACGTGCCGGCCCCGCTGTTGGCCTCGTTGCTCCTGGGATGCCTTCCCGAACGGGATCTGAAGTCGCCCGTACCGCATTTCCCGGCGGCGGACTCAGGAGAAATGGGGGTGGTCACGGTGCAGGATTCCGCCGGGCCTTTCAGGCGGGTTTACCATGTTCGACAACGGACCGCTTTGTTGGAAAAGGTTATCCTTTTCAACCGGGACGGAGAACAAGGCACCATCGTTCTCCATTATGACGAAGAAACCGCCGGCCTGGCGGTTCCGGATGTCCTCACCTTCGAGAGCCGCGACAATCAGTTGCGGTTGAGCCGCCGCGCGTTTGAGGTACTGGAAGCCGCGGACCCGGCGCTCTTCACCCTCCCGCCGGCCGCTTTTCAGGCAAACCGAATCCAGATGGTCCAATGAGCACGACCGGCCCACCGGCAGATCGACCGCGATCATTTGTAGTTGATAGTATGCTGGGAAAGATGGCAAAATGGCTCCGGATTCTCGGCTTCGACACCGTTTGCCAAAGACTGGAAACTCTGGCTGACTTGGAGCGGCACCGCGCCGAAGGGCGTCTCATCGTCACGCGTAACACCCGGTGGCGGAACCGACCGGGCGTGGTGTTCCTCACGGAAAACGAACTATCCAGCCAGCTGCGGCGGCTTATTCGCGAAGCGGCCATCGAAGCCGAGGATGTGGTGCTCCTTGCGCGGTGCATCCGGTGCAACAGCCCGTTGGAAAGGGTGCCGAAGACACGCGCGGTGCAGCACGTTCCCGACTATGTGTTCGCCACTGCGGATGTCTTTCTTCAATGCCCGGATTGCTCCAGGCTCTATTGGCGCGGATCCCATACGGACAGAATGCTAGACCAACTTCAGCGAATGACGGGTTGGGTCATTGAAACCGTGACACAAAGGAGGACGTGATGGGTGGACTGGTGGACAAACTGATGCAGTTGGTAAAGAAGCTTGGCTATTTGGCGTGGGAATATGTCTTGGTTGTGTACTATTGGAAGATGCGTTTTCTCAAGGTCCAGATGAAGCGTTTCGCCGTGGCCAAGGCTCAGAAGCACCTGGAAAAGGCCTACAGCGGCTTGGGAGCCGTCGTCTACGGCATGCTCCGTGAGGGAAGCGAAGCCATCAAGGACGATCCCGCGGTGGCCACCCAGATGAAGAATGTTCAGGAAGCGGAAGAGATGGTCAAGGAGGTGGACGAGCAGATCCAGGCCATCCACAACGAATTCGCCGCCAAACGACAGGAACTCAAGGAAAAGTACCAAGCCAAGCGCACTGCAGCGGACCAGGCCCCCGCGGAAGACGTGGAAGAGTAAGCCTTTTGTCGTTGCCCTCTTGAAGCAAACGGCCCGGTTCCGCCCGGACACCCAGTCCCGGGGACGGATCCGGGCTTTTCTTTTTTTCCCCTACGGCCGGGCGCAGTCGCTGGGATCGCCCTGGATCTTGGCCAAGGCGTGCGACAATGCCGGCAGAATGGCCTCCAGGTTCTCGACGGCCCCCTTGGGGCTCCCCGGAAGATTCACCACCAGGCTTCGGCCCCGAATGCCCACCACGGCCCGCGAGATCATGGCGTGGGGTGTTTTTTTGAGACTTTCCAAGCGCATGGCTTCGGCCATGCCCGGAACGATCCGATCGCAGACGGCCTGAGTCGCTTCGGGCGTGATGTCCCGCGGTGCCACACCGGTCCCACCCGTGGTGAGCACCAAGGCGGCACCCTTTTCATCCACCGCTTGCCGAAGGGCTGCCTGGATGTCGCCCATCTCGTCCGGCACCACAACGCTCCACACGAGCCGGTACCCTTCGTCCTGCATCCTCCGGCGGAGAGCCTCACCGGAGGCGTCCTCTCGCAGTCCTTGGCTTCCCTTGTCACTCACCGTTATGACGGCCACCGTCTTTTCGCATTCCACGAATCGTTCCTCCACCAACAGACTGTGAATCTCCTGCCTTCCCCGGGTCCCATTTCAAGGCCCTTTTCCCGGATGCAAATTCGACGATTCTCCCCCATGGTTCGGTCCTCGAAAGGGCGGGCATAAAGCCAAGCCTCCAGGAAGGCGTTGAACCCTTGGATGGGGGCGGAACTTCGCCCCGCGGCTACCCCAAGGACAGAAAGTCCACGGCATCCTGAGGCGGAGAACCCTCTTCGGCCGAGCTCCCGGGCACCTCCCGACCGAAACCAGCCCCCGGGAAACCGCCTTCAGCCCTGTTTCTGGGACAGTTTCCTTTTGGCCGCCTGGACCACGACACTGGAGACGGCCTTGCTCTTGGAAAGGATTTTCAGGTCCTGGGGCAGCAGGGTGTTGACCAGCTTGACCGCAATGCCCACCGGAGTCTTGGGATTCTTCACCAGCGCCAGCCGGATGGGATACAGCTTGATCCATTCCCGGTTGGCAGCGATCTTTCGCAGAACCTCCTCGGTGACGCTGCGCGAATTGGCGTAGGAAGCCACCTCCGATGGAGTGACCTTGGGGTTGTCCAGCACGGCGAGCTGCACCACCCGGTTGGAATCCTGCATCAGCAGGGTCCTCGCTTCCTTGCCGCCGAACATGGCCAGCCGGATCCTCTCCGGAACCGTCATCTGCTGGATCTGCACGGGCAACGGGACGCGCTCTCGCGTCCCCTTCCGTTCATCCCGTTGGTCCATGGAAACTCCACCCAACGATCATGGTGAGGCTCGCCACTCCCACATCTCGCTCATCGCCATTAGCGTTTATTTGCGTTCATTCGCGGTTTTCTCTCACATTAACCCCCATCCCGGACGGCCCGTGACAACGAAGGATGAATCGCACCTTTGGCAAGCAGATCCCTGTAGGGGCGAATGATTATTCGCCCCTACAGGCCGTGCGCACGAACGGAACGAGGCCGCGTTCCATATAAACATGCGTTGCCCGTCCCGGTCGGCGGTCGGACTGGGGTTGCTTTTCAGTGATCTCGACGCCATTGGAGCACAAGCCCGTCCGAAAAGACAAGAGCGGATCCCCACCCGTGGGATCCGCCCTCTCCTCATCGTTTCCCGCGATCCAACAGGCCGGCCTATTCCTTTTCCGCCTTGGCCGCCTCGATGATCTTTTCCTGAAGCTGGGCCGGAACTTCCTCGTAGTGCGAGAACTTCATGGTGAACATGCCGCGGCCGGCCGTCATGGACCGCAGATCCGGCGCGTACTTGAGCACTTCGGCCAGCGGCACCAGGGCCCGAACGATCTGCTTGCTGCCTTCACTGTCCATCCCCAGGACCTTGCCCCGGCGGGAGTTGAGGTCCCCGATCACATCGCCCATGCAGTCGTCGGGAATGGTGATCTCCAGCTCCATGATGGGCTCCAGCAAAGTGGGCTTGGCCTCCACCACCGCCTTCTTGAAGGCCATGGAACCGGCGATCTTGAAGGCCATTTCCGACGAGTCCACGGTATGGTAGGACCCGTCCACCAGATCCACCTTGAAGTCGATCACCGGATAGCCCGCCACCACCCCTTCCTGGGCGGCCTCCACAATGCCCTTTTCCACCGCGGGAATGTACTGGCGCGGGATGACACCGCCCACGATCTTGTCCACAAACTCAAAACCACCGCCGCGCGGCAGCGGCTCCATTTCGATCCAACAGTCGCCGTACTGGCCGCGACCGCCGGTCTGCTTCTTGTATTTGCCCTGCACGCGGGCCTTGCCCTTGATCGTTTCCTTGTAGGGGACCTTGGGCAGCTTCAGATTGACCTCCACACCGAACTTCCTCTTGAGCTTTTCGATGGTGGCCTCGATGTGGATTTCCCCCATGCCGGAAAGAATCATTTCCTTGGTCTCGTCGTTTCGTTCCAGCTTGAGCGCCAGGTCTTCTTCCATCAGCCGGGCCAGGGAGGAGAAGATCTTTTCCTCGTCGCCGCGGCTCTTGGGCTCGATGGCCAGCGAGTAGACGGCCATGGGGAGTTCCGGGAAGGGGAACCGGATGGGATTCTTCTCGTCGCAGAGCGTGTCGCCCGTGGTGGTTTCCTTGAGCTTGGCCACGGCCACGATGTCACCGGGGCCGGCTTCCTGGATGCTCTCCTGGCCCTTGCCCTTGATCCTGAGAAGCTGCCCGTAGCGCTCCTTGGTCTGCTTTGTGCTGTTGTACACATTGGCATCCGGCTTCATGGTGCCCGAAAAGATGCGGATGACGGAGAGACGGCCGGCATAGGGATCGCTGATGGTCTTGATCACCAGCGCGCTGAAGGGGGCATCCGGATCCGGTTCCCGTTGGATCTCCGACCCGTCCGCCGGCAGCACCCCCTTCTTGGGCCCGCGATCCAGAGGACTGGGGAAGTAGTCCACGATGATGTCCAGCAGCTGGGCGGTGCCGATATTGGCCGTTCCCGATCCGCACGCGATGGGAACCACGGAGCCGCTCACCACGGCGTTTCGCAGACCGACGCGCAACTCTTCGGGCGTCAGTTCTTCCCCTTCCAGGTACTTTTCCAGGAGTTCGTCGGTGGATTCGGACACGCCTTCGATGAGCATCTCCCGGTACTGGGCCGCCAGTTCCGCCGCATCGGCCGGAGCATCCTGCACCTCGAACTTGCCGCTCTCACCCTGGGCGTAGATGTAGGCCTTGCCGGTCAACACGTCCACCACGCCCTTGAAGTCCTCGGCGGCCCCCACCGGCACCAGCAAAGGCACACACTTATTACCGAACTGCTGGCGGATGTTTTCCACCGTCTTCACAAAGTCCGCCCGCTCGCGGTCCATCTTGGTAACGAACACCAGCCGGGGCAGGCCCAGCTCGTCGGCGAACTCGCAGACCTTTTCGGTCTGAACCTTGACGCCGTCGATGGCGTCCACCACGACCACGGCGGCGTCCGCGCCTTGGAGGGAGCTCTTCGTCTCGGCAACGAAGTTGAAGTCGCCGGGGGTATCGATGATGGTGCAGGAGTGCTTCTTCCACGGAAGGGTGTTGAAGGCCGTGCTGATGGTGATCTTCCGGTTGACCTCCTCGGGCTCGAAGTCCATCACCGACGTGTTGTCATCCACCTTGCCCAGTCGGGTGGTTACACCGGCGGTGAAAAGCATGGCTTCGGCCAAAGAGGTCTTACCTGCACCTCCATGGGAAATGATGGCGAATGTACGGACCTTCCCAACAGCGTCTTTCATGATTCTCCCTTTCTCTGCCTTCTCGTCGTCTGCACGAACGCGTTTATGGAAGCGCGCCCTTGTTCTTGGGATCAGGGTTGCACCCCGGGCGTCGGACTTTACGAGGAAAAGCACAAGTGAGGTTCATAGATGATGGAACCAAGGGAAGTCAAGAAAATTCCATGAATTGGACCGCCTCGGTGTCGCCCCCCGTTGGTGACCGCCGGCTGTAGCTTCTCTCCAAGAAAAGACTTTCTCTTTGAAGGCTTTTCTGCTTTTCTATGGTTTTCACAGTTCATGGGTTGTCTCGGGTCAGGAGAAACGGACAGAGCGCATGACACAGGCACCGCCACTGCCGCCGTCAGACGGATCATCCGGAGCGTCGGCCCACCGGGCCGTGGCCGACTTTCTCGACCACGTGCGTCATGAACGGGGCCTGAGTCGCGAGACGGTCCGCGCCTACCGAAAGGACCTGGAGGGCCTCTTGGCCTTCGCGCGCCACAAAGTGGAAAGAGACCGGGACGTGCAGGTTGGGGATTTCACCGATGAGCTTCTCCACGGCTACGTGATGAGCCTTCATCAGCGGCTGGCCAAGACGAGTCAGGCTCGGGCGCTCTCCACCTGCCGCTCCTTTTTCAATTTTCTTGTTGACCGAGGCGACCTGTCCCTGAATCCCATGCGGGCCGTTCGCTCCCCCAAGCTGCCGTCCACGGTTCCGGGGTTTCTCAATGTGGACGACATGGTGCGCTTTCTCGATCAACTGGAAAAGAACGCCAAGGCACCCGGCGCCCCTTGGACCCATGCCAGGGACTGGGCGCTCATGGAAACCCTGTATTCCACCGGCCTCCGGGTCGGTGAACTGGTCCGCCTCGATCGCCACTCCGTCGATCCCGTTCGGGGACTGGTGCGCACCCTGGGCAAGGGTTCCAAGGAACGGGTGGTTCCCATCGGGTCCAAGGCCTTGCAAGCCCTGCGCAGGTACCTGACTTCGCGGGACCGCACGTTGCACCGGGGAGATGCCCAGGCCCTTTTCGTGAACACCCGGGGCGGACGCCTGACAGACCGGTCCGTGCGTCGAATCCTCAAGGCCCGGCTTCAACAGGCCGGCCTGTGGCAGCCCCTGAGCCCCCACGGACTGCGTCACAGCTTCGCCACCCACCTGCTCAGCTCGGGCGCCGATCTTCGAAGTATCCAGGAGATGCTGGGCCATGCCAGCCTGTCCACCACCCAGCGTTACACCAAGGTTCACCTGGACCGGCTCATGAGCGTCTACGATGAGGCCCACCCCCGCAGCCGCAAGCGCTAAACACACCCCCTTGATTTATTGGAGGAACTTTGTATGTCCCTTTCCTTGCAGCCCGCGTCATCTTCCATTCGCAGCACCACCGTCCTGGTGGTGCGAAGGGACGGCCGCGTGGTCATGGCCGGAGACGGCCAGGTGACCTTCGGCGACACGGTCATGAAGCACCAGGCCCGCAAGGTGCGCAAGATGTTCCACGGAAGCATCCTGGCGGGTTTCGCCGGCGCCACGGCCGACGCCTTTACCCTCTTCGAGCGCCTGGAGTCCAAGCTGGAGCAGTACAGCGGCAATCTGACCCGGGCCGCCGTGGAGCTGGCCAAGGACTGGAGAACGGACCGGGCGCTCCGGCGCCTGGAGGCGCTCCTTATTGCGGCGGACGCTTCCCAGACCCTCATCCTGAGCGGAACCGGGGATGTGATCGAGCCGGACGAAGCGGTGGCCGCCGTGGGTTCCGGCGCCCCCTACGCCCTGGCGGCCGCCCGGGCCCTGATCGCCCACACCCCTATGGATGCACGCCGCGTGGCCGAAGAATCCATGCGGATTGCCGCTTCCATCTGCATCTATACCAACGATGTCTTCACGCTGGAGGAGTTGTGATCCCATGCAGCAACCGTTGACGCCGGCAGAGATCGTCCGGGAATTGGACAAGTTCATCATCGGTCAGAAGGAAGCCAAGCGCATGGTGGCCATCGCGCTTCGGAACCGATGGCGCCGCCAGCAGGTGCCCGAGCATCTGCGCGATGAGATCGCTCCCAAGAACATCATCATGATCGGGCCCACCGGCGTGGGAAAAACGGAGATCGCCCGCCGCCTGGCCCGCCTCGCCCAATCTCCGTTCCTCAAGGTGGAGGCGAGCAAGTTCACGGAGGTGGGCTATGTGGGGCGGGACGTGGAATCGATGATCCGGGACCTCACGGAACTGGCGGTCAACATGGTGCGCTCCGAGGAACTGGAAGCCGTACGATTGAAGGCCGAGGAACTGGCGGAAGAAAAGCTTCTGGACATTCTGCTTCCGCCCATGCGCCGCTCAGGCCCCGCTCAACCCCGCCAGCTGGAGGGGCCCGAGGCCCGGGCCGCCCAGGAAGAGGCCCAGAGGGCCGATGCCACCCGGGAGAAGCTCCGGAACCTCCTGCGCCAGGGCGCCCTGGACGACCGCTACGTGGAACTGGAAGTGGAAGACCGAAGCGTGCCCATGATCGACATCTTCGCCGGGGCCGGCATGGAGGAGATGGACTTCAATTTCCGCGAAATGCTCAGCTCCATGCTGCCCAAGCGCACTAAGCGGCGCAAGGTGAAGATCCCCGAAGCCAGGGAGCTTCTCATCGAACAGGAATCCCAGCGCCTCATCGACATGGAAAAGGTCATCAAGCAGGCCCTGGAACGGGTGGAACATTCCGGGATCATCTTCCTGGACGAAATCGACAAGATCGCCGGCCGGGAAGGCACCCACGGCCCCGACGTTTCCCGGGAAGGCGTGCAGCGGGATCTTCTGCCCATCGTGGAGGGCTCCACGGTGAACACCAAGTACGGCATGGTGAAAACGGATCACATCCTCTTCATCGCCAGCGGCGCCTTCCACGTGGCCAAGCCCTCGGACCTGATTCCCGAATTGCAAGGCCGATTCCCCATCCGAGTGGAACTGGATTCCCTCACCCGGGAGGATTTCGTTCGAATCCTCAAGGAGCCGGAAAACGCCCTTATCGCCCAATACAAGGCGCTGCTGGCCACCGAGGAGGTGGAGCTGGTCTTCGAGGACGAGGCCATCGAGGAGATCGCCCAGATCGCCTACGAGGTGAACTCCCGGGCGGAAAACATCGGCGCCCGGCGCCTCCACACGGTCATGGAAAAGCTCCTTTCGGACGTCTCCTTCAACGCGCCGGACCTGAAGGGCCAGACCATACGGATCACCCGCCAATACGTGCGGGAAACCCTGAGCGAGATCATCAAGGACGAAGATCTGAGTCGCTACATTCTGTGATACCCGTCCAACGCGAGGAGCTTTTCCATGATGCGAGACACCGCCTCTTTGCTCATTGAAGCCCTACCCTACATCCGGCAGTTTTCCGGCAAGACCATCGTCATCAAGTACGGCGGCCATGCCATGAAGGACGAGGCCCTCAAGGAGAGCTTCGCCAAGGACGTGGTGCTCATGAAGTACATCGGAATCCACCCCGTGGTGGTGCACGGCGGCGGGCCCCAGATCGGGCGCATGCTGGAGCGGGTGGGCAAGAAGTCGGACTTTCGGGCCGGCATGCGGGTGACCGACGAAGACACCATGGACGTGGTGGAGATGGTGCTGGCCGGCAAGGTCAACAAGGAGATCGTGGCGCTCATCAACCGCCATGGCGGACGCGCCATCGGGTTGAGCGGCAAGGATGGGCAGCTCATCGAGGCACGCAAAATGCACCTCTACCGCTACCAGGGAGACGATCAACCCCCGGAGATCATCGACATCGGGCTGGTGGGCGAAGTGCGGCGGATCAACGTGGAGATCCTGAAGGTTTTGGAGCAAAGCCGGGTGATTCCGGTCATCGCCCCCGTGGGCGTGGGCCCTGATGGGGAGACCTACAACATCAACGCCGACCTGGTGGCCGGCAGCGTGGCCTCGGCGCTGAACGCCGAGAAGCTGCTTCTCATGACCGATGTGCCCGGCGTTCTCGATGGGGCCGGCCAGCTCATCTCGTCCATGACGGTGGCCGAAGCGGCGGACCTCATGCAGGACGAAACCCTCAAGGGCGGTATGATCCCCAAGGTCCAATGCGCCATCGATGCGGTCCAGGCCGGGGTGCGCAAGGTGGCCATCGTGGACGGGCGCATCCCCCACAGTGTGCTGCTGGAGCTCTTTACGGATTCGGGAATCGGAACGGAGATCGTGGGAACACGGCCCCGACGCCATGCGGGAGAAAGGACACGGGGATGAACGAACTCATGGAAATGTGCGAAAAGGTGGTTTGCAACACCTACGCCCGGTACCCGGTGGTTTTCGAACGGGGAGCCGGCTGCCGGCTCTGGGATACCGAAGGCAAGGAATACATGGATTTCCTGGCCGGCATCGCCGTTTGCAATCTGGGTCACAGCCATCCGGAAGTGGCCCGGGTGGTGTGCGAGCAGGCCCGGAAGCTGGTGCATGTGTCCAACCTCTTCTACACACGCCCCCAGGTGGAACTGGCCTCGGAACTCATCCGGCGATCCTTTGCGGACAAGGTCTTTTTCGCCAACAGCGGGGCGGAAGCCAACGAGGCGGCCATCAAGCTGGCCCGCAAATACAGCCGGGACAAGTACGGCCCCGGGCGGTTCCACATCATCACCATGAAGGATTCCTTCCACGGGCGCACCCTGGCCACCCTTTCCGCCACGGGGCAGGAGAAGGTCCACAAGGGTTTCGACCCGCTGGTGGAGGGATTTCGGTTCGTGCCCTACAATTCCGTGGAAGCCGTGGAACAGGCCGTCACGGAAAAGACCTGCGCCGTCCTGGTGGAGCCGATCCAGGGAGAGGGCGGCGTGAGGCCGGGCGACGCAAGCTACTTCCGGGCCCTGCGGGAGCTGTGCACGGCCAAGGATCTCCTGCTCATCTTCGACGAAGTGCAGACCGGCATGGGAAGGACCGGGAGCCTCTTCGCCTACGAGCAGCTGGGTGTGACTCCCGATGTGATGACGCTGGCCAAGGCGCTGGGCAACGGCCTTCCCATCGGAGCCATGCTGGCCACGGAAGAGGCGGCCCGAGCCTTCACGCCCGGGAGCCATGCCAGCACCTTCGGCGGCACGCCCCTTGTGACGGCCGCCTCCGCCAAGGTGCTGGAGATCATTTCCAAGGAGGACTTTCTGGCGGATGTCCGGGAAAAAGGCCGGTACTTCCTGGGACGCCTGCAGGATCTCCAGGCGAAACACCCCGACAAGATCCTCGACGCCCGAGGCCGGGGACTCATGCTGGGCCTGGAACTGAGCCGCCCGGGGAAAACCGTGGTGGATCGCTGCCTGGAACGGGGCTTTGTGATCAACTGCACCCATGACACCGTCCTTCGGTTCGTGCCGCCGCTCATCGTGACCCGGGAAGAGATCGACCGTCTGGTGGAGACTCTGGACGCCGTCTTGAAGGAGTGGGAAGAATGAAAAGGGACTTTTTGAGCCTCTGGGATGTGAACGCCGATGAGTTGAACCACCTTCTGGACCTGGCCGGGCGACTCAAGGCGGACTGGGCCGCCGGGACCCTTCGGCCGGTTCTGCAGCAGAAGACCCTGGGAATGATCTTCTCCAAGCCTTCCACCCGAACCCGGGTCTCCTTCGAAGCCGCCATGCATCGCCTGGGAGGCAACTGCACGTTCATGAGCGTCCAGGACACCCAGATTTCCCGCGCGGAGCCCCTTTCCGACACCGCCCGCGTGCTGTCCCGGTATCTCGATGCGCTGGTGGTGCGCACCTATGCCCAGGAAGAAGTGGAAACCCTGGCCCAATACGCTTCCATCCCCGTGATCAACGGGTTGACGGACCTTTATCATCCGTGTCAGGTCCTGAGTGATCTGTTGACCGTCCGCGAAAAGAGGGGCTCCCTGGACGGCATGGTGGTGGCCTGGATCGGGGACGGCAACAACATGGCCCATTCCTGGATCAACGCCTCCGCACGCCTCGGTTTTCGCCTGAACATCGCTTGCCCGGAAGGGTACTGGCCCAGCGCCCGGGTGATCGAGCGCGCCCGGACGGAAGGAGCGGCCCCGATCCGGCTCTTCGACGATCCCCGGAAGGCCGTGGAAGAAGCCGATGTGATCAACACGGACGTCTGGGCCAGCATGGGCCAGGAATCGGAAGCCGCAACCCGGCGATCGGTCTTTCAGCCCTTTCAGGTCAACCGGGAGCTCCTCCGATACGCCCCAAGCCATGCCATGGTGCTCCATTGTCTGCCGGCCCACCGCGGAGAGGAGATCACGGAAGAGGTTCTCGAGGGGCCGCAGTCGGTGGTCTTCGACCAGGCGGAAAACCGCCTGCACGCTCAGGCCGCCCTGCTCTATTGGCTTCTGGTGGAGACAACGGCGTAACCCCATCCAGTGATGGGAAATGCCCCATGGCCTACCCGGTGCCCCAAGGCTCTTGTGCAGCCCTGAAGGGCTGGGCTACGAAGAAAGCGCTCATCTCCGGCGTTCTTGGACAAGCTCTCCGTCAGCCCATGGGCGAAAGGCGGTGAACATCTGGCGCCCGCGCGGATCCGCTTGCCAAAACGGGCGGCCATCCGCTACAGTCACGCTTTTCCATCACCGTTATGGATCGTTTGGAACCTGGGAACCGCGAGGAGAAACGAAAGATCATGGACGTCAAGAAAGTGGTTTTGGCCTATTCGGGCGGATTGGACACTTCCATCATCCTCAAGTGGCTCATCGAGACGTACCGGTGCGAGGTGGTGGCCTTCGCCGCCGATCTGGGACAGGGAGAAGACCTGAGCGGCATCGAGGAAAAGGCCCTGCAAACCGGCGCCGTCAAAGCCCGGGTGGAAGACCTCAAGGAGGAATTCGTTCGGGATTTCGTCTTTCCCGCCTTCCGGGCCAACGTCATCTACGAAGGCCAGTACCTGTTGGGTACGTCCATCGCCCGGCCGCTCATCGCGAAAAAACAGGTGGAAATCGCCCGGGAGGAAGGTGCGGATGCGGTGAGCCACGGCGCCACCGGCAAAGGCAACGATCAGGTGCGCTTTGAACTGACCTATATGGCCCTGAACCCTTCGCTCAAGGTGATCGCCCCCTGGCGTGAATGGAATCTCAAGTCGCGGCAAGCCCTGCTGGATTTCGCCCAACGGCACGGCATTCCCGTCCCGGTGACCAAGGAAAAGCCCTATAGCTGCGATGCCAATCTGCTGCACATCAGCTACGAAGGCGGGATCCTGGAAGATCCCTGGAACGAGCCGGACCCGTCCATGTTCACCCTGACCGTGGATCCCGAAAAGGCACCGGACAGGCCGGAAACCATCGAAATCGACTTCGAAAGAGGTGATCCCGTGGCCGTGAACGGGGAGCGGCTCAGCCCGGCTGCGCTCTTGGCACGGCTGAACGAGATCGGAGGCCGACACGGGGTGGGACGGGCCGACGTGGTGGAAAGCCGCTTCGTGGGCATGAAATCCCGGGGCGTGTACGAAACCCCCGGCGGCACCATCCTTCGCATCGCCCACCGCGCCATGGAATCCATCACCATGGACCGGGAAGTGATGTTCCTGCGCGATTCCCTCATTCCCCAATACGCCAAGCTCATTTACAATGGATTCTGGTATGCGCCGGAACGCGTCGCCTTGCAGAGCCTCATCGACACCTCCCAACAGACCGTTTCCGGGACCGTGCGGGTCAAGGTCTACAAGGGCCACTGCATGGTTACCGGCCGGAAGTCGGATCAGTCCTTGTACGATCCCGACATGGCCACGTTCGAGGAGGACAATGTCTACGAGCAGAGCGACGCCACCGGCTTCATCCGGCTGCAGGGGCTGCGCCTGCGCATTCAATCCCTGATCCGCGAGCGTCGGAAGAAGTCGTGATCCCCGCGCGATTACCGGGCGGGGGTGACCCCACCCGGCCCAGGGGGTCAATGGGTTAGGAAGCTGTCCGAGAACTCCGCAAACCGTCAGTCCCGCGTAAGCGGGAGTCCATAAGTTGCCGGAAATCCTGGATCCCCGCTTTCGCGGGGATGACGAATGGGCGTTGAACGGCACAAATTTTCCGTTGTCGGACAAGCTCCTGGGAGCGCGGGCCTCCGGCCCGCACGAAAAGCGGGCGAGACGCCCGCGCTCCCAGGAACACAGCGTTCTCGGACAGGCTCTTAGCTGGCGGTTTGAAACACAGGAACCAGGATGGGGGCTTCAACGCCGCCACAAAGGGCCATGGGAAGCCCGGAAAGAACGGGCGGCGGCTGATGGCTTGCCCGACGAACGGGGGCCTTTGGCAGCCCTGAAAGCTGCGCTAGACAAAAGCGATGCCCCCCCGGGCGGCATCGGAGCAGATCCTGAGTCCCTGTCAGCATTCGGACTTTTTCAACAGAATTGAAGACCCGTCGTCCCGCACCCAGGAGTCGTCATCCATGTCGGAAAAGCTTTGGCAAGGCCGGTTTGAACAGCCGACGGACAAGATGGTGGAAGAATACACGGCCTCCATCCATTTCGATTCGCGCCTCTACCGTTACGACATCGAAGGAAGCATCGCCCACTGCCGGATGCTGGCAGACTGCGGCATCATCTCCCACGAAGAGGCATCCCAGATCGTCCAGGGCTTGGGGGAGATCCTGCGGGAAATCGAACGCGGGGAATTGACCCTCGAGTCCTCCCAGGAAGACATCCACATGGCCGTGGAGCAGCGGCTCATGCAAAAGATCGGCGAGGTGGGAGGAAAGCTCCACACGGCCCGCAGCCGCAACGACCAGATCGCCCTGGACACTCGTCTCTACATGCGGGACGTCCTGCTTCAATGCCGGCGACTGCTGCTGGAGGTGATGACCGGCCTCACCGACCTGGCGGAAAAGCACCTGCACGTCATTCTGCCGGGCTTCACCCATCTTCAGCATGCCCAGCCGGTACTCCTGGCCCACCATCTCATGGCCTACTGTGAGATGTTTTCGCGGGACGAAGAACGCATGGCCCAGTGCTATGGCCGCACCAACGTGTTGCCCCTGGGAAGCGCCGCGCTGGCCGGAACCACCTTTCCCATCGATATGGAACGAACCGCCCGCTATCTGGGGTTTCCGCGTGTCATACGAAACAGCATGGACGCCGTAAGCGACCGCGACTACCTCATCGAATTCTGTGCGGCGGCGGCTCTGACCATGATGCACGTGAGTCGGTTGTCCGAAGAGCTGGTGCTGTGGACGACACCGGAATTCGATTTCGTGGAAATCAGCGACGCCTTCTGCACGGGCTCCAGCATCATGCCGCAGAAGAAAAATCCGGACGTACCGGAGCTCATGCGCGGAAAGACCGGTCGGGTCTACGGCAACCTCATGGCCCTGCTCACCCTGACCAAGGGTCTGCCTCTCACCTATAACCGCGATCTACAGGAAGACAAGGAACCCGTCTTCGATACGGCCGATACGCTGCTGGCCACCTTGGCGGTGCTGAACAAGATGTTGCCCGCCCTTCGGTTCCATGAGGAAAAGATGGCCAAGGCCGCCGCCCAGAGTTTTGCGTTGGCCACCGACGTGGCCGATTATCTCGTGCTCAAGGGGGTTCCTTTTCGAAAGGCCCATCATGTGGTGGGTCAGCTGGTCAGCTACTGCATCCGGGAGGGCAAGGACCTTTCGGAATGCACCCTGGAAGAGTTCAAGAAGTTTCACAAGTCCCTGGAAGAGGACATCTTCGAGCTTCTGGACATTCGTGCTGCCGTGGACCGGCGCCGCTCCCTGGGCGGCACCTCCACCGAAAGGGTCCGGGAGGCCGTGGAGTCTATGCGAGCGGAGATCGGGGTTCGAACCAAGGCCGTGGAACGGGACGTTCCGGCCGTACCCTGATAGGACGAAGAACCTCCGATGAAGGCGCCTAAGCGCCCATGAAAATGAGCGGGAAGCGAGAGCGATCAACCAGTCTCGAGCGCGAAGAAGGGAAATCAAGGCCTGTCCATGATCAGTAAAATACGGAATATGGGAATCTGGTCCTTTCGATGCCGGGGTGGCACGGCGGGTGTCGCCACGTTGCTGTGCCTGGTGGCCCTCACGGCATTGGCGTCGTGCGGAAGAAAGACCCCGCCCAAACCGGTGACCCCGGAGGCTCCACCGCGGGTGACGAACATTCAGGCGGACGTGGAGGGTCAAACAGTCGAGCTTCGCTGGGAAATTCCCGACCGCCTCCGAAAGACCCCTCCCGGTGAATACACCTTTGTGGTGCAGCGCGAGGAGACCGACGCGGCAGCGGCCGAATGCGCCGAATGCCCACCCGCCAATGTACGATCCCTGGTCCGGATCGATCCCGCCGGTGCGGGCCCTTGGCACGTGGAGGATTCCTGGATAACCTGGAAGGACACGCTATCGGAAGGGGCGACTGCACTTCGATACTGGATCGGCATCCTCGGCCCGGAAGAATCGATCATTTCCCTTTCGTCTCCCGTGCGGATCCTGATGCGCGAACCCCCGGCTGCGCTCAAGAACGTGCGGGGGGCGGCGGAACCCCGGGGAATCCTGGTCCGATGGGAGGCCCCCTCCGGCAAGCAAGCCCCCGGGGAGACCTCCACCCGTTTTTCCGTGGAAAGGCGCGAGGCGGGAGGATCCTGGGAGCCGGCCTCCCCGGAACCCATTCAGGGAAACAGCTTTCTCGATACCGGTGTGCTTCCGGAGGGCATGTATGAATACCGCGTCCGCCCCTTCGTGACGGTGCTGGACGCCCGAATCCACGGGCCCTGGACCCCATCCGAGCCCGTGAAGGCTCCCCCGAAGATCACCCCTCCGCCTCCCGAATCGGTGTGGGCCATTCCCACGGAGAAGGCCCTGGAAATTTACTGGACGGAGTCCCTGGTGCCCGTGGAAGGCTATCATGTTTACCGAAAGGACGGCGAAACCATCACCAGGCTGACGGTTGCCCCCATCGCCGCCCCTCCGTATGCGGACACCAAAGCTCAGCCCAACAAGGTCTACCTTTACGCCGTCTCGGCGGTCAGCGCCGATGCTCCCCATCGGGAAGGGCTGTTGTCCAAGTGGTTCGAAGTCCGAAACGTGCGGTTCCAGTAGATTGGGAAGGTTTCGGGGAGTTTAAGGAGAAGACATGCACCATTTTCAATATCGAAACGGACGACTGTATTGTGAAGATGTGCCCGTGGAGCGCATCGCCCAGGAGGCGGGGACCCCCTGTTACATTTACAGCCACGCCACCCTGCATCATCATTTCACCGTCTTCGACGGCGCGTTCTCCCAACTGCCCCATCTGACCTGCTACTCGGTCAAGGCCAATTCCAACCTGGCGATTCTCAAGCTGTTCGGCTCGCTGGGAGGAGGCGTGGACATCGTTTCCGGGGGGGAACTCTTCCGGGCGCGCCAAGCCGGCATCCCTCCGGATCGCATCGTCTATTCGGGAGTGGGAAAGACCCGGGAGGAGATCGACTACGCCCTTTCGGAAGACATCCTCATGTTCAACATCGAATCGACGCAGGAACTGGAGGCCATCAGCCAACGTGCCGTCGCCCTGGGACGCCGGGCCCGGATCGCCCTCCGGGTCAACCCGGACGTGGATCCCAAGACGCATCCCTACATCACCACCGGGATGGAGAAAAACAAGTTCGGCGTGGCCATGGACGAGGCGCTGGAAAGCTACCGCCGGGCCGCGGAGCTGCCGTCCGTGGACGTGGTGGGGGTGGACTGCCACATCGGAAGCCAGCTCACGGAACTCCAACCCTTTGTGGACGCGCTGCGAAGACTCCGTGCGCTCATGGACCGACTGGCCGAACTCGGCATTGAAACCCGGTACCTGGACCTGGGAGGCGGGCTGGGCATCACCTACGACCGTGAACAGCCCCCGCATCCCACGGAATATGCCCGGGCCATCGTCCGGGAACTGCAGGGACTCCACTGCACGGTGATCTTCGAACCCGGCCGGGTGATCGTGGGCAATGCCGGCATCCTGCTCACCCGTGTCTTGTACACCAAGAAGACCCCCAAGAAACAGTTCGTGATCGTGGATGCGGGAATGAACGATCTGATCCGCCCGAGCCTCTACGGGTCCTACCACCACATCCAACCGGTGGTTTCCCAGGACCGGCCCACGGAGACCGTGGACGTGGTAGGCCCCATCTGCGAAAGCGGCGATTTTCTCGCCCGGGAACGGGCCCTTCCCCAAGTGCAACCCGGGGAATACCTGGCCGTGATGAGCGCCGGGGCGTACGGCTTCACCATGGCGTCCAACTACAATTCCAGGCCCAAGGCGGCCGAGGTGCTGGTGCACGGCGACACCTTCCACGTGATTCGCCTTCGGGAGACGTGGGAGGATCTGGTGAGAGCGGAACGAATCCCCGAGTTTGTCCAGTGACCCCGGAGAGGTATGCATGGAACCCATCGCCTTTCATAAAATGACCGGATCGGGAAACGATTTCATCGTCATCGACAATCGCAGCGGCTCGTTTACCACCGGCGATGAAAGCTGCCGGGACTTCGTCCGCAAGGTATGCCGCCGGAAGCTTTCGGCCGGAGCCGATGGCGTCATCTTCATCGAAGACGACCCGGAATGCGACTTTCGGTGGCGGTTCTACAACGCCGACGGGAGTGAGGCGGAAATGTGCGGCAACGGCGCGCGCTGCGCCGCCCGTTTTGCGTTTCTCACAGGCGTAGCGGAAAGCCCGGAGCTTCGGTTTCGAACCCTGGCCGGCATCATCCAGGCCCGCGTGGAAGGCACCCGCGTGAAGGTGCAGATGACCGATCCGTTCGATTACCGAAGCGGGTTGGAACTCCAGGCGGCCGGCCGGACGATCTCCGTGGATTTCATCAATACAGGTGTCCCGCACGCGGTCTGTTTCGTCGCCGGAGCAGATGAACTGGAGCGGATGGACGTGGTGGAGCTGGGCCGCGCCGTGCGCCGGCACCAACAGTTTCAACCGGCCGGCACCAACGCCAACTTCGCCACCGTGCTGGGCCGGGACCGCATCCGCATCCGCACCTACGAGCGCGGCGTGGAGGACGAAACCCTCGCCTGCGGCACCGGATCCATTGCCGCCGCCATCATCGCCCACGAACGCACCCTGGTGGGTTCTCCCGTACATGTGCTCACGCAGGGCGGAGAGACCCTCACCATCCATTTCGACCGAATCGGACGGGGCCAATACCGGAACGTCTTCCTCGAGGGAGAAGCCAGGGTCGTTTACGAAGGTCGCCTGTGGCGGGAAACCCTGTGACCGGGGCGACGCCGCGGCCGAAGCCATTGGAGAAACCGTAGAGAGGAGGTCGTTATGTTTCAGGGAGCCTTTGTGGCTATCGTGACGCCCTTTCGCAACGGGGCCGTCGATGAGCCCGCCTTGCGGGACCTCATCGAGTTCCAGATCGAAAACGGCACCCACGGCATCGTCCCGTGCGGCACCACGGGGGAATCCGCCACCCTCACCCACGAAGAACACGAGCGGGTGATCGAGATCACCGTCGATCAGGTCAAGGGCCGCGTTCCCGTGATCGCCGGAACCGGGTCCAACAACACGGCGGAAGCCATTCGCCTGACCAAGCACGCCAAAGAATGCGGTGCGGACGGGGCGCTCATGATCTCCCCCTACTACAACAAGCCCACCCAGGAGGGCCTCTATCAGCATTTCAAGACCGTGGCCGAGACCGTGGATCTGCCCATCATCCTTTACAACATCCCGGGCCGAACCGCCGTGAACATGGAACCGGAAACCATCGCACGGCTCGCCCGGATCCAGAACATCGTGGGCGTCAAGGAAGCCACGGGATCCATGAAGCAGATCACCGACATCATCCGGTTGTGCGGGGAGGACTTCGTGGTTCTTTCCGGAGAGGACTACGTCACCTTCCCGCTCATGTGCGTGGGCGGAAAAGGGGTGATCTCGGTGGTGTCCAACGTGGCCCCCCGGGACATGGCGGACCTGTGCACCCATTTCCTGGAAGGCCGATTCCGGGAAGCCCAGGACCTTTATTACAAACTCCTGCCCCTGTGCCACGCCATGTTCGTGGAAACGAACCCGGCGCCCGTCAAGACCGCCCTGAAGCTCATGGGCAAGATCGATAGCGACCACGTGCGCCTTCCCCTGGTGCCCACGAGTGAAGCGGGGACCGCCAAGGTGCGGAAGGCCCTGGAGGATTACGGACTTCTTTGATCTTTCATGGGAAACGCGACCTCTGTTCCGTTCGTGTGCGGGGCCTGTAGGGGCGAATCATCATTCGCCCCTACAGGGGCCTGCTTCCCAAAGGTGCGTTTCATGCTTCGTTGTCACGGGTTCCTCGTGATGGGGGTTTATATGAAAGAACTGTCTTCTCGACATGTTGCAGGAACTCCCAAAGTTCCACTGAATAGCTGTGGGAGCGGCGAAAGCCGCGAAACAGGTGGCCGGCCATTCCGTGGCGATGGCGCCGCTCCCGGCTCATCGCGCCTTGCGGCGCTCCCACAAGTCGGATAGGTTCCCGGCTGAAGACTCTTTCATCCGTTCAGGGTGGCGCAAGGGCGCCCACGATCGATACTCAGCTTGTGGGCTCCCGTGAGTTGGGGAGCCTCGTTCCGGTTTCGGCGAAAAAGGAGAGGACCATGGTACGAGCAGCGGTTGCGGGCATCGCGGGACGGATGGGGTCGCGGATCGCCCAGATCCTCAAGGAAACGGACGGGATGGAGCTGGTGGGGGGCTTCGAACGTCCGGGGCATCCCGCCATCGGGAAGGATGTGAGCACCGTGATCGGCGGCACTCCCCTGGGGCTCTCCGTCGCCGGGTCCTTCCGGGAACTTCCGCGGCCGTTGGATGTCCTCATCGACTTCACCAGCGCCGAGGCTTCCTTGGCCAATCTGGAAAGAGCCGCCGAGAGCGGAACGGCCATGGTGATCGGATCCACGGGATTTACGCCCGAGATGATGGAAAAAGTCCGCTCTCTCACCCGCTCCGTTCCCTGCGTGCTGGCGCCCAACATGAGCGTGGGAGTCAACGTGCTCTTCAAGGTGGTGGAGGAAGTGACCCGCCTGCTCGGCCCGGCCTACGATGTGGAGATCGTGGAGACGCACCATCGTTTCAAAAAGGATGCCCCCAGCGGAACGGCCGTTCGGCTGGCCCAGGTGGTGGCCGCCGCCCGAGGTCGGGACCTCAAGGAAGTGGGCGTCTTCGAGCGGAACGGCCTCATCGGAGAGCGGCCAGAAGGCGCCATCGGAGTGCAGACCCTGCGCGGCGGGGACATTGTGGGAGAACATACGGTGCTCTTCGCCGGCATGGGAGAAAGGATCGAAGTGACCCACCGGGCCCACAGCCGGGACAACTTCGCCCGGGGGGCCGTGCATGCGGCCGGATGGGTGGTGTCGCAGCCTCCCGGCCTGTACGACATGCAGGATGTGTTGGGACTGCGTTAACGCGTGGACTGTTGGAGGATGGAATGGCGTTTGAGTTTGCGGATCGCGTGAAGAATCTTCCCCCCTATCTGTTCAAGGAGATCGATCGACTGAAGGCGGAGCTGATCGCCCGGGGTGTGGACGTGATCAACCTGGGCGTGGGCGACCCGGATCTGCCCACCCCCAAGCACATCATCGAGCGTTTGAAGGAGGCTGCCGAGGATCCGGCCAATCATCAGTACCCGTCCTACAGCGGCATGAACGATTTCAAAGGCGCCGTGGCCCGGTGGTACCAGCGCCGTTTCGGCGTGGATCTGGACCCGGTCTCGGAAGTCATCACCCTCATCGGATCCAAGGAAGGCATCGCCCATCTGCCGCTGGCCTTCATCAACCCGGGCGACCTGGCCCTGATCCCCAGTCCCGCGTACCCGGTCTATGGAGTCGCGGTGATGTTCGCCGGCGGCACGGCCCACGAAATGCCCCTCCTGAAGGAAAACGGCTTCCTGCCCGATTTGGACGCCATCCCCGCCGACGTGGCGAAACGAGCCAAGCTTCTTTTCATCAACTACCCCAACAACCCCACGGGCGCCACGGCGGAAGCCGACTTCTTCCGGAAGGTGGTGGCCTTTGCCCGGGAGTACGACGTCATCGTCTGCCACGACGCGGCCTATACGGAAATGGCCTTCGACGGCTACCGGCCCATGAGCTTCCTGGAGGTGCCCGGGGCCAAGGAGGTGGGCATCGAGTTTCATTCCCTTTCCAAGACGTACAACATGACCGGATGGCGCCTGGGCTTTGCGGTGGGTCATGCCAAGGTGCTGGAAGGCCTGGGCCAGATCAAGAGCAACGTGGATTCCGGCGCCTTTAACGCCGTGCAGCTCGCCGGGATCACGGCCCTGGAGTCGGATCAGAGCTGCGTACAGGAGATGCAGGCCATCTACCAGGAACGCCGGGACGTGCTCATCCGGGGACTCCGGGAGGTGGGCCTCCGCGCCGAACCGCCCAAGGCCACCTTCTACGTCTGGTGCCCGACGCCCCCGGGGATGACTTCGGCCCAATTCACGTCCCTGCTCCTCAAGCAAGCCGGTATCGTCACCACCCCGGGAAGCGGCTTCGGAGCCCCCGGCGAGGGTTATGTGCGCATGGCACTCACCGTGAGCAAGGAACGGATTCAGGAGGCGGTGGAACGCATCCGGAAGGTTTCCTTCTAGGGGCGTGTTCGAAAATGGTTTTCCGGCTCAAGAGGCCGGGAATTTCCAATCATTTCGTAGCCGCGGGGCTTCAGCCCCGCGGAAAGGTCCATCGTCACCCCATGAAGTGACGGGAAATGAGCGATGGCCTATCCCGACGTCCGGGGGACCTTCCGCAGCCCTAAAGGGCTGCGCTACGAGAAAAGCGCCCATTCGCGGCGTTCTAGGACAGCCTCCCAGGGGCCGTGATTCGCGATCCGCAATCCGGGATCCGAAGGCGGGGCTTGGGGTTGTGGAGCTGCACCGCTTTTCCGTCGCCCTTTCTCGAGGCGGCGGGTTTAAGGCGGCATGAACCGATTGGGCGAGAAACCGAGCAGCAAAACAAGAGGCGCGAAGGGCCGATGGATCACTGGGAGACGGCCTATATCGGATTCGGCGGCAACATGGGAGATCCGGAAAGGACCTGCCGCCAGGCACTGGCCCTTCTCGGCGACATGGACGGAATCCGCCTGGAGGCCGTCTCCTCCCTCTACCGGACCCAACCCGTCGGCATGGAAGATCAGGCGTGGTTCCTCAACGGCGTCCTGGCCTGCCGCACCCGGCTGGACCCCGAGGATTTGCTTCGGCAGCTTCTGGCCGTCGAAAATCGCTTCGGCCGGAAACGCACGGTCCGTTGGGGCCCCCGGACACTGGACCTGGATCTCCTTTTCTACGGAGAGCACGTGCTGGATCTGCCGGGCCTGACCATCCCCCATCCCCGGGCCCATGAACGCCGCTTCGTCCTGGAACCGCTTGCGGAGATCGCCCCGAAGCTGCGGCATCCGATCCTGGGGGTCACCGTGGCACGGCTGCTGGCCGAAGCGTCCGTGCAGGCCCAGGCCGTGGAAAGGTGGAAGCCGCTATGATTCGCCTTCTCCTCTACGCGCTCATCGGCTACCTGCTCTACCGGTTCCTCAAGCCCAAGCTGTCGGGCTCGGGATCGGAATCCCAAGAAAGATCCGGGGATCGGGACGCGGATCTCATCAAGGACCCCCAGTGCGGCACCTATTTTCTCAAGCGCCACGGGGTGCGGGCCCGCATCAAGGGGAAAGACGTCTACTTTTGCAGCCGTCAATGCCGGGATTCGTACCTGGCCGGAAGAAAACCCTCCCGCGGGGAGCCCCCTGGATCATGACTACCAACGACTCAGGAAAGGAGAACGACAGGAAGATGAAGTTTTTCATTGATACGGCAAACCTGAAGGAAATCGAAGCGGCCCACGCCCTGGGTGTGCTGGACGGCGTCACCACCAACCCCTCCCTCATCGCCAAGGAAGGCATTGCCGACCGCCGCGGGTTTGTGGAGCACATCAAGAAGATCTGCGAACTGGTCCAGGGCCCGGTCAGCGCCGAGGCGGTGAGCACCGACAGCGACGCCATGATCGCGGAAGCCCGAGAGCTGGCTGCCATCGATCCCCACGTGGTGGTCAAGATCCCCATGACCACGGACGGCCTCAAGGCCGTGAGCCGACTTGCCGATGAAGGAATCAAGACCAACGTGACGCTGGTCTTCTCCCCCCTGCAGGCTCTCTTGGCGGCCAAGGCGGGAGCCACCTACGTGAGTCCGTTCGTGGGGAGACTGGACGACATCGCCGCCACGGGCATGGATCTTGTCGCACAGATCGTGGATATCTATTCCAACTATCTGTTCGAAACGGAGATCATCGTGGCCAGCGTGCGCAATCCGCTCCACGTGTTGGAAGCGGCCCGGATGGGCGCCGACATCGCCACCATCCCCTACAAGGTGATCGACCAGTTGGTGCGCCATCCCCTGACCGACATCGGCATGGAGAAGTTCCTCAAGGACTGGGAAAAGGTGGAGGGGAAATAGGACGCCCTTCGCCGGTACGGAGGGTCGGGCGGCATGGACGGGAAAAGACGATGGATCGGGATCTGCGCCGTCCTGGCAGCCCTTTGTTTGACTCGTGGATTCGGCGCGGGAGTCCCTGCAGCCTTGGCCGGATCCATCTACAAGTACGTGGATGAAAACGGCGTGGTCCATTTTACCAACGTCCCCACGGCGCCCGGCTATCAGAAAGTGGACCTTCCACCGCTGCCCACCCTCCCCATACCCCGAAAACTGTCGGAGGACTCCTTTCAGCAGCACATACACAAGGCCGCCTCCATCTTCGGGGTTGACCCGAGACTCGTTCGTGCCATTATCAAGGCCGAATCCGATTTCGACCCCATGGCCGTCTCTCACAAGGGCGCCATGGGCCTGATGCAACTCATGCCCCAAACGGCCAAGGAGATGGGGGTCCAAAATCCATTCGACCCTCTGGAAAACATCTTCGGCGGTGTGCGCTACCTCAAGGAGATGCTTCGCCGCTTCAACAACAGCCTGCTGCTGGCACTGGCCGCCTACAATGCGGGCCCGGAAGCGGTGGAAAAGTACGGAGGCATTCCGCCCTTCAAAGAAACCAACGAATACTTGAGGCGCGTGCTTCGCCACTACATGAGACTCAAAAGGCAATGACGCACGACGATTTTTCCAGGAAAAATCTCACGGCCCTGCCCAATCTGCTCACCTACCTGCGCATGATCTCCATCCCCATCATCCTGGTGGTGCTGGCCCCGCCCACCACGGGATACCGCATGAATGTGGCTTTCGTCCTGTATGTGATGGCGTCCATCACCGACTACCTGGACGGCATCCTGGCGCGACGCTACGACATGGTCACCTCGGTGGGGAAACTCCTGGATCCGCTGGCCGACAAGCTTCTCACATGCGGCGTGCTCATCATGCTCATCGAGCTGGACAAGGTGCACGGGTGGGTGGTCTTTCTCATCATCGGCCGGGAATTCACCATCACGGGACTCCGATCCATCGCCGCCAGCCAGGGCCTCATCCTGGACGCCAGCCGCATGGGCAAGAACAAGATGGTCTCCCAGACCATCGCCCTCCTTTTTCTCCTGCTCCACGTGCCCTCGTTGGCCTACCCCCTGTGGCTGACCGGCACCGTTTTCCTGTGGATCTCCGTCATCCTGGGCTACTGGTCCGCAGCAGGCTACTTCGTGGACTTTTACCGAAAGGCCAAGCAGCTCCAGGCATCGCGGGAATCCGCACGAACAGGTCCTTGACACCTTCCGCGTTTTAGGCTAAGCAATAGCCCAACAAACGGCGGCATACCCAAGTGGTAAGGGAGCGGTCTGCAAAACCGTTATTCACCGGTTCGAATCCGGTTGCCGCCTCCATCCGGAAGAAAAGACCCGCTTCTCCCTGGAGGCGGGTTTTTTTCGCGCACTCTCTTGCTTGCTCTCTCCGGCGGCCTTCATTTGATTCTTCCCGGATCGCATGGTAAATAAATCAGCAAATGCGATCGATCTTCCGGTTGGATCGCCTTAGAATAACCCCGACTTTAATGGGAGCGAGGCCCACATGAGGACGATTCAAATCAAATATCCTGAATCGATACCGGCCGCGCTCAATCTGAGCCCTGAGTCCTTTGAAGAAGAGGCGCGCCTGATGCTGGCCGTCAAACTTTTCGAACTGGGAAGACTGTCCTCAGGGCAAGCGGCTGATCTGGCGGGAGTGCCACGCGTTGCTTTCCTCTTAACTTGCCACCAGTACGGGGCCTCCACGGTCCAATGGGATGATGAGGAGATCAAGGCGGAGTTCGAGGAACTCTACTGATGAAAGGCCGGGTTGTCTCCAATGCCGGACCGATTATTGCGCTGAGCTCAATCGAGCGGGTTAACATACTGCGAGAACTCTTTGAAGAGGTGATCGTGCCGGAAGATGTGCATTTTGAGGTCATTCATGGTGGAAAGAGTTATGCAGGCTTGGAAAGCTACCTGAACGCCAAATGGATCAGAGTCGTATCTCCTTCGACGCCGATCGACCCTCTTCTGGGAACATTAGTTGGCAAAGGAGAGGCATCCGTCATCCATCTCGCTCGTGAGGGCCGTGCTGATCTGGCGCTGATCGATGAGAAGAAGGCCAGAAAAATTGCAAGAAAGATTTACGGGATCAGGGTCATTGGGTCAGTGCGAGTCCTTGTGGAAGCCAAACATCGGGGTTTCGTTTCCAGTGTTCGTGTTGCCCTGGAGGAAATGAGACTCGCCGGATATTGGGTCCATGATGACATCGTAAGAGCGGCCCTGAAACAGGCAAAAGAAGAGTAGCCTGGTCACCAGCCCTCTCATGGAATCAGGACCGGCTTGACGGTCCTTCCCGCCTTCATGTCTTCCTCAGCTTGCGTGATATCGTTCAAGGGATAGAGAGAGAGCAGCTTGTCGAACGGGAATTTTCCTGCTTCGTACCAGGCGAGCATCCGGGGGATCAAGAGGTCGGGGACCGCGTCGCCTTCCACGATCCCACGCACGGTTCGTCCGCTGAGGAGGGTGTTCATGTCGAGCGGGGCCCTGGTGCCGGGGGAAGCCATGCCCACTAGCCCGCACACTCCCAGCGGTCGGATCGCTTCCACCGCCTGGCGGAGCACTTCCGGATGGCCCACGCATTCCAGGCTGTAGTCCACCCCACCCCGGCAGATGGAGCGAATCGTTCGAACGGGATCCTCTTTTCCGGCCTGTACCGTGTGGGTCGCCCCCAGTTCCCGGGCCATCTCCAGCCGTTCCGGGACCAGATCCACGGCAATGAGGGGATCGCACCCCGAAAGGGCCGCCGCCATGACGGCGCTCAATCCCACCGCGCCGGCTCCGAAAACGGCCAAAGAACTTCCCGGCTCTGGGCGCAGAGCGCACACCACGGCGCCGGCTCCCGTCATGACGCCGCAGCCCAGAGGTCCCAGCTTTTCCAGGGGAAGATGCGACGACACGGGCACCACATTCCTTTCATCGGCCACCACATGGGAAGCCCAGCTTGACTGGCCGAAGAAGACCCCCGAGACTTCCCCGACTCCGCCGCGAAGCGGCGTGGTACCGTCCGGTCGGCGCCCGGTGAAATTGTATTGGAAAAAACGGTCGCAGTAGGCGGGACGCCCCCTTCGGCAGGGGCCGCACGCTCCACAAGATCCCCAGGTGAGGACCACGGAGTCTCCGGGCCGGACACGGGTGACCCGTAAGCCCGTGCGCTCCACCACTCCCGCCCCTTCGTGACCCAGAACGGCGGGAAACATCACCGGAAGAAATCCTCTTGCAGCCGCCAGGTCCGTATGGCACACCCCCGTCCCCGCCACCCGGACCAGGACTTCCGTTTCCCGCGGTTCTTCCAGTTCCAGGTCGCGCACCTGGAAAACGCCACCCGCTTTGGCGATCACAGCCGCCCGAATCCTCACGGCCTCCTCCTTCATGGTCCCGAATCTTCCGGCACCTCCGGCTGAAGACCGAGAACAGGCCCGGCATAGCCGGTGAGTTCCACATACCCCAGACCGGTGATCTCTCTACTGGTCGGCCCGGCGCTGCCCCGCACGGCCACGCTCCCTTCCCAGTAATCGATTCCTTCCGCTCCGGCCCCCACCATCTCCTGATCCTCCATGCGCGGGGTCACCGTCACATCCAGGCCCAGCCTGGGAACGCGGATGCGCCAGCCCGAGGGATACACGGCCCCGCTGTGCGGGCTGGTCCAAGAACCCAGGACCCGGACTTCAAAATCAGCCCGCGCCAGATCTTCTTTGGTTCCGTCGGAACTAACAAACGTTCCCTGGGATACCGGATGTATCGAACCGTCTGCTTTTCGCAATTCATAGAGCATGAG
>JACIYN010000080.1 GCA_014359885.1 Desulfacinum sp.
ACCCCCACCACCGGCGGGACCATCTCTGAATGGGACATGGACATCCCCACTTGCAGGATCACCAGGTAGAGGAAGGTGAGGAGGAGACCGAGGGCGATCCCGAGGGCGATGCCTCCTCGATGGCCCAGGTGCAGGCTGATGCTCACCCCCAGCAGGGCCAGGATGAGGGCGGTGAGGGGAACGGCCAGCCGGGAATGGAGTTCGGTTACGTAGGCCGTGGCGTCGTAGCCTTCCGCCTGGACCCGTCGGGTAAACCGGTAAAGGTCCGCCCAGCCCAGCTCCTCCGGAAGAGCCTCGGCATTCTCGAAATCCCGCGGGCGTTCCTTCAGATCCAAATCCAGAACATCGAAGGCGTTTTGAACCGCACGCCCGTTGGGAAAGTCGGTAAGGACGCCCCGGCGGGCCTGCCATCCTTCGCCGGTCCATCGCACCGTGCGTGCGTCCAGGCGCCGGTCCAGCTGAAAATCCTCGCCCAGAAAATAGAGGGTGACGCCCTGGAAGAGGGCGCGCTTGGGATCGTAGACCCGCGCCTGGAAGAGGACCCGGTCTCCGCGGTACCACACGTTTTCATGGGTCCAGCCCAGCCGGGAGGACGCCTTGTCGATTCGTTCCTGCCACAGGCGGGCCGCCCGGTTGTTGAGCGACCGCCCCACGGTTTCCCCGAGCCCGAAGGTGGCGGCGCTCAGGACCAGGGCCGCCGCCACCACCGGACCCGCATAGACCCAGGCGTTCAGGCCGGCCGCCCGCAACGCGATGATCTCGCGATTGCGCTGCAGCAGGCCCAGCCCGATGAGCGCGGCCAGGAGCGTGGCGATGGGAATGCCCTGGGAGAGGATGAGCGGGATCTTGAAGGCGAAATAGAGAAGAGCGTCCCCCAGGGCGGCGTTCTTTTCGATGATGTCGTCGAACTTTTCGAAAAAGTCGATGACCAGATAAATCCCCACGAAGCCGAAGAGGGACACGCCGAAAACGGAGAAAAAATGGCGCACGACGTAGCGGGTGATGATTTTCATGGCCTGGCGTTCCTACACACTATTTGCCGGGGTGATCGTGGGAGTCGGCTGTCTTCTTGTGGGGCGGAGTGCAGATCTTGAGAGCGCGGGCGCGCACCGGGCCGCACTTGTGCCACCAGTCCACGAGGGCGAACGGGGTCTCGTCATGGGCCTTTTTCCATAGATAGGCGGCCAGGGCGGCGGCCGCCAGGTTGGGAAGCCAGATGCCCAGGGCGGCGGGCAGGATACCCTCTTCGCCCAGGGCTTTTCCGGCGGAAAGCACCACATAGTAGCCGAGAAAGATGGCGATGCCCAGCGTGACCCCGCTCATGCGGCTGCCGCGCTGAAAAAGGGCTCCCAGGGGCGCGGCGGCGAACCCCAGGAAGAGGCAGGCGAAGGGAAGGGCCAGCCGCTTGTGGAACTCCAGCGCGTATCTTGTCCCGTCGGAAGACTCCATCCCGCGACGAAGCTCCGCCAGGGTCATCTCGCCCTTCTTCCATCCTCCCGCGTCGTCGCGGCCCAGCAGCTCGTCCAGACTCAGCACCAGGTCGTAGGAACCGAACCGAATGGTCTGGCTCGCCGTGAGATCGTCTCCCACGCGGCTGATGGTGCCGCTTTCGATATGGAAGATGAGCGCGTGCTGATTGGGAGCATCCAGAAGCCGGGCCCTCTTGGCCACGATGGTCGCCCGGGTCTGGGGGTTTCTCGTGTCGTGGATGAAGATCCCCTGGATTTCCCGGGTCTTGGGATCCACCCGGTCGAAGAAGAAAACCAGATTGGGCAGCACGTCGATGAAACGCCCTTCCTTGAGCAGGGCGGGGACCACCGCCCGGCCCAGGGCCCGCAGCGTCACCTTCAGTTGCCGATTGGCGGTTGGCACCAGGGACAGGGACGTGTAAAAAGAGAGCGCCGTGGCGAGGATCACCACGGTGGCCACCGCGGGCCAAAGCTGCCGGAATCCCACGCCGGCGCTTCGAATGGCCACCAGCTCGTTGTCGGCCGTAAGCCTCAGGAAGCCCAAAAGGACGCCGATGAGGGTGGCCATGGGCAGGGCGTAGAGGGCCAGCTTGGGAAGGGCCAGGCTCATCACCCGCACCACGTCCGCCAGTGTGACGGATCCGGCGAAGAGGTAAGTGGTGAGCTGCATCATGCGGCCCGCCAGCAGGATGAGCAGCAGCCCGGAAAAGCAGATCACCGCCGGAATGAGCTGCTCCAGGATGAGATAGCGGTACAGGATGCGACCCATAGGTGACCAATCCTTCCGTTGTTGTGGCCGTGATGCCGGAAAGTACTCCATTACCCAATGGACAAAGGGGGGTCAATGCTGAAAGGTGAAAACCCGGCCCGTTCCGGCTTCGAGACCCTCCGGGATTGGCTGGAAGAACGTGAATTCCTTTTCCTGGCCGACCAGGCCCAAAAGAGCCGCCTCAGCCGCGGCCGCCGCCGGGAAGACCCGGAATGCCCCATCCGTACGGCCTACCAGAGGGACCGGGACCGGATCGTCCACAGCAAGGCTTTCCGGCGGCTCAAGCACAAAACCCAGGTCTTTCTGGCTCCCACGGGGGATCACTACCGCACGCGGCTCACCCACACCCTGGAAGTCTCCCAGATCGCCCGCACCATCGGCCGGGCCCTGGCCCTGAACGAGGACCTCATCGAGGCCATCGCCCTGGGCCACGACCTGGGCCACACCCCCTTCGGCCACGGCGGGGAGCGGGTGCTCAACCAGATCCATCCGGGGGGATTCCGTCATCACGAACAGAGTCTGCGCGTGGTGGATCGTCTGGAAAAGGACGGCCGGGGCCTGAACCTCACGCTGGAAGTGCGCGATGGGATCCTCAAGCATTCCAAGGGAAAGCACCACCCGGTGCTGGTGGATTCCGGCAAAGGGCCGATCACCCTGGAAGGGCAGGTGGTTCGGGTGGCGGACATCGTGGCCTATTTGAACCACGACCTGGACGACGCCATCCGGGCCGGAGTCTTGCGCCTGGACGACGTTCCGGAGGCGATCCGGCGGGGTCTGGGAGTAACCCACGCCCAGCGGATCCACGCCATGGTGGACGACACCATCCGGGCGAGCCTGGCCTGCGGGCTCGGGGAGATCCGCATGAGTCCGATCATGCTGGAACTGGTGGACAGCCTTCGGGCGTTTCTCTTCGAAAAGGTCTACGAGACGGATACGATCCGAAAGGAATTCGAGCGGGCCCGCAAGATCATCGAAGACCTCTACGGGGCGCTCCTTCGGGACGCGGATCTGTTTCGGAGGGAGATCGGGGAACGGGATCCCGGGGAACCCCGGGAACGCCAGGTCTGCGACCACATTGCCGGCATGACGGACCGCTATGCCCTGGAGCTCTACAAGAACCTCTTCCTGCCCCGCCCCTGGATGAAGCTCTGATGCGTTTCGGCTTCCATCTTTCCATCTCGGGCGGTCTTCCGGCGGTGGTGGACGCCGCGGAACGGATCGGATGCCGGGCGGTACAGTTTTTCGTTCGGAACCCGCGCCAATGGAAGAGCCGCCGCTTCGACGACAAAGAGGTGGAGATCTTCCTCCGGCGGCGCAGGGAGGCGGGCCTTTGGCCCGTAGTGGTGCACCTTTCCTATCTCCCCAACCTGGCCGGCCCCGATAAGGAGATCCGAAGAAAGTCGCTCCAGGCCCTGTTGGAAGAATGGCGGATCACGCTCCGCATCGGGGCGGACTATCTGGTAGTCCACCCCGGCCATCACCATGGCTCAGGTCTGGACCGGGCCCACGAAAGGGTGGCGGAAGCCCTGGCGGGGATCCTGACACAAGAACCGGTCCGCGAAGACGGGCGCCCACGGATTCTTCTGGAAAACGCGGCGGGGCAGGGAACGGAAGTGGGGGCGGATCTGGGGGAACTTCGCCGCATCCGTGCCTTCCTGGGCCCCCTCGCAGCCCATGTGGGCTATTGCGTGGACACCGCCCATGCCGCCGCCGCTGGATACCGGTTCCGGACCCGGTGGGACCTGGATCGGTTTGTGGACATCTTGGACTCCGTGCTGGGCCTGGACCGGGTGGCGCTGTGGCACCTGAACGATTCCAGGGTCCCGGTGGGAAAGCGCGTGGACCGTCACTGGCATGTGGGATGCGGTGCCATCGGCCGCGACGCCTTCCGCCGTCTCGTCCGCCACCCCCGACTGAAATCCATCCCGGCCATCATGGAAACGCCCAAGAAACGAGAAACGGACGATGTGGAGAACCTGGCCCGCGTGCTGAGCCTCTAACAGGCCGTGAGTCGTTAAGCGTCAGGCGTCAGGCGTCAGGCGTGAGTCGTGAGTCGTGAGTCGTTAGGCGTGAGAAGGGGGAAACCAAGGCCGCCTCCCTTTTCCCAAGGGGGGCGGCGGAGATTGCCCCCTCAATCCCTATCCCTTACCCCCAACCCCCAACCCCTTACCCCTCTAATCCTTTAATCCTTTAATCCTTATCCCTTCCTCCGGGGGTTATCTGCTTGACACCAAAATTTTGTGCGTGCTAACGCTAGCTTGCCCTTTCCCGCCTGCACCGTGAAGATTCCCGCCGAACGCGTGGAGGCGACCGGGTTTCTCAGGGCCGATCCCAGACGCTCGGGGACGGTCGCGGGCAGAAGGAAGGCAGCACTTGGCAGTACACGGCAACCTCGTATCTGAGCCGGGAGGACAACCCATGAGCGACAAGAAGAAGCCGGACGAAAAGGACCTTCCCTTGATGGAAGATCAGGACGAAGAGGCGCGAGACCTTTTCGAAGGCTTTGACGATCTGGAAGATCTGGAGGAAGACGAAATTATCGAACTGGATGAGGTGGTAGAGGAAGGAGACGCAGATTTGGAGCCTCTGCCCGACCTGGACGACGGCCTCCCGGATCTCGATGAAATGGACCTGGATGAGGATCTGGACGGGTCGCTCTTCGATGAGGAGGATGTGACGGTCGAGCTGGCCGCCGGCAAGGACGAGGTGTCTCCGGCCGGGAAGAGCGCAGAGGAAACGCTGGAAGAGATTGCGGTGGAAGACGCGGATCTGGAGACCCTCTTCGATTCTTCGGCGGAGGAAGCTCTAAACGGACCGGAAGACTCGGCCAAGGTGGACGAGATCGGCCTGCAGGAAACGGCGGATGACGATCTTGCCACGGAGGAGCTTTTTGAAACAGTGTCCGAACAAGCCGATCTGGACGAGTTCGAAAGGCTCGTGCAAGAGGCGGTGGGGTCGGATGAAGAGCCGGCCGAGGAAGTTCCAGTGGATCAGGGAGAGGGCAAGAAGGGGGAGCCGCCCGATACGGCGGGGGATATACCATCGGATGAAGTGGCGCTGGGAGAAGAACTTTCGGAAGTGCTCAGCGAAGACGAAGAGGCGTTTCTGCAGGAATTGGAAAAGGACGTGGGGGCAGACCTGCCGGGGTTCGAGATGGAGCTGCCCAAGCATCCTTCGCTGGAATCCGGGGATGCCTCGAGAGCAATTCGGGATGAGTCTTCGGCTGCTGTGGGTGCCGGCCACATCGAGGAATCCGTGGTGGAACAGGAAACCGGTTCCCAACAGCCTCCGGAGGTGGTGACAGATGCGGGTGCCATGGCGGCGGCCTCAACGATTGAGGGAGAGCCTCAAGCAGCCCCCGTGCATGGCGAGGAGCCCTTTGAGGAAGGACCGTTGCCAGGATCCTCCTCCGGGCAATCGCAAGGGGATGAGGAAGGGACGGCCCTCTTTCTGCCGATCCTGGAAATCATGGAAAAGCGATTGGAGGAACGGCTTGAGGAGCGACTGGAAAACAAGCTTGGGGTGCGTCTCGGAAAAGAGTTGGAAAAGCTGCTTGTGGAAAGCTTGCACAAAATGATACGGGAGCAGCTTCCCGGCATGGTACGGCAGGTGCTTCGGGAAGAAATCGAGCGGCTGACGAAAAACCTCGGTGCATGATCGAGTTGCGGAACGGATCGGTTTGGAGGAAATGCGTCCATGAACAAAGGCCAATTGCCGAAAGCATACGAGTTTCGGGATGTGGAGGCCCGTATCTACGCCTTCTGGGAAGAATCCGGGTGTTTCCGGGCGGATGAACAATCGGAAAAGCCCGCCTTCAGCATCGTCATTCCCCCTCCCAACGTGACGGGCCAGCTTCACATGGGCCACGCCCTGAACAACACCCTGCAGGACATCCTGTGTCGGTACAAGCGCCTGAAGGGCTTCGAGGTGCTCTGGGTTCCCGGAACGGACCACGCGGGAATCGCCACCCAGAACGTGGTGGAACGGCAATTGGCGCAACAGGGTCTGAGCCGCTACGACCTGGGGCGCGAAAAGTTCGTGGAAAAGGTCTGGGAGTGGAAGGAGGAGTACGGCGGCTACATCATCAAGCAACTGAAGCGCCTGGGCGCCTCCTGCGACTGGTCCCGGGAACGGTTCACCATGGACGAAGGCCTTTCCCGGGCGGTGCGCATCGTCTTTGTGAAACTCTATGAGGAAGGCCTCATTTACCGCGGCACCCGCATGATCAACTGGTGCCCCCGGTGCCGGACGGCCCTTGCCAACATCGAGGTGGAAGGCGAAGAGCTCCCCGGACGACTCTACCATATCCGCTACCCGCTGGCGGACGGAAGCGGGGAGCTGGTGGTGGCCACCACCCGCCCGGAAACCATGCTGGGCGACACGGCCGTGGCGGTCCACCCGGAAGATCCGCGCTACCTGGAAGTGGTGGGAAAGGACGTGATCCTGCCGCTCATGAACCGGCGCATCCCCGTGATCGCCGACACCTACGTGGACCGGGAATTCGGAACGGGCGCCCTCAAGGTCACCCCGGGCCACGACTTCAACGACTTCGACCTGGGCGTCAAACACAACCTGCCGCTCATCCAGGTGATCGGGGAAGACGGCGTCATGACCGAGGAGGCCGGCCCCTACGCCGGTCTGGACCGTTACGAATGCCGAAAGCGGGTGGTGGCGGACCTGGAAGCGGGCGGCTACCTGGTGAAGATCGACGACCACTTGCACCGGGTGGGCCACTGCTACCGGTGCAAGAGCGTGGTGGAGCCCATGCAGTCCCTGCAGTGGTTCGTGCGCACCCAGCCCTTGGCCGAAAAGGCCATGGAAGCCGTGCGGGACGGCCGGACGCGGATCGTTCCGGAAAAGTGGGAGAAAGACTACTTCCAGTGGCTGGAAAACATCGAGGACTGGTGCGTGAGCCGCCAGATCTGGTGGGGCCACCGCATTCCTGCGTGGTATTGCGCCGACTGCGGCGAAGTGAGCGTGGCCGTGGAGGATCCGGACCGGTGCGGATCCTGCGGATCCCCCCACATCACCCAGGAAGAGGACGTGCTGGACACCTGGTTCAGCTCGGCCCTGTGGCCTTTCTCCACCATGGGATGGCCGGAAAAGACCCCGGAACTGGCCAGGTTCTACCCCACCTCCGTTCTGGTCACCGGCTTCGACATCCTCTTTTTCTGGGTTGCCCGCATGATGATGATGGGCCTCCATTTCATGAAGGACGTGCCGTTCCGCGACGTCTACGTCCATGCCCTGGTCCGCGACGCGCAGGGCCAGAAGATGAGCAAGTCCAAGGGCAACGTGATCGATCCCCTCATCATGATGGATCAGTACGGCACGGACGCCCTCCGGTTCACTCTCACGGCCTTCGCCGTCCAGGGCCGGGACGTGAAGCTTTCCGAAGAACGCATCGAAGGCTATCGCCATTTTGTCAACAAGATCTGGAACGCCACCCGGCTGGTGCTCATGAACGTGGAAGGCGCCCGGATCCTGGACGAAATCCCCGAAGACCCGGGCCGGCTGGCCCACCGTTGGATCCTCAGCCGGTTCCAGAAGGTGGTCCGGGAAGTGGAAGAGGCGCTGGAAAACTACCATTTCAACCAGTACGCCCAGAGCCTCTACCAGTTCTTCTGGCATGAGTACTGCGATTGGTACCTGGAGATGATCAAGCCGGACCTCTACGGCGACGACCCTCAGGCCAAGGCCGTGGCCCAGACCATCGCCGTCCGGGTGCTCAAGGACGTGCTGGTGATGCTCCATCCCGTCATGCCGTTTGTGACCGAGGAACTATGGCAGAAGCTTCCCGGAACGGAAGGGAGCATCATGCAGGCGGCCTTCCCGCCCGTGGACGAGCATCGGATCGACGCCCGGGCGGAAGAGGAAATGGCGCTTCTCACGGGCGTGATCGGATCCATCCGAAACATCCGCGGCGAGATGAACATCTCCCCCGCCGCCCGGGTGAATGCGGTTTGTCTGTGCGCCACGGAAACGGAAAAGGCTCTGGTGGAATCCAACGAGCGCACCGTGGTGGATCTGGCCCGGCTGGAAGGGCTCAGCGTGGCGTTGCAGGGCCAGGGGCCCAAGCCCCGACTGGCCGCCGGAGCGGTGGTTTCCGGCGTGGAAGTCTACGTGCTCCTCGAAGACGTTCTGGACTTCGAAAGCGAAGCGGCCCGCCTCCAAAAGGAGATCACCAAGCTGGAAAAGGAGCTTTCCATCACCAACCGCAAGCTTTCCAACGAGGATTTCTTGACGAGGGCGCCCGCCCAGGTGGTGGAAAAGGAACGGGAAAAGGCGGAGCGGCTGGGAGAGAAGCTCGAAAAGATGCGCCGGCACCGGCAGCGGATCGAGGAACTCCGCCACGATGCGGCCACATCCGCCGGCTAAG
>JACIYN010000081.1 GCA_014359885.1 Desulfacinum sp.
CCGCCGCCAGCGTCATGGGCGCGCGTCGTCGGGGCCGCGGCCTCCGTAGCGCCTGTCATCTCGTTCGTTCTGTCAGTCATGTTCTACTCCCGTTCCTGTCGGAAATAGCGCTCGCGACTGTCTCAGAAAACCGTGCCCAAACCCACTAAGAGGAAAAAGGGAATCCTCGAATACTACCAGTCGCGTATGAAAGAATACTTGAACGCTTTAAATGTCTTCGTTTTGGAGGAAAGCGATTATGCGGAACCGACTAAGGTAATCAAAAACAACGCTCTAGGTAGTGATCTTCCCCGTGCTCTGCTAGCTCAGTATTTTGCGCTGTTGCACACAATGAAGAAATTTGGCGGCACAAAAGTCTGCCCACTGATCATCGACTCGCCTCAGCAACAAGAGCAAGACACAAGCAACGTGGGTGCGATTTTCAAGTTCATCTTCTCTAAGGCGCTGGATGGTCAGCAACTCATTCTGGGAACGATTTCCACAGAAGTTGTGCCAGACGAAATTATTCCAGAAGGAGCGAACCGTATCGTTCTCTCCAACGAGAAGTACTCCGTTTTGCGACGCGATCAGTTTTCTGAAGCAATCGCTGACGTCGGCGAAATGCATGAACTGCTGCTAGCAACGTAGCTATATAACCGATGCGTAGAAGAACGAAAAATCTCAACCTTTTGAAGTAGTTGATCTGTTGTTCTCTGTCATAGCGCCTCCATAGGTACTGATATATTTGATTGCTTGCTTCCGGAAATGCAGGTGTGGAATATTTGGTCACTGTCAGAAGGCGGCTTTGGGACGGGTGCGCAGCCGATACGAATGTCTGAAATGAGTAAGCTTCACTGCAGAACTTAGCCTCTCGGCGAAGGTGCGGTTTGGGCCGGCCACGATCACGGGGTGGCTTACTGAGAGGCCGACGGTCACGTCAGCTGCCTGCGCATCCCCTTCACTCGTGCGGTGCGCAGCGAAAGTCGGCTGTCCGCCCACCGCAACGGATTCAGGAAGCTGCGCGGCCATTTCGTGGAAGTGCAGCGCTCAGGCGCTGCCCTCCGCGAGGCGGTAGACCGGGATGCCCATCTTGCGGGCCTTGTCGGCGAGGTTTTCCTGAATGCCGGTGCCGGGGAAGACGATGACCCCGATCGGCATCGTGTTGGGTTTGGGCACGGTTTTCTGAGACAGTCGCGAGCGCTATTTCCGACAGGAACGGGAGTAGAACATGACTGACAGAACGAACGAGATGACAGGCGCTACGGAGGCCGCGGCCCCGACGACGCGC
>JACIYN010000082.1 GCA_014359885.1 Desulfacinum sp.
CCCTGGCGGATGGTGAAGTCCGCCTTGGGAATGAAGATGACCTCTTGGCTCCGGCCGTCCCGGACCGCCAGGACCTGCGTCTCGAAGCGGTTGATGAGGTCCAGCTCCCGCAGGGTCTTTCCCACGAAGCTCGCCGGCGGTTCCAGTTCAAAGATGCTGTAGTCTTCAATAAAAGGTAGATATTCCAGCATGTTGGGTGTGGTGATGCGGCGCGCCAGGCTCAGGGCCAGGTCCTTTTCGGGAAACAGGATCTGGTCGGCTCCCACCCGCCGAAGGATCCGTTCATGTTCCTCGCTCAGGGCCTTGGCGTAGACGTCCCGCACCCCGATTTCCTTGAGGAGAAAGGTGGACAGGATGCTGGCCAGCATGTTGGTGCCGATGGTCACCACCGCCAGATCCACCTGGTCCACGCCCAGGTCCTTGAGGGTGTCCTTGTCCGTGGCGTCGGCCACCACCGCCACGGCCATGTCATTCTTGGCCTTTTGGACCACGTCCTTTCGAACGTCCAGGCCCAGCACATCGAAGCCGCGTTCCGTCAGTTCCCGGCCCAGGTAGTAGCCGAAGTTGCCCAGGCCGATGATGACCACCCTTTTCATGCCCCGCCCTTTTTAGCCGATCATGACCGGTTCTTCCGCATATTCGTAGATGCTCCGTCTCTCCCGGGGCTGGATGGCCATGGCGATCACCAACGGCCCGAGGCGCCCGGTGAACATCAGGCAGATAATGATGCATTTGCCCCAGAAGCTCAAGGTCGGGGTGGCCCCCATGCTGAGCCCCACGGTGCCGAAGGCCGATGTGGCCTCGAAGAGGAGCTCCAGGAATCGGCCACGGCTTTTCGCGTAAGGAACATCGCCCAGTTCCGACAAGAGCAGGAGAGCTGTGCCCGAAAGAACCACCACCACGCTCAAAACGAAGATGGAAAAGGCGCGCCGGAGGGTTTCGTCCGGGACGGTTCTCTTGAAGGCGTGAACGCAGGGGCTCCCGCCCAGCCGGGAGCGGCTGAGAGCCGCCAGTACCGCCAGGGTGGTCGTCTTGATCCCCCCTCCCGTGGACCCGGGCGAGGCTCCAATGAACATGAGCACCAGGGTGGCCAGAAGCGTTTCGTTGTTCATGGCTGCAAAGTCCAGGGAATTGAAGCCGGCCGTTCGGGTGGTCACGGATTGGAAAAAGGATGCCAGCAGCTTGGTTCCCAAGGGGAGCCGGGCCAGGGTGTCGTTCCATTCGCTGGAGAGAAAGAGCAGTGTTCCGACCGCCAGCAGGACGGCCGTGGTGGAAAGGGCCAGCTTGGTGTGCAGGGAAAGGAGCCTCCAGCGCCTCCGCTTGCGGAGGGCGAAGGTTGCTTCGTGGAGGACCAGGAAGCCGATGCCTCCGGTGATGATCAGGGCGGCCATGGTGAGGTTCACCAGGAGGTCGCTTCGAAACCCCGTGAGGGAGTCGGAAAAGAGGGAAAAACCCGCGTTGCAGAAGGCGCTCACGCTGTGGAAGGCGGCCAGATAGACGGCCCGGGGACCCGGGTGATCGGCGTGAAACCTGAGGTAGAGAAGCAGCGTCCCGGCGGCTTCAAAGATGAACGTAAAGAGGAGGATGTGCCAGATGAGATGGGTGAGATGGGCGCTGGGGCCGTGGGTGTAGGTGTCCTGGAGCAGAAGACGGGATCGGAAGGAGACCCTGCGCCCCAGGGCCATGAGAAACACGGTGGAAAGGAGCATGATGCCCAGGCCGCCCACCTGGATGAGTGCCAGGATGACGCCTTGGCCCCACACCGTGAACTGGGATCCGATGTCGTGGAGGCTCAATCCGGTGACGCACGTGGCCGACGTGGCCATGAAGAAGGCGTCGATCAGGGGAAGCCGCCTGCCGTCGGCCATGGGAAGGGCTGCCAGCGTCAGGGCTCCCACGCAGATGATGAAAAGGAACCCGACCACGGGAAAGAGCGGGGGCGGCATCTTGCGAATCCAAGGGTGATGCATGGGGTCCTCCCTTCGTCTCAACGAACCCGCCTTATACCATGCGGACTTTTTCTCTGACAAACGGAGGTGGAGGCCTGCGGGGGCGAAACGGCGCAGTGACCGCCCCAGCGCATTGACCCCCGGGATGTGGGGGCCTATAATTGCCCAATATGCGAGCGAAGGGATGGGATCGATCCACAGAAAGCAGCAGCGATGAAATTGGACCCGCTCCGGGATGTGTGTGTTTCGTTTTCTCGGCCCTTGGAAAAGGGCTTTTTTATCCGACGCTACAAGAGATTCCTGGCCGACGTGCGGCTGGAAGACGGCCGCACGGTGACCGTCCACTGCCCCAATTCCGGCTCCATGAAAGGGTGCTTGGAAGAAGGCGCTCCCGTTCGGTTGACCCCGGCGCCGCCCGGAACGAAGCGCAAGACCGCCTACACCTGGGAGATGATCCATATCAACGGCGGGTGGGTGGGGATCAATACCGGCATTCCCAACCAGCTGGCGGCTTTGGCGGCGCAGCGGCGTGCCCTGCCGGCGTTTCGGGACACCGTGGACGTGCACCGGGAGGTGGCCGCCGGCCGCCACAGCCGCATGGATCTGCTGGTGGAAACCGCCCGTGGGCTGCTCTGGGTGGAGGCCAAAAACGTGACCCTGGTGGAGGGCGGAACGGCGCTCTTTCCGGATGCCGTCACGACCCGGGGGGCGAAACATCTGGATGTTCTGGTGGACAAGGTCCGCCAAGGGCACCGGGCGGCCATGCTTTATGTGGTGCAACGCGACGATGCCGATCGCTTCGCGCCGGCGGCTTCCATCGACCCGGTGTACGCGGAGCGGTACCGATGGGCCGTGGGTGAAGGCGTGGAGGTGGTGGTGGCTCAGGCCAGGGTCACGCCGGAGCGGATCTGCCTGGAGAGGCTCCTGCCCGCGGAGTGATGCAAGGACGGAAGGAACGAGAAGTGGAGAAAATCCATAGGGAAGGAGGCGATGGGCCATGAGCGAGATCATTGCGGTACGGGCGCGGGAAATCCTGGATTCCCGGGGGAATCCGACGGTGGAAGCCGACGTCTTTCTGGAGTCGGGGGTCATGGGGCGTGCGGCGGTCCCGTCGGGGGCGTCCACGGGGAGCCGGGAAGCCCTGGAGCTGCGCGACGGCGACGACAAGCGCTACCTGGGCAAGGGGGTTCTCCACGCCGTTCGAAACGTCAACGATGAGATCGGGCCCAAGATCGTGGGGATGGACGCCCAGGACCAGGTGGAGCTGGACCGGTTCATGATCGCTCTCGACGGCACGGAGAACAAGAGCCGGTTGGGAGCCAACGCCATCCTGGCGGTCAGCATGGCTGTGGCCAAGGCCGCGGCGGAGGAGGCCGAACTGCCCCTCTATCGCTATCTGGGCGGCGTGGCGGCCCACATCCTGCCCGTGCCCATGATGAACGTGCTGAACGGGGGCGCCCACGCCGACAACAACCTGGACATCCAGGAATTCATGATCGTGCCGTCCGGTGCGCCCACCTTCAAGGGGGCTCTTCGCATGGGAGCGGAGATCTTCCATACGCTCAAAAAGGTGCTCAAAACCCGAAAGCTCAACACGGCCGTGGGGGACGAGGGCGGATTCGCGCCCAGCCTGCAGTCCAACGAAGAAGCCCTGGAGCTTCTCATGGACGCCATCAAGGCGGCGGGATACGTACCGGGCGAGGACGTGTTCATCGCCCTGGACGCCGCGGCCAGCGAGTTCTACGAAGACGGCCGCTACCTGTTGCGGGCCGAAAGGCAGCCGGAAAAGTCCGCGGAGGAACTGGTGGGGCTCTACGAGGACTGGGTCAACCGCTATCCCATCATCTCCATCGAAGACGGCATGGCGGAAGGCGACTGGGACGGATGGAAGCTCATGACCCGGCGCCTGGGCGGGCGGATCCAGATCGTGGGAGACGACGTCTTTGTCACCAACACCAAGATCCTGGCCCGGGGCATCGAGGAGGGCGTGGCCAACGCCATCCTGATCAAGCTCAACCAGATCGGCACGGTGACGGAGACGTTCGAGGCCATCGCCATGGCCGCCAAGGCGGGTTACCGGGCCGTGATCTCCCATCGTTCCGGCGAAACGGAGGACACCACCATCTCGGACCTGGCGGTGGCGGCGGGCATGGGCCAGATCAAGACCGGGTCACTCTGCCGAACGGACCGGGTGGCCAAATACAATCAACTGCTGCGCATCGAAGAGGATCTGGGAGACGCGGCCCGGTATGCCGGAACGGAAGTCTTCAGACGATAACCGGGATGGAAACCCTATCGGGCGCGCGGGGGGTCTCCTGGCGCGCCGGATCGCCCTGACGGGGGGGATCGCCAGCGGAAAGAGCACCGTGGCCCGCATGCTGGAGGCCAAAGGGGCCCGCGTGCTGGATGCGGACCAGGCGGCCCGGCGGGCCGTGGAGCCCGGCCGCCCCGCCTGGAGGCGGCTCCGGGAGTTCCTCCCGGCGGACTTTTTCCTGGCCGGTTCGGGGGAGCTGGACCGCCGAAGGCTCCGACGGGCGATCCTGGAAGACAACGATTTGCGCCGGCGGGTCAACGAAGCGATCCATCCCCACGTCTTGCAGGAAATGGAGGAGGCGTGGGGCCGTTTGGTGGAGGCCGATCCCCACCGGCCGGTGCTTTTCGACATCCCGCTGTTGTACGAAGCCGGATTGGAGGCCTCCTTCGATTGCGTCCTCCTGGTCTATGCCCATCCGGAAGTGCAAATCCAGCGGCTCTGCGCCCGGGACGGCGTGGGCCGCGAGGAAGCGGAAAAGACTCTAAGGATTCAACTTCCCATCCAACACAAGAAGGCCTGGGCGGACCTGGTCATCGACAATTCCCTGGATCTCGAGAACACCCGGCGTCAGGTGGACGAGGTGTGGCGAAAACTCACGACGGGTTTCCCGGAAAAGAGGATGCTTCATGGCGATCCAGCACAAGCATGACGTGGTCATCGTGGGCTCGGGGCTGGCGGGGCTGCGCGCGGCGGTGGAGGCGGCGGGCCGGTGCGATGTGGCCCTGGTGAGCAAGGTCTTTCCCACCCGGTCCCATTCCGGGGCCGCCCAGGGGGGCATTGCCGCTTCGCTGGGAAACGAAGAGCCCGATTCCTGGGAATGGCACATGTTCGACACGGTGAAGGGGGGGGACTACCTGACGGACCAGGACGCGGCGGAGGTCCTGGCCCGGGACGCCCCGCGGGCCATCTATGAACTGGAACACATGGGCGTTCCCTTCAACCGCAATCCGGACGGCACCATCGCCCAGCGGGCTTTCGGCGGCCACACCCGGAACTTCGGAGAGGCGCCGGTGAAACGCGCCTGTTATGCGGCCGACCGCACGGGCCGCGTCATCCTGGATACCCTTTACGGACAGAGCGTGCAGAAGGGCATCCGGGTCTATCCCGAACTGTCCGTCATGGACCTGGTGGTCAGGGACGGAGCCGTCCGCGGCGTGGTGGCCTACGAATGGGCCACGGGCGAACTCCATCTCTTCCACGCCAAGGCGGTCCTGGTGGCCACGGGGGGCTTCGGCAAGGTTTTCAAGACCACTTCCAACTGCTTCGCCAATACGGGGGACGGGGCCCACATGGTCTTCCGCCACGGCTTTCCCCTCCAGGATATGGAGTTTATCCAGTTCCATCCCACCGGCATTTACGGGCTGGGAGTGCTCATCAGCGAAGCGGCCCGGGGCGAAGGAGGAATCCTCCGGAATCGGGACGGGGAGCGGTTCATGGAGCGCTACGCCCCCACCATCAAGGACCTGGCGGCCCGGGACGTGGTGTCGCGTGCCATCATGAGCGAAATCCGGGAAGGGCGGGGCATCGACGGGCGGGACTTCGTGCATCTGGACCTCACCCACCTGGGCAAGGAGCGGCTGGACGAACGCCTTTCGGACATCTCGTCTTTCGTGCGCATCTACCTGGGGATCGACCCGGCCACCCAGCCCATTCCGGTGCATCCCACCTGCCACTACATGATGGGGGGCATCCCCACGGATGTGGACGGACGGGTGCTGAATGCGCAGGGAAGCCCCGTTCCCGGCTTGTACGCCGCCGGAGAATGCGCCTGCGTGTCGGTCCACGGGGCCAACCGCTTGGGCTGCAACTCCCTGCTGGACCTGGTGGTCTTCGGGCGACGAACCGGGCGGCGCATTCTGCAGGACCTTTCCCACTTGTCGCTCTCCGAGGCGGGCGGGGAGGCTCTGGAAGCCTGCCGGGAGAGGATCCTGCGGCTCCGGGAACGCCGTTCCGGGGAGCGGGCGGCCCAGATCCGCCAAAGGATGCAGCAGGAGATGATGGAACATTGCGGTGTCTATCGGACCGCCAAGGGCCTGGAAAAGGCGTTGGGCGTCCTTCGGGGATTGCAGGAGGAGTACCGAACCCGGCTGGTCCTGGACTACAAGGGAGATCGGTACAACACCGACCTCATGGAGGCGTTGGAACTGGAGTCGCTCCTGGGCCTGGCGGAAGTGATGCTTCTTGCCTCGCAAAAGCGCACGGAAAGCCGCGGGGCCCACTATCGCGAGGATTTTCCGGAACGAGACGATGCCCGGTGGTTGTGCCACTCCCTCGTCTATCGCGACGGGGACCAGGTGCACCACGCCACCAAGCCCGTTTCCATCACACGATTCCAACCCAAGCCGAGGGTGTACTGACATGGAACTGACCTTCAGAATCTACCGATTCGACCCGGAGCGGGATTCGGAGCCCCACTACCGGACCTACCAGGTGGAGGCGGAACCCGGCGAACGCATCCTCGATTGCCTGAACCGCATCAAGTGGCACCAGGACGGAAGCCTGAGTTTCCGCATGTCGTGCGGCCACGGGGTGTGCGGGTCCGACGCGGTGCGCCTCAACGGGCGTTGTGCCCTGGCGTGCCAGAAACTGGTGCAGGACTATGAGAACGAGCCGGAAATCGTCGTGGAACCCCTGCCTTCCTTTCGGGTTCTCAAGGACTTGGTGGTGGACCTGGAGCCCTTTTTCGAGAAGGTCAACTGGGTGAGGCCCTACCTGCTGGCCGGGGAGGGCGATCCGGAAAAGGAGAGGTTGCAGGATCCCTCGGAAAGAAAGAAACTGGACCAGGTGATCCGGTGCATTCTGTGCGCCTGCTGCATGGGATCCTGCCCCGTGGTGGGGGAAAATGAGCAGTTTCTGGGGCCGGCGCCGTTGGTGTGGGCGTTTCGGTACATCTTCGACAGCCGGGATCGGGAAAAGGAAGACCGGCTGCGGAAGGTGGATTCGGAAAACGGAGCCTGGGGATGCCGGAACCATTTCGAGTGTACCAGGGTATGTCCCAAGGAGATTCCCGTCACCAAGAGCATCAACTTCATCAAGCGGGAAATTGAGAAGGTACTGAGAAGCTGACCACAGGAGGGCCGTCATGTTCGAGCAAAAAGACGTTGAAGCCAAGATTCGGGAACTCTATCCGGACATCGACAAATTCGGGATTTTTTTGACCGTGAAGAAGGAAAAGCTGCTGGGCGCGGACAACTACGACGTGGTGCTGGAAAAGGATACCCGCACGGCCACCTTCAAGCTGGGCATCGACGATGTGAAACAATGCATGGCCGGCAATCGCTGTTCGCTCATCAACATGGAGCTGGAACGGTTCGTGCGACGGTTCATCGACGAAAGCTACAGCATCGCCGAGGCGGGGTAGTCTTCCCACGGAAAGCACCCAGCAGTTTGTGCGGAAGCTTCCTTCGCCCCGGGTCCCGCCGTGTGTCCGTTGTTTGTTCACACGACCCATCGAAGAGTTTCCGGGCAAGGGTTTGGTACTTGCCGGGATCGGAGGCGGGGGCGAAGGGTCCTTGCCACCCGCCTCTCCATGCCCGGAAAGTCCGGCGTCGTGTTTCACCCAAAAGAGTCTATTGAGCAAGAAAGGAAGTTTTTCATGTTGCACTGGTTGCCGGGTCCCATCAACGGCCTCTTTTCCCTGGGTTCGTTTGCGGCCAACACGGTTCTATGCACCACGCCGCTCTTTGTGGTGGCCTTTTTCAAATGGGTGGTGCCTCAGAAAAAATGGCGGGCCTTCTGTGATCGGGTCCTCAACGGGATCGCCCAGACGTGGATCGCCATCAACAACGCCGGTTTGGCCCTGACCAAGCGAATCCGCTGGAACGTCACGGGCCTGGAAAATCTGCAGCGCCAAGGCTGGTATATGGTGCTGGCCAATCACCAGAGCTGGACGGACATCGTGGTGCTCCAGAAGGTCTTTCACCGCCGGATTCCCTTCCTCAAGTTCTTCATCAAGAAGGAGCTGATCTATTTGCCCATCCTGGGACTGGCCTGGTGGGCCATGGACTTTCCCTTCATGAAACGCACGCCCAAGTCCGTGTTGAAAAAGAAACCGCACCTCAAGGGACGCGATCTTCAGGAGACCATCAAGGCCTGTGAGAAATTCAAGGCCATCCCCATCTCCGTGATGAACTTCGCCGAGGGAACCCGCGCCACGGCCGCCAAGATCCTGGCTCAGAAATCCCCCTACCGACACCTGCTGCGGCCCAAGGCGGCGGGAACGGCTCTCGTTCTCTCGGCTTTGGGCCAGAGGCTCAACAGCATCCTGGACGTAACCATCGTCTATCCCGAGGGGGCTCCCAACTTTTGGGCCTTCATCTCCGGCAAGATGAAGGAGATCCGGGTTCACGTGGAATCCATTCCGGTATGCCAGGAGCTCCTCGGCGACTACTACAACGACCGGGAATTCAGAAAGCATTTTCAGCGGTGGCTGAACGATCTTTGGGAAGCCAAAGACCGGCGGATCGAAGCCATGAAGCGCGAGTGGCGGGAAAAGATGGCCGCCACGCCCATGGCCGGGACCGTGCCCGCCACCGCCCCCTGGGACACGGCGGCGTGATCATGGCCTGACCCGCGCGGGATCCGACGGTCGTTCGACGTACGACGGGCGGCGGCTTGGGGCCGATTCTCTTGCGCTCGGGTCTGTTCATGGTTGCGCTGGCGTTGTTCCGGCCACACCACAAGGGGAGGCAGGCGGGTCCATGTCAGGGCGGGGGTTGGCCAAGCACCTGGGTGTTCTGGACATTTTCTGCATTGCCGTCGGTGCCATGGTAAGTTCCGGGATCTTCGTCTTGCCCGGAATCGCCCACGCCATGGCCGGGCCCGCCGTCGTGCTTTCCTACTTTTTGGCAGGCTGCCTGATGGCTTCGGCGGCTCTGAGCACCATCGAACTGGTCACCGCCATGCCGAAAGCCGGCGGGGACTATTTTTTCATTGCCCGGGCCATGGGGCCGGCGGTGGGCACGGTGCTGGGCCTTCTCAGCTGGTTCGCCCTCACCCTCAAAAGCGCCTTCGCGCTGGTGGGCATTTGGGCCTTTGCCGAAAAACTTCTGCCCTTCGATGCCCGCCCTGTGGTGGTGGGTCTGGGTGTCTTCTTCACCGTGCTCAACCTGTGGGGCACCAAGGGATCCAGCCTGTTCCAGACGATCTTCGTGGTCCTTCTGCTCAGTCTCATGGGGCTGTATGTCCTTGTCGGTTTTCCCCGCGTCCAGGTGTCCTATTTCGTGCCGTTCGCCCCACACGGGTGGAACTCCGTCCTGGCCACGGCCGCCTTCGTCTTCGTCTCCTACGGCGGCTTGCTGAAAGTCTCCGCCTTGGCTGAGGAGGTGAAGAATCCTTCCCGGACCATCCCATTGGGGCTGCTGCTGGCCCTCCTGTCCACGGTGGTCGTGTATTGCCTGGTGGTCTTTGTCACCTCCGGCGTTCTGGGAGCCCAATCCCTGGATCATTCCCTCACCCCCATCAGCGATGCGGCGGCTCTTGTCATGGGGAAAACCGGGGAGATCGCCCTGACCATCGCCGCCATGACGGCCTTTCTCACAACGGCCAACGCAGGGATTCTATCGGCTTCGCGCTACTTGCTGAGCCTCAGTCGGGACGAGCTGCTGCCCACATTCTTCGGCCGTGTGCACCCCCGGACGCAAACCCCCGTGCCGGCGGTGCTCACCACGGGGGCCTTCCTCATCGGCCTCTTTTTCGTCCCTTTGGAATCCCTCGTTAAGATGGCTTCCATGGTGATTCTCTTGACGCAAGCATTGACCAACGCTTGCGTCATCATCCTTCGTGAAAGCCGCATCCACAATTACCGTCCGACCTTTCGAGCCCCGTGGTACCCTTGGCTCCAGATCGCCAGTCTTGCCGGCATCCTATTCCTCCTTGCCGAGATCGGCCTGCGAACGTTTCTCATCGGCTTGATCTTTGTGGCCGCGGGTCTCGTCTTCTTCTGGTTTTACGGCCGGGTGAAACAGGAACGGGAATACGCCCTTTTGCACATCCTGGAGCGGATGTCGGCTCGCAAGGTGGTGCGCAGCGCCCTGGAGTCGGAGCTGAAAGAGATCATTCGCCAGCGCGATGAAATGTGCCTGGACCGCTTCGATCGCATTATCGAGGCCTCCCATGTGGTTGATCTGGGGCGGATTCACGGGGTCGAGGAGTTGCTTCGGGAGCTCAATCCGGCGCTGTTGGAAAGGGGGTTGGATCGGCCTCTAAGCGTCGAGGATCTGGAGGGCGAGGAGCCACGGGTCAAATTTGTTGAAATCTTTGAGGGGATCGGAGTGGCCGAGGCGGCTGCGAGCCGCCCGGACGTGTTCGACGTGGTCTTGGTGCGCAGTCGGGCTGGAATCTCCTTTCCCGGGGCTGCGGCACCACTGCACGCCCTCTTCTTTTTCCTGGTGGGATCGGACGAAAAAGACTTCCAGCTCAAAGCCGTGGCCGCCCTCGCCCAGGTGCTTCAGGATCCCAAATTCGACAGCCGATGGCGCCGCGCACGGAACGCCCAGGCCCTCAAGGATCTCATTGTCTTGGCGGACAGACGTCGCGTGTGCTCCCTGGAGCCCCGCCCGTGGGAGCCCCAGGCGCTTCCGGACGAAAGTTCGTAGCAGCCTGTCCGAAACGCGGCCAAGGCCGCTCCCACGTCTTATTGTCCTCCCCCTGATGACCGGCCGGGGACGAACTCCCGGAAGAACTTCTCATCTCCCAGCCCAGTTCTGGACGACCTGTGCCAAGACTTCCACCATGTCCACGATGCGGGGACCCGATCGGCAAGTGAGGCCGCAATCGAAGACGTGGACGTGGCCCTGCTTCACGGCGTTGCAGGCGGACCAGGCCGAGCTGCGTTGCAGTTCCTTGAGGATGAAGGGTTCGCAGAAGAAAATCACGTCGGGATTCCAGGAAACCACCCGTTCCGGATCCACCCGCACATAGGGGGCAACGTCGTCTCCTTCGAAGATATTGGCGCCTCCCGCCATGCGAATCACATCGTGCTGAAAGGATCCAGGCCCCACCGTGATCAGTGGTTCCCAGTGCATGATGCGAAGGATCCGCGGGCGCCGCCTGTCCGCCGTTGTGCTTGCCGCGGCCTCCCGCACCTTTTCCAGTCGGTTTTTCAGGGATCGGACGGCCGCCTCCCCCGTTTTCCCGCGCCCGATCCGTCGCGCCAGCGACTCCATGGCCGCCAGGGAATCGGCCACGGTGGGCGGATCGCTGTGAAAGACGGCCAGGCCCTTTTCCTCCAGCCAGGATGCCACCTCTTCCTGGTGCTTTCCGAAGGTGCAGACCAGATCCGGCTCCGCCTTCAGGACGGCGGTGAGGTCGGGGGAGGCCCACGTGCCGAAGGAGGGCACTTCAAGGACCCCGGGCGGATAATCGCAATCTTCCGAACGACCGATCATCTCGTCGGCGGCGCCGAGCCAGCCCAGAATTTCCGTTTGCGTGGGCGCCAGCGAAAGAATCCTCATCTCCGTCTCCCTCTCCCCGAACGGAATCCGCCGTCCTGCGTCGCTCCCTTTCCCGTTGAAGATCATGGTGTTCCGTTCACACCGCCACATCCGCCAACCGCCATCGCGGCTGGCGGAGACAAGCAAGGGTAAGGCTCGATTCGGAGAAACAGAAAACGGTAGGGGCGAAAGATCTTTCGCCCCTACCGTCCCGCTTCTCTTGAGCATCCAAGATCACGTCTCACTTGAGCTGACGGAGCCCGGAGTCGACTGCACAAGACAAAGGGCGGTCCCGCGATAGGTTCTTCCGGGTCGAACGATCTCCACGCCCTTTCCGTCTTCCGTCCAAACAACGAGAGGCATCACGTGATCGGGCAAACCGGGCGCGACCGGCATCACTTCCAGCGACGCCCTTCCTTCCGACAAGCGGCGGAGCGCTTCCCGGACCGTGAAGTCGGATCCGAACGCCTTTCGGGGCGGAAGCGGCGTCTCGATGAGAAGAGGGTCCCCGGCCGCATCGGCCTGGGCCCGAAAGACATGGTCTGGCCCCAGATGAACGGCGGCCGCCTGGGCCACCAGCTGGTTCAGGGCATCGTCGGTGCTGACGGCCAGCAGCCTGCCGTAGCCTTGTTCCAGCGCCTCCTCATAAACATGGCTGTCCAATACGTCGGCGCACACCGTCTCGTGGCCGAAGCCCCGGGCCAGGGAACAGGCGGAAGGGTTCGTATCCAAAAAGGCCACCGGGATCCGCTGGGACGCGAACCGGGCGATCTCCGAGCTCAAGGGATGAATGCCCACGATGAGAATGCCCAAGCCGCTGGAGGGGACCGCCACGTCCAGCAGGGAGGCCAGGGGGCGTCCGACCAAGGTGGCGAAGGCGCCGGAAAAGAAGATAATGGCAAAGGTGAGGTTGGTGATGACAGGCATGACCGGGTCGCCTTTCAGCAGAATATCCGCATAGGCCACCGTGGCCAGGGCCACGATCCCCCGGGGGCCCACGATCCCCGCGTAGAGCCTTTCCCGCCAGGGAAGGGGGCTTCCGGACAGGCCGGCCAGGACGGATGCCGGGCGAACCACGGCGCCCAAAAGGAACGCCACGGCCAGCATCCCGGGCCACTGGTCCATGACGGTCAGGGGATCGATGGTCGAGGAAAGCATCACAAAGATGCTTCCGATCAAGACGATGGAGATCTGTTCCTTGAAATGCCGAATGTCCTCGATGGCCGGCGCCTTTCTGACCGACAAAACCAGACCGGCCATGGCCGCCGCCAA
>JACIYN010000083.1 GCA_014359885.1 Desulfacinum sp.
GTCCGCAACGGCCGCATCGTCGGGGAGGGCTACCACCGGCGGGTGGGCGGAGCCCACGCGGAGGTGAACGCCTTGCGCCAAGCCGGCGAGGCCGCCCGTGGCGCCACGCTCTACGTGACCCTGGAGCCCTGCAACCACCACGGCCGGACGCCTCCGTGTACGGAAGCGGTGCTCGCGGCGGGAGTCCGCAGGGTGGTCGTGGGCATGACGGACCCCAACCCGAGGGTCTCGGGAGGCGGACTGGACAGACTCCGTTCGGCGGGCCTCGACGTCTGGGCCGGCGTTCTGGAAGAGGAATGCCGGGCGCTCAACCAGCCCTTCATCAAGTGGGTGACCCGGGGCATCCCCCATGTCACTCTGAAGGCCGCAGCCACCCTGGACGGGCGCATCGCCGCCCGCACGGGCGACGCCCGTTGGGTTTCCAACGAGAAATCGAGGCGCCACACCCATCGCCTGCGCCACTGGTTGGACGCCATCCTGGTGGGCGTGGGCACGGTGCTGGCCGACGATCCCCTGCTCACCGCACGCCTTCCCGGCAGCCCATGTCGCCAGCCCCTTCGGATCGTCCTGGATGGAGGGCTCCGCCTCCCGGAATCGTCCCAACTGGTCCGAACCGTCGCCGAGGCGCCCGTGCTGGCGGTCTGCGGGGAGAACGCGCCGAAGGACAAACGCCGGCGCTTGGAAGACCTGGGCGTGGAGGTGCTGCCGCTTCCCCGTACGGAGTCCGGATGCGACCTTGCGGCCGTGCTCCGGGAACTTGGCAACCGCTCGATTACGAGCCTTCTGGTCGAAGGCGGAGCCCGCGTGCACGGGTCCTTCCTGGACCAGGGCCTGGCCGACGCCCTGGCCCTCTTCCTGGCACCCAAGATCCTGGGTGACGCGGAAGGAGTGCCCGTCTTCCGAGGCCGGGCTCGGCTGAACATGCAGGAAGCCGCGGGGCTCTACGGCGTCAGGATCCGAAGGTTCGATACGGATTTGTTGGTCACCGCAAGGTTTCATGAGGAGCTCTACTGAGCGTTCCGGATCTGCGCGTTTCCGACCCGGCACAGCCCTTGAGGAGCCTGTCCGAAGACGTCGCGGATGATCTTTTTTTCTCGTAGCGCAGCCCCTTAGGGCTGCGGAGGAACCCCCGGCCCTCGGATAGGCCATCGCGTACTTCCTGTCACTTCATGGAGTTACGATGGGCCTTTCCGCGGGGCTGAAGCCCCGCGGCTACGAAAAGAGGGGCCATAGCCCGGGCTCTTGTCTCGAAGGGCCATTCTCAGACAGCCTCCTCGAGGCGCTTGTCCGGGGACGTTCCTTTCCTGGGAGCGCGGGCGTCCCGCCCTCAAACGAGTCTATTGGGTTGTTGGAACGGGAGGGAGGAAGTTGCCCATTCCAGGACAACCTGGACCAAGGGGC
>JACIYN010000084.1 GCA_014359885.1 Desulfacinum sp.
ACGCTGGAGGGATGGCCTTCGGCCGCCGCCAGGTTCACCAGGCGCCCTTCTCCCAGCACGTAGATGCAACGCCCGTCCTCCAGGCGGTATTCGTCCACGAAGTCGCGGATCGTCCGCTTGGAAACCGCCATGGCTTCCAGGCCTTCCAGGTCCAGTTCCACGTTGAAGTGGCCGGAATTGCTCACGATGGCGCCGTCCTTCATGGCCTGGAAGTGCTCCCGGCGGATCACGTGGATGTCGCCCGTAAGCGTGCAGAAAAAGTCGCCGATCCGTGCGGCTTCCGCCATGGGCATCACCTGGTAGCCGTCCATGACGGCTTCCAGGGCCCGCAGGGGATCCACTTCGGTGATCACCACCTTGGCTCCCATGCCGGCGGCCCGCATGGCCACGCCCCTTCCGCACCATCCGTAGCCGCACACCACGAAGGTGGACCCGGCCAACAGCCGGTTGGTGGCCCGAATGATGCCGTCGATGGTGCTTTGTCCCGTGCCGTAGCGGTTGTCGAAAAGGTGCTTGGTGTCGGCGTCGTTGACGGCGATGATGGGGTAGCGCAGCACGCCGCTTTCCGCCATGCTTCGAAGGCGGATGACCCCGGTGGTGGTCTCTTCCGTGCCGCCCACGATGTGGGCCAGCAGGTCCTGGCGCTCGGAATGGAGCGTACTCACCAGGTCCGCTCCGTCGTCCATGGTGATGTGGGGTTCGTGGGCCAGGGCGGCGTGGATGTGCTTGTAGTAGGTCTCCTTGTCTTCGCCCTTGATGGCGAAAACCGGGATGCCGTCATGGACCACCAAGGATGCCGCCACGTCGTCCTGGGTGCTCAGGGGGTTGGAGGCGCAAAGGCGCACGTCGGCGCCTCCGGCCTGGAGGGTCTGAGCCAGGGCGGCCGTTTCCGTGGTCACGTGGAGGCAGGCGGCGATGCGAACGCCTGCCAGCGGTTTTTCCTTTTCAAAACGCTCCTTGATGGAGCGCAAAACGGGCATGGATTTGGCGGCCCATTCGATGCGAAGTCTGCCCTTTTCGGCCAGGGCCTCGTCCTTGATGTGAAAATCCATCGGATCGTTCTCCTTCCTGTCCATATCTTTGTCATGTAGCTGCGGCCATGGAGCGCGCTCGGACGGTCTCCTAGGAGGCTGTCTGACAATGGGTTCTTTGCCTCGTTTCGTCTCCATCCGTCATCCCCGCGAAAGCGGGGATCCAGGATTTCCAGTAATTTATGGACTCCCGCTTGCGCGGGAGTGACGGTTTGCGGAGTTCTCGGACAGGCTCCCAGGAGCTTGTCTGACAATGGCTCTCCGAGACAAGAGCCCGAGCTATGGGCCCTCTTTTCGTAGCCGCGGGGCTTCAGCCCCGCGGAAAGGGCCATCGCAACTGCATGAAGCGACAGGAAATACGCGATGGCCCATCCAACGTTCGGGGGGTTCTTTCGCAGCCCTAAAGGGCTGCGCTACGAGAAAAGAGATCATCCGCGGCGTTCTCGGGCGGTCTCCTACGCCCCCAGCTTGCCGGCCTTCTCGATGAGGATGTCCACCTTGTCCGTCTTTTCCCAGGTGAAGTCCGGATCGTTTCGGCCGAAGTGGCCGTAGCACGAGGTCTTCTTGTAGATGGGGCGAAGCAGCTTGAGATCCCGGATCATGTTGGCCGGCTTGAAGCTGAAGACCTCCCGCACGATCTTGGCGATCTCGTCGGGCGGAATCTTGGCGGTGCCGTAGGTGTCGATCATGAGCGACACCGGTTCGGCCACGCCGATGCTGTAGGCCACCTGCACTTCCACCCGGTCGGCCAGGCCGGCGGCCACGATGTTCTTGGCCACGTAACGGGCCATGTAGGAAGCGCTTCGGTCCACCTTGCTGGGGTCCTTACCGGAAAAACAGCCGCCTCCGTGGCTCCCCTGCCCTCCGTAGGTGTCCACGATGATCTTTCGGCCCGTGAGGCCGCAGTCGCCCATGGGGCCGCCGATGACGAACCGGCCGGTGGAGTTGATGAAAAAGCGGGTCTTGTCGTCCAGGAGTTCTTCGGGGATCACCTTCTTGATCACCTCTTCGATGATCCCTTCCTGGATCGTCTTGTAGCTCACTTCGGGCGTATGCTGGGCCGCCACCACCACCGTGTCCACGCGCACCGGCTTGTGGTCCACGTATTCGATGGTCACCTGGCTCTTGCCGTCGGGGCGCAGGAAGTCGAGAACGCCGTTTTTGCGGACTTCCGCCAGTTTGCGGGTGATCCGGTGGGCATAGTAGATGGGCATGGGCATGAGCACCGGCGTTTCGTTGCAGGCGAATCCGAACATGAGGCCCTGGTCGCCGGCTCCCTGTTCGTCGAAAAGGCCCTCGCCCTCGTTCACCCCCATGGCGATGTCCGGGGACTGCTTGTCGATGGAGGAAATGACCGCGCAGGTGGCCCAGTCGAAGCCCATGGCGGAATCGTTGTACCCGATGTCCTTGATGGTCTGGCGGACGATCTCGGGAATGTCCACCCAGGCGGAGGTGGTGATCTCACCCGCCACGAAGGCCAGACCCGTGGTCACCAGGGTCTCGCAGGCCACGCGGGCGGCCTTGTCTTCCGTCAGGATGGCATCCAGGATGGAGTCGGAGATGCGATCGGCCACCTTGTCAGGATGGCCTTCCGTCACCGACTCGGAGGTGAACAGGAAAGAACTCATGGACATGGCTTTTCTCCCTTCTAAGACTCTTTGGAATCGTTGGTGCCGGCCGGCGATGCCGGAGACGGCCGGCACGCCCTGCTGCGGTTTCCGGCGCGGGCGTCGGGCGGACTGACCAGGCCGCCGGAGATAAGCAATTTGAAGGCATCCTCCACCGTCATGGTGAGCGGGATGGTTTCCTTTTCCGGAACCAGAAGATAGAAGCCCGACGTGGGGTTGGGCGTGGTGGGGAGGAACACGTTGATCATGCGTTCGGAGTGGAAGGATTGCACCTCCCCGTTGGGCACGCCCGTCACAAACGCAATGGCGTAGATGCCGCGTCGCGGGTACTCGATGAGCACCACGCGCTTGAAACTGTCGTCGGACTGGGAAAAGATGGCGATGAGAAGCTGTTTGACCGCCGTATAGATGGGGCGCACCAGGGGGATCTGGTAGACGATGCGCTCCCCGAACTCCACGATGCGCCCGCCCACGTAGTTTTTCACCAGCACGCCCGTGAGCAGAACGAGGAGCACCACCAGGGCGATGCCCAACCCCGGAATGGGAAACGGGATGTAGGTGCGCGGGTTGAAGCGCTCGGGGATCAGGTTGAAGATCTTGTCCCCGTGCTTCAAGAGCAGGCTGATGACGTAGAACGTAAAGGAGAGCGGGACCACCGTGAGCAGCCCCGCAATGAAATACGCTCGGATCTTGGTTCGCAGGTTCTTCAGGAAGGCCAACCTTTGACGATCTCCGGCTTCTTGGGTTTGTTGGTCCCGTCCAGCAGGACCACGCGTGGCTCATGGTCCTGCACCTCGCCCTCTTCATATTCGGCATAAGTGGCGATGATGATAAGATCTCCCGGGGCGCCCATGCGGGCTGCCGCTCCGTTCAGACAGATGTCTCCCCGACCGGGCGGACCGCAGATGGCGTAGGTTTCAAAGCGGGCACCGTTGGTCACGTTATAGACCTTTACCTGTTCGAAGGGAAGGATATCCGCCAGTTCCATGAGATTTTGGTCGATGGTGAGGCTCCCTTCGTATTCCAGGTTGGCATCCGTCACCCGGGCGCGATGCAGTTTGCTCTTGAGCATGATGCGACGCATGGTTTTCTCCTTGCGAATGCGTGGCTTGCCGGATGGCCCTCTTTAAGGTTTCAAAACCGTATTGTCAATGAGTCGGGCCTTGCCCACGTAGGCGGCCAGGGCCAGGAGGGCTGGTCCGGACAGGGTTTTGACCGTCTCCAGGGTCTCGGCATCGCGCAGTTCCGCGTAGTCGATGCGAACATGAGGTCCGGCACCCAGGACGCGGCGAACGTGTGCCAGGATCGCCTCGCCGCTCCGCTCCCCTTTCCCCACGAGGCGTCGGGCTTCTTCCAGGGACCGCGAGAGCAGCAGGGCCTCCCGGCGTTCCTCCTCGGAAAGGTAGGTGTTGCGGCTGCTCATGGCCAGGCCGTCTTCCTCCCTCACGATAGGGTGCCCCACCACCTGAACGTCCATGGCCAGATCGCGAACCATGCGCCGGATGGTCAGCAGCTGCTGGTAGTCCTTTTCGCCGAAGACCGCCACATGGGGCTTCACGATGTGAAAGAGCTTGGCCACCACGGTGGCCACCCCCCTAAAGTGTCCTGGGCGGGAAGCCCCGCACAAGGGGCGCGTGACCTCCTCCACGGTGACATACGTCTGAAAGCCCTCGGGATACATCTCTTCCACGCTGGGGGCGAAAACCACGTCCACCCCCACGCCGCGGGCCAGGGCCAGATCCCGGTCCATGTCCCGCGGGTAGCTTTCGAAATCTTCGTTGGGGCCGAACTGGGTGGGATTGACGAAGATGCTGATCACCACCTTGTCGGCCAGGGTCCCGGCATGCCGCATGAGGGCCAGGTGCCCCTCATGGAAAAAGCCCATGGTGGGCACAAAACCGATGCGGACGCCGTCCCGGCGCCACTGGTCGGCCTGCTGCTGCATCTCGGCGATGGTGTCGATGACGCGCATGGCTCCTCCTTTCCCTGCTTGCGCCCCACAAAAGAAAGGCCTTCTAGACCGTCGTCCGGAAGGCCTCCGTCCACAACGTCAACCGCTGGCACGCTGCCGGTGAGAACACCCTTCCGTCTCGGTCCCTTCCGGGATCCAAGCGGAGTCGGCGGCTTGGAAATACCCGCCGCCTCCTTATCAGGACGCGGTTCCTTTGTCAAGGAGCGGGGAGGAGATGCAAGCTGGAAGTCCCGGATTTAGGGTTCGATCCCACATTCAGGCGTGGACCCGCGGCAACGAAAGAGTTCCCGCGAGGGCTTCGGTCGCTGAGGGTGCTGCAGGTCTTCCGCCCCCTTGAAAACGACAAGAAGAGGGATTATGTTCCGCCGCGTTCGGCAGCGGCCGAAATTCGATGATCACCCGAACGCTGAAGCCAACGGCTCAAACGGAGGTTCACATCATGGATTCTCGCGGTCCCCTCATGTCCCTCAGGAAGCAACGCTGCCCCAAATGCGGCAAGCACCGCATGAGCATCTACTACCGGCCCCAGTTCGAAAACCGCCTTTACTACATGTGCTACTGCGGGTTCACCCAGATGTCCGTGGCGGGGAAGATGGCCATGGCCTGTGCCAGCAGGGGCATGAAGGCCCTGAACATCCTTTCCATGGACTGTTAGGAGGCTGTCCGGGAACTCCGCCACCCGTCACTCCCGCCCAAGCGGGAGTCCATAACTCCCATCACGGACGGCCCGTGACAACGAAGAATGAAAGGCACCTTTGGGATGTAGGCCCCTGTAGGGGCGAATGATTATTCGCCCCTACAGGCCGAGCG
>JACIYN010000085.1 GCA_014359885.1 Desulfacinum sp.
TCTCCGGCAGTTCACACACGGGTGGAAGGCAGGATGATTCGCCCCTTCTCATCCTCAATGACGCATGGCTCAGGGTGGTCAAAATTGGGTTATCACAGATGGTCAATTTTCGGTTGTCACTCCGAGACGGCGAGGAAAAGGTCTATCCCATCCCCGCCATCGGCCTCTCGGTGCCCCTGACCGACAGGCCCCCCTTCTGGCGGTTCGGCCTTTCGGCCTACGGCGTGTCGGGCCTGGGCGTGGACTACAAGGGCAAGGACGTGGACCGGGGGAATCCCTACTTCGGCGGATACCCCTATGCTTCCGGTGTCTACACGGAGCTGGCCATCATGAAGTTCGCCCCGGCCATCGCCTTTCAGCCCTTCGAAAAACTCTCCTTGGGAGCCGCCCTCCACGTGGACTACGCCAACTTGGACCTGCGCCAAGGCTCCTCCACCGGTTACGGGCTGGGCGTGCAGCTGGGCGCCATCTACAAGGCCACCGACAGCTGGTCTTTCGGCCTCAGCTACACGTCACCTCAGAGTGTGACCCATGATGATGTGGCATATTTTGACAATGATACTCAACTGGACAGCCTGAAGCTGGAATCCCCCCACCAGGTGGCCTTCGGCGTGGCCTATCAGCCCACCAACAAGTTCCTGGTGGAAGCGGACGTGAAGTGGCTCAACTGGTCCAACGCCAACGGGTATGAAGACTTCGACTGGAACGACCAGTGGGTCTTCGCCGTGGGCGCCCAGTACAAGGTGCATCCCAAGCTGACCCTTCGGGTGGGCTACAACTACGCGGAAAACCCGGTGGAGGAGCACAACGGGTTCAACGGTCAGGAAATGGTTTCCGTCCAGGGTAAATCCATGATGAAATATTATTACGAAACCTTCCGGATCGTGGGTTTCCCGGCCGTGGTGGAACACCATGTGACCTTCGGCGTGGGCTACGACTTCTCCCCGCGCTTTTCCGTACACGCGGGCTATGTCCACGCCTTTGAAAAGACCATCAAGGAATCGGGAACCGACATCACCGGCCAGCCGGTCAACCTGGAATCCTCCCTGAGCGAAAACAGCCTGGATTTCGGCTTCACGTGGCGGTTCTAATCGCGCGGGGAACGGCGTCCGGCTTCCCGGACCGTAGGGGCGAAAGATCTTTCGCCCCTACACACAAACAACTCCCCGTCAGTCCCATCGGCTACCCTCACCGGGTGTCCATTTCGATCTCGTAGGTGACGCGCACCAATTCCTTGGGGGGCACCTCCACGGGGATCCGCAGGAGTCCCGCGCTCACCTTTTCCCAGCGGTGGCTGGACCGGAGCACCTGCCAGCGGCCCGGCACCTGTTCATCCAGATCCACCGTTTCCGGCCGGGCCTTGCCGCTTCGCACCTCCAGCTCCCACGTGCACCGGGTGGTGGTCTGGGAAATCCGCTGAAAGTCCGTGAGACGGCGGCGCACCTGCACGTCGAAGGAGCGACCGAAGTGGAGTTTCATGGTCGCCCCTGCCGGGGTGTGCCCGATCCGGTCCTCGCCCAGGGGCACCCGGGCCCCCGCGTCGGTGATCATGGCCCCCTGGACCACCCCGGCGGGAAGGGGCTTTCCCAGGCCCTTGGACGCCTCGTTTTTGATCTCCAAGAAAACATCCACCGGCTGCGGCCGGCTTTCTTCGGCCCCTCTCCAGCTCCCGTAAAAGGCCGCGGATCCCGTGCTCACCAGTCTTTTTTTCACCTGGATCGCAGACGCCCGAACCAGGGGCAGGCGAAGCTGCTCCCCGTCCCGAAGATCCACCGGATCGTCCAACCGGTAGAGGTGGTATTGGAAGACCGGGGCTTCCTCCACGGGGGCCGCCGCCTTCAGGCGCATGGGGGCCGCCGCCATCTCCATGACGTCGGACTCCCGGCGGCTTCGAACCCTCTGGAGATCCCCCGCCAGCAGCACCACCCGGGCACCGGAAAGGTCCGAACCGCTTGCGTTTTGAACCAGCACATCCCCGGCCAGGTGTGCTTTCTCCGAATCCTCTTCCAAGGTGAGAACGTACAGGGCCTTCCAGCCGAAGCCGCCTGCCTCGTAGGTTCGTTCCACTTTCAGTTCCACGGGGGAGGGTCCGAGATTTTCCACGTTCCATAACACGCGCGGCTCCCCGTCCAGGCCATCGGGAACCTCCGGGAAAAGAACGGCTTCCACGCCGCCCGCCCAGACCCCTTCGTCCAACAAAAAGACGGGCTCCCCGCCTCCTCCGGCATCCAGCACCCGGGCGCTCTTGATCATCCGCGCGTTCTGGGCACCGCGCGGGTCGAAGAGCACGACCTGCACGTCCTTGCCCTCGTATTCCCGAAGCAGATTGGCCCGGTTGATGGGCCGGTACCGGAAGACGAGACCAAGATCCCGAACGCCGGGTTCCGGGGAGGGCAGGCGAAGTTCCACCGTTTCCGGGCGCACGGCCCGCAGGAAGCCGTTGAGGCTGAGCGTCCGCCTGCCGGGATCGACTCGGACGGTCATTCGTTCCCGCACCCACGCCCCATCGGAAGGCGTGATCGTGAGCGCGCGCTCCACGGCCGAGGCCGGCTGTGGGGCCGCCATCCCAAGGCCCACAAGGGCCGCCATCAGGAACCGGAAGATTCTTCCTCCCATGTCCTGTTCCTCCATGCCTCGAGGGTTTGCAGCAAGTGCTCCCAGGCCGAGCGCGTCCCCAGCAGGCGGGCGCGCTTGATGGCCCCGTCGATTTTCTGCAGATCATTGATTCGTTGACTGACCGATTCCATTTCCCGCCACAGGGCGTTCAGGGAATCGTCCGTCGCCCCCACGCCGCTCAATTTCACTTCGTGGGCGCCCTCCAGCTGGCGGCGCAGGGCTTCCAGGCGCCGGCACAGGGCCTCACGGCACTCTCTTTGGGTCACGTGTCCTCCGGGCTCTCCCGTTTCCTGGCCGCAGAAAGGGCAAATCACGGTGATAACGACCTCCTTCGCCGGCGAAAGGGCAAAACGTGGGAACACATGGGGAGCAAAAGTGTTCCCCTCGGCCGATGCGTGTCTTCTGCGTACCACATTTTCGAAGGCACGGGGAAGCCTTGCCGTGGCGGACCGGAAAGGTCAAGATAGCTTGAGTGTGGCGAGGAACCGCGAATGGACCCAATCAACGTGAACGAAGGATCACCCGGATGAAAGGGAGGAAGATCATGGGACTCGCCGACATCTACGCCCGGGGCGAAGCGGCCCTGAGACAAAAGGAGATCGGATTCTTTCTGGACGGTGTGGAGACGGAATTCATCCTGGAAAACGACCGGCGGGTTTTGGACCGCTACACCTTTCGCCAGCAGTGCATCGACGCGGTGGAGGCGGACACGCGCTGCCGCATTCTGGGCGTGGATCTGGCCACTCCCGTCGTCATGTCCGCCATGACCATGCCCATCCCGTCCATGGGAGAAGACGCCCTGGAGCAGGTGGCCCGGGGGCTCAAGAACGCCGGGAGCCTCATGTGGACGGGAACCCCCATCCCCCAGAACCTGGCCCGCCTCGCCGCCGTGGTTCCCCTGGCGGCCAACGTGAAACCTTTCAGCGACCGAAAGAAGATGTTCGAGGCCGTCGAGGCCGTGCAGAAGGAAGGGGTGCACTGGGTGGGGATCGAGATCGATTCCGGCCAGGGCACCAAGGTGAAGGACCGTCAGATGGCCAAGGACTGCACCCCGCTCCAATCCAAGGAGCTTCGGGAGATCCGCGCCATGGTGGACCGGCCCCTGATCTTCAAGGGCATCCTGAGCGCCGTGGATGCCGTGAAGGCGGTGGATGCAGGGGCCGACGCCATCGTGGTGTCCAACCACGGCGCACACACCCTGGACTACCTGCCCCATCCCCTGCAGGTGATGGATGAGATCGTAGCGGCGGTGGGGGGGCGTACGGTGATCATCGTGGACGGAGGTTTCCGCAGGGGGAGCGATGTCTTAAAAGGGCTGGCTTTCGACGCCCGGCTGGTGGGCCTGGGAAGACCCATCCTGTACGGCCTGGCGGCCGACGGGGAAAGGGGCGTCCAGGCGGTTATCGAGGAAATCACGGGCGAGCTGAAACGTCTCATGACCATGACCCACACACCCACGCCCGCCCATGCGGGAAAGCACCTGCTTGTGGAATTCTAGAAACCGGCAAGGCTACGATTTGCGCGTGGATTAGTAATTTCGCCCATCCCGCGCAAGCGAGAACCCATCAGGGACCGCAACTTTGGATTCTCCGCTTTCGCGGGGAAGACGGGAATGATCTGGAAAAAAGAGAGACATCTTCGGACAAGCTTCCTGAGACCCCTACTACACAGAACAAAATAACAGGCAAAAAAGCTGCCGGCGGCCTCACAACTTTTTCAAGAAGTCGTCGACCGATAGTCCTGCTTGCTTCAATATGTGGGACAGCGTGGACCTTTTAATGGGCTTGTGGGCGGGAACTATAATTTTTAGAACTTCATTTCCCATGCGTTTTTGAAGTCTTATGTGAGACCCTTTCTGCCTTACGACCACCCATCCATCCTTTTGCAAGCCCTTGGTGACTTTCTCATAGCCTAGACTTGGAACTTTGGTCATATGGCCAGTTCCACTTCTTCTGAAAGCCCCAAAGATAAAACATCATCCTCTACAGGCTCCAGATAGAGTTCAATCGCTTCTCTAATATTTTCAAGGGCCTCTTCTCTTGTATCTCCCTCCGAAATGCATCCAGGCAGAGAAGGAACGATGGCGGTATAGCCCCCATCCTCACTTTCTTCCAGATATACTTTGATCTTCATGCGCCATTCTCCCTCGATCCGGTGATCCACGGGGAGGTTGCTCATGAGGCGGCAACTCCCACCCCGGCAATGGAAGCCCCCGGAACAGGCGCCGTTTGGCTCATGGACCCTTCCCCGCACCCGCGTTGTTCTTGGCTTTGATGGGGTAAGATATCATGATCTTCTTTTCGGGGGAAATAGGTGCTGCCGTGCTTCGCGCGGCCCTGGCTGCCGGCCTCTGCAGGTTTCCCCCGGGGAGGCCTGCAAACGGTTTCCAACAAGATCACTGCGACCAGGAGCGGCGGCGGACGTGTTCTTCGGCAAGTTCCGCCAGAAAGCGGCTGGGCCGCACCAGGTCGCCTTTGCGCGCCTTGGCATGGGAGAGATAGAGCCGCTTTTCCGCCCGGGTCATGGCCACATAAAGCAGCCGCCGTTCCTCCTCCAACCCCGGCGCGTCTTCTTCCTCTTCCGCCCCGACGCCGGAGCCGCCCCGGGGAGGCGCCCCCAGGGAGCGCCAGTGGGGAAGGAGCCCCTCCTCCAGCCCGATCACGAAGACCGTCTCGAACTCCAGGCCCTTGGCCCCGTGGAAGGTGGACAGGCGAACGCCGTAGCCGTCGTCGCCGTCGTCCTGCTCTTCCGTGACCAGGGCGCACTCTTCCAGGTAGGTTTCCAGGTCCGGGGCCTGGGAGGCGGCGTGGAGCATCTGCTGGATGTTTTCCATGCGGGCCGTGAAGTCGTCCTCGTCCGTACTGATTTGCCGAAGATAGGCTTCATAGGCGCATGCCTCCACCACCCGCTGCAGGGCATGGGCGGGAGGCAGCCCGCGCAGCTCCTCCAGGAGGTCCAAAAACTCCCTGAGGGACCGGGCGGCCTTCTTGGAAAGGAGGCCGCGCTCCAGTGCACGTCGGCACTTTTCCCGTAAAGGCGTGCCCGATCCGCCGATGGCGAAGATCTTTTTCAGCGTCCCCGCCCCCAGGCCCCTTTTGGGCACATTGAGGATCTGTTCCAACGACACGTCGTCCCGGGGGTTGACGGCACAGAGGAGATAGGCGTTGAGGTCCCGGACTTCACGGCGTTCGAAAAAGCCGCGCCCTCCCATCATCTTGTAGGGAACGCCTCGACGACGCATGGCCTGTTCCAGGACCATGGAGCAGAATCTGGTGCGGTAGAGAACCGCCATACGATCCAGGGGGATCCCCTGGGTTTCATGGAGATTGCGGCAGGTATCCGCCACCCAGAGCGCTTCCTGTTCATCGCTCAAAAATTCCCGGACCTCCCCCGGCTGCCCATCCCGCCGGCTGAAGCACTTCTTTTCCAACCGATGGGCATTGTGGGCGATGAGGGCTTCGGCCGCCGCCACGATGGGCCGGGTGGAACGGTAGTTTTCTTCCAGCCTCACCACGTGGGCGTTGGGATAGGTCTTGGGGAAATGGATGAAGTGGGAGGGGTCGGCGCCCCGGAACTGGTAGATGCTCTGGTAGTCGTCTCCCACCACCGTGAGGTTCCCGTCGCGCACCAGAAGATCCATGATCCGGCATTGGACGGCGTTGGAATCCTGGAATTCATCCACCAGAACGTAGTCGAAAAGATGGCGGCATCTTTCCCGAACGGCCTCGTTTCGGGCCAGCAGGTCCCGGGTAAGCCCCAGAATGTCATCGAAGTCCACGGCATTGTGCTGGGCGAGGATCTCGTTGTAGAGCTCCAGGGCCTCCAGACGCCTGGGGATCCGGTTCGCCTGAGCCAGATAGCCTCGGGGATCTTCGGAATTCTTGGCCCGGGAGATGGCACTTCGCAGCGGTGCCAGATACTTGGAATCCAGGTCCAGTTGGGCCAGGACTTTCTTGAGGGTCACCTTCTGCTGGTATTCGGAATGGATGGTGAGGGGCCGCCGGTAGCCCAATTCTTCGCAATATTCCTTGAGAATCTGGAAGCAGGCGCTGTGGAAGGTTCGGACCCAGGGGAAGTCCTGGGGCGGGCGGCCGGTGATCTGCCGCAGTCGGGATTTCATCTCCTCGGCCGCCTTGTTGGTGAAGGTGATGGCGAGAATCCGCCGAGGATCGTATCCCAGGGCGCCGACCAGGTAGGCGATCTTGGCGGTGAGGGTTCGGGTCTTGCCGCTGCCGGCCCCGGCTGTCACCAAAACCGGGCGGCCGAGACTTTCCACCGCTTCCCGCTGGGCTGCAGACAGTGAGATCCGCACGGACACTCCTTTGTTTTTCCGATCCAGGTCGTTTTGCAAAGGCGCCTTTATGGCAGGTGAGGCCCCGGCCGTCAAGGGCGGGATATGCACAAGAAAGGCTTGTACTTTGTGCTGCATTTGGATATATTGTCTTGACAAAACACCTTCCCAGACCCTTCGGCCGTTACCTCCCGAGGGGAGTCAGGAGGGGGAATGGACGGTGGTCCATTCCCCCTCTTGATTTGTGGACAAGCCGCCCTTGAGCGCCCGCTCGGCTCTGTGCTACTCTCGGCCACGGTTTTTTCCACGAGGACCGCGGGGACCTCTAGGAGGCGACGTGTAACCGCAGAAAAGGACGGAACCATGACCGACAAGATCACCCGCGAAGAGGTGCGGCACGTGGCGGATCTGGCGCGCCTGGATCTGAACCCGGACGAAGAGGTCCAGATGACCCAGCAGCTGAATGCCATCCTGGACTACATGGAAAAACTCAACGAAGTGGACACCTCGCAGGTGGAACCCACCACCCATGCGGTGGAACGAGCCAACGTCTTTCGGGAGGACGTGGTGGGCCCATCCCTGCAACGGGACAGCGCCCTGGCCAACGCCCCCCAAACGGACGGAGTCCATTTCGTGGTGCCCAAGGTCATCTAGGAAACGCCCACGTGAGGAGAGAGGAAACCCATGGCGGGTTTGCATGAGCTGACCATTCACGAGACGAGGGATGCGCTGCTGCGGAAAGAAGCGAGCGTCACGGAAGTGGTGACGGCCTATCTAGAGCGCATCGAGGCGTTGGACAAGAGCCTCAACAGCTACCTGACCGTGCTGGCCGACCAGGCCCTGGAGCAAGCGCGCGCTTACGATTCCGGAACCCTGCCCCTGCAGGACAAGCCCTTGGGCGGGGTCCCCCTGGCCCTCAAGGACGTGCTCTGCACCCAGGGCGTGCGCACCACCTGCGGGTCCCGAATCCTGGAAAACTTCATCCCCCCCTACGACGCCACCGCCGTGGCGCGCCTCAAGGAAAACGGCGCCATCCTGCTGGGGAAGACCAACATGGACGAGTTCGCCATGGGATCGTCCAATGAGAATTCCGCCTACGGTCCCGTCCGTAATCCCTGGGACATGGAACGGGTTCCGGGAGGCTCCAGCGGCGGATCGGCGGCGGCCGTGGCCGCCGATTTGTGCGCCGGCGCCCTGGGAACCGACACGGGAGGATCCATCCGCCAGCCCGCGTCCTTTTGCGGGGTGGTGGGCATGAAGCCCACCTACGGCCGCGTGTCCCGTTACGGGCTGGTGGCCTTCGCCTCATCCCTGGACCAGGTCGGCCCCATTACCAAGGACGTCCGGGATGCGGCGCTGCTGCTTCAGGTCGTGGCCGGCCACGACCCCCGGGACTCCACCTGCCTGGAACAGCCGGTGGAGGACCTGCAGGCGCGCCTGGACGAACCCATCCGCGGCATGACCCTGGGAATCCCCAGGGAGTACTTTGTGGAGGGAATGGACCCCGAGGTGTCCCGGGCCATGGAAGAGGCCTTTGCGGTTTTTCGGGATCTGGGAGCGCGCCTAGTGGAGATCTCCCTTCCCCACACGGATTACGGGGTGGCCGCCTACTACATCATCGCCCCCGCCGAGGCCAGTTCCAACCTGGCCCGATACGACGGGGTCAAATACGGATTTCGAAAGCAGGAAACCCGGGATCTTGTGACCATGTACCGGGAGAGCCGGAGCCAGGGGTTCGGCGCCGAGGTGAAACGACGCATCATGCTGGGCACCTACAGCCTTTCGGCGGGCTACTACGACGCCTACTACCGAAAGGCCTCGCAGGTGCGCACCCTGATCAAGCAGGACTTCCTCCAAGCCTTTGATAATTGTGACGCTATCATCGCACCGGTCGTCCCCACGCCGGCCTTCAAGATCGGCGAAAAGACCCAGGACCCGCTCCAGATGTACCTGAGTGACGTCCTGACACTCCCGGCAAGCCTGGCCGGAATTCCGGGGATTTCGGTCCCCTGCGGCCACACATCCGGCGGCCTTCCCGTGGGGTTGCAGATCCTGGGCCCTCACTTCGGCGAAGCCGTAGTCCTTCAGCTGGCCCATAACTTTGAAAAAAACACAGACCATGGGAACAAAAAACCTTCTTTCCCTTAAACGTGTCGTCAAATACTTGACATTGGCGACAGGCTCCGTGTACATTCGGCGCGGCTGGTGAGGGCGCGTAACCAGCCGCAAAGACTTGGCAATGGGGACAACACGGGCGGCGAGGCCCTGCGGCCCCAGAAGGCCCGAAGATCTTTCCGTCCCACCCCTTTCGTGGGAGCCGCCATGACCCTTTATGAAAGGATCGGTGATCAGGACCAGGTTCTTTTGCTGGGCAAGCTCGCCATCAAGTATGGACTGGCAACCCCTGAGCAGGTGCGCGAAGCTCTGGCCCTGCAAAAGCGACTGGCCACAGACGGTCACCAGCGGCACCTGGGCGATATTCTGGTGGAGAAGGGGGTGTTGACCCCGTCCCAGTGCCAGGCCCTGATTCGGATCCAGCAGTTTCTTTCCTTTCGCCAGAAGGAACGACCCTTTCTCGATTTCGCCGTCTCCAAAGGATACATCCTGCCCCGGGATGAAAAGCTCGCTCTCAAGAAACAGATGGAGCTGTTCCGGAGGGAGCGCCGAGTGGTGCCCGTCGGGCAGGTGCTGGTGCAGGAAGGGGTTCTGGACCAGAGCGCTCTTGAAAAGGTTCAGCTGGAGCACCGGAGGGGACTGGAAACCGCCGGTCCGCCCGGAGAACCCCTGAAGGAAGATGCCCAGGAGGCGCCGACCAAGGAGGCAAAGCCGAAGGCCGTCCCCCCCTCGATCATCGAGGAGTTGGAGAAGTTTTTCGAGATTCGGATCAGTCAGGACAAGCTGGAAGCTGTTCTCACCTGGTCGCAACGACCGCAGGTGGCCATGGATCGAGACCGCCTCGAGGCCTTGATCCGCAGCCGGGGGATCCGGGCGGGAATCGTGGATCTGGAGCCCATCGTGAAGGCCCTGAAAGGCCGCACGGCCCCCAAGGGCTCGCTGAGAATCGCGCAGGGCAGACCACCCGAGCCCGGACGGGACGCTGCGGTCAAATACTTTTTCGAGACGGACCCCCTGCAAGTGGGGCGCATCAAGGAGGGGGGGGCCATGGATTTTCGAGACCGAGGCCAGATCCCCCAGGTGCAGGAAGGAACGCTTCTCGCCGAAAGAATCCCTCCCCAGCCCGGGAAACCCGGCGTGGATATCTACGGAGACCCGGTGCCTCCCCCCAAGCCCATGGACGTGACGCTCCGATGTGGGGTGGGGGCGGTTCGCTCGGAAGACGGCACCAAGGTGTTTGCCAAGAGCGCGGGACGACCGCTGGTGACGGCCGACGGCAAGATTTCGGTCTATCCGGAGCTGGAAATCCCCGGGGATGTGGATCTCACCACGGGTCACGTGATCTTCGACGGCCATGTGCATATTGCCGGGACCGTCACGCCGGGATTCCGGGTCAAGGCGGCGTCCGTTTCGGCCAAGGAGGTGCACCAAGGGGAGGTGGAGGCGACGGGTCACGTGGTCATCGCGGGTGGGATCATCGGCGGCCGGGTGATCAGCGGTGGTCATGTGAAGGCCCGGCACATGACGGGAAGCCGAGTCCGGGCCGCCGGCGACGTGGTGGTGGAATCGAGCGTGGTGGATTCCGTCATTGAGACTTCCGGCTCGTTCTATGCCAGCAGCGGCAGCATTCTTTCCTCGGACATTGTGGCCTTTGAATGCATCGATGCCCTGAACATCGGTTCGGAAAAGTCGCGCGGTTGCCGCCTGACCATCGGAGAGGATCCCATATTTGAAGAGAAGCTGGGGGTCCTTCGAGACCAGTTGGCGGGTTTCAAAAAGAAGTCCGAGCGGCTGAGAAACGCCGAATCCAGGCTTCGGGAAGCAGTCGACAAGGTCGAATTGCAGATCGGTATCGTCGTCCAGAGGCAGGATCAGATGAACGCGGAACTGCGTCAGCTGGAGGAGATGCTTTCGGCCAATCCCGACAGCCCAGACACCGTTTTGGAAGAAGAGAAAAGGAGTTTGCAAAAGGAGATGACCGAGGCGGAGGAGGCGCTGGAGGCGTTATTCGCCAAGGTGGAAACCATCAAGAAGAAGATCAAGCGGCTGCGGGAAAGGCAGAACGAGCTGCGCGGCCTCTATGCGAACCATCACGAAGAGTACCAAGCCCTCGTGGAATGGATGAAGGCGCGGGCCGCCAATCCGTGCATCAAGGTGCGGGGCAACATCGCCGCCGGCTCGACCATCAAGGCCCCCGCCTCCCAATGGAAACTCCCGGAAACTTTGGGTCGGAGCCTGATCCGGGAGATGTCGGTCAAGGATCCCGTGCGAGGCGTTTCGGTCAAACGTCTGGTTCCTCGTCCTTTGGAGGAGTGATCTGGAGGAACCGCGGCGGGCCGCCCGTCGCAAATCCTTACGCTACGTCCTGGGAAAGGTTCCTCGCGGCACCACGGTAATCCCCCGCGGTGTCACCACAAAGTGCTTGCGATCCTCCGCCGGGTTCAAGCCGATTTGGGTGTCCGGCGGGATCACGTTATCCTTGTCGATGATGGCCTTTTTGATCCGGCAACGCCGCCCCACCTCCACGTTGTCCATCACCACCGATTCGTCCACTTCCGCCCAACTGTTGACGATGACATTGTAGGACAAGACGGAATTTCGCACCACGCCCCCGCTGATGATACACCCGTGGGGCACCACCGAATCCAGGGCCGTTCCCACCCGCTGTTTTTCCGAACCGTGCCGGGCGAAGACGAACTTGGCGGGAGGCACCTGCCGGGTGAGGCCCCGGATGGGCCACCGGCGCCCGTAAAGGTTGAAAAAGGGGTTGAGCCCGGTCAGATCCATATTGGCATTCCAGTAGGCGTCCAGGCTGCCCACGTCGCGCCAGTAGGAAGAATCGCGAGTGGGGTCTTCCCGCTGGAAGCGATAGCCCACCGAAGGAACATAGACGGGCACGTCGTCCTTGATGTGATTGTAGCGCCGGTAGGGATAGGCGTAGGCGTTGCCCTCCCGCACCAGCCAGGGGATGATGTCCCTCCCGAAGTCCTCGTACCGGCTTTCCTTGAGCACGCGCAAAAGGACTTCCGTGCGGAAGAGGTAGATTCCCATGGAAGCCAGGCTCTTTCGTGGGTCGTCGGGCATGGGGGTGGGATCCGCAGGCTTTTCCTGGAAGCCGCAGATTTTCAAGTCCGCATCCACCTGGGCGATACCGAAGGCGGAGGCCGTGGCCCGGTCCACTTCCAGAAGGCTCACGGTCACGTCCGCATCCTTTTCCTCGTGGAACCGGCGAAAGATGCCGTAATCCATCTTATAGACGTGGTCGCCGGACAGAATCAGCACATGCTTCGGCCGTTCCCTCTCGATCAGATACAGGTTCTGGCGCACCGAATCGGCCGTCCCGCGGTACCAGTCCTCGCCCAGGCGCTGCTGGGGAGCCACGATCCTCAGGAAGTGGCCCAGCGCCCCCGAGAAGATGTTCCAGCCGTCCTCCAGGTGATCCACCAGGGACTGGGACTTGTACTGGGTGAAGACGAGGATCTTGTAGAGCTGGGAATTGACGCAGTTGCTCAAGGGAATGTCGATCAGCCGGTAGATGCCTCCGAAAGGAACGGCCGGCTTGCAGCGGTCGCGCGTCAAAGGCAGCAACCTTTCGCCTCTCCCCCCCGCCATGATGATGGTCAGCACGTCCTTCATCATTCACCTTCGATAGCGGGCACTCGGTGCCTCAGTTCACGTACCGATCCATGTCCCCGGGCAGCTGATGGTCCCGATAGACCACCTTGCCTTCCTTGTCCACGATCACAAAAAGAGGAATCCCCTGGACCCGGTAGGCTTGCGTGACGGTGCTGTTGCCGTCGTAGAGCACCTTGAAGGGCATGGGATGGGCTTTCTGATAGCGCTTCACCTTGGTGAAGGATTCCCCGGAGCCCACATTGATGGCCAGGATCTCCAGCCGGTCGTCGGCGATCTCCCGTCTCAGCCTGGCCACCTCGGGCTTGACCGAGCGGCACGCAGGACACCAAATGGCCCAGAAGTAGAGCAGCACCGGCCTTTTTCCCAAATAGTCGCTCAGGCGCACCCGGGTTCCGTCCACAGAGGGGAGCTCAAAATCGGCCGCTTCGGCGGTGCCTCCCGTACCTAGGAGGCCCATTACCTTGTCCATCATGGACTGAGCAGGGGCCGCGGCACAAAGGCCGGCCACCAGAACCGCCGCCAGCACGACCGTCGTTGCCGATCGAAACACTTTCCTCATATCCACATCTCCCCTGCTTTCACGAAAAAGTATTCGGATGCAATCAACATAAGCACGGCAAACCCCCGCTGCACCCTTTTGAGCCACACGCCCGACCTGGGCAGGGAGGCCAGCACGCCGGTGAAGGTCCCCACCACAATCACCAGACTGCCCATACCATAGGCAAAGACGAAGAGCATCATGGCCCCCCAGAGGACACTCTTGCCCGTGGCCACGAGGGTGAGGAGCACCCCGAGAATCGGGGTGGTGCATGGACTGATCACCAGGGCCGAAGCCCCCCCCACCAGGATGCTGCTCAGCACCTCATAGCCCGGCACACAGCGCACCTGAACACGGCTGAGAAAGGCCGGCACCGGCATGGGGATGACTTCCAGCATGGCCAGGCAACAGAGGAGACAGATGTTGCCCACCACCAGGTAGATCCACGGGTTCATGGTGAGGGAGCCGAACATGCGCCCCGTGGCCGCGGCCAGAAATCCCAGCAGCGAATAGACGATGGCGATCCCCAGCACATAGAAAGAAGACAAAATAAGCCCCTTGCACCGGCTCCCCTGAGCCCGACTGCCCACAAAGGCCACGGTGATGGGCAGCATGGGATAGGTGCAGGGAGTAAATCCGGCCAAGACCCCGCCGCCGAAGGCCAAAAGAAGCGCCAGCCAGGGGTTGGAGGTGGCTATGGATTCAAATTGATTCATCCATTCCACGGTGGTTCCTTTCCTCTTGCGGGAGCGGCACAGCTCCCGGCGGATTCAAGATTTTCATGCACCGGAGTCTCCGCCCGCTCTGATGTTCGATCCACGTGGCCATGGCTTGGACAAGGGCCCGGGCGGTGTCTTTTCGAAAGCGCATCCTCCAGAGCTTTTCGGGCGGAGCCGCTGCGGCCAGGCGCATGAGCAGGACGGATCCCCTGTCCAGCGAAACGCTCTCCGATGGCTGCAGCCCGTGCTTGGGACACAAGAGGAGGCCCCGCGGAAGATTCCAGATCCAGCCCTGCCCCCGTTCCAACCCTTTTCCGCACTGGGAACACCGTTCCAGGGCGGGCATGTTTCCGGAGAGCACCACCAGCCGAAGCAGGAAGAGCGCCGTCACATTCCAGGGATCCCGATCGCTGCCCAACCGCTCCAAGCCCCGGCGAAGGAGATGGAACAGCTCGGGCTGGTTCAATCCTTCGGGACTCATCCTCAAGACGGCCTCGCACAGCAGGCATGCATGGCCCCAGCGGAAGAAGTCGGATCGGAGAGGTTCATGTAGCTCCAGCAGCTTGCAACCTTCCACCCAGAACAATCCCCGACGCACCCTGTAGGACAGGTGCACCACGCTGCCGGTCTCCAGGCTGTTCACGAATCGCTTGCGGCTTCGTCGCGCTCCCTTGGCGATCCCCCGAACCAGGCCCGCTTCCAGGGTATAGAAACTCACGATGCGATCCGATTCGCCGTAATCGGAGGCATGCAGGACAATGGCTTCCGTCTCCACTGTTTTCATGAATCCCATCGCCGTTCCCAAACCGGAGGATGCGGATTGGGGGATTGGGAACACGCGCCTCCCAGCGTCGGGTACGGCCCGGGGCTCTGTTGCGTGATAAGCGGTTCCCGGCGGAAAGATCCCGGGACGCGAGAGCGGATCAGACGAACGTCCTTCACGGGCCAGGCACGTCTTTCAGGGCTCGGGCATGAACCTGGGATTGGGCAGCTTGACGCGGACCACCTCGCCCCTCTGCCCCAGGGGCTTCAAGGGCTTGTCATCCCAGAAGACGCGGATGCCGCCCGCGTTGCCGACCCACAGGCGGAGGGTTTCCTGCGCAGAGAAGATCCTTTCTTCCCCCGGTTTCATGAGCCAGCTCTCAGACGCCGCTCCATCCACCCGAACCTGCACCCAGGATTCTTCAGCGGCCTCGATGCGCACCGTGTGCTTTTCCGCCCGGGACTCTTCTGCCTCCGCCCCGGTTACCGGTTCCGCCGTCTTTTGCAGTTCGGGTACTGCAACCTGCGGTTCCCCGGCGGCTTCATCCGTCGGCGGGACCACCCCGCCGGATTCCGGTTCCATGGCACCCGGAACCGGCGAGCTTGCCTGGTCCAACGGGGTCTCGTCGAACCTTCCTGCCGGGGTTGCACCGTGTTCCGGAGAAGGAACGGGCGAAATGGGCTCCCGGTTCTCCCCGTCTTCCCCCACTGTTGTCTCTTCGATCTTGGGCACGGAAACGGCGATCGGTGATCCAGCCCCAGGAGCGGGGGTCTCCGCTTCCTTGGACCGCCCCGGCTCTTCGTCCGGGCTGACGGCTTCCGGAGGCACCCCCGTTTTCGGAGCGGATTTTCCGGTCGCCAGATCGGTCGGCAGGTCCTGTTGGCTCGGAACCGTCGGTGACTCCGACAAGGAAACCGCCTTTTTCTGCTGATATCCCGGCCACCAGAGGGCCCAGCCGGCGGCCAGAACCGCCACCACCGCGAAAAGGGCGAGAACCCCGAAAAAGAATTTCCCCCGGGACGGGGCCGACTTCATCCACCCCTCAAAGCGCCGCAGCCGGTCCCTTTCGTCGTCGTACTGGTGGATTTCGGTTCCGTATTCTTCCAGAATGGGGCGCGGGTCGACACCAAGGGCCTCACAGTAGGTCCTCAGGAAGCCCCGAATCAGCAGGGGCGTCCCGATCACTTCCAGCTCCCCCTCTTCGATGGCGCGCAGCACCTTCACACTGATCCGAGTATGCCGGGATACGGCATCCAAGGTCAGTTGCTGCCTTTTCCGCTCACCTTCAAGAAAGGCACCGATCTCCCGCATCGCCTCCATGGGCAAACCGCCTTTCCTTTCGTGGCAACCTCATGATTGGCTGATCATTCCCCGTCCGCCCCCCGTAGCCTTAGGTCAAGAGCCCTCCGAGGGCGGCGCCAGGTGCACCTGGATGAAGGACTTGGCCTCCAACTCCCGGATCCACTTCTCGTATTTCTTGTTCACTTCCTGTTGGAACAGCTCCTGGCGGGCCTTCTCGCGCAGTCTCTCATCCACGTTCTTCAAGTCCGCCCTCTGCACATCCAGAAGCTTCACGATATAGAATCCCGCCGACGACTCCACCACTTGACTCACGCCGCCCACTTCCAATTCCCGCGTGACGCGTTCCAGGGGGCCCGCCAGGTCTTTGGCCTTGATGTAGCCGATGTCGCCTCCCTGGTCCGCCCCGGGCCCTTGCGAATAGGCCCGGGCCAGGCCGGCAAAGTCCGCACCGTCCCGGATCTTGGCCAGGATCTCTTCCGCCTTCTGGCGGGCCGTCGCCCGTTGGGTCGCGTCCGCTCCAGCCGGGAGGAAGATCACGGCCAGCCGCCTCTTTTCCTCCGGATCGTTTCGCTGGTCCCTCAGATAGGCGTCCACCTGATCTTCGGTGATGACGGTCTTGGATTTCAGAACCCGCTCGATGAGCCGGGCCCGTTCCATATCTTCCCGAATCTTTGCTTTGAGTTGCTCCAGTGTCCGCCCCTCCCGTCGGAGCATTTCGGCCAGTTGCGCGTCATCGAGCCCGTTGGCCTCCTTGATGCGCTCCAAGGTCCCTTCCACCTCCCGCTCGCTCACGGAGATCTTGAGCCGGGCCACTTCCTGGGCCGTGAGCTTCTCGCGGATCATCTGTCGAAGCACTTCCGATTTGAGAAGATCCATCTGGGCGGCGGCGACGGAAGCCAGACTCTGGCCCGACATCTGCGCGATGGCCTTGACCCGCTCTTCCAGCTCGCTGTTGAGAATGATGTCGTCATTGACGACCGCCACGATCCAGTCCACCGGTTTGGCGCTGACCTTGGGCACCAAACCCAGGCAGCAAAACAGCACCAGCGCAGAGGCCAGCCCTTGTGGAAGAAGCCGCTTTTTCATCTTTGAGGAGGTCCTTTCTCAAGGTCGGGTGGATTTCCCGGCGGAAGCAGGACAAGACCGGGCAAGTTTTCAAAATCATTCACTAACCTGCTTATCAGACCTGATGTCCCTACCATGTTCCACCAATACTTGCAAGATCCTTTTCAGCTTGGCCGCGGTGGCCAGGCCGCCCCGTGCCGCCGTTTCGATCACCAGCTTGCGATCCCCCTCCAGACGCGCGAAGCACTTGAGTTCATTCAGTTGCCCCTGAACGGGCGCGATGTTTACCGGGTCCGCAAAGGTGAACCGGAAGACCTCCGGGTCGCCGTCCAGCCGCGCCACCCGCAGCTGCTGCATCATGAGGCGCATGCGGGCGAGCAGAAGCAGGGTCTTGGCTTCGTCGGGCAGAGGGCCGTAGCGGTCCCGCCATTCCCGCGTGGTGTCGTCGATGTCTTCCTGGGTCCTGGAGCTGGAAAGGCGCTTGTAGGCCACCAGCCTCTGGTCCGCGTCGGGAATGTAGGCGGTGGGCAGGTAGGCCGCCACGGGAATGTTGATTTCCGGGTCCAAGGGGGCCTCTTCGGGTTCTTCGCCCTTGAGGCGCCGCACCGTCTCTTCCAGGAGTTCCAGGTAGAG
>JACIYN010000086.1 GCA_014359885.1 Desulfacinum sp.
CGGGAAGGGGTGCCGCCGGAGCGGATCCGACGGGTGGGAAACATCATGATCGACACCCTGGTGGCGAACCTTCCCCGGGCCCGGGCCCGGAGGGCCCATGAACGGCTGGGGCTGGAGGCCGGCCGCTACGCCTACGTGACCCTTCACCGGCCGTCCAACGTAGACCGGCCCGATTCCCTGGAGGCCATCCTGGCTAACCTGATCCGGCTTTCCCGGGATCTTCCGGTGGTCTTTCCCGTCCATCCGCGAACGCAAAAAGCTCTGGAGGCGTTCGGTCTGGACGGGGTCACCTCCCCCGGTCTCCACAAGATCGCCCCCGTGGGCTATCACGACTCCTTGTGCCTTACGGAAAATGCCCGGCTCGTCCTGACCGATTCGGGCGGCCTGCAGGAGGAATCCACCTATTTCCGGACCCCGTGTCTCACGCTGCGGCCCAATACGGAGCGGCCCGTCACCGTGACCGAGGGAAGCAACCGGCTGACGTCGCTCCCGAGCCTCTCGGGGGACATCCAGGCGGTTCTGGACGGCCCGCGGCGGGTGGGGCGCGTGCCCGATCTCTGGGACGGGCGCACCGCCGACCGCATCCTCGCGGCCCTCCTCCAGACCCAAACCCCTCCACCCAACCCATAACGACTTCGCGACTTCGCGACTTCGCGACTTCGCGACTTCACGACTTCACGACTTCACGACTTCACGACTTCACGACTTCACGATTTACGACTTCACGACTTCACGATTCACGACTTCACGATTTACGACTTCACGCCCATGAAAATCCTCCACATCCTCGACCACAGTCTTCCGCTCCAAAGCGGGTATGCCTTCCGGAGCCGCAACATCCTGCGGAGCCAGAAGGGGGCCGCCCTGGATCCGGTGGCGCTCACCTCGCCCAAGCATGAAGCCTCCTGGAAGCGGCCGTCGCCGGCCGCGGAGCGGATCGACGGGATCGCGGTCCATCGGAGCGGCCCCGTCGCCGGCGGAAACGGCGTCATCGGCGAAGGGGCTGTGGTGTGGCGGCTGAGATCCCGGATCCGGACGCTGATCGAAAGGGAGCGGCCGGCCGTGATCCATGCCCACAGCCCCGTTCTGAACGCGTTGGCGGCCCTGGTGGAAGCCCGCCGGGCTCGAATCCCGCTGGTTTACGAAATCCGCGCTTTTTGGGAAGACGCCGCGGCGGATCTGGGGACCTACGGATCGTCCTCGGCCAAGTACCGGCTGGTGCGGGCCCTGGAGACGGCCGTGTGCCGGCGGGCGGACCGGGTGGTGACCATCTGCGAGGGGCTGCGCCGGGATCTTCTGGGCCGCGGCATCGAACCGCGCAAGGTGGCGGTGGTGCCCAACGCGGTGGATCCATCGGAGTTTTCCCTTTCCGAGGCTTGGACGGGGGGAAACGGACGGTTCGGGCGGCCCGGTGCCCAGACTGTGGCTTTCATCGGATCCTTTTATCATTACGAAGGCCTGGATCTTCTGATCGAGGCGTGCGGGAGGCTCATGGCTCGACACCCGAATCTGCGGCTTTTGTTGGTGGGCGGCGGGCCCATGGAGGCGCGGCTTCGGGATCTGGCGGAGCGCCGCGGGATGTCCGACTCGGTGCTCTTCGCGGGGCGCATTCCCCACAGGGAAGTGGCCCAAGCCTACGGCGCGGCGGATTTTTTGGTCTATCCGCGCAAGTCCATGCGTCTCACCGAGCTGGTGACGCCGCTCAAGCCCCTGGAAGCCATGGCGCTGGGAAAGCCCGTGGCGGCCAGCAGCGTGGGGGGGCATCGGGAACTCATCCGAGACGGGGAGACGGGGATGCTTTTTCCTCCGGACGATGTCCCGGGGCTGGCTTCCGCCGTCTCGGCGCTCCTTTCCTCCCCATCCCTTCGGGAGCGGATCGGCCGGCAGGGCCGGGACTGGGTCCTCCGGGAGCGCACCTGGAAGAAAAACGCACTCCGCTACCGTAAACTCTATGCGGACATGGTCGGGGAATAGATAGTTCAATGCTCTTCAACTCCTTCGAGTTTTTTGCGTTCTATCTAGCCGTATTCTTGCTCTATAAGGTTTTGCCGGCCCGCAGCCAAAACCTCATGCTCCTGGTGGCAAGTTATTTCTTTTACGGCTGTTGGAATTGGCGACTGCTTTCGCTCATGCTGGTTTCCACTCTTGTAGCCTATGTGGCAGGGCTCGGGATCGAACGAAGCAGCGACGAAAAGACCAAAAAGAGGTACCTTCTGTGGAGTGCAGCCTCCAACCTCGCGATCTTGGGATTTTTCAAGTACTTCAATTTTTTTGCGGAAAGCTTGAAAAGTATGCTCCAAACTTTAGGATGGGAGAACTTTGGTTCGTCTCATTTCCTTGCCATCGACATAGTCCTTCCCGTGGGCATATCTTTTTATACTTTTCAGGCCATGAGCTATGCTGTTGACGTGTACCGAAAACAGGTAAGGGCCACCTCCAATTTTCTGGACTTAGCCTTATTTGTTTCGTTTTTCCCTCAGTTGGTTGCGGGCCCCATCGAGCGGGCGAAGCATCTCCTTCCACAGGTTCAGGGAAAGCGAAGGGTGCAGGAAGAGGATTATCACTTGGGCTTGTGGTTGATCCTCTGGGGGCTGTTCAAGAAGGTCGCGATTGCCGACAACGTAGCTCCCATTGTGGATGCCGCCTTCGGAAACGCTTCGGCGCTTCAGGGGCCCGAGGTAGTCCTTGCCGCCTATGCCTTTGCAGTCCAAATTTATTGCGATTTTTCGGGGTATTCGGACATTGCCCGAGGTACGGCCAGACTTCTCGGATTCGATATCATGGTGAACTTTCGATTGCCTTTTCTCGCGAAGAACCCTTCGGACTTTTGGAGGCGCTGGCATATCAGCCTTTCCACATGGCTTCGCGACTACCTCTATATACCCTTGGGTGGCAATCGCAAGGGCCGCTTCATGACCTACCGCAATCTAATGATCACCATGGTTCTGGGCGGGCTGTGGCATGGGGCCGCCTGGAATTTTGTCATCTGGGGATTTTACCAGGGGGCGCTGCTTGCTGTGCATCGTGCTTTCAGCGAACAGCGAAAATCGGTGGTCGGATGGAACCGCTGGCATCACGTGCTCCAAGTCTTCCTCACTTTCCAGTTGATGGCCGTGGGATGGCTGATCTTTCGAGCCGAGAATTTCCAGCAGCTCTCCACGCTCTTCCATAAACTTCTCTTTAACTGGTCTGCATGGGGGGACGCGGCTTCCATGGCGAAGTCTTTGATAACCTATAGTTGGCCTCTCATTCTCGTGCAAGCCTTCCAACAACGCCAGGGGAGCCTCTTTCCCCAGTGGCGCTGGCCCCGAACTGCTCGTGCGGCGCTGTATGGGATGTTGCTCTATATAATGTTTGTCTATGGAGCAACGCAGGGTCAGGAATTCATCTATTTTCAGTTCTGAGTTGCTGTGATGCGCAGACTGCAAACCCTTATATTGATCCTTTCCTTTTTCCTGCTTTACGGTGAAATGGACTTCCGCTTGATACCCCACATTACTCGTCTGGAGTACGAAGTGCATGATTCACTCTATTTTCGGCTGGCGCCGAGCCAAGTCGGCTACGAGTGGCTGGCCAGGATGACCCGCAAATCGCCCCCGATCACCATCAATTCCCTGGGCTTACGGGGGCCGGAAGTGGATGTCCGGGCTGTCGGCCGCTATCGCATCCTGGCGGTGGGAAGTTCCAGTGCCTTGGGGTCCGGTGTGGAGGATGACGAGACGTGGACGGCGGTTCTGGAAAAGAATCTGAGAAATTTGGGATTTTTCGCTGACGTGATGAACGCGGGGAATCCGGGATGGGGGCCTTACCAGCATGCAACCTTCCTCAAGGAAGAAGCTTTCCGGTACCGCCCCCATGCCGCTGTTGTAATGGTGGCAAAGGGCGATTTCGGCTTCCTTCCTAAAGGTACCGAAGCGGAAAGGCTTGAGTTTCTAAGAGAATCTCGACGCCGAAAGCGTCTGGCGTCCGTCAGCCCGTTCCTAACCTATGCTTACCGGAAAGCGAATGTTTTGTTGAGTCGATCGAAAAACATGCTGATTGCCGCGATATCCAAGTCCTTTGCTTCTGCATCCGCAGCAAAGCAGATTGAGCAAAAAGGGCGTGGGTCCGCTCCTTCGGTACGGTGGAAAAGGCATGTCGAGTATTGGGAGGCCATCGCCAACTGGGCTGAAACGAAAGAAATCCCCGTCCTCTTCTTTGTCCCGAACCCGGATGGTGATCCCATGATGAACCAGGTCGTCCGCCACCTTGAAAGCTTGGCATTGAGCCATCCCTTCGTACGTGTGGCAAGCTTGAAGCCGTCGGATCTTATGGAGACTCCGAACGATGGACTCGATGAATGGGTGGAAAGGAACCTTCGCATACCGGGCGACGGGCATCCCAATGCTTTGTACCACCGCATCATGGGTGAATGGCTCAGCCGCCATGAGGTTTTTACCTCCGGCTGGATGATGAGCCGGCTCTCCTTATTGCAAGAACTTGGCGAGTAAGATAGCGGGGCAAAGAATACCGAGAGGGTGAGTGTTCCTGGGCCGGCGCTCTATCATTCTTACTCTTCCGGGCCCCTATTCCCCTCCACCCATTTAACCATTTCCTGAATCCGTGAATAGAAAGGCGGAAGAGTGACGGCGGAGCAATGGAAATCCGTTTCGGGGCTCGTTGGTGCCCTGTTTCAATCCTTGCGTTGCCCCATCCCTGTGCCTTGGTCGCGATTTTGAGTGGATGGCATGTCTTTTCCTACGCGCCCTACACTCATCTAACAAGGGGTAGGTATCTCACTATCATTGTCACAGAGAGAGTGAAAGGTTGACAGGGGTCTGGCACAAAAAGATTATAAGTTCAGTCTACTTTATAATAAGTGATATGTGTTTGCTTAAAGTCAAACTAACGGATCAGATTATTTACGACTTCACGATTTCACGACTTCACGACTTCACGATTTACGATTCACGATTTCACGACTCACGACTCACGACTCACCACTCACCACCCCACGAGGTAGTCCCATGATCGCCGTCGTCAAGGAACTGTGGACCTTCCGGGAACTCCTGATGACTCTCGCCTGGAAGGAGATCGTCGTTCGCTACAAGCAGGCCTACCTGGGCATCGGGATCGCCGTTCTCAAGCCCCTTCTGCTCACGATCATCTTCACCATGGTCCGGAGCTTCGTGGGGATCGACACGGGGAAGATCCCCTACCCGGTGCTCACCTTTGCGGCGCTCCTTCCCTGGACGTTTTTTCAGGAGAGCGCGGCGGCCAGTGTGAACAGCGTGGTGGCCAACGCCGGTCTCATCAAAAAGATTTATTTTCCCCGGGTGATCTTTCCGTTGACCGCCGTTCTCACAAAGTTCGTGGAGCTGACCATTTACTTTTTCATCCTGGCCGTCTTCATGGCCTGGTACCGGATGGCTCCCAGCGCGCATGCCGTTTGGGTCCCTTTCATCCTGGTCTATACGGCCCTGGTGTCTTTGACCATCAGCCTGGTGGGGGCGGCCCTGAACGTCTATTACCGGGACGTGGGCCAGATGCTCCCCGTGGGGATCAACCTGCTCATGTACGCTTCTCCCGTGATCTACCCGCTGTCTCTCGTCCATAAGAAGCTCATCGTGGAACAGGCGGCCGGGGAGTGGTCCGATCTTCTCTATACGCTCTACACCCTGAATCCCCTGGCGGGGATCATCGATGCCTTTCAGGCGGTGATGCTCAGGGGGGAGCCCCCCGATTTCCGAACCCTCCTGCCCGGTTTTGCAGCCACGGTACTCTTGCTTCCGGTGAGCTACGCCATCTTCCGGCGGGCGGAAGCGTACTTCGCCGACGTGATTTAAGGGGGTTCCGTGGATTTTCCCCCTCTCGTGGACCTTTTTTGATCTGAAAGAGGTTGAAGGACTCAGATGGCCATTATCGAAGTGGAACACCTGACCAAGGAATTCCGGCTGGGACAGCTCACGAATATCGGCGACACGATGCGGGCCGTGGCCGCCCGGCTCCGGGGCCGTAAGCCCCCGGAAAGAAGAGCCTTCAAGGCTCTGGACGATGTGTCCTTTACCATAGAGGAAGGCGAGGTCGTCGGCATCATCGGCCCCAACGGCGCCGGCAAGAGCACGCTTCTCAAGATCCTTTCGGGGATCACCAAGCCCACGAGCGGCCGCTACCGGGTGCGGGGAAAAGTGGCGCCGCTCATCGAGGTGGGGGCGGGTCTCGTGGGGGACCTGACCGGCCGGGAGAACATATATCTCAATGGAGCCATCCTTGGATTATCCCGCAAGGCGATCAGAAATATGGTTGATGAGATTGTGGATTTCTCGGAGCTGGAAGAATTCATAGATACGCCTGTCAAACGCTACAGCAGCGGTATGAAAATCAGGCTGGGCTTTTCCATTGCCACAAGCATTGAGGCCGAAATTCTCATTGTGGACGAAGTGCTCGCTGTAGGAGACCTTGCATTTCAGAGGAAGTGCTTTGACAGGATGGAATATATGATAAAGCGGGATGGTCGGACCGTCTTGATAGTAAGCCATAATTTACGCCATATTGAACGATTATGCCCAAAGGCAATTCTATTTAACCAAGGCCAATTAATTATGAGTGGACCTTCTAAAGAGGTTTGCGAGAAATTCTACTCTGACAGCAACACAAAGATATTTGATTATGCAAAAAACATTGCCTTCATTAGAAAAAACATAAAAAAATCTGGATATATTGAACTGATAGATGTGTATTGTGCCGATAAATCAGGGAACCGCGTGAGTGAAATACTTCCCGATAGTCCTTGCTGTATAAGAGTAGAATTCTCCACCACAAAAACATTGCTAGAACCAGAAATAGTCGTGGGAATCCACACTACGGACTTTGTTTACATATTGTCGGCATCTAACTATCTTTCCAATGGGAAGCCCAGTTTTGGCCCCGGACATCATTTAGTTGAATGTACTTTTCATGAACTCTCATTGATGCCGGGAGTGTATGCCGTGCGCGTAGCATTTATCGGGTCCCGAGGAGATATGCTATGGTATGGAGAGAATTTGGTAACATTTAAAGTTCTCACTGGAGGTTTACCTATAGGCATTATGCCCAAGCTGGGTTTTATCAGGAGTGATCCCTCTTGGAAGTATGATTTAGCAAAAAAAGGCGATAACATTTGAATTAAATTGCATGTTTCACCAATCGCTTTGTGGAATAGGCTTATGTCATGAAACTTCCGACCTTGGTTAATATACATAGAAAGAATACCGGGAATGTAGGGGACATCTATTCGTCTCCTTGCAGGTATTTTGATTTTCCGGGTTTTAATGTTAAACATTGTGATATAAATGATGAGATAGATTGTGTTTTTCGAGAAGATGTTAAAGTGGTTATCTGCGGAGGAGGGGGCCTCTTAAACAACTACTTTATGAAAAAATTTGGAAAGATGAAGGAAGCCTCAGGCGGGCGTCTGTTCATAGCATGGGGTATCGGGCAACACGAAGATCATCACGGGTGGCAATTGCATTACAATGAGTTCTCATATGATGACTACATTGGTTGGTTTAATTTGATAGGCATTAGAGATTATGGTTTTGAATACCCATGGGTTCCTTGTGTTAGTTGCATGCATCCGATCTTCGATAAAGAATGGAAGATCACTAGTGAATATATTGTGTTTGAGCACAAAAATTTTCAAATACCCATTGAAGGGGTGCCTCGTTTAAAGAATCATGGCGTAGAATTCGAAAAAGCCATTGAATTTATAGCTTCTGGGGAAACAGTGATAACAAGTTCATATCATGGTGCCTATTGGGGAATTCTTCTTGGCCGTAAAGTTATAGTATTTCCTTTTGCTTCAAAGTTCTATACTTTAAGATATCCAGTAATTGTATATCCGGCACTATGGAAAGCTAGACGCTCATGTTATTCAAAGTTAATGTCGATAGCAGGGTTCACTCCTGAGAAGAAAGCGGGTCGCGTTTGTGTGAATTATGGCTTCTGGAATAAGATAAAAGCATATGCACGCGCTTACCCGGAAGCATTAGATGAATGCAGGCGGAAAAACATAGAATTTTACGAAATGTGCATGAATTTGATTGGCTAAAAATAATAGAATGGCTATTTATTACCTTTGTTGGAACGATCCCAAGCATCCGGTGGGTGGCGTGCGGGTTATGTACCGTCATGTGGATATTTTGAATGACGCGGGAATAGAAGCATATATTATTCACAAACGAAAAGGCTTTCGATGTACATGGTTTGAGAATTGCACACCGATTGTTTACTGGCAGGACAGTACTGCAGAAAGGTTGTGGGAAAAGGTTCGGAAGCGGATCAATCCGGGATCCATTCAACGTATGAGAGTCGTAGGAGGGTCTCGCCGCGAAATTGGTTCAAGAGATATTCTGGTGATACCCGAGATTTACGGTCCGGGTATTGCTCACTTGGGCCGGGGCACAAAAAAAATCATCCTAAATCAGAACTGTCATTTGACCTTTAGAGGCTACAATTTCCAATCAGATTCGCCCCAAAACGCTTATGGGCATCCGGACGTGGTTGGAGTGTTGGTGAATATCAGGGATACTGCCGAATATCTTAACTATGTCTTTCCGTCCGTTCGGGTAGAGGAATTTCGTCTATCCATTGACAAGGGGCTTTTCCATTACGAGCGGCAAAAAAAAAGCAAATCACCTTTTCGCTCATCAAAAACAAGCAGGATGCCCTCCAGGTGATCAATATCCTTCGGGTCCGCGGTGCCCTTCGGGGCTGGAACGTCGTTCCATTCATCAATCGGCCTCAGAGCGAAGTGGCTTCGATCATGAAGGAATCGTTGATATTCCTGAGCTTCGGCTACCCGGAAGGATTTGGCCTGCCGGCTGCCGAGGCCATGGCCTGCGGCTGCCTTGTCATTGGGGACCACGGCGGTACGGGACGCGAATTTTTTAAACCGGAGTTTTCCTTTCCCATCCAAGTGGGGGACATCGTGGGCTTCGGTCGCACCGTGGAGGAAGTCCTCACGACCTACGACGATCAAAGAGGTCATTACGAAAGGATGCGAAAATCCGCGGCCCAGTTCATGTCACGGACTTATTGACCGGAGCAAGAGAGAAGAAGCGTTTTTGCGGCAAGGAATAAGCCCGGCCGGCCTACCGGTGGAAATTTGACCGGCACTCGGTGCTCTTGGGCGTTATGTTCGAGTTGGTATTCTCTGCAACTCGAGCGGTTTCCGCAGAATCCGAGTGGCTTGAATTGACGGGGGCGCGCCGGATTTTTCGTAAACGCGAGTAGGGTTTTTCACCAAGGATTGAGGAAAAAGCATGAATACCACCGCACGACGGGCTTTTTTCTTGGGCTGGACTGTGCTTGTAAGCATTTTCGCAGCCGGATCGGCCTTTCCGGCCGGTGATCTGCAGTGGGAGATCCAAAGCCTTGAGCGGGATCTAACCGCTTTGGAGCAGCGATATACGGAAAAGCATCCGGATGTGCGGGCCCTTCGGCAGCGCATCGAAAGGCTGAAGAAAGAGGCGGGGGAAGAAAGAGCCGTGCGGGAAAAACCCAGGCCCCTTCAAAGGGCGGGCGAGAGCGGCGGCGAAGGGTCGGCCGGGCCTGGGAGCGAGCCGATCACGGCGGAAAATCTTCGCGTGCCCATCCAGGTTGTGGACCGAAGCGGTCTGGGGTTTGGAGCCTATCCCGTCTCGACGGTCGTGCCGATCCCCGCCGGGCTGGATGCCGAAACGAAGGCCATTCGGGTTGTGGATGCCCTGGGAAGGGCGGTGCCGGCCCAGTTCTCCGCACTCAGCGGCGGGTGGGGCGATGGCGGATCGTCGCGCTATCTTGCGGTGACGTTCCTGGCCTCCGCGCCGCCTTACCGCGGCGAGGGAAGCTCGGGGGCCTTGTTTTTTCTCACAGTCGATCGGGCCGCGCCGCCGAAGACGTCACCCCTCGTGGTGCAGGAGACGCCCGAGGCGGTCACGGTGGTTACGGGCCCCCTGAAATTCGTCATAGACCGTAAAGGCCGAAACCTTCTAAGCGGCGTGTGGCTGGACCGGGATGGCTCGGGGCGTTTCGAAGGAGACGAAGCGGTGGTGGTCCCGCAGACGGAGATCATCCCCGAGCGAATCCACGGAAAGAAGGGAGGGAAAGCGGGGGCCATCGTGGTCGTGGAAGAGGCGGGGCCTCTTCGGGCGGTTATCCGCACCGAGGTTGGGGGGGAGACAATCGGTCGAGGCGATCGCGGCGGGGTCCTCACGGCGTGGATTACCGCCTATGCCGGTTTGAGTCTCCTTGAGATCACGACGCACCACCAACAGGCCTCCCCACAAGGGGATCGGGGGCCTCATAGTGCACCACCGGATTCGGCCCTCACCTTCCGCTTGGGCCTGCGAGAGCCTGTCACGGTCACCGTAGGCTTGGGTGACGGGATGTATTATCGGAGCGAGCGCGGCCCCGGGATGTTCCTTGCCCAGGAGGGTTATGATCGCTTTCGCCTCTACGACCGTCCCGGGGGCAATCACCTTCGGAGCGGCAGACGAGCGGACGGCTATTTGGACGTCTCTGGGGCCACTCACGGTGTGACCGCGATGGTCCGGCATTTCGCCGAAACATGGCCGAACGTTATCGCCGTCGATGCAGAGAACACGTTGCGGGTGCCCACAGGTTCGAAGCGCATGGGCCGACGGACGGCTTTAACCGGCCGAGCGGCAGGGGGTGCGGGGACGCCGTCCCGCGAAACCGCGGAGATCTTCACGGTCAAAGAAATACAGCTCTTCTTCCACGGGCCGAGAACGGCCCCCGAGGCTTTTCGCAGGCTCTGCGCCCTTTTCGATACCCCTCCCGAAGCCTTTTCCCCCGTGTGGTCGGCCCTTTCGCCCGCTAGTGTGCAATAGGCAACGCCTTAAACGGCATACAATACTGTTAAAAGATATCATTCTTTCACGGACCAAGGATAGAATAAAAAAGAGGAGTAGTATTTGATTATATACTATTTGTGTTTAGGCGACTCCAAACACCCGGTGGGCGGCGTACGGGTGATGTATCGCCACGTGGATATTCTCAATGATGCTGGGTTTGAAGCTTATATGGTTCATAAGGAAAAAGGATATCGCTGTACGTGGTTTAAGAACACCACGCCCATTGTTTATTTGAAGGAAAGCATTCGAGAAATCGTGTGGGAAAAGGTTCGAAAACGAATCGTTCCCGGATCGATTCAAAGGGTGAGGATCGAGGGGGCCTCTCACTCCCATATAGGCGAAAACGACATCCTGGTGATACCGGAAATTTTCGGCCCGGGAATAGCTCACTGGGGCCGGGGAATACGAAAGATTATCCTGAACCAGAATTGCTATTTGTCTTTTAGAGGGTACAACTTTCGGGCCGATTCCATACAAAACGCTTACGTCCATCCCGACGTTGTGGGCGTACTGGTGAATTCCAGCGACGGCGCGGAGTATTTGAGATACGCTTTTCCGGCTGTCCGCATGGAGCCCTTTAGGTTGTCCATCGATCCACATCTCTTCCAATATGAGAAGAACAAGAAAAAGCAGATCGCTTTTTCTCTCATTAAGAATAAACAAGATTCTCTCCAAGTGATCAACATCCTTCGGGTCCGCGGTGCCCTTCGGGGCTGGAACGTCGTTCCATTCATCAATCGGCCCCAGAGCGAAGTGGCTTCGATCATGAGGGAATCGCTCATATTCCTGAGCTTCGGCTACCCGGAAGGATTTGGCCTGCCGGCTGCCGAGGCCATGGCCTGCGGGTGCCTCGTCATCGGATACCACGGTGGCGGAGGGCGCGAATTCTTCAAGCCGGAGTTTTCCTTTCCCATCCAAGTGGGGGACATCGTGGGCTTCGCTCGCACCGTGGAGGAAGTCCTCACGACCTACGACGAACAAAAAGAGCGTTACGAAAGAATGAGAGTGTCCGCGGCGGAGTTCATCTCCAGGACCTATTCCATAGAGGAAGAGAGAAGAAGCGTTCTTGCGGCATGGAAGAACCTCATTGGCGTCCCGGTGGAAATTTAGCCTAGTGGCCAAGGGGAAAAGTTTTATTAGGCGATCCTGCGAATGGTGAACTTAGGGAAAAGGGTTTGTTTCCTCAGGTTTTCCTCGGACTCCATGCTCGCTGAGCAGGGAAGGTTGGTTTACTGGGTTGTAAACACATTTGCCCAGGCCGGATTGAAATGCTTCGTTCAAATGAATTATGGAGATAAGGATATCCCGCGACTAGCTGAGAAAGCTGTGCAGCTGCCTGGAGTGGAAATCGTTGAGAAGGCGCCCAGGGATAGCGATGGAGCGCTATATGTTTTTGATGTGCCTGACCCCAAGCTGGTTGGAAACAAGTGGGCTAAACAGATCCAGTTGGGTTTCGATGTTTTTTCGGTATATCCTTTCCAAAAACCTTTGATTTTGCCGTTTCCGATCCATCCTGTCCATTACGAGCATGGGACGACGGAAAGGATCGAAACGCTCCGATCATCCATGAAGGACATTCGGATTCTCTTTTCAGGGGATTTCCGCGGCTACGACAAGACGTGGGTAACATACCCTGACGCGAAGCTTCCGCGGGCCAGGATCGTGGAAATTCTCCGGGAAAAGATTCCCGATCGGGTGTTTTTTGTGAACGAGCAATCCCAGCTGGATTCGCTCTTGATCAACGGTTGCACAGACAGGTGCGTGCTGATCGATACCAGCCGCCTTTGGATAGATGACAGGATCTGGCTGCAAGTGTTGGCGCGGGCCGAGTTCTTTCTGGCTCCACCGGGGATCGTGATGCCCATGTGCCACAACATCGTGGAGGCCATGGCCGTGGGGACCGTGCCCATCACCAACTACCCCGAATGGTTCGACCCCGATCTTGGAGACGGCGTGGAATGCCTGTGCTTCGGCGATGCCCCAAGCCTTATCAACGCAGTGGAATGCGCGCTGGCAATGCCCCAGGATTGCCTGCAAGCGATGCGCCGCCATGCCATTCGCTACTATGAGCAACACCTCACCCCCGAGTCCTTTGTTCGCAAAGTGCAAGGGCACCCGTCACCAAACATCACCGTCTTGTTGCTGACCGAAAAATACGTGGCTCAAAACACCCGGCGACTGGGCCCGCGCTCGGTGCTCATCCGGGGGGTGGACAAGGCGGGGCGCTGGGCCTGGGTCAGGGAGCTTTTGCGATTCGGACGGGGGGATTGATGAGATTTTTTTTGTTGTAACAGAGTCTCCTGCCCGTCGCAGCATCTAGGAGTTCCATCCCAAGGGCCTTCAAAATGGCATGCACAGGCGCTGTCTCCCATTCCATGGTGCCCGCCCTGATGATGGGGCCCTCGGATCCGGTATCAAGGAACTTCGCGAGACGGGCCACGAGGGCCGTTGGAGCCAAGTCGCCGGGGCCTTGCAGGTTTTTACGGTCTTCGGAGGCGTGTTGCATGAACGCGCCTTTGCCGATTCGCCCGCAGAGGAGGGTGTCCTCGTGCAGATCATAGACCACCCCCATGTGGGGTTGACCGTCCTGGATAAGCGCAACGCCTATTCGTCCTGCCGGGGACGCTTTTTCGTCGCGGAGAACGCGGACGGCATAGTCCACGTACCACAAATGGTTCCAGCGCTTTCTCTGTTCCCAGGCGGGAGCCGGGTAAGCCGGGGAGACGATGGGGATGGTCGGGTCAACGCGTTGCAGCCTCCTGGAGATCAATCGGTGAACATGGTGGCGGGCCAGGCCGGGGGTGTGAGGATTCAGTATCCTCACCGCCGATGCAAGAAAGGTTTCCGCCACGCGTCCGGGTTCCAGGGAGGTTCCACGGAGCCGCCTCCAGGGCCATGGGAGAGCCGGGGAAAGACTTTCTGCGGCTTCCCGCACGATGTCGGCGATGGCATCCATGGCCAGCCAGCTGATGCGGGTGACGTTCGCCTTGGGAAAAGGCTGGTCCGGAATGGATCGTCCGAGGAACGGACACAGCTTCTCCCACCCTTCGCCCCCAGTGATGTCCAGGATCAGCAGATCCTCGGGACGGTTCCTGAAATATTTAAGCACCCCGTTCAGGTGACGTTCATAACCGGAGGAAAACTTCTCTTCGTCGAACGTTACGCAGCCATAGAGATCCATGAAGAGCACTCGATGGGCTTCGTTTTGCTTGTTGGCGTGTGCTTGGGTGAACTGTTTCCGGCAGGATCTCAGCCAAGAGGCGCGATCCCTGACCGTCAGGATGAACTTGGAGCCGGGATAGCAACTGTCGAGCTCCCTGAAGTAACTGGGAATCGGCGTGTCGGTCAGGGCGTCGTGGGCATCGACTATGGCGATCAACTCATCAGGCAGTGATCCCGGCGTGTAACGCCTAAGGCCCGGATTGTCCTTCACTCGGTAACCCAGAAGAGCCAAAGCGTTGGCCAGGCTCGTGGTCCCCGTCTTGGAAAGACCGATTCCGAAAATCTTGGGTTGCTGGGTTTCCATGGTGCACTGGATCTCCGTGGCTTGGGGTGGGGCGCAAACGGCGTCTGTCTTTGAGTCGGTGGAAAGGAAATACCCTTAGAAACTTCGGGATGCAAGGTGCAAGTGCTTGATCCGCGGCAGCTGCCGCATGGTGAGCGCACCCGGAGCGAGACGGATTGGGTGTCGGAGATGAGAGCCAGATTGATCGCCTTTTATCTGCCGCAGTTCCACCCCATCCCGGAAAACGACCGGTGGTGGGGTCGGGGCTTTACGGAATGGACCAACGTGGCCAAGGCCAGACCCCTCTTTCCCGGCCACTACCAGCCCCGCATTCCCGCCGATTTGGGCTTCTACGATCTGCGCCTTCCCGAGGTGCGGGAGGCCCAGGCCGAGATGGCTCGAACCTACGGCATCGAAGGTTTCTGCTACTACCACTACTGGTTCGGCAACGGCAGGCGCCTCCTGGAACGGCCCTTCAACGAAGTGCTGGAAACGGGCAAGCCTGACTTTTCCTTTTGTCTGTGCTGGGCCAACAAGACCTGGAGCGGGATCTGGAAGGGGGCCTCGGACCAGATCCTCATGGAGCAAACCTACCCGGGCATGCAGGACCACGCCGAACATTTTCGATTTCTTCTTCGGGCCTTCGAGGACGACCGGTACGTGAAGGTGGACGGGAAGCCTCTTTTCATTGTCTATCACCCCGACGAGCTGCCCGATGTCCGGCGGGTGACCGACTTTTGGCGGGAAAGCGCTCTGAAGGCCGGCTTCAAGGGACTTTATCTCCTGGGTGTTCTGCACCTGAGCGGCAAGGATCTCCGGCCCCTGGGTTATGACGGGGCGGTCCTGCAAAGGCTGGCACCCTTTTACCGCAACGTGTACGGCGAGCGGTCCAACGGGGCGTGGGGCCCGATCCGGAAGGTGCTCCGTCGGGTGCCCATGGAACTTACGGTCTATTCCTATGAAGATCTCGTGACCTTCTTTGTGCCGCGCTCACGGCCGAACTTCGATGCGTATCCCTGCGTGATCCCCAACTGGGACAATACGCCTCGAAGCGGCGTGCGCGGTCTCGTCTTTCATGAATCGGACCCCGAGCTCTTCCGTCGAAACGTTCGGGATGCCCTCCGCTTTGTGGAAGATCGGAAAGACGAGTATCGCCTCGTCTTTCTCAAATCCTGGAACGAATGGGCGGAAGGAAATTACATGGAGCCGGATTTGCGCTACGGCCACGGCTACCTGGAGGCCTTGCGCGATGAATTGGGGATCTTCCAACCGGGCGGAGGCGCCTCGTGAGCCCCCAAGCCTTCACGGTGGCCATCTGCACCCACAACCGCTTGGACCTCCTTCGCCGAACCATCCAATCCATTCATGCGGTCCAGCCGCCCCTCGGTTGTCGAGGGGAGATTCTTGTGGTGGCCAATGCGTGTTCCGACGGCACCGAAGAGTGGCTGGCGGACATGTCGGCTTGCGGCGTGGGCCCCAATGGGTGGTCGCTTCGGCACGTCCGGGAACCGGCCCTGGGAAAGGCCCACGCCCTGAACCGATTGCGCACCCTGGAGACGGCGGAGCTCATCGCCTTCGTGGATGACGACCACAGGGTGGATCCCGGGTACCTTCCAAGCCTCGTGGAGGCCGCCGAGCGCCATCCGGAATTCGGGCTCTTCTGCGGGAGAATTGTCCCCGACTGGGACGGGCGCGAGCCCGCCTGGGTTCACGATACGGGCCCTTACCGGCTCTATCCCCTGCCGGTGCCCCGTTTCGACCTGGGCGACGAAGAGCGGCCACTGGGCGTGGACGGGCCTTGTCCCGGCGGAGGGAACCTGGCCGTCCGCCGGGAGGTGCTCCACCGCGTCGGCCCTTTTCGAACGGGTTTCGGGCCCGTAGGGCACAACCTGGGCGGTGCGGAAGATATCGAATGGGTGCGCCGCGCCTTGGCCCAAGGGGAACGGTTACGATACGTTCCCGGCATGGTTCAGTATCACTATGTGGATCCGGCGCGGTTTCGGCTGGCGTACCTTATGAAAAAATCCTTCGAAAGGTCCGCATCCGTGGTCCGGTTGGATGGATCCATGCCGTCGGATGGGATCGTGCCACCGGGCTTCATGTGGATCAAGCTCCTAGACCGACTGGTTCGCCTGGCGGTCTCGGCGCCGGATGCCTGCAAGCGGCGCTTTTACGCCATGCGCCTGGCCGGTGCTCTGGGGGAGATGCACGGCTATCGCTTGAGGCGAAGGGATGAAAGGTTCTCCGGGACGGGGAAGGAAAAGAATAGGCTTCCGTGAATTTCATGAGATCTTTCAACAAACTGGCAAAGCTCAAGGATCCCGCGATTCGGGCGAAGAATCTTCGGGCGCTCCGTTTCGGTCTGCGGGGGATTGTCTGGTCCTTGTTGCGCCCCCGGGTTCCCGATCCGGTCTTCATCGTGGGATGCTCCCGGGCGGGAACATCGGTGACCTATGAAACCATCCGGCTGTCAAGCCGGCTTCTTTCCTTCGGCTACGAACTGCCCACCTTCTGGAACGGCCTGTGGGGACCGCACCACAACGGCTGGCATTCGGAGGGCGCCGAGGCGCATCATGCGCAGCCCCGGCATCGGGACGCCGCCTTCCGGTTCTTTTACGAAAGGCTGGGGGCCGGCTGGGTGTTGGACAAGACCTGCATCAACGTGCTTCGCATTCCCTATCTGCATCGACTCTTTCCCCAGGCTTTCTTCGTCTATATCCATCGCGACGGACGCGATAACGTGAATTCACTCATGGAAGGCTGGAAGCAGACACCGCGCTTCGCCCTGAGGCAGTTTCTGGGGCCCCTTCCGGAAAGGGTTCGGATCGACGGCGGCCGGTTCGACGACTGGTCCTTTTTCCTGCCGCCCGACTGGCGGCGCTTCAACGACGCACCCCTGGAACGGGTGTGCGCCCACCAGTGGGTGAGCGCCAACCGGGCGGCCCTGGACGCCGAAAAGCTCGTGCCGGGGGACCGGTGGATCCGGATCCGCTACGAGGATTTCTTCGTGGACCCGGTGGCCGTCTTTTGGGGCGTTTTTGAAAGACTGGGTCTTCCCTTCGAGGACGCCGTCCGCCGGCGCTGCGAAGCCTTGCTGGAACACCAGACCAGCCTGGTGAGCGGCCCGCCGCGCCTGGCAAAATGGAAGACCCAGAACCCGAAGGCCATCGAGCGGGTCCTGGATGTGCTGGCTCCCACCTTGGAGGCCCTGGGCTATGAGTGCTAGCCTTCCCCTGGTCTCGGTGGTGATTCCCGCCTACAACGCGGCCTGGTGCGTGGAGCGGGCGATCCGGAGCGTCCTGGGCCAGGACTATCCGCACGTGGAAATCATCGTGGTGGATGACGGCAGCACCGACGAGACGCCCCGCATCTTGGGAAGGTATGAAAACCAAGTCCGGGTGATCCGGAAGGAAAACGGGGGCCTCAGCAGTGCCCGCAACGCCGGCATTGCGGCGGCCCGGGGTGACTACGTGGCCTTCCTGGACGCGGACGATTTCTGGTTTCCACAGAAGCTCTCCCGCCAGATGAGCCTCATGGCGGCGGATCCCGCGCTCGGCTTTTCTTCCACCGCGGCGATCGTGGTGACCGAAGGAGGCACGCCTCTGAGCGTGTGGCGTTGTCCTGAAGAAGGCCCCTGCCTGACCACCGTCATCTTTTCGCGCCTCTCGGCCGTGCCGGGCAGCGGGTCGGGGGTGGTGGTTCAAAGACGGCTCTTCGATCGGGTGGGCCTTTTCGACGAGCGCCTCCGGAGCGTGGAAGACGTGGACATGTGGCTTCGCCTCTCCTCCGTTACCGCCTATGCCTGCCTCGACGAACCCCTCGTGGTGGTCGTTCGCCACGGTTCCGGGATGAGTCGCAACGGGAAAGTGATGCGGGAGGCCACCCTGGCCGTGCTCCGGAAGAACCGGGGGCTGCTCCCCCGGCAATTGCGCGGCGGCTTCTGGAGGGCATCGTGTGCGGCCGCTCTCGCCGACGCGGCCAAGTGGGAGTACCGTCAGGGGAAGACGGCCCAAGCCCTGGCGCTGCTCATGCGGGGGCTGTCCCTTTCCCCGGTGAAAAGAGGACGGCTCCTGGCCGGACTGGCCGTGGCCATGGCCCGCGGCGAGGCGCTTTAGCAGCTTGTTTGAGAATGACTTTCCGACCAAGAGTCGGGGGCATTGCCGCTCTTTTCGTAGCCGCGGGGCTTCAGCCCCGCAGGAAAGGGTCATCGCAACCCTTGGAAGTCGCAAGCCGCATGCGACGGCCTATGCGAGGGCCGCGGACTCCTCCGCAGCCCTCAAGGGCTGCGCTACGAGAAAGGCGGTGATTGCCGGCATCTTCCGACAAGCTCATAGGGCGCGTCGTGCGCCCCAAGCTTCTCAAATCATCTGATGAAACCGATGGAGCCCACAGCGAGAAGTATGAAAAAGACCGAAGCGAACTCCCCCCTCGTTTCCGTGATCATGCCCTGTTACAACGCGGCACCGTACCTCCGAGAGGCCCTGGAGAGCGTCTTTGGTCAGACCCACCGCAGCGTGGAGTTGATCGTGGTGGACGACGGCTCCACAGACGAAAGCCTGGAGATCCTGGCGCAATATCCGCAGGTGCAGCTGCTGCGCCAAGACCACCAGGGTCCCTATCCTGCAAGAAACAAGGGGATTGGCGTAGCTCAAGGGCAGTATGTGGCGTTCCTGGACGCCGACGACTATTGGGCTCCCACGTTTCTGGAGGAGATGGTGGCGGCCTTGGAGGGCTCGGGCGCGGCGCTGGCCTACTGCGGCTGGCAGAATGTGGGAGAGGTGCGTACCAGCGCCGAGCCCTACGTGCCGCCGGACTACGAAAAGGAAGGAAAGCTCCACGCCTTTCTCCGCGCGGCATCTCCCTGGCCCATCCATGCGGCCCTGGTCAAAAAGGACGTCCTGGACGCTGCCGGCGGATTCGACGAAAGCCTGCTCACCTGTATGGATTACGACCTGTGGCTTCGGATCGGACTCTTCCATCCCATTGTCCGGGTGCCCAAGGTTCTGGCCTACTACAGGCATCACGGCGGCGGGCAGTTGACCAATCGCCAGGGAAGACAGGCCATCAACGTGTGGCTGGTGAAAAAGCGGTTCATCGAGCGGCACCCGGAACTTTTCGCTGACGTGCCCCGGTATCTTCTGGACTCTTACCTAAACGGGGCGCTCCTGGCGCGCGGGTACCGGTGTTACTGGCAAAGAGACCTGGCCGGCGCTTGGACGGTTTTCCGATTCGTCCTGAGGCAGGGATCCTGGAACCGGCGCGATCTCAAGTACCTTCTTCCCGCTCTGCTGCCATCTACGGTTTACGTCCGCCTGCTCAAGTTTCTCGACCTTCGACGTAAGGGTGGCCCATCTGTGTGATTTGCCCTCAGCCCCCAGAAAGAAGGACGACTCCATGATTCCTTCCGACATGCTTTTCCGATCTTCCTGGGTGCCGTGGCGCCTGGCCCGGCGGATGGAAGACTGGGCGGAGGGACCTTTGCGGGCCCGTTTCCCCGCCTTGTACCGGGGCCTCCATTGCGGACGCCTCCGGAACCTGATCCAGCCGGTCACCTCCGGACCCATGCACCATTTTTTCGGCTACTACGACAAGTCGCCATGGAATCGGTCGGGAGATAAGCTGCTGGCCCTCCGGGTGCCGTTCGCCGACCGCCCCCCCGATGAAAACGATGCGGCCGTGGTCGGTTGGGTCCATTCCGACGGGAACGGCCGATTCACTCCCTTGGGGGAGACCCTGGCCTGGAACTGGCAGCAGGGATGCATGCTCCAGTGGCATCCCGCCGATCCGGACTCTTTGATCTGCCACAATCACCGGGAAGGGGATCGGTTGGTGGGGCTCGTCCGCAATCTGAAGGGGGCGGTGGAAGCCCACTATGAAAGGCCTTTTTACGCCATCCGGCCGGACGGCAAGGGCGCGGTCAGCTTGAATTTCTCCCGCCTGCAGAGGTTTCGGCCCGGCTACGGCTATCCGGGCGTGCCGGACCCGTGGGCGGGGGAAGCGGTTCCGGAACGGGACGGGCTGTGGTGGATGGACCTGCGCAGCGGTGCGTCGGAACTTCTTCTGTCCCTGAAGGAGATCGCCGCCGTGGAGCCCCGCATATATCCCATGGACGTGCCGCACTGGGTGAACCACGTGCAGTTCAGCCCCCGCGGGACACGCTTTGCCTTTCTGCATCGCTGGCTCCATCCCGCCAGGGGTTGGGCCACCCGGCTCCTGGTGGTGGAAGCCGACGGCACCCGCCTTAGGTCCGTCATCGCGACGGGGGTGGTTTCCCACTACGACTGGAAGGACGAGGAACACCTTCTCGCCTGGGCCCTGGGGCCGGAAAAACGGCCGGCCTTTCACCTCTACAATGTGGAAACCGGGCGTTTCCGGGTCGTTGGGTCCGACTGCATGAAGGAAGACGGCCACTGCAGCTTTTCCCCGGACGGCCGATGGATCCTGAACGACACCTACCCGGACGGCTACGGCATGCGAACACTCTATCTCTACGATCTGCAGCGGGGCCGAAGGATCAACCTGGAAAGGCTCCTTTCTCCTGCCCGGTACAGGGGCGAGACCCGCTGCGATCTGCACCCGCGCTGGAAGGGGGACGGGACGGCCGTCTGCATCGATTCGTCGCACACGGGGAGCCGCCAGATGTATGTTGTGAACCTCAAGCCGGTCTTGTGAGGTCGCCATGGGACGGGAAAACGGGTCGAGAAAAATGTACGGAACTCTCTACAGGGTGCACGAGCGGCTCCTGGGGCGCCCCACGTTCGCCTACCTGGAGGAGCTGGAGCGGACCCAATGGGCTTCCCGCCATCGGATCGAGGCCCTCCAAACGGAAAAACTCCGGGCGCTGCTCAAGCTCGCACTTCGGCACTGCCCGTGGCATGCGGAAAGGATCCGAGACGCCGGGCTGGACGAACGGGCCGTGGACGCCATGACC
>JACIYN010000087.1 GCA_014359885.1 Desulfacinum sp.
GCGACATCCAGGTTCACGCGGATGAAGTGTTTCCTGCCAGGTGCTTAAATCCTATGGGGTCGTGTCGACCCTGCCCGAAGGTTGGCCCACCAGCAGCCGTGTGTTACGATTCCACACCCACGCGGAGGATAGGGCAACGCTGGGGAGCGACCCGAGCGCCGACGTGGGCGAGCGATGGAGGGGCAGGACCGTTTGGGGTTCTGCCTTTCGCTTGAACCCTGCCCCTCTTGAGCTCCATAAAGCGGTAAACCCGTTTATTATCTTTCCGTGCGGCCAAAGAACACGGGGGTTCATTGAGTGGCCGCCGCCCTTTCCAGTTCACGGAGTCTATAGCTGCGCCCCTTGATGTTGAACACATGACTGCGGTGCAGCAACCGGTCCAGGATGGCCATCGCCAGAACTTCGTCGCCGGCCAGAAGCTCCGGCCAGTCTCGAATGCCTTTGTTGGTGGTGATCAGCATGCTGCCGCGCTCATAACGGGTGCTGACCAGACGGAAAAACAAGGATGCCTCCAAGCGGTTCATGGGCTCGAAGCCCATCTCGTCGATAATCAGAAGTCCTGTGTTCACATACTTTTTGCGGCGTCGTCTGGCAGGCGATAGGTCGGCATCTTTCTTCAAGGCCGACAGCAGTTCCTCCAAACGATAGAACACTACGCCGAAGCCGTTTTCCACCGCCTTGACTCCGAGGGATACGGCCAGATGGGTTTTGCCCACACCGGGAGGCCCCTGAAGCAAAACGGTCCGATTCTCACGGATCCACTGGCAGGTGGCGAGCGTCTCGATCCGGCTGCGTTCAATGGACGGCTGGAAGGAAAAATCAAAGTTGGCCAGCGTCTGCCCTGTGGGCAATCCGGAAAGCTTAAGCGAGGTGCGAACGCGCCGCTCCTCACGCCAGTTCAGCTCCAAGTCGAGCAGCTCATCGATGAACCGATGGGGCCCGGCGTCTTCCTTGACGGACGCCGCCAGCAACTCGGGCAGACGATCGGCTGCATGCAGCAGGCCCAAACGCTCCAGCCGTTTTCGGGTCTTATCGATGTCAACCGTTACGGTGGCACCTTGATTTCTTTTGGGACTCATCGGGCCACCTCCGCCAACGCTGCATACAGATCCAAGGGGCGCTGCTGAGGGCTCGTCTGCCAGATCTCTTCCAGGCGTTTTCCCATGCGTCCCAGAGGGGTCGGGGGTTGGATCTGCGCCGTGGCTTCGCCTTCGTAGTGGGCTGGATCGATAAGGATACGCTCCGATGTGTGGCGCGGATGCTCGGCAACCACCAGGCCGTCATGAAGAACCTGAACGGTCCGCGCACAACCCCGGACTTCCACCATCCGCTCAACGAACTCAAAGGGCACAGAGTACCTGCGCCCCTCAAAGCCAACGGTGCAGTCCAACTGCACCCGCCGAGTCGCCACCAGATCGAAAGGGTCCGGCAACAAGGGGACCGGGGAAAGATAAAAGCGCTCTCGGCGCCATGCCTCCAGGACGCTGGTCCCCGTAGCTGGACATAGCCTGCGCCGGGAAAGCTCATGGTCCATCGTGTCGGCATGCTCCTGGAGATGTTCCCAGCTGTCCCAGTGTCTTCGGCGCACGTCGCTGCTGCGCTGATAGTCCAGAATGCTGCGTTCCACCTTGCCCTTGTGCTCCGGGCTTCGCGGAAGGCAAGCATCAATGTGAAATCTCAGCGCCTTTGCGTAACTTCTGTAGCTCGGCGCGAACTCTCCCCAAGGCCCCGCTCCTCTTGCTACGGCCGTCTTTACATTGTCCACTCGAATGGTTGCCGGGATTCCCTCAATCCGACGAAAGGCTTCATTGTGAACCGTCAGCCAGGACAGCTGGTCCTTGCGTGCAGACCATACCGTCACCGATCTTCGGCTGTGGCTCAACTTCAGGTGAAAACGGTAGCCGCGAACCTGACGCCCTCCCACCCAGAGCCGCGGGTACTCGTCCCAGTCCACTTGGGCTTGAGCCCCCGGCGGGGTTTCCACTCGGCGACGAGCCCGCTTGCGTGGCTTGGGATAATGTTTGCGGAAGTAGCGCTGAATGCTGCGAAGACTTCCCGGGTAATCATGTTCGGCCATCAACCACTCGTGCAAGGCGGCCAAGTTCAATGGGGCGTCACGGTCAATGCTGGAAAGGTAATGTTCGATGGCCTCGCTCCAAGCTTCGGCCAACTGCGGTTGCTTGCTGCGTCCGTCAACAGCGCCCTGTTCCTGGCGGCTGCGGTGATAACGCACCGCGCCTTCGGACACACCCAGTAAACGCGCCACTTCACGATTGCTCACCCCTTTGCTGCACAAATGCCGAATCGTCATCCGAGCCTCCTGGTCGATCTTCATGGCAGCGTCCTCCCACGAGAGACTCTGCCACCGAATCCACTTCGTGTCAGGGACTCAGGTGCGCAAATCTGGGTGTCGCCTTAACTCCATTCTAAGGTGTCCCGTGACATC
>JACIYN010000088.1 GCA_014359885.1 Desulfacinum sp.
GCTTCCTTGTTGATGGGGCCCGTCACCACGGCGGCCACACGCCCCTCCAGGGCCAGGTGGACGGCCGCCTCGATGTAGCCGATGGTGGCTCGGCAGGCCTCGACCGAAGGACGCCCGTAGGGGATCTGGCCTTCTTCGAGCCGGGAGGGTCGAAAGACGGGGATCCCCCCTTCCCCGGGCCGGATTTCATTCACATCGCCCACCGGCCGGAAGGGAAGGGCGACATCCACCAGGCGGGCCGCACGCTCCAGAGCGGTCAGATCCCCCAGCACCAACGGGCGGCAGCACTCGCCGACCGTGGGGTCGGAAAGCGCCCGTACGAGCACCTCCGGGCCCACGCCGCTGGGGTCCCCCATGGTCAGGGCCACCAAAGGACGGGTTGCCGAGCCCCCCTTCGTCATGGTTCCTCCGAGGCTTCAAATGGCCAGCATGCGTTCCACGGCCTGCAGGGCCCGCACCCGGACCTCCTCCGGCACCTGGATGCGGGGCGAGAGGGTCTCCAGGCTTCGAAGCACATCCTCCAGGGAGGTCTTCTTCATGTCCGGACACACCATGTCTTCGGAGACGGGCAGGAAGGTCTTTCCGGGATTGTCCCGTCGCATGGGGTGCAGGATTCCCACTTCGGTCCCGATGATGAAGGTGTCGCGGTCGCTTTCCCGCACATAGCGCAGCATGCCCGAGGTGCTGGTGACCACGTCGGCCAGCTCCAGGACTTCCGGCCGGCATTCCGGGTGGGCCAGAAAGACGGCCTTCGGATACTGCTTCTTGCGCGAGCGGACCGTCTCCGCCGTCAGGTTGTGATGGACCGGGCAGTAGCCCTTCCAGTAGAGGATCTTTTTGGATGTGTGCCGGGCCGCATACAAGGCCAGGTTCTGATCCGGGATCAGGTAGAGGGTCTGCGCGTCCGTGAAGGAGGCCACCACGCCGTTCACGTTGGCTGACGTGCAGCAGATGGTGCTTTCCGCTTTCACTTCCGCCGTGGAATTGACGTAGGTGACGATGGGCACGCCCGGATGTTCTTCGGCCACACGCCCCACGTCCCGGGCGTTGATCATGTCGGCCATGGCGCATCCGGCCTGGATGTTGGGCAGCAGCACGACCTTATCGGGGTTGAGGATGGCCGCCGTCTCCGCCATGAAGTGCACGCCGCAAAAGACGATCACCTGGGCATCGGTTTCCGCCGCCTGCCGGCTCAATTCCAGCGAATCACCGGTAAGATCGGCAACTTCCTGGATCTCCGCGGGCTGGTAGTTGTGGGCCAGGATGATGGCCTTGCGGGTCTCCTTGAGCTTCCGGATGGCATCCACAAGATTTCGGGATTCCGTCATTGTGACTTCCTTTCTCTATGGGGATACGGCCCGTTGGAGGGCCGAAATTTCTTCCGGTTCCAGTTTGCGTCCCGACGGGTCGATCACCAGCGTGTTCGGCCCGACGCTGAATTGAAAGAGCGCGAAAGGCAGGGAAGCCATCTCCCGGTGATGGGTGAAGCGAAGGCGATTGACGTTCCCCAGGGCGTCCCGAACCTCCATCTGCCAAACCAGGTAATCTTCGGTGCGGATCCACAGGCGCAGGGACTGGACCTGGGGATCCTCTTCCCGGGGGCGCAGGATCAGGACGGCGTTTTCGTCGGTGGAGGCGTCGGCGTCCATGCTGACCTCGAAGGAATCCTGGAGATCGAAGGTTCCTTCCAGCAGGGTACGCATGATGGGCGAACGGCGCATCTGGTCGGCGTCGAACAGAGAGATCTGGTCCTCGTCCGGCACGTGGAGCCAGGCCACGTCCCCGACGGTGACGAACACCTGCCGGTCCGGTTCCGTATATTCCCACCGCATCCGTTGCGGTTTTTGGAAATAGAAGGTGCCGCGGGCTTCCGTTGTGATGCTGGAAGCCGCCACGGAGGTGGTCCACTGGACGAAGTCCGCCGTGTAGGCCCGGACGTTGCGATAGCGCTCTTCGGTCAGGCGCAGGAGGTCCTGCGCGGTGGCCTGGGCGGCTGTTTCCGCCGAAATGGGCGCAGGACTTGCGGCAAGGAACGCCCACAGAGCGAGAAAGGCGCAAAGTCCGATTCCGTATGTTTTCCGGTTCATGAGACCTTCCGGGTGCTTTTTACGATTCGAAGCCGTCCTTGGGGACCAGGACCTCCCGGGGCTTGCTGCCGTCCGAGGGTCCCACGATGCCCTGCTGCTCCATGATCTCGATCATGCGGGCCGCCCGGTTGTAGCCGATTCGAAGCCGGCGCTGGATCATGGAAATGGATGCCTGCCGGGTTTCCACCACCAGTCGGACGGCTTCCTCGTATTTCTCGTCCAGTTCATCGTCGGGAATGTCCTGGGCCACACCCGCATCCTCGAAATTCACCCGATCCGCCATGGGATCGTCACCCAGTTGCTGGCCCTTCCAAAAGGACGTGACCCTCTGCACTTCCGCGTCCGAGACGAAGGCGCCCTGGATCCGCTGGAGCTTGGCCGTCCCCGGCGGCATGAAGAGCATGTCGCCCGCCCCCAGAAGGGTCTCGGCCCCGTTGGTGTCCAGGATCGTCCGGGAATCCACCTTGGAAGACACCTGGAAAGAGATGCGGGTCGGGATGTTGGCCTTGATGATCCCAGTGAGTACGTCCACCGACGGGCGCTGGGTCGCCAGGATCAGGTGGATCCCCGCCGCCCGGGCCATCTGGGCCAGCCGCGTGATGTATTCTTCCACTTCCCGGGAGGCCACCATCATGAGATCCGCCAGCTCGTCGATCACCACCACGATGTAGGGCAGGTGGTGGTGGTCCAGAACGGTCCCGTTTTCCGTCTCGGCGGGTTCCGGGCTTTCCTTGCGCGGGTCCGCCTTGCTCATCAGCCGGTTGTAGCTTTCGATGTTGCGAACGTTCTTGTCCGCCAGCAGCTTGTAGCGCAGTTCCATCTCCTGCACCGCCCAGCGGAGGGCGCGGGTGGCCATCTTGGGCTCCGTCACCACGGGATGGAGCAGATGGGGGATCTTTTCGTAGCTGCTCAGTTCGATCCGCTTGGGATCGATCATGAGCAGCCGAAGCGTCTCGGGGGTATTCCGGTAGAGCAGGCTCAGGAGCATGGCGTTGATGCACACGGATTTTCCGGTTCCCGTGGCGCCGGCGATGAGCAGGTGCGGCATCCGTGTCAGGTTGGTGACCACCGGTTGGCCGGTGATGTCTTTTCCCAGAGCCAGGGTGAGTGGGAAGGTGGACGATGCGAAGGGTTTCGATTCGATGATGGAGCGCAAGGAAACGGCTGCCCGCCGTTCGTTGGGGATCTCGATCCCGATGGCCGCCTTTCCGGGGATGGGGGCCACCACCCGCACGCTCTCGGCCCGGAGGGCCATGGAGAGATCGTCGGCCAGGCCCACGATGCGGCTGATCTTGATGCCAGGCGCCGGGGCGTATTCGTACATGGTGATCACGGGGCCCGGGCTGATGCCCACCACCTGTCCCTGCACCCCGAAATCGGCCAGTTTTTCTTCCAGCACCCGGGCCTTCTCCTCCAACAGGGTGGGATCGGGCTGGGCGTCCTCGGCGTCGTAGAAGTCCAGAAGGTTGATGGCGGGAAGAGCGTACCGTCCGGAAACCGCGGCCAGCTGCACCGGCTTGTCGTCCTTGGAGGGCTGGGGACGAACGGCGGCGGGCGGCTCAGGGTTCGGGGACGTCTGCCGCTTTTTCCCGGTCGCCTGGGATTTCGCCTTCGTAATCCGCACGGCCGATCTTTCTTCCCGGGGATTCCCCGGGGATCTCAGCGGTGGCAACGAAACGATTTTGGCGCCGATCCAGCGAAAAAGATCGAGAAACTTTCTTCCGGCGGCTTTCAGGGAAAAGGGCGTGGAAAGGATCAGGGAGATGAGAAAGAGGCTTCCCAGGAGGACATGGGCACCCAGGTCATTGACCCGGTCTCGAAGAAAGGCGGCCATGAGCGCCCCGATCTGGCCGCCGGCCAGCACTTCAGTCCCCAGGAAGGTGATTCTGGAGCCGTGGAGGGCGGCCAGGCCGATGAGGCTCAAAAGGAGCAGGGCGAGGCCCAGGACCTGGAGTCGGCCGTAGGGCAAGGGGTCCTGTCCGCGAAGGAAGGCGTAGCCGAGCCACAGGCCCACGGCCGGCAGCGCATAGGCCCCCACGCCCAAAAGAAAGAAGAGACACCAGGCCAGGTTGGCTCCCAAGGCCCCCACCCAGTTGCGCGTTGAGCCATGGCCGGCGGACGATCCGAAAAAGGTGGGATCCGCCGGATCGAAGGACACCAGGCTGCACCCCACCAGGACGGTGACCGTCAGGATGACCAGGGCCCAAATCTCTCGCTTCTTGTGTTCCACGGGGGATCTTTCCTAAATTTCCACAACGATGGGATAGATGAAGGGGCGCCGTTCCAGCACCTTCTGGAAAAAACGCTTCAGTTCGCGGCGGATCTCCAGCTGAAAATCCCCGCAGTCCATCATCTCCCCCTCCGCCTGGTAGCGCTCCAGCAGATCGAGGATGAGACATCGGGCCCCTTCCAGGATCTCCGGCTTGGTTTCCTCCAGGATGAAGCCCCGGCTCACCACGTCGGGTCCGTTGAGCACCTCCCGGTGCTCCTTGTTGATCACCAGCGTAACCAGGACCATCCCGTCCTCGGACAGATGGCGCCGGTCCCGAAGGACCAGGTCGCATACGTCTCCCACGCCCTTGCCGTCCACGAAGACCCGGCCCGTTTCCGCCTGCTTGTGAACGGCCGCCCGGCCGTCCACGAAGGTGACGGCGTCGCCGTTTTCCACGATGAAGCAGTTTTCCGGCGGAAGCCCCACCTGCTGAGCCAGCTGCTTGTGCTTCACCAGATGCCGGTATTCCCCGTGGATGGGCACAAAATAGGTGGGGCGCACCAGGTTGAGCATCATCTTGAGCTCTTCCCGGTAGGCATGGCCGCTCACGTGAATGTCCTTGACCTGTTCGTGGATGACCTCCGCACCCTGCCGGTACAGGTGGTTGATGATGTTCTGGATGGCCCGCTCATTGCCGGGTATGAACTTGGAACTCAAAATGATCGTGTCCCCCGGCTTGATGGACAGCTTCCGATGCACGTTGAAGGCCATGCGGGTGAGCGCGCTCATGGGCTCGCCCTGGCTGCCCGTGGTGAGCATGAGCACACGATGGTCCGGGAGGCGCTGCAGTTCGGCCAAGGTGGCCTCGTTTTCCGGGTCGAAATCCAGATAGCCCAGCTCCCGGGCGATCCGCACATTGGTCACCATGGACTTGCCGCTGAAAAAGACCTTCCGGTCGAAGTCCCGGGCCAGATGGAGCACCTGCTGAATGCGGTGCAGGTTGCTGGCAAAGACGGCCACGATGATCCGCCCCGTACACTCCCGGAAGATCTCCCGAAAGGTGTGCCCGATGTCCTTTTCCGACAGGGTATAGCCTTCCCTTTCCACGTTGGTGGAGTCGGAAAAGAGGGCCAGGACGCCCTGCTCCCCGTAGTGGCCGAAACGAGCCACATCCAAGCGTCGCCCGTCGATGGGGGTTTGATCCAGTTTGAAATCCCCCGAATGGATGAGGACTCCCTGGGGCGTTCGGATGGCCAGGCCCACACCGTCCGGGATGCTGTGGCAGACCTGAATGCACTCGATGTCGAAGGGACCGATGGAGAAGACGTCGCGGGGACGCACCGTGTGCAGGACGGTTCTTTCCAGCAGTTTGTGCTCCCTCAGCTTTTCCTCCACGAGGGCCAGCGTGAGGCGGGTGGCGTAGATGGGGATGGGAAACTCCCGGATGAGAAAGGGAATGGCCCCGATGTGATCCTCATGGCCGTGGGTGACCACCAGGGCCCGCACCTTGTTGCGGTTCTCCCGAAGATAAGTGAAGTCTGGGATGACGATGTCGATGCCCAGCATGTCCTCTTCGGGAAACATGAGGCCCGCATCCACCACCACGATGGTGTCGCCGTATTCCACGACCATCATGTTGAGGCCGATCTCACCCAAGCCGCCCAGCGGAACGACCTTGAGGGGCAAACGGGAGGGTTCCATGGGATTCATGATGCCGCCGAGCGAACCTCCGTATCCGTGGATTCCGCCTCCAGGACGCCGCCTTCCTGAACCGTCAGATACTTGCGGATGGCTTCGCGCACCAGAAAGATCACCTCATCCCGGTCCTCCATGGTGAATCCCGCCGTTTCGATGGGATCCCCGATGGTCATGCGGATACGCCCCGGCCGAACCAGCCACCCGCCCTTGGGCAGGATCGCGTGGGAGCCGCTCAAGCTGACGGGAACAATGGGCTGGCCCGATTTGATGGCCAGGATGATGCCCCCCTTCTTGAAGGGCTGGATCACGCCGTCCCTGCTGCGGGTGCCTTCCGGAAAGATGACGATGGACGTTCCTTCCCGCACCCGCCGGGATGCTTCTTCCAGGCTCTCGAAGGCCTTTTTCCGGTCCGCCCGATCGATGGGAATATAGCCGATCATCCGCATGGCATGACCAAACAGCGGGATCCTGAAGAGCTCTTCCTTGGCCAACCACCGGAACTGGACGGGGAGTTTGCCGAGAATGGCGAAGATATCGAACCAGCTCTGATGGTTGGCGGCATAGACCGCCGGCCGGTAGGGCTTGAGCCGCTCCAAGCCCATCACCTCCACCCGGACCCCGGCGGCCCAAAGGTTGATGTTTCCCCAGATCCGGCCGCACAAATGGGCCCAGTCGCTCCGGCGGGTGGCGAGCACGATGCCGATGGCGGACAAGCCCAGGACGATCGTGGAAATCACCAGCGTGAGGTAGAAGAGAACGGTTCGCACATGGCGCATGGGCGCTCCCATCTTTTTTATAAGTGCCTAAAAAAGATTGCAAATTTTGTCCAGAGCGAGAGTGTAGCCACTTTCACCCCCCGAGTCAACGCTGTCTTGTTGGCCATCGGCGTCCTATGATATAGAGAACCAGTTCCAATGAGGACCACGAATGGACGCAAATTGGCGCCAATGTTTTCACATACCTTACACGAGGGACATCATGGCCAAAACAATGAATAAAGTCATTCTCATCGGCCGTCTGGGAGCCGATCCCGACATCCGCTACACCCAAAGCGGCACTCCCGTGGTCCGCTTCAACCTGGCGACCAACGAACGAGTACCCGTGGGTGAAGGCAACTGGGAGGACCGGACGGAATGGCACCGCATCGTGGTCTTCGGCAAGCAGGCGGAAGCCTGCGGCAATTACCTGGCCAAAGGCCGGCTGGTGTACGTGGAGGGCCGGCTCCGCACCAACCAGTGGGAGGACGCCCAGGGGGTACGCCGCTACACCACCGAGATCGTGGCATCCGACGTGGGCTTTCTGGACAGCGGGCGGGACGCCTCCGAGGGAACCCAGGCGCCCCAGGGCTCCTACCAAAGGACCCAGGGACGCCCCAAGACGAACAGCGACGCTCCGTTTCCCGACGCGCTCCCCGAGATGTCCACTCCGCCGGACGACGACATTCCCTTCTAAACAAAAACGGGGCGATTTTCCGTCGCCCCGTCCTTCCACTGAACGATCGAGGAAAAGACTCCTTTGCGTCTATTCGCGTTCATTCGCGGTTCTCTTGCACGTCAAGAACTGTGCCGGGTCGGTCCGAACACCCAATCCGCCGTCCGGTTTCGGGCTTTCAGCTCGCTTTCTTCTCCGATTCCGCCGAGGCCTGGGCGGATTCGATCTTTTCCACCGGTTCCGCCTTCTGCTCAGGCAGTTCGGCCTCTTGCGTCGCCTTCTTGAAATTTCGAATGCCCTTGCCGAGACCGGCGCCGATCTCGGGCAGCTTTCCCGCCCCGAAGATAATCAGCACGATCACCAGGATCACGAGCAGTTCAGGCATTCCGATTCCACCAATCATGGGAGGGCTCCTTCTTCTCAATTATTTTCCCAGAAGATCTTCCACTTCCTGCACTAACTGCAGGAACTCCTTGCTCCGTCGGTATTGGTCCAGCACCCGCTGGTGCTCCAGCCAGCTGTCCCACACCTGCATCCACAGGCTGTTGTGCCAGTAATACCTGGGGCGGTCCTGGACACCGTCCCGCCTGGCCCGATACTCCATGTATTCCTCTTGGCAGGTGCGGCAGAAGGGATACGGACCGGCATACTTTCCGTCCATTCGATCGCCTTCGTCCAGCTGAGTTCCGCATTTGGCGCACTTGAAGGCACACCGGGTGCACTGAAAGATCTTGCGCAGGGCCTCCACCTTGCGCCGGCGGACCTCCGCGTCCTTCTCGGATTTGAGGCTTTCGCACCGCCTGCCGAATTCAATGATGTCTGCCATGGAAACGACTTTCCCTTATGTTTCAAGCAGTTAATTTGCTCATATCACTATCCTTCTCCGGAGTCAAGGGACGGGGCGGACTGCCCCCGCTCTTCGTTCAGGTTGAAGAGCTGCTGGGTGAAGTCCACAAAGAGCCGTTTGGATTCCCGCGTGGATTTGTTCTTGAGGAAGACGATGGGGTCGTGCAGCATCTTTCGGAGGATGGAGTCCGTCAAGACGGCGATGGCCCGTCGTTCCTTTTCTCCCAAGTCGGGAAGCTGGGAAAAGGTCTTCTTGAGCTCCGCCTGGCGGATGGCTTCCGCCTTGCGGCGCAGGGCGATGATGGTGGGCACCACGTCCAGGGTCTGAAGCCACTGGTGAAACCGGAAGGTCTCCGATTCGATGATGTGCTCCGCCTTCTGGGCCTCCTGGCGCCGCTCCGTGAGGTTGAGGTCCACAATGCCCTTCAGATCGTCGATGTCGTAGAGATACACGTTGTCCAGCCGGTTCACTTCCGGATCGATGTCCCGGGGCACGGCGATGTCGATGAAAAAGAGCGGCCGGTTCTTCCTGCGGCGCATCCTGGGCTTCAGGTCCCGATAGGTCACGATGGGGTCCACCGCCCCGGTGGAGCTGACCACGATATCCACATCCAGGAGCGTCTCCGGAAGGTTCTCGAAGGGGGCCGTGGAGGCGCGGAACCGGGCGGCCAGGTCCATGGCCCGGGCCAGGGTCCGATTGACCACCACCATGTCCCGGACCCCCTGCGCCAACAGGTGTTGAGCGGCCAGTTCCGCCATTTCCCCGGCGCCGATGAGCAGGACCCGCTTGTCCTTCAGTTCGCCGAAGATCTTCCGGGCCAGTTCCACGGCGGCATAGCTGATGGAAACGGCATGGCAGCCGATGTTGGTCTCCGTGCGGACCCGTTTGGCCACGGAAAAGGTCTTGTGCAGCAGGCGGTTGAGAACCACGCCCACGGTCTTGTGGCGGGTGGCCTCCCGGTAGGCGTCCTTGATCTGGCCCAGGATCTGGGGCTCTCCCACCACCATGGAATCCAGGCTGGAGGCCACGCGGAACAGGTGGCGCACCGCCTCCAGGTTGTGGTGCACGTAGGTGTGGGCTTCCAGCTGAGGCCGGGGCAGCCCCACGTGGGCAAACATGAGCTCCCGCACCTCCTCCAGCGCCCGGCCACCGTCGGACGTGGTGAAGAGAAATTCCACCCGGTTGCAGGTGGACAGGTAGAAGAGCTCATCCACCGCCCGGCACTGGCGGACCTTTTCCAGGGGGCTTTGGTCCAGGCGACACACCTGGGCGAGACGTTCCCTCAGGGCCACGGGCGCCGTCTTATGGTTCATGCCGATGAGATAGATGTCCATGGCGCTGACCTCTTATTCGACAAAGATCGTGTGGTGCCCCTCCAAAAAGAGGTTCACCCCGAGAAAGGTGACGAGCACGGCGGAAAATCCGAAAATGGCCAGCCAGGCGGCGCGGCGCCCCCTCCAGCCCACGGCCAGCCGTTCATGGAGCAGCACGGCATAGATCAACCAGGTCAGGAGGGCGAAGATCTCCTTGGGGTCCCAGTTCCACGGCGACTTCCAGACGGTGCTGGCATAGAGGAAGCCGGCCAGCAGGCCGACGGTCATGAGCGGAAACCCGATGAGCAGGCAGATGTGGTTGATCCGATCCAGCCGTTCCAGCGACGGCAGCCGCGCGTAGAGGTGTCCCAGCCGCTTTTGCTTGATGGCCCGTTCCTGGAGCAGGTACATGATGGCCGCGGCGAAGGCCACGGCGAAAAGGGCATTGGCGGCGAAAAGGGCGGCCACGTGGACCACCACCCAGGTGCTTTTGAAAAGGGACCCTGAAGGGATGAACCGGGTGGGCAGCAGGGTGGATCCGAACATGAAGACCGCCGCCAACGGAGAGACGAAGCTCCCCAGGATGCGCAACCTCAAGCGCTGGGAAAGAATCAGGTAGGCGAGGACGAGGAACCACGCAAAAAAGGACAGGGCCTCCGAACTGGTGGTGACCGCCAGGTGCCCCTTTTCCAGGGAACGCAGGACAATGGCCGCCCCGTGGCACAGGGCTCCCGCCACAAGCACGCTCCAGGACGCCTTGTGCACCCCCTCCCGGTCCCGAACAAGAAAGATGAGATACCCCACGGTCCCCACGCAATAGAAGGTCACCGCCAGGGTCAGAAGAACGCTTTCCATGCCGCTTCCCATTCCCGCTCGATTTCAGGCTCCCCCAGCACTCCGCCGCCCACGCGGCTCACCGCCGCCGGAATCTCCCGGAAGCGCTCTTGTCGAATCCATTCCAGGATGGGCAATTGGACCACGGCTCGAAACCATTCCTGGTTCCGCTCGGAATCGGCGCTGCGCGCCTGGACCGCCCGCCGCAGCCTCCCGAGAAAGTGCAGATAGACCTCCCATTCCGGCCCGAATTCCCTTTCCAGCCTTTCCCGGACCAACCGGGCCACGGCGGGGCTCAGGCCGGCCGTGCTCACCGCCACGGTCAGCGGCCCCCGCCGGAAGGAGGCCGGCACCAGGCAGGACCCCCACCGGGGGTCGGAGGCCATGTTGCACCATATCCCCCGGTTCCGGGCATCTTCAGCCACCCGGCGATTCAAGGCGCGGTCGCTGGTGGCGGCGAAAACCAGGGCCGCTCCCTCCAGCTGATGGGGCTCGTAGCCGGTGGCGATCCAGTGCACCTTTCCCCGGGAGGCCTGCTCCCTCCACCAGACATTGAGACGTTGGGCCACCACCTCCACGCAGGCCCCGTGCTCCAGCAGTCGACGGGCCTTCCGCTCCGCCACCGTCCCGCCGCCGATCACCAGGCAACGCCGGTCCTTCAGGGACAAGAACAAAGGGCAGTAGGTCGTGAAATCCTCGTGCAGAAAAGGGTCCGCCACGCGCCTCTTCCTTTCGCAAAGAAAACCCCGCGCGCCGGGCGAGGTTATCGGCACAGATCGTGGCAACCTTTATCACGACGTGAAAGAGGAGACAAGGACGGGAACGGACGCCGAAGGTCCCTCAGGAGCGGCGGCACAGAACATAGTCGGTGATGTCCAGGAGCGTGGATTTGGCAGGGCCGTCGGCGAAAATCTCCAGGCTTTCCCGGGCTCGTTCCAGATGCCCGGCGGCCCTCTGGAAGGTGTAGTCCACGCCCCCCAAATCCAGCACCAGTCTCTGAACCGCTTCGATCTGCTCTTTTCGGATGGCCGTCTCGGACAGAAAGATCCTGCGGATGAGGTCGCGCTGGCCTTCGTCGGCCTTGGTCAGGGCGTGGATGAGCGGCAGGGTGGCCTTGCCTTCCTGCAAATCGTTTCCCACCGGCTTTCCCAGCTCACCCACCGTGCCCACATAGTCCAGCGCATCGTCCGTCAGCTGAAAGGCGATGCCCAGATTGTGCCCGAAGTCCCGCAGAGCCGTTTCCTCCTCGGGTCCGGCCCCGGCGTAGATGGCGCCGATCCGGCACGCGGCGGTCATGAGGTCCGCTGTCTTTCGGGTGATCACCTCCATGTAGGCGGCCTCGTCCGTTTCCAGGTCGTCCGAGTGGATGAGCTGCAAGACCTCGCCCTCCGCAATGCGGGTGGTGGTGGCCGAGAAAACTTCCAGTATGCGCAGATCCCCGTAACGGACGGTCGTTCGGATGGCCTGGGAATAGAGAAAGTCTCCGATGAGCACCACCGCCGGGTTTCCCCAGAGGGTGTTGGCGGCGGGCTGTTGGCGGCGCATCTCGGCATTGTCCACCACATCGTCATGGAGGAGCGTGGCGGCATGGAGCAACTCGAAAGCGACCGCCAGATCCACCTCTTCGGTTCCCTGGTAGCCGCAGAGCCG
>JACIYN010000089.1 GCA_014359885.1 Desulfacinum sp.
GGCTTTGAGCTTGGCGGCGATTCGGGCCACGTGTTCGCCTTGGAACCGGGCCCCTTCCAGCTCGTTGGAGCTGGGAAGACGACGGCCTTCACGGCCCGCGACGGTGGAAGCCCCGTACGGCGAACAACCCGAAACCTCCTCGTCCGTCATCTGCCCTGCGAACGTGTAGGGAAGTCCCACCACCACCATGCCGTGGTGAAGGAGGGTTACGTGGAACGTCAGGATGGTGGCTTCCTGCCCGCCGTGCTGGGTGTTGGAACTGGCCAGGACGCTGCCCACCTTGCCCACCAGGGCGCCCCGGGCCCACAGCCCGCCGGTGGAATCCAGAAACTGGCGCATCTGGCCGCACATGTTGCCGAACCGCGTGGGGGTTCCGAAGATGATCCCGTCCGCCTCCGCCAGTTCCTCCACCGTGCACACCGGCACGTGCTCCTGGCGGCGCAGACTCTCCACGGCCCCCATCTTTTCGATCACCTCCGGGGGAAGCGTTTCCGGCACCCTCCGGACCAGCACTTCCGTATCGGGAACACGTCGAGCCCCCTCCGCGGCGGCTTCCGCCATCTGATACACATGGCCGTAGAGCGAATAGTAGACCACGAGAATCCTTGTCTTCATCTTCTCCTCCTATGGACCGGGTACAAAAAGATGCGTGGCGCTGCCCAGAAAGACCTCGGCGGCTTCCCCTTCCGTTTCCGACAGCGTGGGATGGGCGTGGATCGACAGTGCCACGTCCTCGGCCGTGGCCGCCATTTCGATGGCCAACACCCCTTCGGCGATGAGGGTTTCGGCGCCTCGACCCACGATCCCCATGCCCAGGACCCTTCCCGAATCCGGATCCAGGACCATCTTGGTCAGGCCGTCGGCGGCTTCCATGGTGAGCGCCCGGCCGGAAGCCCCCCACGGAAAGCGTGCCACCTTGACCCGAAGGCCCTTCTGCCTGGCCTCCGTCTCCGTCAATCCCGCCCAGGCCACCTGCGGGTCCGTGTAGACCACGGCCGGAACGGCCCGGACGTCGTAGGCCGACGGCAGTCCGGCGATGGCTTCCGCGGCCACCTTTCCTTCCCGCATGGCCTTGTGGGCCAGCATGGGATCCCCCGCCACATCCCCCACGGCAAAGATGGTGGGAACCGATGTGCGGCATTGTCCATCGGTTTCGATGTATCCCCTGGTACCGATCCGAACGCCTGCGGCCTCCAACCCCAGCCCGGCGCTTCGCGGCCTTCTCCCCACCGCCACCAGGACCTTGTGAAAGCGGTCTCGAACCGGGCCATCCGGCGTCCGAAGCGTCACCGCCACACCATCCTCTTCTTCGCTGATCTCCGTCGCCTCGCTTTGAAGATGGATCTTTTCGAACACCTGGGCGAGCCGTTTTTCGAGAGGGCGCGTGAGGTCCGGATCCACGCCGCCCAAAAGCCTTTCTCCCCGGTGAACGAGGGTCACCCGGCTCCCCAGGACGGCATAGGCGCTTCCCAGCTCCAGCCCGATGTAGCCGCCGCCGATGACCAGCAGCCGCTGCGGCAGGTCGTCCAGGTCCAGCGCCGCCGAGGAATCCATGATGCGCCCGCCCAGCCGAAACGAGGCACCCGGTAGGGCCGCCGGCTCCGACCCGGTGGCCACCACGGCATGGCGGAACTTCAGATGGGTGACGTCCGATCCGTCCAGGCGCAGGGTGCGCTCGTCTTCAAAAACCGCCCGGGCCTTGAGCACCTGGACGCCCCGCCGCTGCGCCAGCTTGGAAAGGCCGCCGCACAGCTTGTCCACAACGGACTCCTTCCAGCTCCTCAGCTTGTGGAGATCCACTTGCGGAGGCCGAAAGTCCACACCGCGTTCCGACGCGTGGAGCGCGTCCCAGACGATCTCCGCCGTCTGCAGCAGGGCCTTGGACGGGATGCACCCGCGAAGGAGGCACGTTCCGCCCAGCCGGGCTTCGGCTTCGATCAGGGTCACCTCCAGGCCCAAATCCGCCGCCCGAAAGGCCGCGGCGTACCCGCCCGGACCACCTCCGATGACGGCCACTTCGGTTTCCTGCGTCAACTCCCCCATGACCATGAAATTCTCTCCTCCTTCCTACGCGCAGCGCGCGTCCGGCCTGTTCCGTTCACCGATGGACATGAAAGAGAACCGCGAATGAACACCAACGGACGAAAATGGACATGTGAAAAAATAGGGCTTTGGCGGCTTGGCGTGAGCCCATAGAGGTCTCGCGCATCCGATTGATCTGCAACGCGACCTTGTCCTGTTCGTGCGCACGGCCCGTAGGGGCGAATAATCATTCGCCCCTACGGCGACCTGCTTTCCGAAGGTGCGTTTCATCCTTCGTTGTCGCGGGCCGTCCGTGATGAGGGATAATGTGAAAGAACAGTGCTTTCGGTCCTTTGTGGGAGCGGGCTTCGCCGCGATGGCCCCTTCCCGTTACGAAGACAACGGAAGTCCCCCGGCATCTTGAGCCGCCGAGCCCTTCTCACAGAGGATCCTCGTCTCTCCCCACGTTCCTCACATGGATACCAAGAGCAGCTTGGGATCTTCCAGGAGCGCCTTCAGGTGGTTGAGAAAGCGGGCGCCGTCGGCTCCATCCACCACGCGGTGGTCGAAGGCCAGCACCAGGGGAAGCATCAGCCGGACCTCCATCCGATGGTCTTCCAGGGTTCCTTTCACCACCGGTTCCAGCGAGGCGCGGCCGGCGCCCAAGATGGCCACCTGGGGCGGGTGGATGAGCGGGGTGAACCCCCGGCCGCCCAACGACCCGATGTTGGTGACCGTGAAGGTCCCGTCCCGGATATCTGCGGGGCTCAGGCGGGCCTCCTGCGCCTTTCGGCCCAGCTCCTCCAACTCCTGGGCCACCTCCCGAAGGCTTTTTCCATCCACATCGCGGATCACCGGCACCACCAGGCCCCTCGGGGTGTCCATGGCCACACCCACATGGATGGACCGGTAGATCAGGATCTCTTCCGCCTCTTCGTCCAGCGAAGCGTTGAAGGAAGGAAATGTCCGGAGAGCGGCCCCCGCCGCCTTCACGAGAAAGGCCGTGAGGGTGAGATGCAAGCCCTCCAGGGCCGGGGACTCGAGCACCTCGCGGCGAAGCCTTTCCAGGTCGGTGATGTCCGCCAGGTCATGGTGGGAAACGTGGGGAATCTTCCAGGAAAGAGCCATGCGCCTGGCGATGGAGCGGCGAACCGACTTGAGGGGCACCCTTTCCCGGACCTCCGAGGGGCGGAGCTCCCGGGCCGCGCCCGCCGCCGGCTCCACACCCTCCCTTTCGGCCGGGGAGGGCTCCCGGACGGCTGACGGCTCAGCCGGCGCGGCGGGCGCCTTCGCCCGATCCGCCGCCCGGCGCACGTCCTCGGCCGTCACTCTTCCCTCGGGTCCCGTTCCCTTCACCGCTCGCAGATCCACCCCCAGTTGGCGTGCCAGCTTGCGCGTGCTCGGAGACGCCGCCACCGGAAGTTCCGCCTCCCGCGGGACCCCTTCCTCTTTTTCCGCTTTTTCCGGAGCCGGTTCCGGCGCTGTCGCCTCCGCCCTTCTTTCCGGCTTCGCTTCCCGTTCTTCTTCCTCCCCCGCCACCGCGAGCAGCGGATCCCCCACGTGCACCACCTGCCCGGCCTTTACATGGACCGCTTCCACAACGCCGGTAAAGGGAGATGGAATCTCCACCGCGGCCTTGTCCGTTTCCACGATGAGAATCACCTGGCCCTCCGTGACGGTCTCGCCCACGGAAACCAGCACGTCGATGATTTCCCCCTCATGAATGCCTTCACCCAAATCCGGAAGCCGAAAGGTCCGTCCCATCGCTTCGCTCCTCCCCCTTAGGCCTCGACGGCCAGCGTTTCCTTCACCGCGCGTGCGATCCTCGCCGCATTGGGCAGATAGGCCTGTTCCCGGGAAAACAAGGGAAAGATCAAGTCGTAGCCCGTGGGGCGCCGAACGGGGGCTTCCAGGTGATAAAAGGCCTTTTCCACGAGCCTCGCCACGATTTCCGCCCCCGGTCCGTAGCTGCGGGGCGCCTCGTGCACCACCACCACGCGCCCCGTCTTCCGGGCCGATGCCGTGAACAGCGTGTCATCCAGAGGAGCCAGCGTGAGCAGGTCGATGACTTCCGCCTCGATGCCGTCCTTTTCGCTGAGCTGCGCCGCCGCTTCCAGCGTGGGCCGCACCATGGCGCCGTAGGTGATGAGGGTCACGTGCCGGCCCTCGCGCACCAACTCCGACCGGCCGATGGCCAAGGTTTCCTCCTCTTCGGGAACTTCTTCGCGAAACGCCCTGTAGACCGCCTTGGGCTCGAAGAAGATTACGGGATCCGGGTCCCGGATGGCACTCACCAAAAGAGCCCGGGCGTTTCGCGGCCCCGAAGGGATCACCATCTTGATGCCCGGCATGTGGGCGTAGAAGGCCTCACGGCTTTCGGAATGGTGCTCCAGCGCCCGCACGCCGCCCCCGTAAGGCGTTCGAAGCACCATGGGCACGGTGAATCGGCCCCGGGAGCGCCACCGGAGGCGCGAAGCGTGGCATTCGATCTGGTGGAAGTTGAGGTACGAAAAGCCGGAAAACTGGATCTCGCAGACCGGGCGAAGTCCGTGTACGGCCATGCCGATGGACATCCCCGCGATGGCCGATTCCGCCAGGGGAGTGTCCAGCACCCGGTCCTCGCCGAACTGGTCGATCAAACCGTCCGTGACCCGAAAGACGCCGCCGTCGCGCCCCACGTCTTCTCCCAGCACCACCACGCGGTCGTCTTGCTCCATCTCCTGGCGGAGCGCCAGGTTGAGTGCCTGAACCATGGTCATCTTAGGCATCGTGCGACTCCATCCTTTCGGCTTCCAGGGTTCTCTTCAGCTCCTCCCGCTGTTCCTGGAGCGTGGGCGGAAGCGTCTCAAAATGGTGTTCGAACATCTCCAGCGGATCGCCCAGTTCGCCCCGCATGGCCTCGTAGCGGTCCACCGCCTTGCCGATGGCCTCCCCGGCCCAGGCAGCGTTCTCCTCCACCTTTTCCTGCGTCAAGATCCCCTTTTCCAACAGGTACTTTTGGAAGCGCGGAATGGGGTCCTTTTGAGCCCACAGGGCCACCTCCTCTTCGCTCCGGTACTTGGTGGGATCATCGGCCGTGGTGTGCATGGCCAGCCGATAGGTGACGCATTCCAGGAAGGTGGGCCCCTCCCCCGCCCGGGCACGCTCCACCGCCTCGCGGGCCGCTGCGTAAACGGCCAGCACGTCGTTTCCGTCCACCCGGATCCCCGGCATTTCGTAGGCCACCGCCTTCTGGGCCAGCGTCTTGGAGCGGGTCTGGCGGGAAAGGGGCACGGAAATGGCCCACTGGTTGTTCTGGCAGACGAACACGGTGGGCGTTTGAAAAACGGCGGCGCAATTGAGCGCCTCGTGGAAGTCGCCCTCGGACGTGGCACCGTCCCCGAAAAAAGTCATGGCTACCTCACCCGTCTTCCGATAACGGGCGGCCCAGCCCAGGCCCACGGCATGCAGCAGCTGGGAAGCCACCGGGATGGCCACGGGAAGGGTCTTCTGATCGTCCGGAATGCGCCCTCCTTCCTCGTAGCCGCCGAAATAGAGGAGGATGTTTTCCATGGGCGTCCCGCGCCAAAGCTGGGCCGCCGTCTCCCGGAAGCAGGGAACCACCCAGTCGCCCGGATCCAGGGCGGCCACGGCCCCCAGCTGGGCCGCCTCCTGCCCCTTGATGGGCGCGAAGGTGCCGATTCTTCCCTGGCGCTGGAGCTGGAGCATCCGTTCGTCCAAAAGGCGCCCCAGGACCATGGTGCGGTAGAGGCGCAGGAGAAGATCTTCGGGAATTTCCGGTTCCAAGGCCTTGTCCAGCGTTCCGTCTTCCTTGAGGATGGACAGGTATTCCACCGGTGAGGTGATTTCGATGGGCACACGCGGCATCACGACTCTCCTTTTCTTCGGTTGCACGCCGATCGAGGGGGTTTTCGGTCGAAAGGCTCTTCGGGCCACGTAACATGCAGAATCGCTCACGACAAGCCGGGGCGGTGCTCTTGAGGACACCATGCCTCGAGTCCTTGTCGACGCGTGGCCGGCATGCTAGCTCTTACGGAAGTATTCCAACCTTTCCATCCACAAGGGAGGCGCATCATGAAGGTTCGGATTGACTACGATCTTTGCATGGGCGATCGCAATTGCAACACCGTCTGCCCCGAGGTGTTCCAGTATGATGAAGACAAACTGGTTTCCAGGGTGCTGGTGGACACCGTCCCGGCGCATCTGGAAGCCAAGGTCCGGCAGGCGGCGGAGGAATGCGCCCCGGGAGCGATCATCATCGAGGAATAGGCAGACGCTGCAGAATAGGAAACCCTTGCCACAGCATGCACAAGACCAAGGACCGGTGCTTCCAGCACGCCAAAGGATGCGTCGGACGGATTCCCTCGGACGTTGCACAGGTTGGAGACACCATGATCTCCCTGACACTCAAGTCCTGGCTTTCCATGCCCCTTCTGGGGCTGGGCGTGATCCAGCTCGTCACTGTCCTGGAACTTCTGGGCCGCCCGGAAAGGCGCTTCGACGCCCAAAGGCTTCGCCGAATCCACCAAACGGGCGGCCGGATCGCCTTTTCCTGGATCATCGTGATTTCCGTCCTGTGCCTCCTAATCCTTCGGGCCTCGGGAGGCGAGATGACCCCCAGGGGCGCCGTCCATTCCCTCACGGCGGTGTTCCTGCTGGTGCTCCTGGCCGTAAAGATCTGCATCGCGCGGTTCTACCGAAAGCTTTTCCATCTGGTGGTCCCATTGGGATTGGTGGCCTTTGTTCTGCTCTTGACCACCCTCACCCTGTCGGCGGGAGTCCATCTGACGGCATCCGCGGGAAAAGCCACTGTCGCTCCCGCCGACGGGCAGGTGACCTTGGGGGAAAGTCTCTTCGCCGAAAAGTGTGCCGGCTGCCACTACGGCGACAAGGAGGAAACCAAGATCGGGCCGGGTCTTGGCGGCTTGGCGGAGCGCGGCATCCTTCCCTCCAGCCAGCGCCCGGCCACGGTGGAAAACATCAAGGCCCAGCTGAACACCCCCTACGGGGCCATGCCCGCCTTCGCCGATCTTCCCGAGGCGGACAAGGACGCCCTGGCCGCCTTCCTCCTGCGCCGCTAGGGCGAGTCAACTAACATCAACGCCTCTGTAACATACCGTAACTACGAAACTTTCATTCTTTGTTGTCTCGCCCCGCCCGGTGAGGGGGTTTATATGAAACGCACGCTTGCCCTGTTCGAGCGCGCGGCCTGTAGGGGCGAATAATCATTCGCCCCTACAGGTTACAGCGGCCAGCTTTCCAAAGGCGCGTTTCATCCTTGACCGGGTGGACGGAGCCGACCCGGGCGTTTATGGATCTTCCCATTCCCATGCGAAGGAACCATGACTAAGATAGGCGGAATCATAGCGTGGAGAAGATCCTTTGGATATTGGCTCATGGCCGGTTGGAGCGCCCCCCAAGATGACGCCGAAGGGAGCCTTTTGAACGAGTGAATGCGTGTACGGAACGGAAGCGAGGAGTTCGCCATGCCCTTTGATCCCCGAGAGTGGGTGCGGATGGCCTGGGAAGCCACACCCATCTATGTTCGACCGGATCCCCCCTGCTGGTTCGTCCCCAACGACATGGGAGACCGCCTTCTTCAAGAGGCCCTGAGAAAGCCTGACATTCGCCTGACCCACGACACGGCCCGCTTCTGGCAGCGGCTTCCCGAGTCGTCCCCGTCCCGCTATGCGGGTCGAGCGGATAGGCTGGAACCCTCCCATCTGAAGGAATTCTGGATCCACCTCACCGACCGGTGCAACCTGGCGTGCCGGCATTGTCTTTTCGCCTCCTCGCCTTCCCGGGCCCGGGAGCTTCCGGCGGACCAAGTGCTGGAAGCCGCCCGCCAGGCGCACGAACTGGGATGCCGCCTCTTCGCCCTCACGGGAGGCGAGCCCTTCGTTCACCGCCGACTCCACAACATCCTCGACGGCCTGCTGGCCCTTCCCGACGCCCACGTGGTGGTGCTCACCAACGGCCTGGCGGCCCGTTCCGTCCTGGAAAAGATTTCCTGGGATCCGGAACGGCTGCATCTGCAGGTGAGCCTGGACGGGCTGGAAGAACGCCACGACGCCGTGCGCGGCCGGGGAACCTTCGCGAAAACCCTGCGGGAACTCCGGGCGCTCTCCCGGATGGGAATATCCTTTACCCTTTCCATGTGCCCCACCCGCACGAACCTGGCCGACGTGGTGCCCATGGCGGATGCGGCAAGGGACGCGGGGGCTTCCAACATCCACTTCATGTGGTACTTCGTTCGGGGGCGGGCCGTTTCGGAAGAATTCGTGGCTCCCGATGAACTTTTCCACGTGGTGCGCGGCGCCGCGGAGCGCGCCGAAGAAATGGGCATCTCGGTGGACAACGTCCAGGCGCTGGCCTCCCAGGTCTTTTCCCCCCCGGGAACCCGCTACGACGGGGGCGGCGCGGCCTGGGAATCCCTGGCCCTGGGACCCGACGGAAACCTCTACCCGTCGGCGGCTCTCGTGGGCGTGGCCGGACTGGCGGTTCCCTGGCCCCGCGGCCTGGAAAGGGCGTGGAAGGATAGTGTCGTTTTCGAGCACATCCGGCGACAAACCGCCGCTCGGCTCGATGATCCGCTGCGCTTTATACTGGGAGGGGGCGATCCCGATCACAGCTACCTGGCCGCAGGCCGTTTCGTGGGGGCCGATCCCTACCGGGATCTCCATCGGAACCTGGCGCTCTGGCTCATCGCCCGCCGCGCCGCCGAACCCGCTGTCACCCGGCGACCCGCCCTTCGACTCAAGATGGGCGACGTCCTTCAAAGCTGCGGAAGCGACGAGGACGGCGTTTGTTTCGTCCATTCCAACTGCCTGCTGGCCCTGGCCTCCCCGTCCAGCCTTTCCGTCGTTCGGGATTTCTACGCCGATGCCGCTGCCCGGCCCAAGTTGGACATCCTCAATCCCGTGGCCTATCCCGAGGAATGGCTGGCCCACATCCCGGAAGCATACCGGTTTCGCGGCTATGGATGCGGCAGTCCCGTGGTGGATGCGGCGCTTCAGCAAGGCGAGACGGTGGTGGACCTGGGGTGCGGCAGCGGCGTGGAATGTTTCCTGGCGGCCCGACAGGTGGGACGGAATGGCCGTGTGATCGGGATCGACATGCTGGAGGCCATGTTGCAACGGGCCCGCGCCGGCGCCCGCGCCACGGCGAAACGTCTCGGCTACGACAACATGACTTTCCTCCACTCCCTTCTGGAGAGCCTCCCCCTGGGAGACCATGCGGCGGACGTGGTCCTTTCCAACTGCGTGCTCAACCTTTCCACCGACAAGCGCCGTGCCTTCCGGGAGATCCACCGCATCCTCCGCCCCGGCGGGCGCCTGGTGGTTTCCGACGTGGTTTGCGACGAGGACCCGGATCCGGCCATCCGAAACGATCCGGTGCTCCACGGCGAATGCATCGGCGGCGCGCTCACCCAAAGGGACCTGGCGGGACTCCTGGAAGAATCCGGCTTTGGGGCCGTGCGTTTCCTCAAGCGATTTCCCTACCGCACCGTTCACGGACACCGGTTTTACAGCCTTACCTTCGAAGCCCGGAAGGAAGCCGCCGCAGACACCGTCCCCGTCCTTTACCCGGGGCCCTTTGGGCAGGTGCAAACCTTCGGCGGAACGGTGCTCACCCCCGGACCGGTCCACCGCATCCCGCGATGGGAAGCCGAGAACCTGGAAGACCAGCTGTGGATCCTGGACGAGGCGGGCGCGGTGACGAACCGGGAAGGGGAAAGCTGCTGCACCTGCGCCGTGCCGGAAGACCAGCCGATCGCCGATGCCCCTCCGCCCAAGTGGCAAGATGCGGCTCCAGTCGGCCCCAAGCCCGGCCAGAGCATTCCACTTCGGCGCCGTTCCGGCTGTATGGTCTGCGGCGAGCCGCTTTCCTACGAATCTTCGGAAACCCTGCAGACGTGCACCTACTGCGAAGGATCCTTTCTTTCTTCGGCCCGCTGCGTCAAGGGCCACTTCGTCTGCGACGCCTGCCATTCCCGGGATGCTCTCGCGGTGATCGAGCACCTTTGCCTTTCTTCCAAGGAAACCGACCTCATCGCCCTCATGGACAAGATCCGCCGCCATCCGGCCATGCCCGTCCACGGCCCGGAGCACCACGCCCTGGTGCCCGCCGTGGTGGTGACTGCGTACCGCAATGCCGGGGGACCGGTGGGTGAGGATCACATCCGCTCCGCTCTCCGCCGCGGCTCCCGCGTTCCCGGAGGATCCTGCGGGTTCATGGGCTGCTGCGGAGCGGCGGTGGGCGTCGGGATCGCCTTTTCGATCCTCCTGGAAGCCAATCCGGTCAAGGGCCGCGAACGGCGCCTGGCGCAGCAGGCGACCCAGGAGGCCCTGGCGGACATCGCCTCCCTGGACGCCGCCCGCTGCTGCCAGAGGGATTCCTGGATCGCCCTCAGAAAGGCCGCCCAACTCTCCGGCCGGATCCTGGATCGACAACTCCGCGCGGATCACACCCTCAAGTGCCGACAGCAGGCGAAAAACCGGGAATGCTCGGGCGCCCAATGCCCGGTGCTCAGAAGCCTCAACGGACGCGCCGGCCAGGGCCTTTCGGCGTGAGATGGTGTGATGAGTGACGGGTGACGGGTGATGGGTGATGGGTGATGGGTGATGGGTGATGAGTAATGAGTAATGAGTAATGAGTGAGGGGTGAGGGGTGAGGGGTGAGGGGCCGAAAGCGGTCATGGCGGAATTCGCCACCCCGCATCGGATAAAGAACCTGCACCGCGGCGCCGGAGGGCCTGTGGGAGCGCCGCAAGGCACGATGAGCCGGGCCCACCGCACCGTTCATTTCCATTTGCGTCCATAGGTGTTCATTCGCGGTTCTCTTTCACATCAAGAAGCGAGGACGGAGAAGATGATTGACCCGGAACAGAGGTCGACGGTGCTGGAGCCGTGGGACGAGGCGAACCGGGAGCTGGCTTCCCTCGTTGGCCCTTCGGGCTGGAAGAACCCAAAGCCCGCATCCCGCTACAACCTGGTGGTCATCGGGGCGGGGACCGCGGGGCTG
>JACIYN010000009.1 GCA_014359885.1 Desulfacinum sp.
AACTTCCCGTGGAACAGGTGGTGCCGGGGGACCGGGTGGTGGTTCGGCCCGGCGAGAGGATCCCCGTGGACGGCGAGGTGATCGAAGGCCGAACCAGCGTGGACGAATCCATGCTGACGGGGGAAAGCGTGCCGGTGGACAAGTCGCCGGGGGACACGGTCCATGCCGGCACCGTCAACGGGTTCGGAGCCGTCACGCTGAAGACCCTTCGGGTGGGAGCCGACACTTCCCTTGCGCGGATCATCCGGCTGGTGGAGGAGGCCCAAGGGTCCAAGGCCCCCATCCAGCGCCTGGCCGACAAGGTGGCGTCGGTCTTTGTGCCGATCGTCTGCGCCATCGCGCTTGGGACTTTTCTGGTGTGGGCCTTCCTGGTTCCCGGAGCCGATCTGGGAACGGCGGTCCTCAACTTCGTCTCGGTCCTCATCATCGCCTGCCCGTGTGCCATGGGCCTGGCCACCCCCACGGCGGTCATGGTGGGAACGGGCCTGGGCGCCGAAAGCGGCATCCTCATCAAGAGCGGAGAAAGCTTGGAGACGGCCCACAAGATCGACACAATCCTTTTTGACAAGACGGGGACGCTCACCCGCGGGGAGCCGCAGGTGACCGACGTGGTGCCCGCGGACGGGGTTTCGCCCGAGGAGCTCCTCCGGGTGGCGGGGTCCCTGGAATCCGCATCGGAACATCCCTTGGGACGCGCCGTGGCGGAGCGGGCCCGGGCCGAAGGGATCGCCCTGGATGCCGTCACCCGTTTTCGGGCCCTTTCCGGCTTGGGGGCCGAAGGGGAGGTGGCCGGAGTCGGGGTGTTGGTGGGGAACCGCCGGCTGCTTTCCGAGAGGGGAGTGGACCTTTCTTCCCTGGAAACCGACGCACGGGATCTGGTTCAGGACGGAAAGACGGTGGTTTTCGTGACGGCCGCAGACCGCCTGTTGGGTCTCATCGCCTTTCGCGACGAGCCGCGCCGGGAGGCGGCCCAGGCCGTGGCGGCGCTGAAACGGATGGGGCTCCGGTTGGGCATGATCACGGGCGACAACCGGGCTACCGCCCAGGCCATCGCCCGTCTGGTGGGGATCGAGCACGTGCATGCGGAAGTCCTTCCGGAACGGAAGGCGGAGGTCGTCCGCAGCGAACAGCAGTCCGGTCACACGGTGGCCATGGTGGGTGACGGGATCAACGATGCCCCGGCCCTGGCGGCGGCCCATGTGGGCATCGCCATGGGAGGGGGCAGCGACGTGGCCCTGGAAGCGGGCGATATCGCGCTCATGCGCGCCGATCTTCGCCTGGTGCCCCTGGCCATGAAGCTTTCCCGCCTCACCATGAAGGTCATCCGCCAGAATCTTTTCTGGGCCTTTTTCTACAATTCGGCGGGCATCCCCATCGCCGCCGGGCTTCTCTATCCCTTCTTCGGCATCCTGCTCAACCCCATGTTCGCCGCGGCGGCCATGGCCATGAGTTCCGTTTCCGTGGTGACCAACGCCCTGAGGCTCCGGCGGCTGTGGGCAAAAGAACGGCGGAAGATTGCAATCCGCGGGGAATGAATTATAGTGTCAGGAAACGATCGTTAACAAACATCACAAGGAGGAGTGAGCATGGATCGTTACGTCTGCCAGATCTGCGGTTATGTGTACGACCCGGAAAAGGGGGATCCGGACAACGGTGTGGCTCCCGGTACGCCCTTCGACAAACTGCCCGATGACTGGACCTGCCCCGTGTGCGGCGCCTCCAAGAGCGACTTCGAAAAGGAATAGCGGCGGTGACCGGTGATTGGTGAGGAGACGCTTTCATGATTTTCGGATTCAATGCGGCGGAAGTTTTCCAGATCGCCATCGAGATCGAGGAGAACGGCAAGTCGTTCTATGAAAAGGCGCAGGCCAAGATCGACGATGCCGAGGTGAAGGCCATCTTCCAGGATCTGGCTCAGCAGGAAGTGGAGCACAAGAGGCGGTTCCAGGAACTGAAGGATCAGCTGCCCCAGGACGCCGCGGCGTCCACGGTCTTCGATCCCCAGAACGAGATGGCCGCCTACTTGAAAATGATGGCCGACAACCACGTTTTTCGAACCAGCGAAAACGTGGATGCCAAGGTTTCTCAGGTCAAGGACGCGGTGGATGCCATCAAGATGGCCATGGAGTTCGAAAAGGACTCGGTTCTTTTCTTCCTGAGCATGCAGGACGCCACGGAAGAGGAAAAGGGCCGGGCGCTCATCGGACTGCTGGTCAAGGAAGAGCAAGCCCACCTTCGACGCCTGGCCCTGCAGCTCAAGAAGATGACCCAGTAGGGCCGGACGAGGGTGTACGGAACGATGCCGGATCTTTCCCTGAAGATCCGGCTTTTTTGTCTCTTGGATGCGGCGGCCCGGGGCGGCCCCGCAGGTTTCAGGCAGTGGAGGTGCCGGTCCCATGAGGTATCCCGTGGTGGATCTGAGCGAATGTGTGGACTGTGACGGCTGTCTGGAGGTCTGTCCGGAGGTGTTTCGGAGAAGTGACGCCGGCTACATCGAGGTGGCGGATCTGGAAGACTACCCGCAGGCCTGTGTGGACGAGGCGATCATGATGTGCCCGGCCCACTGCATCTCCTGGGAGGAAACGGAGACCGCACCATGACGGAAGCAACGGGCGGGATGCGCCGCAGGAAAAAGGAGGCGGCCCGGAAACTCCTGGATCCCCGATTCGCCGAGCGACTGGAGGAATGGACCCGGGAGGATGCCCGAAAGGTCATCAACCCGCTCATCTCCTTCTTATGTTCCACCGACGAGATCCTGCGCGGGCACGCGGCGACCGCCGCCGGGGTGGTGATCGCCGCTCTGGCCGAAAAAGACAAGGAATCGGCCAGGGTGCTCATCCGTCGGTTCCTCTGGAGCCTGAACGACGAATCGGGAGGGATCGGCTGGGGGGTTCCCGAGGCGCTGGGGGAGGCCTTGGCCCGAAGTCCCGTGCTCGCCGAAGAATACGGTCGTCTTCTCGTTTCCTTCATCAAGGAAGACGAGAATTACCTGGAGCACGAACCACTCCAGGAAGGGGCCCTGTGGGCGGTGGCCCGTTTCGCCGAGGTCCGCCCGGACCTGGCGGCCCACGGCCTTCCCGACGTGCGCCGCCGGCTGGAAAGCCCCAACCCCCGCCTGAGGGCCCTGTCCCTTTGGATCCTCGCTTCGTGCGGCGCCGAAGAGGATCTTCCCGCCGTGGCATCCCTCCAAGACGACGCCGCCCCGGTGCGCCTGTACCGGAACGAAGAATTCATCGAGACCACCGTGGCCGCCCTGGCCCGCGAAGCCGCCGGGAGCATCCGACGGCGCCTGTGAGTCTGTTTGGGCACCATAACGATCAAGGCCGCTCATTCCCCCCATGGATCTACGAGTCGGACGCGGTGTTGTGTCTTTTTGTGGGAGCGCCGCAAGGCGCGATGAGCTGGCAGCCACACCGCCATGGAATGGCCGGCCATCCCCTTCGCGGCTTTCGCCGCTCCCACAAGCGCTCATTCGAACTTCCGCAGATCCTGCAACATACCGAAGGTGCAGTTCTTTCATATAAACCCCCATCACGGACGGCCCTTGACAACGAAGGATGAAACGCATCTTTGGTAAGCAGGCCCCTGTAGGGGCGAATGATTATTCGCCCCTACAGGCCGAGCGCACGAGCGGAACGAGGCCGCGTTTCATACAAAAGATTCAGATCGTTACGATGCCATATTTTCTCCCTCCCTCCTTTTACGGCACGAAAAGTGCTCAAGAAAAGGCCGGATTGATCCGTTATTGCGCTAAAAAGGGTCGTGAACACATGGTGCCCAAGTCCTGCGTCCTCTTTCGCATCGGGGAGCGCCTCTGCGCCGCGGACCTCCCGTCCACCGAAAGGCTCCTTCGGGCCGCAGCTCCCACGCCGCTTCCCGAGAGCCCGGCGCATCTGCTGGGGGTGCTCAACCTGGAAGGAACCCTGATTCCCGTGGTGGACCTCAGGGAGTATGTGGGGTGCGTGGCACGCCCGTTGGACCCCGACGATCGTTTCTTGATCCTGCAAAGCGGTGGAAAGCGCGCGGCCCTGCTGGTGGAGGAGGTGCTGGGCGTTCAGGAGATTTCCATGGAAAACGGAGAATGGGGAGCCGCCTCGACCCAGACCGCCCGGAAGGTGGTGGGGGGCGTAGGGAAATTTGACGGAGAACCCGTATTGATTCTTGACACCCAGGCGGTCGCTTCCTTGCCGGGAGGCCCGGACCGGAACCCTGGGCCGGGCGGGAGTTCATAGGAAGGATGGAAACCAGGGCTGGACGGAAACCGGCCGAGTTCCATGGAGAAAGGCCTTCGGACGATGTCCGGAGGGTGCCGGCCTTGGTCCGTTCTTACGCCCGCAGGCACCTGGGCTTGCAGATTCCCGACGACAAGGCCCGCGACGTCCTTCTTCGTCTCACCATGGCTGCCAGGGATGCGGGCTTCCGGGACGCGACTTCCTACGTGGATCACCTCTTCTCATGCGAGGGAGCGGAAGAGCGGGACCAGGTTCTGGCTTCCGTTTTGACCGTCGGCGAGACCTACTTCTTTCGGGACCTTCCTTTGCTGGAGTCCCTGGAAGAGATCGTTCTCCCCGAAATCGTCGTCCGGAAACGAAAGGATGCCCATCCGGTCCTGCGGTTGTGGAGCGCGGGGTGCAGTACGGGAGAAGAACCGTACACCCTGGCCATGATCGTTCACCGCTTTTTGTCTTCTCATCCCGGGTGGGATTTTTCCGTGCTGGCCACGGACGTGAACGAACGCGCTCTGGAAACGGCTCGTGCGGGCCGATACCGGCCTTGGTCCTTTCGACGTCCGGTGCCTGCTCCCTACGAGAAGTACCTGGCGGGCGAAAACGGCCGCCGGGAGGTTCTGCCGGAATTGCGCGACAAGGTTGTTTTCAGGCGCCTGAATCTGGCGGAAGGCGACTATCCCTCCCCCGAAACGGAGAACATGGACCTTCTTTTCTGCCGCAACGTGCTCATGTACTTGGATCCCGACGTGCGGGCCGCCGTGCTGGATCGTTTCCACCGGTGCCTGGCGGACGGCGGGTATCTGGTGACGGCGGCGGTGGAGATGGCCTACGTGGATGCGACCCGGTGGGAACGGGTGAGGTTTTCCAAGGCGATCCTCTTCCGGAAGAATCCGGCGCGTGAACGGACGGCCGCCGGGGTCCCCTCCTTTCGGACCTCCCTCTTGCCACTTCAGGGCCGTTTGCCCCTCCATCCCGGTAACGATCTGGTGCTGTCTGCGCCCAAACGGCAGGCGGCGTCCCATCGCGAAGGGGCGGGTCAGCAGGAAAAGGAGGCGCCCCATGTTTCCTCCCGCTTCTCCGGTGAAGATACGGGAGATCTCAAGCCGGTCCCTCCCGTGCCCAAGGAAATCCCGAAACCGCGGGACATTTCGGCGCAGTGTCCCCTGTTGAAACCGGCCACGGGCTTTCGGGGCGATGGCGGGAATGTGAAAACAAAGGATCCCGACCGGCCTCCGGAAATCCCGTCTGCGGAAGATCTCCGGGCTTTGGTGAATCAAGGGGAGCTGGAAAGCGCCCTGGAGCGGGCCACGGCCGCCCTGGAACAGGAACGATCGGCGGACGACGTGCTTCGCCGCATGGTGTCGGTTCTGGTGCAGGCTCTCAGCAACTCCGGGAGGCGCGACGATGCCGTGGCGTTCCTGGAGCGGGCGGCCTCCCGCTCCAGGCTGGATCCGGCCTACCCCATGCTGAAGGCCTCCCTTTGTTGTGAAGCGGGGGACCGGGAGGGTGCCATCGCCGCGTACCGGCAGGCCCTCTACCTGGATTCCTCCCTGGCCGCGGCCCTCCTGGGACTGGGCACGCTCTTTCAGGCTTCGGGAAACATAGAGAGAGCCCGGCGCTCCTGGCTGAAGGCCTTGGAAATTCTGGAAGCACGGGAGCCGGAAGAAGACCTGGCCTACGGAGAAGGGCTCTCGGTGGGTCAGGCCCGCGCCCTGCTCCACCACCTGCTGGCCGGCAGGGAGTAGGGAGCAGGCGGGGCTCGTCCCGGCTGGTCATGGACGTCACCTGTAGGGGCCTGCCCGAGAACGGGTTTCCGACGCAAGAGCCCAGGGAGTTTCCGTTTTGTCGTAGCCGCGGGGCTTCAGCCCCGCGGGAAAGGGTCATCCTAATCCCATGAAGTTACCGGCCGAATGCGACGGGCTATCCGACGGCCGGTGGATCCTCCGCAGCCCTAAAGGGCTGCGCGACGAGAGAGGCCATGGTTCCCGGCGTTTTCGGACAAGCTCCTGTAGGGGCGGTTCGCGAACCTCCCCTGCGCAAAGAAGGAACACCCCATGGAAGAGGCAAAGCTGGCCGTCCTGAAGGAACGGGCCAAGGCCCTGGCCAAGGGCAGCAACAAGGTAAAAGCCGAAGAGGGTGAGGAATTCCTGGTCTTCTCCGCCGCCGGGGAACGTTTCGGCGTGAAAGCCGGGTTCGTGCGGGAGGTGGTGCGCGTGGAAGAGCCGACGCCGCTGCCGGGAGTTCCGTTCCATGTGCTCGGTATTGTGAATGTGCGGGGAGAAATCGTTCCGGTGGCGGATCTGCATAGGCTTCTGGGTATCGGAGGCGGCCGGTCGGAATCGGTGGACCGCGTGCTCATCCTGGAGAGCGAAAACCTGGTGTTGGGCCTGGCGGTGGACGGGGTGGACGGCATGCACCGGGTCGATGCTCAGCGCCTCCAGCCCGCCCCCTCTTCCGTGGCCGCATCCACCCCGGCGGCCGTGCTGGGACTGGCGGCGGAGCGGGTTCTGATCCTGGACGGAAGGGAGCTTCTGAACGGGTCATCTTCGGCGGACTCTGGATCCATGCAGGCAGGGAGGAATTCATGATCTTGGGGAAATTTCGAAAAAGTCTCACGTGGCGGATGGCGGTTTCCTTCGGGGTTCTGGTCACGGCGGCCCTGTTTCTTTCCGGGGCCGTCAATTGGATCTATGCCGAGCGGGATGTGCGGGAAGATGCCTTCCGGGACCTTTCGGTGGTGAGCGACTTCCATGCAGATCGCCTGGAGAGTTATCTCATGGAAAGGTTGCGGGCTTTCCGCGTGCTGGCCGAATCCCGGGATGTGTACGATATCCTGGGCTGGGCCGCCCGTCGGGCCGCCATCGAGAGCGCCGGGGGAGAGGAAGGCACGTGGAGCAGCTATTTCCTCCTGGCAAACAAAGCCCATGAACGGTTCGTTTCCAAGGCGTCCAACCTGGACCTGGCGGATCTTCTCATCCTGGCCCCGGATCATCCTTTCCCCGTCTATTCCATTCGTTCCGGAGTGAAATCGGTTCCGGAATTGAATGAGAACACCTCCAAGTCGGTGGAATCCCTCTGGGCGGACGTGCTTCGGGAGCGCCGAGCGGTCTGGGGAAAACCGGCTCCCCGCGGATCGGGCGGACGTCCGTCCCTCACCGTGGCCTTTCCCGTCAAGGCCGTGACGGGGGAGGGGCTGGCCGGTGTGCTGCTGGCGGTGCTCGATCCCGGCGCCCTGGACGACATCCTCAAACGGGACGCCCACCTGGGAGCGACGGTGCATGCCGGCCTGGTGGACGAAAAGGGCCGCTTTACAGGCATCGGGGATGAAGGGGTGTCCCGGGCCCTGGATCCGAAGCTCGTCGCGGAAGTCCTTGGTGACGGAGCCCAGGTGCGGGAATTGGCCGAAGCCGGCGGACGGTCCGTTTTCAGGATGGTGACTCCGCTGGGTCTTGTCAAAACGTTCGGCGCCCCGTTCGACTGGGTTCTGGTCGCGCAGATGGATAAGGCGGATGCGATGGCCCCGATGCGCGCTCTGGGGATCCGCTTTGCCGGCTTGGGCATCCTCCTGGCGCTGGGTGCATCTGTGCCGGGGGTCTTCCTCTCGCGATCCCTGGTGGGGCCCCTTCGAAGCCTGGAAACGGCGGTGCGGGAAGTGGGCCGGGGCAATCTCAACATCTCCATCGAGGCCACCGATCGGCAGGACGAGGTGGGCGGCCTCATCAACAGCTTCCAGCTCATGGCGCAATCCCTCCGGGACCAGACCCATGAGATCCTGGACGGTGTCCATACGCTGGCGGCTTCCATGAGCGAAATCTCCGCCACGGCGGCCCAGCTGGCGGCCAGCTCCACCGAGACGGCCACTGCTGTGAGCCAAATCAGCGCCACGGCGGAAGAGATGCGTGTGACGGCTCAAGTGGCTCAGCAAAAGGCCGACGATGTGTCCAAGGACGCCTCCCGCATGACCCAGACATCGGAAGAAGGGCGCTACGTCACCCGGGAAACGATCCAGGGCCTCCAGCGCATCCGGAAGGAAATGGATTTCGTGGCCGAAAACGTCATGCGCCTGAGCGAGCAGAGCCAGAACATCGGCGACATCATCGAGACGGTCCGAGACCTGGCGGACCAGATCAATCTCTTGTCCGTCAACGCGGCCATCGAAGCGGCCAAGGCGGGGGAACAGGGCAAGGGCTTTGCCGTGGTGGCCCACGAGATGCGCTCCCTGGCAGACCAGTCCAAGGAGGCCACGGAACAGGTCAAGCAGATCTTGTCCGAAGTGCAGAAGGTCACCAGCGGTGCGGTCATGGCCATGGAACGGGGGGCCAAGGCCGTGACGGCTGGACTGGAACTGGGGGAGAAGGCGGGAGATGCCGTGGAGCGGCTGGCCGCAACGGTGGAAGCCTCCGCGGACTCCGCCCTCCAGATCGCGGCGTCCAGCCACGAACAGCTGGTGGGCGTGGAACAGCTGGCGCAAGCGATTCAGAACATTCACGAAGCCACCGGGCAGAACACGGAAGGGGCGCGGCAGCTGGAGATGTCCGTTCGGGATCTGGAAAGGCTCAGTCAAAGCCTCAGGAACGCGGCGGCCCGCTTCCGGGTCTAGGAGCCTGTCCGACAATGGCAAATTTGCTTCGTTCAACGTCCATTCGTCATCCCTGCGGAAGCGGGGATCCAGAATTTCCAGTGAGTTATGGACTCCCGCTTACGCGGGAGTGACGGTTGGCGGAGTTCTCGGACAGCCTCCTAGGGAAACTATGGGACTGTAGGGGCGAATAATCATTCGCCCCTACAGTCCGCGTGCCGGCAAGGCACAACCTGGTGTTTCGTGGATGGAGGGATCGGTTCTTCCAGCGGGTGGGGAAAAGATTGGATGGTGAAAGATCGGAAACGGGATGGTTCCCATGATCGACCCAAGAGGTCACGCTGAATGAACGAAGAAGAACTCTTGAGGCGACTTCGCCAAGCGTTCCAGGACGAAGCCCGGGAGCGGCTGGATTCGCTGGGTTCCCGGCTGGCGGATCTGGAAAGGGGCGTGGAAGGCGAAGAAGCCGACCAGGCCCTGGAGACGGCCTACCGGGAGGCGCACAGCCTGAAGGGGGCGGCCCGGGCGGTGGGGTTCTCCGATATCGAGGCGATCTGCCAGAGCGCCGAAAGCCTCCTGGCCGCCCTCAAGCGAAAGGAAATCCCGCCCGTTTCGTCCGTCGTGGACGCCCTCTATCAGGCCTTGTCCGCCGTGGAGGGCCGGCTGGAGGGACATTCCGAAGCGGGCCCGGACACGTCCGTCGTCTGTCGGGCCCTGGAAGCCGCTCTGGAAGAAGCGAAAAACGGAAGGGCTGCGGCGCCCCATGAAGACGTCCCCGTGGATGAGCCCGGCCCCGAGCCGGAAGCCGTCCCGCCGCCTCCCGCCGCACCGGAACCGGTCCCGGCGGAGCCTGTTCCGGCGGTTCCATCCCCGCTTAAAAAGGATGAACCCCCGTCGGGCGGGCCCCGGCGGGAAACCCGCACCGTGCGGGTGGATGTGGATCGCCTGGACCTTTTTCTCCACCGGGCCGAGGAATTCATTTCCACCCGGCTGGAAATGGAACGGCACGTGCGGGATCTCAAGCGGCTTTTGGGCGAACTGGAGCACATGAAAAAGAGATGTTCCTTTGCCGCCAAGGAGCTCCGGTGGCTGCGGGAAGCGGCCGAAGCGGACGCCCAAGGGGCCGCCGGCGCGGCGCCGTCGGAACTTCGGGATTTGCTGGAATTTGTGGAAACAAGCCGGGAGAGCCTTCTGGATGCCTGCTCGCGGGCCCGGAGCGTGGTCCATCGGGCTGAGGGGATGCACCACCGCTTGGGGCAGCTGGTGGACGACCTCATGGAAGGGGCCAAGGAAGTCCTCCTCCAGCCCTTTTCCATCCTCTTTGCGGGACTTTCCCGCATGGTGCACGATCTTTCCCGGCACCTGGGAAAGGATGTGCGGCTCAAGACGGAAGGCGAGGACGTGGAGCTGGATCGGCGCATCCTGGAAGAGCTCAAGGACCCCCTGGTGCACCTGATCCGCAACGCCGTGGACCATGGCCTGGAGACCCCGGCCGAAAGGCGTGCGGCGGGGAAAAACCCCGTGGGTGCGGTCCGCCTCCGGGTCCTCCGTCGGGATGCCGGCACGGTTGTCCTGCACGTGGAAGACGACGGCCGCGGGGTGCCTCTGGATAAGGTGAGAGCCCAGGCGGTGATGCGGGGATTTCTTTCCCAGGCCGAGGCGGAGGCCCTGAGCGATGAAGAGGCGATCGGACTGATCTTCCGCTCCGATCTTTCCACCAGTCCCTTGGTGACGGACCTTTCCGGGCGCGGCCTGGGCATGGCTATCGTGAAGGACAAGGTGGAAAACCTGGGGGGAAAAATCCGGGTGACCACCGAGAAGGGGCGGGGCACCACGTTCGAACTGCAGCTTCCGGTCTCCCTGGCCACCTTTCGGGGCGTCCTGGTGGGGGAGGCCGGAAGGTTCTTCGTCCTGCCCACTCCGTACGTGGAGGCCGTGGTGCGGCTTCGAAAGGAGGATGTCCGGCGGGTGGAGGGTACCTGGACCATCACCCGGCAGGGCGCCGTGCTTCCCTTGCATCGCCTGGCCGATGTGCTGGGTGTGGCAACGTCGGGGGAAGGAGCCTTTTCGGAAGACGGATGGGGGATCGCCTTGGTGCTCCAGGCGGGCGGCATCCGTCGCGCCCTTCGGGTGGACGCGGTTTTGGGCGAAAGCGAGGTGGTTCTGAAGCCCCTGGGAACTTACCTGGGAAGAGTGCCCAATCTGTGGGGAGCCACGGTGCTGGGAGACGGTCGCGTGGTGCCCGTGCTCAACCCGCTGGACCTGGTGCGGCGATCCGGAAAGCGCGCAGCCGTTGGAGCCCGAAAAGATGCGGCGGGGGCCGAACCGGACCGGCCATGGAACGTGCTGGTGGCGGAGGATTCGGTCACGTCCCGCACCCTTCTCCAGAACATCCTCACGGCCGCGGGCTACCGGGTGCAGACCGCCGTGGACGGAATGGATGCCTACACCAAGCTGTGCCAGGAACCCTTCGACCTGGTGGTCTCCGACGTGGAGATGCCGCGCATGGACGGGTTCGAGCTCACGGCCAAGATCCGCGCAAACGAAAAGCTGAAGGACCTTCCCGTGGTGCTGGTCACCAGTCTGGATTCCCGTGAAGACCGGGAAAAAGGGGTGGAAGTGGGCGCCGATGCTTACATTGTCAAAGGCTCCTTCGACCAGAGCCACCTGCTGGAGGTGATGGCCCGGCTGCTCTAGGAGTTTTTCAGAACCGCCGAGGATGAGCGTTTTTCCCGTAGCGCAGCCCTTTCGGGCTGCGGGAGGTCCACCGAGCGGCGGATGGGGCCTCGGGTCGTTCCGCTTGTCACTTTAAGGGGTTACGAAGGCTCCTCCCCGCGGGGCTGAAGCCCCGCAGCTACGAAAGAAGGAGGGTCCCTTGTCGATGGATGAAGGAAGTCCGTTCTCGGACAGCCTCTTAGGGCGCGGCAAGCCTCGGATGGCCGCAAACGTTCCGTGAAGTCTTGCCGGGAGTAAGAAACGGTGGATCGGAAGCTCAAACTGCTCATCGTGGATGATTCCTCCACCTGCCGTGAGTACCTGAAGTACCTCTTCGAAAAGGACGGCGGCTTCCAGGTGGTGGGGGCGGCGCGGGACGGCCTGGAGGCCGTCCGGCTGGCCGAGAGACTCCGGCCCGACGTGATCACCATGGACATCAACATGCCGGTGATGGACGGCATTGAGGCGTCCCGAAAGATCCTGGAAACCCGCCCCGTTCCCATCGTGATGGTGAGCGAGGTCTGGGATTCGGAGGAGGTGCAGCGGGCCTTTGCCGCCATGGAGATCGGCGCCCTGGCCGGGGTTCAAAAGCCGGCGGGGCTGGGTACCAAGGATGCGGAAGAATCGGCCCGGAAACTGCTCCGAACGGTGAAGCTCATGGCCGAAGTTCCCGTGATGCGGCGCTTGCCGTCCAGGGCCGTTTCCAGATCGACCGTTGATTCGAAACTCTGTTGCCCGGTGGAAGGCAGAAATTTCCAGGTGGTGGCCATGGGCGCCTCCACCGGAGGCCCGCCGGTTCTCAAAACGATCCTCTCCCGTCTTCCGGCCGACTATCCCCTGCCCGTCCTGGTGGTACAACACATCAGCCCCGGGTTTCTCACGGGCATGGTGGAGTGGCTCCGGAAGGTTTGCCAAATCACCCTCCGCATCGGCGTGGACGGGCAAAGGCTGGATCCGGCAACGGTCTATTTCGCCCCGGACGGGTTCCACATGGAAGTCACCGGCGCGGGGACTCTGGCTCTTCGCGATGCGCCGCCCGAACACGCGGTCCGCCCCGCGGTCTCCTTCCTCTTTCGGTCCGTGGCGAGAGTCTACGGCCGGGACGCCGTGGCGGTGCTCCTCACGGGCATGGGACGGGACGGCGCCGCGGAACTCAAGGAACTGCACGATCAGGGAGCCCTCACCGTGGCCCAGAACGAGGAAACCAGCGTGGTTTTCGGCATGCCGGGGGAGGCGGTGCGCCTCGGGGCGGCCCGCTGCGTTTTGCACCCGGCGGCCATCGGCGACCTGCTTCTGGAAGCGGCCTCCGGCCGCTCGCTTGGAGTGGAGCCGCTGCAGGAGGCATAGGTGCGAGCACCGGCCTTCGGCGGGACAACCTCCCGGAAGGCCTTGGGACAGACCCCCGGATAGGATCACAAGAAGGAAAGACTTGCAAGAAGGTTGGAGTGAAAAGCCCATGGAAAGCGATCGTAACATGGCGTCTCAGGAGGAGATCACCATCCTGGTGGTGGAAGACAGTCTGACCCAGGCGGTCCGCCTCCAGAGCCTCTTGGAGGAAAACGGCTACCGGACCCTCCTGGCGGAAAACGGACGGGCGGCCCTGGAGCGCGTGTCGGCGGAGCCTCCCACACTCATCATCAGCGACATCGTCATGCCGGAAATGGACGGCTACGAATTGTGCCGCAGGATCAAAAGCAATGAACGAACAGCGCATATCCCGGTCATGCTGGTCACCCAGCTCAATGAGCCGGAAGATATTCTGAAGGGTCTGGACTGCGGGGCGGACAACTTCATCACAAAGCCCTACGACGCCCCCTTTCTCCTGTCTCGCATCCAATACATTCTTATCAACCGAAAATTGAGGAAAAACACCCGAACCGACATGGGCCTGGAGGTCTTTTTCGCCAATCGGCGCCAATTCATCAACTCGGACCGGATCCAGATCCTGGATCTCCTCTTTTCCACCTACGAAAGCGCGCTGCAGAAGGCCCGGGAGCTGGAACGGGTGAACCGGGAGCTGCAAGAGGCTTTGGACACCATCAAGACCCTGGAGGGCATCCTGCCCATCTGCTCCTCGTGCAAGAAGATCCGGGACGGCGAAGGGGTTTGGCAGTCGCTGGAGCGCTACATCGGCGACCGGTCCAAGGCCAAGTTCAGCCACGGGATCTGCCCCGAATGCGCCCGAAAACTCTATCCGGATATTTTTGACAAGTGATTCCGCGAAAAGAGGCGATCGTGACGCACATGGAGGACAGGTTTCCGGTTCTCATCGTGGAAGACAGCACCACCCAGGCCCTTCGGCTTCAGTCCGTCCTGGAATCGGCGGGCTACGACGTGGCCGTGGCCGGAAACGGCCGGGAGGCCCTGGAACGCCTCCAGGACGACTTCCGACCGCTGGTGATCACCGACTGGGTCATGCCCGAGATGGACGGGCTGAGCTTCTGCCGGGCCCTGCGGGACCGGGACCTGCCGGGCTATGTGTACGTGATTCTCCTCACGGCCAAGGACGCCCTGGACGACCTGGTGGCGGGCCTGGAAGCCGGCGCCGACGACTACCTGGTCAAACCCGTCCATCCTGCGGAACTGGCGGCCCGGCTCAAGACCGCCGGAAGGATCCTGGGCCTGGAAGCCAAACTCAACAAAAGAAACGAAGAGATCCGGCGCCTCTCCATCACCGACCCCCTCACCCGGCTTTACAATCGCCGCCACTTCAACGAACACCTGCCCCAGGCGCTCAAGGCTGCCGGGCGCTACGGGCGGCCTCTGGCCGTCGTCATGACGGATATCGATCACTTCAAGAAGGTCAACGACACGCACGGCCATCAGGTGGGTGACGAAACCCTGCAGGCCTTCGCCGGCGTGCTGCGGGCCTCTCTCCGCCAGGGTGTGGACTGGGCCGCCCGCTACGGTGGCGAGGAATTCGTCGTGGTGCTCCCGGAAACGGACCTGGAAGGAGGGGCCGTGGCGGCGGAGCGCCTCCGGCTCCTGGCGTCCCAGTTGCGGCTCGAAAGTCCCCGCGGACCCTTTCGGATCACGGCTAGCTTCGGCGTGGCGGCCGTGGATCCTCAAAAGGAGCCCGTGCCGTCCATGGAAGCCCTCCTGGCCGCCGCCGATGCGGCCCTCTACCGGGCCAAGGAAAACGGCCGAAACCGGGTGGAAGCCGCCGATCGGAATCAGCCTTGGGATGAGACGCACCGCGAAGGACCCCCCGTCACGGAGAGCCCGTGACAAGGGAGGGGGGAACGCACCTTTGGAAAGCAGGTCCCTGTAGGGGCGAATGATTATTCGCCCCTACAGTCCGCGCGCACCAGCGGAAGGAAATCGCGTTTCATCCTAAAAACGGAACGAAAAGGTCGGTCGATTCGGGGCTTATTCTCCCTTCCGCCCCAGGATGGCGTTCGTAATGAATTGGACCTTTTCCTCCACGAACCGCTCCCGGGCCGGATGGCCCTGGGCGTCGTCCAGGCTGAATTCCAGGCTCGTGGGGCTGTGGACGGAAAGGAGCTCCAGGCCGGTGTCCAGGGCGTTTCGCACCCAGAACCGCCAGGCCTCCATCGCTTCCTCTTTCCCTTGTTGCAAATCGTCTAGCGTGATGGTTTTGGCTTCCCCGTAAAGCGCCAGGTCCTCGTTCACGGCCGCCACCAGATCCTCGTCCAAGGCGGGACGCCGCTCCGGAATGGACCGGGCCACCACTTCCACGTAGATCGTGAAGGGATCCAGGGAAGCCTTCTCCGGCCGGCACACGAGGCACCGGTCGGCGTCGTGGGGTACGGCGGCGTTTTCCGCAAACCGGTTTTCCCGGGCGATCCGCCGGAAGTGCTCGATGGTTTCCTCCAACAAAGGCTTGTCTTCCTGGGGCATGGTTTCCATCCCTCCTCAGCTTGCGAAGATGGTCTCCCAACAAAGTCGAAACCGCCATTCCATCAACGGGCACTTGGACTGTTCGCATCGTCCCGAGACTTGCGCTGCAGCCTCCGCCTGATGTAGTCATCTCAACGACCTATCACCATAGAACACGATCAGGAGAGGTTGGAAGTGCTTTCTTTGACCGTGCCCGACGTTTCCTCGAGTCAGGCCCCCGGCTATTGGGTCTTGCACCGGCGGGGAGAACTGCGGCGGCGGGCGTCGGCCTTCCGGGAGATGTTGCGGTCCTGTGAGCTGTGCCCGCGCCGGTGCCGGGTGGACCGCCTGGCCGGCGGGACGGGATTCTGCCGGACCGATGGCCGCCTCAAGGTTGCGGCCGTGAGTGTCCATCCCTGGGAGGAGCCGCCTTTGGCCGGGACGGAGGGATCCGGCACCGTCTTCTTTTCGGGCTGCACTCTTTCGTGCGTCTACTGCCAGAACTACCCCATCAGCCAGATGGGAGTGGGGCGCATCATGACTCCGGAAGATCTGGCCGAAAGGATGCTTCGTCTCCAGCGCCGCGGGGTCCACAACATCAACCTGGTGACGCCAACCCATCAGATCCCCCAGTTCCTGGAAGCCCTGCTCATCGCCGCGGAAGGGGGACTGCGGCTTCCCATCGTCTACAACACCAGCGGATACGAACGGGTTCGGGTGATCCACATGCTCCAAGGCATCGTGGACATCTACCTTCCGGATATCAAGTTCGCCTCGCCCGAAGCCGCCCGGTTCTGTTGCGGCCGGAGCGATTACGTGCTCCAGAACCGGCGGGCGCTTCTGGCCATGTGGCGCCAGGCGGGGCCGCTCCGGGTAAACGGGGACGGACTGGCCGTCCGCGGCACGCTGGTGCGCCACCTGGTGCTCCCCGGGGGCCTATCGGGGACGCCCGAATGCCTGGCGTTTCTTCGCCGGGCCCTGGGAAAGGACGCCTGGGTGAGCCTCATGGACCAGTATTTCCCCGCCTACAAGGCCCTCCGGATGCCGCCTCTGGATCGGCGCGCCTCGGAAGCGGAGATCCGGGCCGCCCTGAAGGAGCTGTGGCGCTTGGGCCTCCGGAACGGCTTCACCCAGGAAACGTGCCCCTGCGGCGGGGAACCGTGATCCGTGATCCGTGATCCGTGATCCGTGATCCGTGATCCGTGAATCGTGATCCGTGATCCGTGATCCGTGAATCGTGAATCGTGAATCGTGAATCGTGAATCGTGGAGCGTGGAGCGTGGAGCGTGGAGCGGGCGGTAGGGGCGAAGGGCCATTCGCCCCTACCGGTTCTGGCGGCGGACGCGCCCCTACTTTTTCTTTGACCTGGGCGGGGACACCGTTTAAAATGCGACCGTTTTGTGCAAATCTTCACGAAAGGAACGGCAATTCTAAGGCAGTCAAGGGGGTTATGGCATGATCAAGAGGTTTGTCCAGTGGATGCAGTTGCGGATGTGGCTTGCCGCCGCCTGTGTGGTGGCGAGTCCGGCATGGGCCCTGGCGGAGGCGACCGGGGCCGCCGTGGGAGAGGCGACCAAGCCCTGGTGGTTCTGGCCGCTGGTGCTCTTTTTCTTTTGCTTCATCCTGGGCATCATTGCGGTGCTGGCGGGGGTGGGCGGCGGCGTCTTGTACGTGCCCCTGGTGAGCGGGTTTTTCCCGTTTCACCTGGATTTCGTGAGAGGCGCCGGCCTGCTGGTGGCCCTGGCGGGGGCCCTGGCGGCCGGTCCGGGGCTCTTGCGCCGGAACCTGGCCAACCTGCGCCTGGCTCTCCCCGTGGCCCTCATCGCTTCCACCTGCGCCATCGCCGGGGCCTTTCTGGGTCTGGCCCTTCCCACCAACGTGGTGCAGATCTGCCTGGGCGCCACGATCGTCTTCATCGCCATCCTGCTGGCCACGTCCAAGAACGTGGAGCGGCCGGAAGTGAAGGTCCAGGACGCCATCGGCCAGGCCCTGGGCATGTCCGGGTCCTACTACGAGGAATCCACCGGTGAAGTGGTGGAGTGGAAGACCCATCGGACCCTTCCCGGTCTCATCCTGTTCATCGTCATCGGCATCATGGCCGGTATGTTCGGGCTGGGAGCCGGCTGGGCCAACGTTCCCGTGCTCAACCTGCTCATGGGCGCCCCCCTCAAGGTGGCCGTGGGCACCAGCAAGTTTCTCCTTTCCATCACGGACACGTCGGCCGCCTGGGTCTATCTCAACAAGGGCTGCGTCATTCCCCTCATGGCCATCCCGTCCATCGTGGGCCTCATGCTGGGATCCTTCGTGGGCGTGCGGGTGCTGGCGGTGGCCAAGCCCAAGATCATCCGGTACATTGTGATTGTGGTGCTGCTGTTTGCCGGCCTCAAGGCGCTGCTCAAGGGCCTGGGCATTGGATAGAAAGGAAGGTGCGGCCATGACGAAGACCAAAGCGACGAGGGAAAGCGCCAAGGCGTCTCCCGAACAGATGCTCTATGCCGATCTGTTGTTCTACGGCTGCTGGATCGGCATCTTCTTGATGATCATCACCTACGTGATCTACCTGGCGGGGGTGCTGGATCCCTACATCCCGCTTAACAAGATCCCCCACTTGTGGCGCCTGTCGGTGGATGAGTTCCTCCACGAAGCCAACGCCCCTCACGGCTGGGGCTGGGCGTTGCTGCTCGGAAAAGGCGACTATCTGAACTTCCTGGGGATCGCCCTTTTGGGTGCCATGACCATCGTGGGCTTCCTCACCTTGATCCCGGCCTACGTGCGCAAGAAGGATTGGCTTTTCGTGGGGATCGTGGTGCTGGAAGTGCTGGCGCTCATGCTGGCGGCATCGGGGATTCTCGGCACGGGCGGCCACTGAGAAAAGGAGGGGAGTCATGAGCGGATTGAAGGTTCTGGTGGGCGTGGACAAAAGTCCCGAATCCCACATCGCTTTGCGATATGTATGTCACTTGCTGGAGCATTTCGACGCGGAGGTGGAGGCGATCTACGCCAAGCCCGACGTGGACATGATCCGGCTCCAGCAGTTCGACGTGCCTTTCCTCAAGCCCAAGGACCCCGGGGAAACCATCGAGCGGGAAACCGAGGAGGTTCGGGGCCAGATCATGGACGCCTGCCAGGTGTGTCTGGCCGGCAAGGTGCCCTGTGAGCCCAAGATCGTGGTGGGAGAGCCCGCCGAGGTGATCCTGGAAGAGGCCCGGAGCGGCGACTACGACATGATCGTGCTGGGGTCCCACGGCCATTCGGCCCTCAAGGGCCTGATCCTGGGGACGGTCCATTCCAAGATCCTGCACCACGCCAAACGGCCGGTGCTGATCGTGCGGGATCTTCGAGAGGTGCAAAGGGTGCTGGTGGCCTACCGGGGGACCAAGTGCGACCAGGAGGCCCTGGAGTTCCTGGCGCCGCTGCTGGAACGGAAGAAGCCCCACATCACCGTGCTCCACGTGCGGGAGACGGACAAGGGAGAAAGCGAAGAGTTCGCCCACGCCTGTACGATGCTCGGCAAGGAAACCCTGGAGAAGCTGGGGCACAGCCCCGAGGTGAGAGAAGCGGCGGGCGATTTCGTGGACGAAACCCTCAAGGAGATCATCTCCGGAAACTACGACCTGGTGGTTTTGGGAGCCTACGGGCACGACCGGCCCCGGATCGCCAAGATGATCAGCGACGAGGCCCTGAGCATCGTGAGCCGCACCACCCGCCCCGTCCTGGTCTACCGCAACAAGAACGACAACTGACAGAAAAGGGGCTCCGGCGACGCTCCCCGGAGCCCCCTCACCCCTCACCCATCACTCATCACTCGTCACCCATCACCGCATCTGCCAATCGTTCGCCCAACTCCCGGCACTTTTCCCCATCCTCCTCCGTCCCGGCCCCCTTGGCCTCCACCACCGGCTCCACCAGATCCAGGTGCAGGGTGTCCGCAAACTGACGCATGGCCTTCACGGCCCCTCCCGACCAGGCAAAGGAACCCAGGATGCCCACCTTCTTGTTCTTGAGCATCTTGTTTTCCAGAAGCCGCAGCAGGTCGTCCATGGCCGGAAAGAGCCCCGTGTTGTAGGTGGGACAGGCCAGGAGCAGCCCCTTGTGGCGCCAGATGTCGGCCACCACGTAGGAGGCGTGGGATCGCGACAGGTTGTGCACCGCCACCGGCACCCCGCGTTCCACCAGGGCCCGGACGGCGGTTTCCACCAGCCGCTGGGTGTTGCCGTACATGGAGGCGTAGGCGACGGTTACGCCGGGTTCGCCCTCCTGGCGGCTCCATTCGTCGTAGAGGGAAACGGCTCGGCCGGGGTCCTTCCGCCAGACGACGCCGTGGGTGGGTGCCACCACCTGGAAAGTCAGGTTTTTGACCTTTTCGATGCCCTTTTGGACCATCTGGCTGTAGCGGGCGATGATATTGGTGTAGTAGCGAAGCATTTCCCCTTCCATCAGGTCCAGGTCCGCCTCGTCGTCGAAGAGGCCCTGTTCCACCGTGCCGAAGCCCCCGAAGGCGTCGCCGGAAAAGAGCACCCCCGTGGTGGTATCCAGGGTCATCATGGTTTCCGGCCAATGGAGCATGGGGGTGAGGTGGAACTGGAGCCGATGGCGTCCCAGTTCCACAATGTCCCCGTCGTCCACTTCCAGACAGTCCTGGTCCACTCCATAAAAGGCGGCGAGCATATCCAGGGTTTTCTTGTTGCCCACCAGGGTCAGGCCGGGAAAGGCCTTTCGCAGGATCTGGATGGCTCCGGTGTGGTCCGGTTCCATGTGGTTGATGATGAGATAATCCACCGTCTTTCCGGGGGGGAGGGCGGCCGCAATCTTCTGGATGTGTTCCGTGAGAAAATGTCCCTTCACCGCGTCGATGAGGGCCACCTGTTCATCCACGACCAGGTAGGCGTTGTAGGACACGCCGTAGGGTAAGGGCCAGAGGGCCTCGAAGAGTTCCGTTTCGTGGTCGTTGACGCCCACCCAGAACGTGTCGTCCGCCAAGGTCAGCATTCGGTTCATGGCCATTCTCCTTGTTCGTTGGTTGTCATGGGGTTCCCCGCGCAAACACCTTGCCGGAGAGACTCTTCCATCTTTTTCTTTCCTTTTAGGGCCGGTTGTGGCACAAGCAAGTGCCTCGTTCGGAACGTGCCTGGCCCGTCTATTGCTTATCTCAAAATCAGCCTTATGTTGAGCAGCGAACGTTCCGATAGAGATGTTGAAGCGGCACCGGCCGCTCGCATTCCGGACGTGGAAAGGAAAAAGTCATGAAGAAATGGACCTCCGTCATCGTCGCGGCCATGGTGGGTGTGATCCTCAGCACTCCGGCGGTCGCCATGCAAAGCGCTTCCGATCTTTACCTGAAGGCCAAAAAAGAATCCATCATGTTCAAACGGGTGGAGCTCTACACCGAGGCGCTGGAACAGGACGCCACGCTGGTGGACGCCCACCGGGAGCGGGGCATTCTCTACTACTACCAAGGCAAGTACCAGGAGGCCGTGGGGGACCTCACGGCCTATATTGAGAACGGAGCCGCGGATCACCGCGTCTATCTCTATCGGGCCCTGGCGTATCTCCGGCAGAACATGCCCGAGAAGGCCCTGGAGGATCTCAGTGCCGCCCACCGCATCCAGCCCAAGGACTCGGAGGTCCTGAGCCACCGGGCCCGCGTTTACTACGATCTGAAGCGCTTCGATGAAGCCCGCCGGGATGCGGACCAGGTCCTTCGGCTGCACGACGATCCCGCCTCCATGGCCCGGGCTCTCAATGTGCAGGCCCGAATTTACGCCGATCAGGGACACGACCTGCTCGCCCGGGAACACTTCAAGAAGGCGGCCGCCCTGGATCCCACCCTGGGGCTTTTCCGGGTGTGGGCGGGGTATCTCAGCCCCGAGCAGGCCAGCCGCATCGGCCTGATGGCCCTGATCGTGTTGCCGGTGGTGCTGATCTTCCGGCTGAGCCTTCCCAAACCGAAGCGGAAGGACGACGAGTAGGTTTCCGGGCTCGTGACTTGGAATTCCAACCGAACGCAAGAAGTGGGGGCGAAAGATCTTTCGCCCCTATTTTTTTCGCCTTTATTCCATCCAACGGAGATCCAGGGGGTTTCTTTCCGGCAGGCGGTGGTAGGTCACGTCGGGATAGCCCACCATCATGGTGCCGGTGATCACGTGGTCTTCGGGGATACGGAGGAAGGCCGCAAGATCCGGAGCCGTCTGTGCGCAGGTGTTCACGTATCCGGCCCAGCAGGTGCCCAGGCCCAGGGTGGTGGCGTAGAGTTCCACGTATTCCAGGGCCAGGAAGGTGGTCACCCGGGCCGCCGCGTGGTCCTTGGGGGCGGTGACCACGATCAATTGCGGGGCATCCCGAAGGATCCGGTCCACGCCCCGTTCGTAGGCCCTGAGAATGCCCGGCATGTGGAACCTTTGAGCCAGTTCGGATCCCGAGTCCACCAGGGCCTTCATCCAGCGGACCACCAGGTCCTTGATGGCGGCCAGGTGTTCCTTCTTTTCCACGACGAGGAAGGAAAGGCCCTGGGAGTTGTGCCCGGAAGGGGCGTAACGGGCCGCCTGCAGCAGCTTTTCCATGAGCTTCCGGGGGACCGGTTCCGGCTTGTAACACCGGATGGACCGGCGGGAGCGAAGGAAGTGGAGAGCCGTTTCCGGGTCCAGCACCGGAAAGCGTTCCAGCGGCTGCTGGGCCGCCAGGGGCGCGCGCACATTGTCCAGGGCGCCCTGGGGACAAACGGCCACGCAGTGGCCGCAGGCGATGCAAAACTGCGCCATGCCCCGAAGAACGGCCGGCAGGCCGTCGCCCTGGAGGGTCAGGATGCCGGCCGGACACACGCGGACGCACGCGCCGTCTTTTTCACACTTGGTTTCGTCCACCTTGATCAAGGCCATGAAGATCTCCTTTTCGAGTCAGCGGTTTTGAGGTCCTTCCGCACCGTGATGCACCCGCAGGTCGGACAGGAACGTCTCCACGTCACGGCGGGAGGCCCCATCGTCTTTCCCGAACCGGAAGCGGATGCTCACCTCGGGCCCCCCGGGCGTGATGCGCGGGTAGATCCCCACCCGAACGCGGGGATGCCTTCGGGCGAAATCCTCCACCCGCCCGGCCACGTCCCCTTCGGGAACGGGAAGGGTGATCTCCGCGGTGTCCACGGGGGGACCGCCCGCGGGGCCCCAAAGCTCGTCCAGAACGGCGGCGGCCATGGGTTTCAGCATGCTGGGAAAGCCCGGGAAGGCATAGACCGACTCCACCTGAAAGCCTGGGGCTCCCGTGGCATTGGGGATGAGGGAAGCTCCCCGGGGAAGCCAGGCCATGCGGCGCCGCTGCTCCGTGTACCTTTCCTTGTACCTCCGGGCGAGGAGGGCGTCGCATTCCAGATGGAGTTCCAGGGGGCGGTTCAGGGCCCAGGCCACGCCCTGGCGCGTGCGGTCGTCGTGGGTGCCTCCGATGCCCCCCGAGACGAACACGGGCCGACAGCCCTGTTCCAAAAGGTTCCGGACGTGAAAAGCGATCACCTCATCCCGGTCCGGGAGCACCAGGCCCACCTGGGCCGGGCGCCTTCTTTCGGCGAAGGCTCGAAGCATCCAGACCAGGTTGTCGTTGGGCCGTTCGCCCAGGATGAGTTCATCGCCCACGGTGACAGCCGCCGGGCGGCCCGCACCGGTTCCGTCTTGTCCCACCATGGCCGGGTCCTCTTCGGTTCGGGTGCTTGCAAACGCACGCCTATTTAGCATATTGTGGTGGCGATCAAAAGACGACAACAGCTCATGAGGCGGGGGTTCGGATGGAACCTATGATCTCCTTTCAAAGCGTCCACAAGTGGTTCGGGGATCTGCACGTCCTGAAAGACATCGATTTCTCGGTGAATTCGGGCGAGGTGGTGGTGGTGTGCGGACCCAGCGGATCGGGGAAGAGCACCATGATCCGTTGCATCAACAAGCTGGAGCCCATCCAGAAGGGGACCATTGTGGTGGACGGCATGGACATCAACGCCCCCACGACCGATCTCACGCGCCTTCGGGCCGAGATCGGTTTCGTCTTCCAGCAGTTCAACCTCTATCCCCACATGACGGCGCTGGAAAACATCACGCTGGCCCCCATGAAGGTGCGCAAGATGCCCCGCGAAGAGGCGGAGGCCCTGGCCCTGGACATCCTGGACAAGGTGGGCATCCGGGACAAGGCGGATCACTACCCGGCGCAGCTTTCCGGCGGCCAGCAGCAGCGGGTGGCCATCGCCCGGGGGCTGGCCATGAAACCCAAGATCATGCTTTTCGACGAGCCCACGTCCGCCCTGGACCCGGAGATGATCAACGAGGTCCTGGACGTCATGAAGGGCCTGGCCCGGGAGGGCATGACCATGGTGGTGGTGACCCACGAGATGGGATTCGCCCGGGAGGTGGCCCACCGGGTGGTCTTCATGGACGAGGGGCGGTTGATCGAGAGCGCGCCGCCGGAGGTCTTCTTTTCCAATCCTCAAAATGAGCGTACCAGGCTCTTTCTGAGCAAGATCCTCACGCACTGAGATGGGGTCGGCCTCCGGACGGGTCCCGCCCGGGGCCGTTGGCGGTAACGGCATGGAACGCAACGTGGGAGGCTCCAATGGACATCTCGGTTCATCCTGTGGCACCGGAACAACGCAGACCTCGTCCCGCCGACGACCAGCTGGTTTTCGGCAGGATCTTCAGCGATCACATGTTCCGCATGGACTACGAAGCGGGAGGGTGGAAGGATCCGCGCGTAATCCCCTACGGCCCCCTGGAACTGGATCCCGCCGCCATGGTGCTCCACTACGGCCAGGGGATCTTCGAGGGGCTGAAGGCGTACCACTGCGCCGACGGCCGGATCCATCTCTTCCGTCCGCTCAAGAACATGGAACGGTTCAACCGTTCCGCGCGCCGCATGTGCATGCCGGAAGTGGACGCGAAGCTGCACCTGAAAGCCATCGAAGCCCTGGTTCGCCTGGACGTGGAGTGGATTCCCCGCAGTGTGGGGGCCTCCCTTTACATCCGCCCCACCATGATCGCTTCGGAGCCCCATCTGGGGGTTCGACCCGCCGCGGAATACATCCACTACATCATCACAGGCCCGGTGGGAGCCTACTACCCCGAGGGGTTCAATCCCATCAAGATCTACGTGAGCGACCAGTACGTGCGGGCCGTGCGCGGCGGGGTGGGCGAGGCCAAGACCATGGCCAACTACGCGGCCAGCCTCTATGCGGCCGAGCTGGCCAAGAAGAAGGGCTACACCCAGGTGTTGTGGCTCGATGCGGTGGAACGGCGCTACGTGGAAGAGGTGGGCACCATGAACATCTTCTTCCGGATCCGCGATGAGCTGGTCACACCGCCCTTGAGCGGGTCCATCCTGCCCGGTGTCACCCGGGAATCGGTGATCGATCTGGCCAAGCATTGGGGCATCACGGTGAAGGAGCGTCCCATCACCATCGACGAGGTGATCGGCGGGATCGCTTCCGGGGACCTCAAGGAAATCTTCGGTACGGGGACGGCAGCGGTCATCTCGCCGGTGGGCGAAGTGTTTTACAAGGAAAAGAGCTACGTGGTCCAGGACGGCGGCGTCGGGGAATGGTCGCGGCGCTTCTACGACGAAATCGTGGGGATTCAATACGGGGAAAAGGAGGATCCCTTCGGCTGGGTCCACCCGGTGGCCCTGTAAAATTATTTCCTGCGAAATGGGACAAGGGGGTTGAATTTCATTCAGCCACGAATTAATGTACTAGACAGGTAGGCTGACTCTATGTCGCCTTCTCCTAACCCCTCCTTGGCCTGCCCGGCTCGACCCCTCCGGCCGGGCAGGTTCTTTTTTGCGCCTGAATGGAGCGATTCTTCCACCGCATTCTTCTTGTATCCCCGCCATGAGCGGGCGGAGATAACCCCCGGCCCTGCCCCACAGGTCCATCTGCCTTCGTAGGGGCGGGCTTTAGCCCGCCCGCGGGAACCTCGAGATGGACAAGAATCTTCCGATTTTGCATGAAACGCGACCTCGTTCCCTTCGTGCGCGCAGCCTGTAGGGGCGAATAATCATTCGCCCCTACAGGGGCCCGCTTCGCAAAGGTGCGTTTCATTCCTCGTTGTCACGGGCCGTCCGGGAGGGCATGTGAAAGAGAACCGCGAATGAACGCGTATGGACGCAAATGGAAATGACGGGTGTCAATGGCCAACTATTTTGACCCATTTTTGGACAACAATTTTGACCCACTTGGGACGAAAAAATCAGCCTTGTCGTTTCTGTCTCAGTCGATAGCTTTCCCCTCCCATGATGAAGATGTGTGAATGGTGAATGAGGCGATCCACGATGGGCACAACGACGCTGTCATCCTGGAAGAACTCGCCCCAGGCGGTGAACTCCTTGTTGGTGGTGATGATCACGGATCGGTATTCGTAAAGGGCGTTGACCAGCTGAAAGAGGTTGTAGCGCGCCTGCCGGCTCATGGGCAGATATCCGAGTTCGTCGATGATCACCAGGTCGAACTTCTGCAAGGCTGTGATTTGCTGTTTGAGTTCGCCCTTGATCTCGGCCAGTTCCAGTTTCTCCACCAGCCCCAGGGCGGAGGTGAAAAGAACCTTGTAGCCGGCGTCAATGGCTTCCTGGCCGATGCCGATGGCCAGGTGCGTCTTTCCCACTCCCGGCGGGCCGATAAAGATCAGGTTGGCGCGCTCGTCGATGAAGCGGAAGTCCAAAAGCTGGGTGATCTGCCGCTTAGTGATGGTTGTTTGGTGACGGTAGTCGAACTCGCTCAGGCGCTTGTCCACCGGGAAGCCTGCTTTGCGCCGGTTGAGGGCGATGCGCCGTTGATTGCGCTGTTGCTGCTCATGGACCACCAGGGCCTCGGCGAAGGCCAGGTAGGAGACCTCGTTGGCCTCGGCCTGGCGCAGCAGATCGGCGAGTCCTTGGGCGATGTGGTTACAGCGGATCCCCCGGTATCGGCCGGCCACCTGCTCAATGGAAAGACTCATGGGCGGCCTCCTGCGTTGGCGGTGATCAGGGCATAGCGCTCCAGTTCATAGACGGATGAGGTGGATGGCGGCACCGCCTCCGGGGTGTTCGGCTCGAAACGGCTCGGATCGGCCTCGTAAGCCTCCAGGTAATCCCGGCAAGCCGTGGCGGTGAGTGAGGGGCGTTCACAAAGGCGAAGCACAAGGCCCTTGGACAGAGGCACATGCGCTGCCAGAAGCCGTCTGACGGCGCTCAGTTGGTCCTTGTAGATTCGGGGGTTGGTCGCCTTGATCAGCGCGCACAGCCGGGCGCCCGTCTCTTCGCCGACAAGTCCGGCGATGCCCGTCTCCAGGTCCGCGATGCGAGCCTCTTTGTCGCGATAGTGGTCGCTGTTTCGGATGATCTCGCCCTTCCCTTCAGACAGCCTGTGGCGAGCGATCTCCCGGCCGCTTTCCAGATCGGTGAGAATCAATACTCCCTGTTCGGCGCGCGCCCCAACCCGGGTGCCCTGGTACGCCCTGGGCGCGGAGTACTTGTTGGCGCACCAGGACAGGAGACCGGTCTTGTCCACCTTGCGGCTCTCCACAGGGGCCTGTTCTCCCAGGAAGGCTGGGCTCAGATAGGGTTGCATATGGGAGCGCTCTCCCTCCTCGTAACGCACCCATGGCACTCGGCCCGTGGTGGCGTGCACGCGCCGATTGGCCACCGTGTCGAGCCACTGGCGAAGATGCTGCTCGAGATGCTCCCAGTCGTCGAAGACCTCGCCATCGAGGCCATTGCGCTTCACATACTTGACCCCGGCTTCCACTTTGCCCTTGCTCTCAGGGTCGTAGCCCTCACAGACGTGGATCCGGAAACCCGCGCCAGTGGCATACGCAGCAAACCTCTGGTTCAGTTCCACCTCCCGGTACTGCTCGCCAAGAACCACCAGCCGGCTCTGGTCATAGACGCACTCCTCGGGACGACCGCCGAAGTAGCGGAAGGCTTCGTCGTGCAGCCGGATAAAGGTCGCGGTATCCACCGGCCGGCGTGACAGCCCAACGTACATCAGGCGGGAATAGGACAGGACGAATACCACGAAGTACACCGTGGTCTCGATCCCCCCGATCAGCACCCCTCGCAACTCACCGCCATCCACCTGGCACTGCACGCCGGGAACACTCTCGACCACCGGCTCGTAATAGCGCTTCTGACACTGGATCACTGTCTCCTTGAGCCGGCGGACGTATCGACGCGCTGAACGCTCCGAGACCTTCAACCCCGGGTCCTTCTGCTGGAGCTTGTAGAGCACCTTGGCCGCGCTGAGATTTGGAAACTGCCCAAGCAAGGTAACGATGTAGTCCCGGTAGGCGTCCAGCTGCTTGCGCCGCTCCCGGTGGCTTTGCCTTACCTCAATGGCCGCCTCATCCATGCGCAGGTATTTCCTGACCGTGTTGCGGGATATGCCCAGCTGGCGGGCGATGGCCCGGATCTTCAGTCCGTTGCCTTCATCGTAAAGCGCCTTGATCTTATGAATCACGACCCACTCCTTCAAAGTCTTCCTCCCACCTCCTTTTTGATTTCTCAGAGATGGGGTTGTACGGCCAAATGATCGCCAATGCATCCTCAACGTGGGTCACTTTTGTTGGCCGTAGGTGGGTCATTCTAGTTGGCCATTAACAACGGGTGTGTGGGAGCGGCGCCAGGGAGCTAAGACCGTTGGGTTGAATTCACTCCCCTTTGCAGACAGCCGCTTTGCCCGGCGCATCCTTTTGGGAAATTTCCGTTCTTTTCGTAGCCGCGGGGCTTCAGCCCCGCGGGAAAGGGTCATCGCAGCCCGACGAAGGGATACGTAGTGCCCGATGTCCTATTCCACGTCCGCGGGCTCTTTCGCGGCCCCAAAGGGCTGCGCTGCGAGAAAAGCGGTCATCCCGGGCGTTTTCAGACACGCTGCCGGGATCCTCACATGGGGTCCCTACAACCGCACCTGTTCCACGCTCAGGATGTCGGGATTGGATCTCAGGGCTTCCAGGGCCTCCGGGGGAGCTTCCCCGTCCAGGCGGATGATGGCGATGGCCTTGTCCTTTTCCGGGGTGCGGCTCAGGTGCATGTTGGCGATGTTCACCTGGTGGGATCCCAGGGTGGTGCCGATGAAGCCGATCACCCCGGGCTTGTCCACGTTTTGCACGATCAGGTTGATCCCCTCCAGCTCCGCTTCCAGCCGGTAGGTGTTCATGCGGACGAGACGGATTTCATTGCCGGGAAAGACGGCACCCGTGGCCGAGCGCTTCCGGCCTTTGCCCTCCACCGTGACGCGGATAAGGCCCGTGTATCCCCTGGCTTCGGACGTGGTGGTGGCCACCAGTTGGATCTTGCGCTCCTTGAGCAGCATGGGCGCGTTCACCAGGTTGACCTTTTCCGCCAGGATGGGATCCAAAAGCCCCTTGGCGATGCTCTGGGTGAGGGGATCCAGGGGAAGCTCCGTCAGTTCCGGCCCGCTGTATTCGATTTCCACGCGCTCCAGGGGCGAGCAGAGCTGGCCCTGCAGGTGCCCCAGGCGCTCGGCCAGAGCGAGATAGGGCTTGATGCGCTCGTAGTCCCGGGGGCTGATGGAGGGGAAGTTGACGGCGTTGCGGATGATCCCCCGTTTCAGGTAGTCCACGATCTGGGACGCGATGGCCCGGGCCACGTTCTCCTGCGCCTGGAAGCTGGAAGCGCCCAGGTGGGGTGTGAAGATCACGTTTTCCAGGCCGAGCAGCGGGTTGCCTTCCGGGGGCTCCTTGGCGAACACGTCCAGGGCGGCGCCGGCCACCTGTCCGGAAACGAGCGCTTCGTAAAGGGCCTCCTCGTCCACCAGCCCGCCGCGGGCGCAGTTGATGATCCGCACCCCTTTTTTCATGAGCGCCAGGGTGTCCCGGTTGATGATGTTTCGGGTGTCCGGCGTCAGGGGCGTGTGCAGGCTGATGAAGTCCGAACGCTGGAAGAGCTCTTCCAGCGGCACCCATTCCGTTCCTAGGATGGCCGCCGTTTCGGGGGTGATGTGGGGGTCGTAAACCAGCACGTTCATCTTCATGCCCAGGGCCCGGTCGGCCACGATGGTGCCGATCTTGCCGAGGCCGATGATGCCCAGGGTCTGCTGGTAGAGCTCGGTGCCCATGAAGCGCTTCTTTTCCCAACGGCCTTCCCGCAGGGACTGGGTGGCCTGGGGCACGTGGCGGGCCAGGGCCAGCATGAGCGCCATGGTGTGCTCGGCTGCGGCCATGGCGTTGGCCCCGGGCGTGTTCATCACCAGGATGCCCCGGGCGCTGGCCGCCGCAATGTCGATGTTGTCCACGCCGGTGCCCGCCCGGCCGATCACCTTGAGCCGAGGGGCGGCGCTGATGAGATCCTCCGTCACCTTGGTCCGACTCCGGACCACCAGGGCGTCGCAGTCGGCCGCCAGCTCGCGGACTTCCTCCGGCCCGGGCTGGTCGGGCGCGAGAACCTCCAGATCGTCTTCGGCCCGGAGGAGTTCCAGGCCCTTGGGATGCATGCCGTCGCAGATGAGAATTTTCATGTCGAAACTCGCTTTTTCATGTGAACAGTCATGGCCCCCCTGCGCCACCCCGCGCTCATAAACGAGCGGGTCGGGGCAGGGGCCTTTTGCGGGAGCGCCGCAAGGCGCCATAAGCTGGAAGCAACCGTGACGCCATGGAATGGCCGGCCATTCCTTTCGCGGCTTTCGCCGCTCCCCCATGTCGCTCATGGCTATTGGCGTCTATTCGCGTTCATTCGCGGTTCTCTTTCACATTACGCCGTCACGGACGGCCCGTGACAACGAAGGATGAAACGCACCTTTTGGGAAGCGGACCCCTGTAGGGGCGAATGATGATTCGCCCCTACAGGCCGTGCGCACGATCGGAACGAGGTGACGTTTCATGGAATAGGATCGCCAGGAAACACCCCTGCGTTTCCATGGACCTGTGGGAGCGGCGAAACCCGCTATCCCGATTGTTGTTGGAACTGGGCGTGAGGTCCCCGAGGCGCCTCAGCCCAGGTACGCCTTCTTGATCTCAGGATTTTCAACCAGTTCCCGGGCGGGCCCTTCCATGACGATCCGGCCGGTCTCCATCACGTAGGCCCGATGGGCATAGCGCAGCGCCAGATGCGCGTTCTGTTCCACCACCAGGATCGTGGTGCCCGCTTCGTTCAGCTCCTTGAGCACCCGGAAGAGCTCCTGCATGAGCAGAGGAGAAAGCCCCATGGAGGGCTCGTCCAGCAAGATGAAGCCCACGCCGCTCATGAACGCCCGGCCCATGGCCAGCATCTGCTGCTCCCCGCCGCTCAGGGTGTCGGCCCGCTGATGCTTGCGGTCCGCCAGCCGGGGGAAGAGGCTGAAGACCCTTTCGTAGTCCCTCTGGATGTTCTGGGGGTCCTTCCGGGCATAGGTGGCGATCTTGAGGTTTTCCATGACCGTGAGGTTTCCGAAGATGTGCCGCCCTTCGGGAACGAGACCGATGCCGTGCCGGGACACCACCTCGTGGGGAGGGACCCCGATGAGATCGACCCCCTTGTACAGGATGGAACCCTTGGTGACAAGAGGAGCTTCCGGCGGAGGAAGGCGCATGATGCTCAGGAGGGTCGTGGTCTTGCCGGCCCCGTTGGCTCCCAAAAGCGCCACCATCTCGCCTTCCTGGACCGTGAAGGAGATGCCGTGCAGGGCCTGAATGTTTCCGTAGCGTACGTGGAGGTCCTTGACTTCAAGCATGGCTCAGTTCTTCGCTCCCCAGATAGGCTTGGATCACCCGCCGGTTTTGCTTCACTTCCTCGGGAGGACCGTCGGCGATGGTTTCTCCGAAATCCAGCACCTGCACCCGTTCGCACACGCTCATCACCACCCGCATGTGGTGCTCGATGAGCCAGACCGTCAGATCGAACCGCTCCCGAATCCATCGGATGAGATCGATGAGCTGGTCGATTTCTCCCGGGTTCATGCCTGCGGCGGGTTCGTCCAAGAGCAGGAGTTTCGGGCGGGTGGCCAGGGCCCGGGCGATTTCCAGGCGGCGCTGCAACCCGTAGGGGAGGTTTCCGGGAAGCTCTTGGGCGTAGTGGCGCAGCCCCAGAAGTTCCAGGAGTTCCTCCGCCGTCTTGTGCACGTTCTTTTCCCGCGCGGCGAAGCGCCGGGTGCGAAGCAGGGCGTCCTTCAGTCCGTAGCCCAACCGAAAGTGCTGGGAGATGCACAGGTTGTCGTAAACGGGAAGGGTGTTCCAAAGCCGGATGTTCTGGAAGGTCCGGGCGATCCCCATGGCCGTGACGGCATGGGGGCGAAGGCCTGCGATCTCCTTTCCCTCGAAGAGGATCTCTCCTTCCGTGGGCCGGTAGAACCCGCACACCAGGTTGAAGACCGTGGTCTTGCCGGCGCCGTTGGGCCCGATGAGCCCCATGAGTTCCCCGCCTTCCAGGCGCAGGTTGAAGTCGTAGACGGCCCGGAGCCCTCCGAAGAAATGGGTCATGTTGCGTATTTCCAGAAGCGCCATCTAGGACACCTTTTCAGAGGATGAAAACCATTTTCTGAGTCGGGGAAAGACGTCGGTGAGTTCCCGGTTGCCCAGGAGCCCTTCGGGGCGAAAGAGCATGAGCACGATGAGAAGGAGCGGCACCACCACCCATTTGATCACCTGCAAGGGGCGAAGCAGCTCCAGGAGTACCGTGAAGAGGACGGCGCTCAGCACCGAGCCGCTCAGGGATCCCATGCCGCCCAGGTAGACCATGACCATCACTTCCGTGGACTTCATGATGGTGAAGGTCCCCGGATTGATGTAGCCCAGGATGTGGGCGAAGAGCCCTCCCGCCATGCCCGCCAGTCCCGAAGAAAGCATGAAGGCGATCATCTTCATGTTGCGGGTGTCCACCCCCATGATCTCGGCGGCGATCTCGTCGTCGCGGATGGCCACGATGCCCTTGCCGTAGGTGGAGTTGACGAACCGGTGGATGATCCAGACGGTGAGGCCCGTGAAGACGAGGATCCAGATCATGACCCAGGGAAGATCCGCCACGTCCCGCATGGAGTTCACCACCTTCCGCATGCCCATGAATCCGCGGGCCCCGCCGATGGCCTGGATGTTCTCCACGGAACTCTTGACGATGTAGTTCACCGCCAGGGTGATGATGGCCAGGTAGTCGCCGCGAGTGCGAAAGGAGGGGATGGCCACCAGCAGTCCCGCCACGGCCGCGGCCACCCCGCCGGCCAGGAGCGTGACGGGAAAGAGGTATAGGGCCGCGGAGGGGGAAAGCAGGGGGGGGCCGAAGACCCGGTCCGAAGTGAAGAGCCACACGTTCAGGATGGAGGTCACGTAGGCTCCCACCGCCATGAACCCCGCATGGCCGCACGAAAATTCCCCCATGTAGCCGTTGATGATGTTAAGCGAGCTGGACAGGATGATGTTGATTCCGATGAACATCACCACCAGCTGCAGATAGGCGTTGACGAGATTGTGGTGGGAAATCCAGATCAGGACGATGGAAAAGAGCAGATAAAGCCAAAGACCCAGGGATCGTCGCATCGTGTTCATCCATCTCTAGATCTTGGTTGCACGCGCCACGCCGAAAAATCCGGTGGGCCGGACACTGAGGAACACCAAAAGGATACTGAAGGAGATGAGATCCCTCAGAGTGGACGGAAAGAAGGCGGCCACGAAGATCTCAATAAAGCCCAGGAGGAATCCGCCGGCGAAGGCCCCCCGGATCTCGCCGATGCCGCCGATGACCGCGGCGATGAAGGCCTTCCATCCGATCAGCGCCCCCATGTAGGGTTCCAGCACGGGGTAGGCCGTGGCGAAGAGCACGCCCCCCAGCGCCGCCATGGAGGACCCCAGAACGAAGGTGAAGACGATCACTGTGTCCACGGGAATGCCCATGAGCGGCACCGCCATGCGGTCGTAGGAAATGGCCCGCATGGCCATGCCCAGCTTGGTTCTTCGCACGACCGTTTCCAGAAAGAGGAAGACCGCCAGGGCGGCGATGATGACCAGGATCTTGATGTTGGTCACACTCACCCCGCCCAGGTCATAGACCGCCTTGGGAAGCAGCTCCGGAAAGCTCCGGCGGCTGGCTCCCAGCAGTGCCAGGTTGCCGTTTTCCAGCAGAAGGCCGCACATGAGGGCCGTGATGACCACATAAAGGCGGGGAGCCCCCTTGCGCCGAAGCGGTCGGTACGCCACCCGTTCCAGCGTGACCCCCACCACGGACGTTAAGGCCATGGTGAGAAGCAGGGTCAGGAGGAAGATGACGGACGGGGGCAGATCCAGGGGCAGGTGGAAGGCGTACTTTCCCAGGAAAAAGCTGGCCACGAAAAAGCCGATGTAGGCCCCCACCATGAAGATGTCCCCGTGGGCGAAGTTGATCAGAAGCAGCACCCCGTAGACCAGTGTGTAGCCCAGGGCGATGAGGGCGTAAAAGCTTCCCCACTGGAGAGCGTTCAGGAGGTTTTGCAGGAAGACGTCCACCGTTCCGTGCCACTCCTTTCCAGGAAAGAACGGGCGCGCCGCCATGGGCGCGCCCTCCGGAAACTATGAATCGGGTTTCCATCATCCCCGCAAACTTCCTTTGATGGAAGGAAAAACGGAGATGCGCACGGGTCGTCATCGTCGGCTGCAGGGGCGGTTCGCGAACCACCACCCCTGCGCGAGCGATGGAGATCCCGAATGGGAATTCCCGGGCCCTCTTTTACGGGCACACGGACTTGTAGAACTCAAACTCGCCCTGATCGCTGATCTTCACGATCACGGCGCACTTGATGGGATCGCCTTCCGGCGTAAAGGTCATCTTGCCCGTGATGCCGTCGAAATCCTTCACCTTGGCCAGGGCGTCCTTGACCATCTCCCGATCTTTTTCCAGGTTGCCCGTCAGGCCGCCCGTTTCCTGGATGGCCTGGAGCAGCAACCGGGTGGCGTCCCAGGTGAGGGCCGCCACGTCGTCCGGAACATAACCGTACTTGGCCTTGTACTTTTCGATGAACTCCCTGGTGGCCCCCTTGGCGCCCGCGGCCGCATAGTGGGTGCTGAAGTAAAGGCCCTTGCAGTCGTCTCCGCACAGGGTCATGAGTTCCGCCGAGCCCCAGCTGTCGCTTCCCATGATGGGCTTGTTCCATCCCAGTTCATGGGCCTGTTTCACGATCAAGGGCACTTCGTCGTAATACTGAGGGGTGAAGAGCACATCGGCGCCCGACTTGATGATGTTGGTGAGTTGGGCGCTGAAATCCCGGTCCTTGGTGGTGAAGGTTTCGAAGGCCACCACCGATCCCGGGCCGTGGATCTTTTCGAAGGCCTCCTTGAAGTATTCCGCCAGTCCCTTGGGGTAGTCGCTGGCGATATCATAGAGCACTGCCGCCTTCTTGGCCCCGAACTCCTCGCTCACGAACTTGGCCGCCACGGGTCCCTGGAAGGGATCCAGGAAGCAGGCCCGGAACACGTAGGGGCGGTCCTTGGTGGTCTGCGGGTTGGTGGACCAGGGGGAAATCATGGGCGTCATGTAGCTGTCGCAGACCTCGCCGGCCGGGATGGCCTGCTTGCTGGCCTGCGGGCCGATGATGGCCAGCACCTGGTCCTGGGTGATCAGCTTGAGGGCGGCCGCCGTGGCCGATTCCGCCTTGGATTCGTTGTCCTCGTAGATGAATTCCAGCATGTAGGTCTTGTCACCGACCTTGAGACCCCCCGCTCCGTTCACTTCCTCCTTGAGCATTTCCGCGGCGAACTTGGATCCTTCACCCACCTTGGGAATGTCTCCCGTCAGTGGTATATTGAACCCGATCTTGAGGGTGTCGGCCGCCCAGCCGACGGAAACGAACGACAGGGCCACCAGAAGACTCAATACGCTCAGGACAGATCTCTTCCGTGACATGATTCCCTCCTTTGCTCAGGAAGCGGCTGGAGTTGTGTGGGGTGGAAAAACGGAAAGGCAGGGCATCCTATAGCATGGAAAGGCTATCAGTTCAATCAAGTAAAGAAGATCCCGCGGCGATAAGTGCCCGGGATCAGTTGTGAATTGTTTGTAAATATCAAAACGTGTTTGGAGGTTATGGATGCAGATCGTGGGGTTCTATGGTTCTCCCCGAAAGGGAGGCAACACGGATCGCATGATGGACGCCTTTCTGGAAGGGGCCTTGGAAGCCGGGGCTTCCGTGGAAAGGGTGTATGTGCGGCGGCTCAAGATGCAGGGATGCGTGGGCTGCGGGGGGTGCGATGAGACGGGAGCGTGCGTGGTGGACGATGGCATGCAGCCGGTCTATCCCCTGCTGGAGGCGGCCGATGGGGTGGCGGTGGCGAGTCCCATCTACTTCTACAACGTGACGGGCCAACTAAAGCTCTTGATCGACCGCTGCCAGGCCCTTTTCATGAAAAAGCAACTGGCAGCTCCGGACGGAAAAGCTCATGGGCAGACCAAGCCCAAGAAAGGGTTTCTCCTGAGTGCCGCCGCCACCCGGGGAAAGCGCCTCTTCGACTGCGCGCTCCTCACCATGCACTACTTCCTGGACGCCCTGGGCGGCCAACTGGTGGGAGATCTGTGCTTACGGGAACTGGAAGGAAAAACCGACGTGACCAAGGCCCCCGAGCTGCTGGCCCGCTGCCGGGAGGCGGGACGACAATTTGCGGGGGAGTGATGAGTGATGAGTGATGGGTGATGAGTGATGAGTGACGGGTGACGGGTAACGAGTGATGAGTGACGAGTGATGGGTGCGTCCGCTCTTACAGCCATGCAGGGTGGAGCAAGGGGCGCCATGAGGTCAGACGGTGGGAGGTTGTTTGAAGTGGCGCAGCAGGCCGAGAAGAAGCTTTCGGACCAATTCGATCTTGGTTTCGAGGCCTTCGTCCCGGGCCAGCCCAAGTCTGCTGCAAGAATCCATTGGGTTTCCAATTCGGCCAGGGACCCCAGGGCAATGTAGAGGAATTGGATGAATTCCTTTTTCGAATAGCGGGCTGCGCCTTCTGCAATGTTGCAGGGAATGGACACTGCAGAGCGCCTCATCTGGGCCGTCATCCCATAAACTTCCTCCTTGGGAAACCGGTCGGTGACTTGATAGACGGCCTTAGCCAACTCCATGGCGGCTTTCCAGAGTTCCAGATCCTTGTGGGTGCGCACCTCCCCTTCCTGCACGCCTTCCGGCCCCTTGCCCGCTCTCGTGTTCTCCGGAGCTGCCATGGCACCAATCCTCCTTCACTCATCACCCACCGCCCATCACTCACCACTCATTACTCATCACCCATCACCCGTCACTCGTCACTCATCACTCGTCACTCATCCCTGGCACATGCCTTTTCCGCCAGGGGAAACCGGCAGGAGGTGTCCAGGGTGCCGATGTATTCCCGAACGGAGGTCAGGCCCTGGTGCCGGAGGAACCGTTCCAGGCCGTCCAGGATCTCCACGGAGGCCGTGGGCCTGATGAGGCTGGCGGTTCCCACCTGCACGGCGGAGGCGCCCACCAGCAGGAACTCCAGGGCGTCCAGGGCCGTCTGGATGCCGCCGATACCAATGACGGGGCACGACACGGCCTGCACCACCTGATAGACGCACCGCAGGGCGACGGGCTTGATGGCGGGCCCCGAGAGGCCGCCCAGGATATTGGCCAGTTTGGGCCGGCGGGAAAAGACATCCACGGCCATGCCCGACACCGTATTGATGCAGGAGATGATGTCCGTTCCCGCGTCTTCCACCGCCCGGGCGATGAGGGCGATGTCGGTCACGTTGGGGCTGAGCTTGGTGATGAGCGGGCGGGTCGTCTTCCGGCGGACCGCTTCCGTCACCCGAGCCGCCATGCGCGGGTCGGTGCCGAAGGCGATGCCGCCTTCCTTCACGTTGGGGCAACTGATGTTGATCTCCAGGGCCGCGATGCCTTCCGCATCCTCCAGGCGCTCGGCCAGAGCCGCATATTCGTCTTCGCTGTTTCCCAGGATGTTGACCACCACGGTGGCGTTTCGTTTCCGGAGATAGGGGAGCTTTTCGGCCACGAACCGTTCCACCCCCACGTTTTCCAGGCCGATGGCGTTGAGCATGCCCGCCGGGGTTTCGGCGATGCGCGGCGGTGGGTTTCCCGCGCGGGGTTCCAGGGAGATGCCCTTGACCACCACGGCCCCCAGGCGGGCCAGGTCCAGGAAGTCGGAAAACTCCTGGCCGTAGCCGAACGTCCCCGAGGCGGTGAGCACCGGGTTCTTGAGGGACAGGGGCCCTAGCTGCACACGAAGGTCAGGGGCCGAACGGGCGTGGATTCCATCTTTTCCCATAGGATCTTCCTCGAATCGAAAACGGGTCCTTCCTTGCACACGTGCACGTATTGGGCCCGGCCGGGATCTTCGGGGTGCGCGGCCGGCAGGGCGCAGCCCAGGCAGGCTCCAATACCGCACGCCATGACCGATTCCAGAGACATGGTGGCCCGAACGTCCTTTTCGTGGGCCCATGCCGCCACGGCCGCCTGCATGGGAAGCGGGCCGCAGGCATAGAGGCGCTGGGGGAGGATCCCGCTTTCCCGGACGCTTTCATCCATCAGGTCCACCACGGTGCCGCACAACCCCCGGGATCCGTCGTCGGTGCTGAAAAAAGTGCGGATCCCTTTGCGTTCCAACTTTCCCAGCGGTACCAGCTCCGAAGCCGTGCGGGCGCCGTAGAAAAGGAGGATTCGGCGGGAATCCTTCTCCCGGGCCCAGTGGGCCAGGCGGTGGCCCAGTTCCACCAGGGGAGCGATTCCGATGCCGCCGGCCACCAGGGCCACGATTTCCTCGTGGGCTTCCGGCATGGGAAAGGCGTTGCCCAAAGGCCCGATCACATCCAGGGTGGAGCCTTCCTTTCGCTGGGCGAGCAGCCAGGTGCCGCGGCCCACCACCCGAAAAAGGATTTCCAGGAGCCCGTCGTCCTTGTGGATCCTGTGAAAGGAGAAGGGGCGGTTCAGAAGCGGGTCGGCCCCTTCCGAGGTGATCCGGACCATGGCGAACTGGCCCGGGCGCGCCGTGGCCGTGATCCTCGGGGCGTAGAGGACGATCCGGTGGGTGTCGTCAGCCACCCGGCGGGTTTCCAGAAGGCGCGCTCTTTCCTGTGTCTTGGGCACGGTTCCATTCCTCCTAGCTGAGGGCGATGAGGGCCGCCAGGCGGCCCGTCACCTTGTCGCGGCGGTACGAAAAGTACAAGTCCGGATGGCACACGGTGCACTGGCCGGCCACATGGATGTTTCCGGCGCGCAGGCCCGCCGCCGTGAGCTGGCTGCAACTGATGGCCCAGAAGTCGAAATAGGTGGGCCGGACCTGGAACTTCCAAAAGGACGGAGGAAGTTCCTTTTCAAAATGGCGAAATTCGGCGCAGCATGGCCCCAGGGAAGGGCTCACCGCGGCCACCAGGGATTCCGGGCGGCACCCGAAGCGTTCCACGAGGAGGGCCACCGTCTTTCCCAGAATGTCGGCCGCGCTGCCTCTCCAACCGCTGTGCACGTTGGCGATGACCCGCTTTTCCGGATCCACCAAAAAGACCGCCTGGCAGTCGGCGATGCGCACCAGGAGGCCCACCCGGGGAAGGGCCGTCACCAGGGCATCGGCTTCGGGTCCCACGAAAAGAGCAAAGTTTTCGTGCTCCCGTCGATCGCACTGGGCCAGAAACGCCTCGTCCACCACGACCACGCGATCCCCGTGGACCTGGCGGACGGCCGTCAGGGTCTTCAGCCCGGCGTAGGAGGCGATTCGGCCGAGATTCCGGGCCACCGCTTCGGGACGGTCCCCGTTTCCGAAGGCCGTATTGAGGCTTTCGTAAGGCGGGCGGCTCACCCCACCCTGCCGGGTGAAAACCCCGTGGATGAGGCCCGGCAGGCAATCCAGGGCCGGCCATCGGAAAGGTTGGAGGCCGTTCGGCTCCCTGTTTGACAGAATCTTATCCGGCATGATCCACACCACGGCTTCTCCCCATGGAACCGAAGGATCCTGGCGCCCCTTGCGCCCCCCTTCCTGGATGAAAGAGTCTCCACCGGGGGTGCTGTCCGCCCTGTGGGAGCGCCGCCAGGCGCCATGAGCGGTTTAATCGCGTTCATCTGTTTTCGTAGGGGCGGGCTTCATGCCCGCCCGCAAGAGCTGTCCATGGACGTCGGTACCTATAGCACGACGAAGCGCGGAGGCCCAAGGGGGGATGTCTTTGGTTGACAAAATCGGGGTGGCCCTTAAGTTGAGGGTTGATTGAACCATTGGAAAGTTGCGAACCGTCGCACATAAAGGAGCCGACCCGATGATGCAGGTCAAGGAATGCATGAAGGTGACCATCGACTTCACCATCAAGACCACCACGAAACACGGAGAAACCCAGCAATCGCCGCCGGCCACCTGTACGTTTGTCTACGGAGTGGATGTCCAATATCCGTCGGTGGAAGCCGCTCTCATGAACAAGAAGGTGGGGGACCGGGTGCAGGTGTATGTGCCTCCGGAGGAAATCTTCGGGCCCCACGACCCTGAACTTGTCCGGGAACTTCCCCGATCCGACTACAAGGAAGAACGCCTCCGGGTGGGCAAGGTGTATCGGGAGATGCGAAACCGATCCCTGGTGGAATTCCTGGTTTTGGACCTTCGAGAGGATGTGATCGTGGCCGATTTCAACCATCCCAATGCGGGTGCTTCGGCCGAATTCGACATCGTCATCCGCGACATCCGGGAAGCCACCCAGGAGGAGATGCGCCCGTCCTGCCAGCGGGGAGGTTCGGTCCGGTCGTGCGCCACCACACCGGACGGCTTGTGTGGTGTGAACGTTTAGGCCCCAAGGCGGCCGGACTTGACGGTCAGGTCCTTGCACCATCCCCGATGGATGGAAGAGCCTGCACCGGGATGCCGTCCGCCCTGTGGGAGCGCCGCAAGGGGCGATCACCCGCGGGCGGTCCCACTGCCATGCCCCACTGCCATGGGATGGCCGGCCACCCTTTTCGCGGCTTTTGACGCTCCCACGGGTGTTGAGCGGATAAACCCGTCAGGTAGGGGCGGGGTTTATCCCCGCCCGCCGAGTGCTTTCATCTTGACAAGTGGGCCTTTCTGCCTGTAACCAAGAAAGACCTTGCTCATCCAAAGTTACCGGGAGGGCGGAAGCGCCGTGAGAACCACATCCAGTTCAAACCACATCGGCTATTACTATTACGGCTACCTCAGGCGGTCTGCCCTGTGAGGTGATCTCCCGCCGAGAAAGCCGTGGGCAGACCGCAGTCGGTTCTGCCCACGGCTTTTTTGTTTGGGCCGTGGGGTTGTTCCCACGGCCTTTTTTGTTGGCCGTTTCTTGAGAATCAAGGAGGTTGCCATGGTCGGAGGAAGGTTGGCTCAATGTGTGGGAAGATGGAGCCGGATCGTGCTTTGGGTCTGTGCGTTGGCCTTGATGGTGCCGGCGGGGGCCCTGGCGGGAGGAAAACCCTACAAGATCGGCGCGGTCTTTTCCGTCACGGGCGGCGCCTCCTTTCTGGGGGAGCCGGAAAAGAGAACGGCGGAGATGATCGTGGAGCAGGTCAACGCCCAGGGCGGGATCAACGGACACCCGGTGGAAGTCGTTCTCTATGACGACGAGACGGACGCCACCAAGTGCAACCTGGCGGTGAAGAAACTGATCAAGAGGGACAAGGTTCCCGTCATCATCGGTCCCAGCACCAGCGGAAACAGCCTGGCCGTGGTCAGCGTGGCGGAAGATTTCAAGATTCCCCTCATCTCCTGCGCGGCCAGCTACAAGATTGTGGAGCCCGTGGAGAGCCGTCGCTGGGTCTTCAAGGTGGCCGGTTCCGACAAGCACGTGGTGGGCAAGATGTACGACTACATGAAGGCCAAGGGCATCTCCAAGATCGGCATCATGACCGTGTCCGATGGGTTCGGGGCCAGCGGCCGTGAGGAGCTCTTGCGATTGGCCCAGGAATATGGCATCACCGTGGTGGCCGACGAGCGCTACGGGCCCAAGGACACGGACCTCACGGCCCAGCTCACCAAGATCCGGGAGTCGGGAGCCCAGGCGGTGGTCAACTGGTCCGTGGGACCCACGGCCGTCCTGGCCGTCAAGGGGTGGCGGGATCTCAAGATGGAGGGGATGCCGCTTTTCCAGAGCCACGGCTTCGGAAGCAAGAAGTACCTGGAGCTGAGCGGCGATGCGGCCGAAGGGGTTCTTTTGCCCCTGGCGCGGGTCAATGTGGGACCTTTGCTGCCCGAAGACCATCCTCAGAAAAAGGTGATCATGGAATACAAGCAGGCCTATGAAGCCAAATACCAGGAGCCCATCTCGTCTTTCGGCGGCCACGCGTGGGATTCCATGCACCTGGCTTTGGCGGCCCTCAGGGCCGTGGGCCCCGACCCGGCAAAGATCCGGGATTTCCTGGAAAACACGAAGAACTTCGTGGGACAGCACGGCATCTTCAACTTCTCGCCCCAGGACCACAACGGGTTGAGCAAGGACGATCTGGAGATGGTGGTGGTGAAAAACGGCGACTGGGCCCTGGCGCAGTAGGGGCGAATGGCCATTGGCCCCTACTATGATTGCCGTGTGGAAATATTGCCGTGTGGAAACCGTGAAATGGCAGGCAAGGGGCGGATCATGCCGGCGGCGTGATTCGCCCCCTTGGTGCGAATCTCAGGCAACAAGGACCGATCATCCATGGAAAGTGCGGGGTTCGGGGCGGCGTGGCTTCAGTATGCCCTAGGGGGGATCACCATCGGAGCCATCTACGCCCTGGTGGCCATCGGCTACAACATCATCTACAACGTGACGGAGATCATCAATTTCGCCCAGGGCGAGTTCGTCATGCTGGGAGGCCTTTTTGCCGTCTTCTTTTACGAGGCCTGTGGGCTGCCCATTCTGGCAGCGTTCCTGGCGGCCGTGGCGGCCGTGGCCCTGACGGGGCTCGTCCTGGAACGCTACGTGATCCGAAACGCCCGGCAGGCCACGGTCCTTTCCATGATCATCATCACCATCGCCTTTTCCATTCTGCTCAAGGGGGGAGCCATGCTGGCCTGGGGGAAGGACCCCTACCGGCTGCCTCCCTTTACGGGCGGAGGGGCCATCTTGTGGAACGGAGTGGCCGTGCAGCCCCAGGCCTTGTGGGTGCTGGGGGTGAGCGGGATCATCGTGGTCTGCCTCACCCTCTTCTTTCGAAGAAGCGTTTACGGCAAGGCCATGCTGGCCTGCGCCGACAATCCCGCCGCCGCCCGCCTGGTGGGCATCCCCGTGCGGACCATGATCTTTTTATCCTTCATGCTCAGTGCCGCCATCGGAGCCGCGGCCGGTGTCTCCATCACCCCCATCACCCTCATGGAATACGACCGTGGGGCCTTGTTGGGGCTCAAGGGCTTCGGGGCGGCCGTGCTGGGCGGGCTGGGTCAATTTTTCGGGGCCCTGGTGGCGGGGCTGCTCCTGGGCCTGGCCGAATCCTTCTGCGCGGGCTACGTGTCGTCCGGGTATAAGGACGCCGTGGCCCTGGTGCTTCTCCTGCTGGCTCTCTTTTTCAAACCGGAAGGTCTGTTCGGCAGCAAGGAAGCCGCCGGACTGAAAAGGTTCTAGGCATGAATCTGCGCAAGTTCGCTCCCGTCGCCGCGTTCGTTGCCTTCCTGGCGGCATTTCCCTGGCTGGTGGCCCCCTTCGAAGCCATTTCCCATTATACGGACGTGATGGTCTTTGCGGGCATCTTCTGCCTGGTGACCATCGGACTGAGCCTGCTCATGGGCTTCGCCGGCCAGATTTCCCTGGCGCAAGCGGCCTTTTTCGGCATCGGGGCCTACGTCTCTGCGATCCTGACGGGCCGTTTCGGCTGGAACCCCTGGGCGGCCATGCCCGCAGGAGCGGTCGTGGCCGGCGCCGTGGCCTGGATCGTGGGAGTTCCCTCCCTGCGGCTCAAGGGCCACTACCTGGCCATGGCCACCCTGGGCTTCGGCGTGATCGTGCACATCATCCTGAATGAAGAGGTGGAATGGACGGGCGGGCCGTCGGGCATGGTGGACATCCCCGGCCTTTCCATCGCCGGGGTCCGCGTGCTCAGCGAGACGGCCTGGTACTATCTGGTCTGGACGTTCGTGGCCGCCGCGCTCATCTTTTCCTATCACGTGCTCCATTCCCGGGTGGGGCGGGCGCTTCGGGCCATCCACGAGGCGGAGAAGGCGGCGGAAGCCATGGGTGTTCCCGTGGCGTCCTACAAGGTGCGGGTCTTCGTCTACAGCGCCGTGCTGGCTTCCCTGGCCGGGAGCCTCTACACCCACTACGTCACGTTTCTTACGCCCAGCTCCTTCGACCTCATGTGGTCCATCCGCTTCGTCCTCATGGTGGTGGTGGGCGGCATGCAGAGTCTCTGGGGCGCCGTTTTGGGAACCGTTTTCCTCACCTTCGTGGGCAACGAATGGCTGCACGTTTTTGCAGATTTCGAGGTTCTGGTCTATGGTGGCATCCTGCTGGCGGTGGCCCTCCTGGTGCCCCAGGGCCTGGTGGTGTGGATGCAGGAAAAACTGAGCCGAAGGCAGGAAGCGGACCTGCCCCAACCGGAATAGGTGTTCATGACGTCCCCGCGTTCTTCTTCCAGCGATCCCATCCTGGTTCTGCAGGATGTGCACATGCAGTTCGGCGGCGTGACGGCCCTCAAGGGAATCCGTTATGAGGTGCCCCGGGGGATCGTTCAGTCCATCATCGGCCCCAACGGAGCCGGAAAGACCACCCTGCTCAATTGCATCAGCGGTGTGCTGCACCCCACGGAAGGTCGCATTTCCTTTCTCGGGCACCGGGTGGAGCGGGAACCTCCCCATCGGATCGCCGCCCTGGGAATGTCCCGAACGTTTCAGCACGTGGCCCTTTTTCCCCGGATGAGCGTGCTGGAAAACGTGATGGTGGGCCGGCATGTGCGCACGCGATCGGGCTTTTGGGCCGCCGGGTTGCGTATGCCGTCCATGCGCCGGGAGGAAGCGGCCATCGGAAGGGACGCCCGGGCGTGGCTCCAATTCGTGGGGCTGGCCGATGCGGCGCGGCTTCCCGCGGGGGCCCTGCCCCTGGGAAAGCAGAAGATTCTCGAAATCGCCCGGGCCCTGGCCACCGATCCGGCGTTGCTGCTTCTGGATGAACCCGCCGGGGGGCTGAATACCCGGGAGACGGAGGAACTGGGGGAACTCATCGGCCGCATCAAGGCCCGGGGAATTACCGTGATCCTGGTGGAACACGACATGAACCTGGTCATGAGCATCTCGGACCGCATCCTGGTCCTCTACTACGGGCAGCCTCTGGCCAGCGGCGTTCCGGACGAAATCAAGGAAAATCCCGAGGTGATTCAGGCGTACCTGGGAGACGAATGGGCTCCGGAGGAAGGGGCGCCCATCATGAACGGGCAATTGTAAAGGGAAGGGGCGGCGTGCTCACGGTCCGAAGCCTGCACACCTACTACGGAAACATCCACGCCCTCAAAGGCGTTTCCCTGCACGTGAGGTCCGGAGAGATCGTGGCTCTCATCGGAGCCAACGGCGCCGGCAAGACCACCCTGGTCCATTCCATCGCGGGGCTCCTCAAGCCCCGGAAGGGAAGCATCCTCTACAAGGAAGAGGACATCACGGGTCTGGCTCCGGAAGCCGTGGTGGAACGGGGGATCGCCCTGGTGCCGGAAGGGCGCCAGATCTTCGCCACCCTTTCCGTGGAGGCGAACCTGGAGATGGGGGCCTTCATTCACCGCAATCGGCGCGATCAGGTGCTTCGCGACATGGATTCGCTGCTGGAGCGCTTTCCCATCCTGAGGGAGAGGCGCCGGCAGCTGGCGGGGACCCTCAGTGGCGGGGAGCAGCAGATGCTCGCCATCAGCCGGGCGCTCATGGCCCGACCCGATTTCCTCTTGCTGGACGAGCCGTCCATGGGGCTGGCGCCCCTGGTGATTCGGGAAATCTTCGCCATCATCCGCCGGCTTCGCGACGAAGGCCGCACGATCCTGCTCATCGAGCAGAACGCCCGGGCCGCCCTGCAGATCGCCGACCGGGGCTACGTGATGGAAACGGGCAAGGTGGTGCTCCAGGGCGAAGGCCGCGAACTCCTGGCCCACCGGGAGGTGCAGCGGGCGTATCTGGGCAAGGGATCCAAGGAGATCTGGGACGCCTGATGGGCGAGCAAGACCGTGGGGAAGAACGGGGGGAGAGGCATGACGGTGGAATCCCGTCCCATCTGGGAACCGGAAAAGGAGTGCATGGATCGCGGGGAGTTGGAGCAGCTGCAGCTGGAGCGGCTCCAGTCCACGCTCAACCGCGTCTATCGAAACGTGGCCTTCTACCGCAGGCGGTTTCGGGAAATGGACTTCGTCCCGGAAGACGATCTGACGGAACTGGCCGACATCAAGCGGCTTCCCTTCACCACCCGGGACGACGTGAGCAACAGCTACCCCTACGAGATGTTTGCCGTGCCGTTGCGGGAGGTGGTGCGCGTGCACACCTCCTCGGGCACCTCCGTCAATCCCCGCGTGGTGGGCTATACCAAAAGGGATCTCAAGACCTGGGCGCAACTGACGGCCCGGGTGCTGGCTTCCGCCGGAGTGACCCACGATGACGTGATCCAGATCACCTTCGCCTACGGCCTTCTTTCGGGAGGTCTGGGAATCCACTACGGTGCCGAACGCCTGGGGGCTTCCGTCCTGCCCACTTCCGTGGGACGAACGGAGCGCCAGATCAAGATCATGCAGGATTTTCGAACCACCGCCCTGGTGTCCACTCCGTCCTATGCCCTCATCATTGCGGACCGCATGGAGGAGCTGGGGGTGGACCCCAAGCAGTTGAGCCTCCGGTTCGCCATCTGCGCCGGGGAACCCTGGACCGAGGAGATGCGCCGCGAAATCGAAGAGCGGCTCTTTGTCACGGCCACCGACAACTACGGGATCAGCGAAGTGATGGGGCCGGGCGTGGCGGGCGAATGCCTGGAAAAGACGGGCATGCACTTCCAGGAGGACCACTTCCTGCTGGAGGTGATCGACCCGGAAACGGGGCGGGAATGCGAGCCGGGGGAGCTGGGAGAGCTGGTCATCACGACGCTCACCAAGGAGGCCTTTCCGGTGATCCGGTACCGCACGGGAGACCTGTGCCGGATCGTGCCCGGGGCCTGTCCGTGCGGCAGGACGTTTCGCCGCATCTCGCGCATCGAAGGACGCTGCGACAATGTGGTGGTGATCAAGGGTGTCAATATCATCCCTGAACGGATCGGGGACATCCTGGAACAGGTCAAAGGGGAGCGGCCCGTCTATCAGCTGGTGGCCACGCGCCACGGTCGGCTGGATCAGCTGGAGATCTGGATCGAGATCACGGAGCGGCTTTTTTTCGACAAGATGCGGGAGCAGCGCACGCTGGTGGACGAGATGCGCCAGAAGGTGGCCAATTTCATCGGCATCGTGCCCCGGATCAAGCTGGTGGAGCGGGGGAGCCTGGAAAGGGAAGGCGACCGGGTCCTGCCTTTTGTGGACCGCCGGTCTGAGTAGTGGAAGCGGTGTGTAAGGGAACCGCGAATGAACGCCAATGGACGCGAATGAGTCATTTTCGAGGAATAAATCTCGCTTTGATCGACAACGGTTGAGGAGGAAGGACGAGCATGCACGAATTGCTGTCGCCGGATAAGGGCGGAAAGAGGCTTCTGTTGGGCAACGAGGCCATCATCCGAGGCGCATTGGAAGCCAACGTCCGCTTCGTGGCGGCCTACCCCGGGACGCCTTCGTCGGAAATCATCGACGGATTCGCCCGCCTGGGGGACGAGGCCGGGGTGGAGGTGGAATATTCGGTGAACGAGAAGGTGTCCATGGAAAGCGCCTGCGCCGCCGCCATCTCCGGCGTGCGGAGCCTCTGTTCCATGAAGCACGTGGGCCTGAACGTGGCCGCCGACGCCTTCATGACCCTGGCCTATGTGGGGGTGAAGGCGGGCATGGTGATCGTGACCGCCGACGACCCGTCCCTCCATTCCAGCCAGAACGAGCAGGACAACCGCTACTACGCCAAAATGGCCCATGTGCCCATGCTGGAGCCGGCCACGCCCCAGGAGGCCAAGGACATGGTGCTGGCGGCCTACGAGATTTCGGAAAAATTCCGGATTCCCTGCCTGCTCAGAACCACCACCCGGGTGAACCACTGCCGGGGCGTGGTGGAACTGGGGGATCTTCCGTCGTCGGGTTCCGTGCAGGGCGAGTTCCAGCGGGATCCCTTCAACCTGGTGGTGGTTCCCATGGTGGGTCGAAAGCTCCGGTTGCAGCTGCTGGAAAAGGAAGAAGGACTCCGGGAGCTTTCCGAGGCCAGCCCCTTCAACCGCCTGGAAGGCAGCGGGCCCTGGGGTATCGTCACCAGCGGCGTTTCGGCCCTTTACGTGCAGGATGCCGTAAAGGAACTGGGAATCCAGGACAAGGTGACCGTCCTGACGCTGGGCATGACCTATCCCGTGCCGGAAGGGCTTATCGGCCGCTTTTTGCAAAGCGTGGACCGGGTGTTCGTGGTGGAGGAACTGGAACCCTACCTGGAAGAGGGTGTGCGGAACACGGCCCAGAAGCTGGGGCTCGGCCTTCCCATCGCCGGAAAGGGTCCCCAAGGGATTCCGCAGGCCTTCGAACTGGATTCCTTGAAGGTGAAAAAGGCCCTGGGGCACTTTTTCGGCGTCCCGGTGGAGGCGCCGGCTCCGCTGAGCGCTCCCGAAGACCTGCCGGCCCGCCCGCCCAACCTGTGCCCCGGCTGTCCCCATCGGGCCACCTTCTATTCCATCAAGAAAATCTTCGGTGAAGAGGCCGTCTACCCGACCGACATCGGCTGCTATACCCTGGGGCTCCTGCCCCCTCTGCAGATGGCCGACTTTCTCATCTGCATGGGATCCAGCGTTTCCACCGCGGGCGGCTTCGCCCGGGTCCTGGATCGACCGGTGGTGGCCTTCATCGGGGATTCCACCTTCTTTCACAGCGGCATGACGGGGCTGGTCAACGCGGTGACCCACAACCGCAACATCCTCCTGGTCATCCTGGACAACGGCACCACGGCCATGACGGGGCACCAGCCCCATCCCGGCGTTTCCCTCACCCCGGCGGGGCGCATGGAACCCAAGGTGGACGTGGAACAGGTGGTGCGCGGCTGCGGGGTGCAGCGGGTCACGGTGGTGAATCCGCTCCATGTGAAAAAGACCCAGGCCGCTTTGGAAAAGATCCGGGAAGAGATGAAAGAAGGCGGTGTTTCCGTTCTCATTTCCCGCTCGCCGTGCCCGCTCTTTGAACGGCGGATGCTGGGCACCAAACAGCGGGTGGTCTTTCAGGTGACCGATGCGTGCGACCTGTGCCGCGACTGTCTGTCCCAACTGGGATGTCCGGCCTTCGTGTGGGAGCGGGATCCGGCCGGTGGCGAATGCGTGCGGATCAACGAATCGCTGTGCAACGGCTGTGCGGTCTGCGCCCAGCTCTGCGACGCCGTGAAGCCCAAAAAACTGTAGGGGCGAATGGCCATTCGCCCCTCTAAGGGGAGTGGAAGATGACGACGGAGAAGAGAACGGATGCGGGAGTCCGCATCTTCTTTACGGGCGTGGGGGGCCAGGGAACCCTGTTGGCCACCCGATTGGTGGGCGAAGCCGCCCTCATCCAGGGCATGAACGTGACCATGAGCGAGATCCACGGGATGGCCCAGCGGGGCGGCGTGGTGGAATCGTCCATCGTGGCGGGCCACATCGCCAGCCCCATCATCGCCGACGGACAGGCGGACGTGCTCTTGGCCTTCGAGCCCCTGGAAGCGGTTCGGGCCCTGGTAAAATGCCACGCCGGCACCACGGCCGTGGTGAACACGGTTCCCATCGTTCCTTTCACGGTGGCCACCGGGCAGGGGCGCTATCCCGACGTGCAGGGCGTATTGGAAACGCTCCAGGAGAGCCTGGCCAAGGTGGTCGCCCTGGATGCCGTGGCCCTGGCCCGGGAAGCGGGGAACGTGCGGGCGGCCAACATGGTGGTGGTGGGAGCCTTTGCGGGCCTGCAGGTGCTTCCCATCGAGAAACCCGTCTGGCAAGAGAGTGTGCGGCGGCTGCTTCCGCCCAAACTCCATGCCGTCAACGAACGCGCCTTTGCCCTGGGATTCGATGCCGGACGGGCGGTGGCCTGAGCACACGATGTGTGCAAGGAATTTCCATGGAGTGCACGGGCTTTCTGTTTCCTGTGAAATCCATTGCCCAAAAGGTGCCGGCGTCGTTTTCCGGGTTGGGGGAAGGAGGGGGGCAGGAGCCCTTTCTTCCCCTTGTTTTTTGGGGGGCTTAAATGGACAAGCTTTGTCCCCATGCGGTCCCGCGCCGGCGGCGGAGGCCCGAGGGGATCGGGGGGATCCGGATGGGGGGCGAAGCCGCCTTTCCTGGTATGGGCCTTGCAAAATAATCCTTTACAAACGCACCTGTCCTGTTGACGGCCTGCCTTTTTGAGATTATCTAATGCGTTCTGAGAGCAGCAGGCTGCTTTCGAGAAGCAAGGACAGGGGGAGCCCGCATGATCATCGGCCACGAGTTGCTCGAAAAGACATGCAAAAACATGATCGAGACCATTCTCTTGTGCCTGGATCATGCCACCAAGGGAACCATCTATCGCATCGGCCCCATCCCGGAGCTGCGATCCGTTCGGGTCACATCCGGAATCCGTGAAAAGGAAAACGGGACCATCCGTTGGGGCCTTCCCGATGTTTCCGACTACAACCCGCCCGGCAAGACGTGGGACCAGTACCGGGACCGGCCCGGCCGAGCCCTGGAGGCCATGGGATGGTGCGTGGAGCGCCAGAAGAGCTGGACCGCCGACAATCCCTACGAAGACCAGCGCAGCGTCCGCAAACAGTTGAGCGGGGAGCCGGAGGACTGGCACCACATGGAACCCGTGCTGGTCAAGAAATCGGATCTTTACGGTCAAGACGCCGGCCACCTCGAGTACCCCCGCAACTGGAAGGGCACCCCCATCTGGCAGAACAGCGACTATGTGGTGGTGGCCGTCATCAAGATCCACTTTCTGCCGCACACGATCCAGCGGGGGGATCGGGCCACCAAGGTGATCAAGAAGCTGTCGCGCGTTCTGGGCACCGAGATGTTCTCTCTTCATATCCGCGAATCGGTGAGTCAGGTGCAGCAGGAGCTGGCCAGCGAGCGCATGGCTTCGTGCAACGCCGTGGCCCACGAGCTTCGGAATACCCTGGCGAAGCTGAGCTTCATTTTCTCCGCCATCAACGCGGAAATCAGCTTCTTGCGCGAGCAGTGGGAGGAAGAAATCCGGCGGAGTGTGGGAGGGATTCACGACAAGACCTCCATCATCGTCCACCTGAACCAGATCCTCTTGAGCAAGATGGCCCTGCTGGATGGCAACCAGGACCTGGTGGAGGTGGCGCGCTCCTTGGCGGAAGAGCAAAACGAGCTGGCGGCCCTGTCCCTTCTGCCCGAACAGGCGGAACGTTGGGTGATGCACAAGATCCGCCCTAAATGGCAGCGCCTCTTGGAGGAATCCCCGCTCTGGGCCGAGGCGCGGCAGGAGATCGAATCCCTCCTGGATCAGCTTCGAAAGGCCCTTTGGATCGGCATGGACGCGGAATTGGCCGATCGCCTGCATCACTTGCCGGAAGAGCTCCGAAGGCACTGGCCGCGGTTGGCCTACGTGGATTTTTCGGCCGACAAACTCCCTGTCCTGGAAGAGATCCTGCAACTGCTCAACCACCCCCAGATGGCCATCCCCCACAAGAAGCAGACCCACAAGGTCCTTTCTTCCCTCAAGGCCCTGGTGGAGATCATCCCCGAGATGGAAGCCCGAACCAACCGAATCCTGGAATCCATGCGCAACGGCTCGGGGAAGGATCTGCAGGACTACTGGCGGGACCTCATCATGAACGGCGATCCGGCGCAGCCGTAGGGACGCCCGCCTCAGCCGTCGCCTCCTCCTTTTCGCCGGACGTTTCCCCCCACTGTCGAAGGATCCGCACAAGCCTTTGCCGGGCTTCGGACGTCACAAGGTCGGGCTCGATACGCAGTTCGAACCCGGGGCCTCGATACGTCACCCGCCGGTCTCCGGCCGTCTTTCCCACGCTTTCCAGTACATAGCCTTGGATGGGATAATGGATCCCCTTGAGATGGAGCTCCCCCACTTCCCGGGCTGCCACCTTGTCGGCGATGAGGGCGTATGTGGCGCGGCTCATGAGGATCCGGCCGGGTTCGGCCTTTTCCTGAAGCCGGGCGGCGATGTTCACCTGGGAACCCATGGCCGTGTAGTTTAGCCACCGGTCGGAGCCGAAGCTTCCCAGGACGCACACGCCCGTGTGGATCCCCATGCGCACCTGGAAAGAATAGGGATAGCCTTGGCGCCGCCATCGCTCGTTGAGTTCCTCCAGCTTCCGCTGCATGGCCAAGGCCATGGCGGCGCAGCGATAGGCTCCCTCGGCCGGATCCATGTCGCCCGGAGCGCCGAAGAGCACCATCATGCCGTCGCCCAGGAGCTTGTCCACGGTGCCGCCGTGATCGAAGGCCGTGCGGATCATGGCGTCGAAGTAGTCGTTGAGCTGCTGGGCCATCTCTTCCGGTTCCATGGCGTCCGTCAGGGTGCTGAAGCGGCAGATGTCCGAGAAGAAGACGGTGATCTTTCTTCTTTGGTGTCGAAAGACGGCGTCCCCGTTCTCTCTGTTGAGGTGCTCCACCAGGGGGTCGCTCACAAAAAGGGAAAGCCGCTGGTTCAGCCGCGTGATCTCCCGGTCTTTTTCCCGCAGCTGGGCCAGGGAGGCCTTGAGATGCAGGGTCTGGGCGGCGAAGCGATCCAGCAGGAGGGCCAGGAAGATGCACACGGCCAGAAACGCCAGGGCCCGGATGACTTCACGGCCCATGTCCACCGGCTTCCCGCCCGAGGCCAAGGTCAACAAGGCCAGGTAGAGGACCATGTACCAGACGGCGGTGAGAAGAACGCCCCGGAAGCGGACCCGGCCGGCCAGGAAGAAGAGGCCCATGAGCCAGCCCACCAGCATGAAATCCCGGGCGGTTCCCACGGCATAGTAGCCGTAGGCGGCCACCGGGGCGAAGAGCAGCCAGTTGGGAACCAGAACGAAGTGGGGATCGAAGGTCAGATGGCGGTCCCAGCGGAAGTGGAGGGCCAGGCAGGCCAGAAGGTGGGCCGTGGTGGCCGCGCCGAAAAAGACGATGAGCTGGCCCGGTTCGATGTCGCTGTATCCCATGTACTTGAGGACCGCGATCATCGCGATGGCCACCAGCCAGCCCAGGTAGGCCAGCCAGAGGGCCTGGACCTTCCGCGTTCGGTCGTCGGAAGCGGTCGCACCCATGCCCCCCTCCTTTCCCTGTCCATGCACCCCGGCGCCCCTGGTTCCGTCCGGCGGGTGAGTTGCAGGCGCCCTAGTGGGGTCCATGCGCGTTCATCGGCGGTTCTCCTTCCCATGAACGATCATGGCGTGACTCCGCCACCCCGCCGGGGTGAAAGAACCGGCACCGGGGCGCCTTCCGCCATGTGAGCGCATACCGCCCCGTGGGCGCTTTTTCCCCTCTGTGGGAGCGCCGCAAGGCGCGATGGGGTGGTGGCCGTACCGCCAGGAGATGGCCGGCCATCCCTTCCGCGGCTTTCGCCGCTCCCACAAGCGCTCCTTCGAACTTTCGAAGATCCTGCAACATACCGAACGTACAGTTCTTTCATGTAAAAAGGGCAGTGCTGGAACGAAAAGGGCGGAGGCGCAATGGACGGGCTCAGCCGCCGGTCGTTTGGGCGCCGTTCCCGCCGGGGGGTTTTTCTTGACTTTCAGGCGTCCGCTTGGCCACGGTGAAGACGACCTTCACCCGTTCCTGCTCCGGCGAGGCCAGCTTGAGCGAGGGAGGCGACACGATGATCGGCACGGACAGCTCTCCCGATTCCGTGATGGTATCCAGGCGCACGGGGGTCGTGTAGAGCGTGTGGATATGGTCCAGGATCGTCTTTCCGCCCACCACCTGCACTTCGGAAGGAATAACCCGAACCTCGGTGAGAAGCAAATCGTCCGGCAGTCTTCCCGTCCAGTCCACCTGAACCGGCACGCTCTTGGTCCCGGGGATGTCCAGGACCACTTCCACCGTGGGGGGCGACACCGCGTTGAAGAAAACACCCGGTGGGAGCTGAATGTTTTCCTGGTTGATGGCGAACACGTTCCGCCCCTCCTGGGCCTTGCTCAGGTCGATGCGCACGTTGATCTGCTCGGGGCGCATGGACTTCACCAAGGCGCTGGACCCGTGGAGCTGCAAGTGCACCTTGTTGGCGGAGGTCTCCAGGATCTGATACTGGGCGGGGCGGTTCACGAACTCGATGGGAACGTCCAGGGCGATGAGGGTGTCGCGGCCCCGGGTGAAGCCGAACCAGACGGCGGTCATGATGACCAGGGAGAGAAAGGCGGCCAGGGTCAGCTTGCCCATTTCCCGGCGGCGGTAGTCGGGGTCCCCCTCGTGGCCCATGCCCAGGTGTTCCTCCAGAAGATGGACCACTTCTTCCGGCTTGGAAATGGGCCGGATCCAATTGTCCTTGGCCACGCTCACACGTCCCCGCTCTTCGGAGACCACCACCACCAGGGCGTCGCTTCGCTCGGCCAGACCAGCCGCAGCCCGGTGGCGCGTTCCATAGAAGGTGGGCAGGTCCGCACGCTGGGACAGCGGAAGCAGCACCCCCACTTCCGTGATCTTGTCCCCTTCGACGATGGCCGCACCGTCATGGACGGGGTTCTGAGGCCAGAAGATGCTCATGAGCATTTCCTGGGAAACCCTGCCGTCCCATGGGATGCCCCCGTGCACCAGCTCCCGAAGGTCCTCCTTGCCGGGAAAGACCACCAGGGCGCCCATGCGCTTTTTGCCCATCTGGAAGAAGGTGTCCGCCAGGACGTCCACGGGGGAGGTCTTCTCCATCAGGGGGGATCCCCACAGGAAGTTCTTGAGATTGCGGGCCTGGAGGGCCGTTCGGATCTCGTTTCGGAAGACCACGATGATGATGATGGCCGCCGCCGCCGTGATGGCCTGGAGCGCCCAACTGGTGAGGATGAGGCCCAGGGACGCGGCCACTTCCTGGATCACCCACAGCGAGGCAATGCCGGCCAGGATCCGAAAGGCGTTGGTGTGGCGGAACAGCACATAGAGGCGAAAAAGGATGTAGCTGTTGACCAGGATGTCCACCAGATCCTGCCAGCGGATGGTGATGAGCATGTCGAAGAAGTTTTCCATGTCCGCCGCGTGTCCTGGAAACTTTTTCTCAACCCGCACGGGACTCGTTCCTTGAGGCCCGGCGCAATCCTCACTCGCCCTGGAGGCCTGCCCAACGATCAGGCATGGCGTGTCGCACATCGAAGGACGCTGCATGCCTTCCTGAAGAAGAACACGCCGGAGGGGCTTGCCCGAGAGCGGGCTTCCTTAATCAATCCACAAGGGACCCGACTTCTTTCGTAGCCGCGGGGCTTCAGCCCCGCGGGGAAGGGCCATCGTAACCCCTTGAAGTGACGAGCCGGATCCGATGGGCTATCCGGCGGTCGGTGGACCCTCCGCAGCCCTAAAGGGCTGCGCCACGAGAAAACCGGTGATCCCCGGCGTTCTCGGTCCGCCTCCTACGGGTGAAGGACGATTCGCCCCCACAGCCGGGATGCCCGGTAAGCGCAACGCAATGTTTCGACCCGCGGCCACCCGCCGTCCCCGCCAAGGCCAGGAGCCTTGCGGGTGATACCCTCTGGGCGCCGGGGAGACTCGCGAACCGCCCCGGCGCCCGGAACGGAGGTCAGTCCGTGATGCTGAAGCGCAAAACCTTCAGGATCCGCCCCTCGGCGTCCGTCACTTCCACCCGCCAGGGGCCCTTGTCCGTCTCTCGAAGCCGGATCAGGCTGTAGGTGGCCCAGCGGGGCGGGTAGAGCTTCAGGCGGATCTGGGTGGTCAGCTCGTCCCGGTGGAACCATCGGTGAAAGATCTGGGTCGGAGCCGACACCACGTCGAAGAGGGTGTAGCAAAAGACCCGCCCTTGGGATACGGGAAAGACTACGGCGCTGTTCACGGGAAGAAGGTTTTCCACCGCTTCGCACATGGTGGCCCTCGCAAGATGCAGCATCACCTCCCGGGTTTCCGCCTCCGCCGGAGCCTTGGGTGCCTCCTGGGCGTAAAGCCCCTCCGATGCCGCAAAAAGCAGAAGAAGGGCCAAACCCGAAAGGATGCCGATGTGGGACCTGGAAGGGGCCATCTGGAACGCACTCCTCGTCTTCGGGCGAACCGCCGCCGGTGCTCCCCTCGAGCAGTCTTGGAGCAGCACGGCTTGGGATGGGATTCTCAGGCTTTGGATTCGCAAGTTTGCGGCTTCCGGCGAGTCGTCCCGGGAAGGACCATCTCCAAGGGAAAACCTACCCAGCAAAGATATCAAAAACTCTTAGGAAGTCAAATAATTAGTGTAAGGGTCCAGGGCCTACAAAGAGAGCAGGATCTGTTCGTAGAGGCGTGCGGCGGTCACCACGTGTTCGAAGGGCACGGACTCTTCCGGCGAGTGCGCCTTTTCCAAGAGCCCCGGACCGAACAGGATGGGCTTGACGCCGGCGGACCACAGCACGTTGGCATCGGAATGGCTCCGGAAAGGAACGGGTTCCCAACGGAGCTGGTTTTCTTCCCAGATGGTCTTCAGTTTCTGCACGAAGGCGCTCTTTTCGGGGATATCGTAGCCGGCGTGTATCTCCGTGAATCGCACCGCCGGTTGGAGGTTGGGATAGTCGGAGCGGAGCGCTTCCGTGATCTGCTCCAGCTCCAGGATGATCTCTCCCAGGGGGGCGGCGGGAGGCACGTGCAGGTCGAGCCAGGCCTCGCAATAGTCGGGAACCACAAAGCCGGCCGAAGACGTGCTCAGGTCCCGAATGTTGGTGATGACATCCGGCCGTTTTTCCTCCAAGTGGTGCAGGATCTTCAGAAGAAAGTGCAGAAGCCCCTCGGCGGGGTTGTCGGCACGCCTGGCCATGGAGGCATGCATGCGTTTTCCCCGGGTGACCGCCTGGACCTCCAGGTAGCCGTAGTGGCTCAGGCCTGCGGCCAGATTGGTGGGTTCCCCGATGATGGCCCAGGGAAAATGGTAGTCCCGCACCAGCCTTCGGGCGCCGTCGCCTTCCTCCTCTTCCCCCACCACCAGGGCCAGGGCCGCGGGGAGCCGCCGATCGCTCTTCCGGTAGGCCGACAGATAGGCTTCGATCATGGCCGCGCATCCGCCCTTCATGTCGGCCGCCCCCAGCCCGTAGATCTCGCCCGCCTCTTCCTCGAAGCCGAAATCTTCCAGGTCGTAGGCGGAAATGGTGTCCACGTGGCCGATGAGGGCCAGCTGGATGTCTTCTTCCGGCGGAACCACCAGGAGGTTGCAGCGCCGGTCGTCCACGGGTTGTCGGATCAGGGGAAGGTCGTAACGCTTGAGATAACCGTGGAGGTAGTCGATCACATCCTCTTCCTTGCCGGAGGGACTGTAGATGTTGATGAGTCGCTCCAGAAGGCGGCGAAGTCTTCGGGGATGGACGTTCGGCTGGTCGGCTTGGGGCATGGGCGGCTCCGTCGTGTGCTTCGGGGGTCGGTTTCCGGGATCATCCTTCCTTGACAGATCGTTTCTTGCGCTCGCTCAGATTGAGGCTCAGATAGATGTGTTCCTTGGGATTGGAAAAGCCCATCTTCTTGAAAAAGGCCAGGGCCGATTCGTTGTCCGCCTCGGAGTCCACGAAGATGATGCGGACACCTTCTTCCAACGTGGCGTTCTTGAAGTGCTCGAAGAGCCTTTCCGCCACGCCGGTTCCCTGGAGGTCCGGACGCACGCCCAGCCACACCAGGTGGGCGTATTTCCAGGCCGAACGCGGCTTGGAGATGGTCGTGCCCAGCGCAAATCCCACGATGGTATCGTCCATTTCCGCCACGAAACAGTATTCCGATTCGCTGAGGTAGTAGGAGGCCACCTCGTAGGAGTCCCATGTCCGATAAAGGTTGGGCACGGTGTCCGCCGTGAAGAGTTCCTCCCCCAGGTGGAAGACCTTGGGAAGATCATCGATTTCCATGTGGCGGATGGTGACCGCGGGGCGTCTTTTCTTTCCGGTGCATCTTTTCTGGGGCATGGGGTGAACGAAATCCTCCTGATTTGTTTGATGTTCGTGATCTTTCCTTATCCATTGCCGTCCATCGGGTCAACATGAGACTTGGTGCGCGAAATGTTTGACACGGGGCGAGATTCTCCGTAGATTGGCCATGAAGGAGAAAAAAGATGAGCCGCACGAGCACCTTGCGTGCAGCGGCCGCCGCGACCGGTTCAGCCCTGGCGGCGGCGCGCTGATCCAACATCCCAGTTGCCGAACGCCACGGGCTGATGCTCGGCCCGCGGCGTTTTCCCTTTAAACCCCGGGCCGAAAAGGCCCGGGGTTTTTTGTTCGGCCTTCCGTTTTAGCTAGGGAGGACGCCATGAAAGAGGAGAGCATCATTCGATTTGCCGACCGCATGAACCAGCTGCCCCCGTATCTCTTCGGAATGATCAACAAGATGAAGATGGAAAAGCGGTGGCGGGGGGACGACGTGATCGACCTGGGCATGGGCAATCCCATTGATCCGGCTCCCGAGACGGTCACGGAGAAGCTCTGCGAGGTGGTTCGGGACCCCAAGAGTCATCGCTATCCCGTGGCCACGGGACTACGAAACCTTCGCCGGGAGATCGCCAAGGCCTACGAACGGGACTACGGTGTGACACTGGACGGCGACCGGGAGGTTCTGTGCACCATCGGATCCAAGGAAGGTCTGTCGCACCTGTGCCTGGCTCTCATCGGCCCGGGGGATACGGTGCTCGTCCCGGCACCCGCCTTTCCCATCCACATCTACGCGGCGGTGATCGCCGGCGGGCAGGTGATCCGCATTCCCATGGCCTCCCCGGAAGAGCTCCTGCGCCGGGTGGACGATATCTGCCGGAGCCTGGTGCCCAAGCCCAAGCTCCTCATGTTGAACTTTCCCCACAACCCCACGGCGGAGCTGGCCACCCTGGACGTCTTCCGAGAAGCCGTTTCCCTGGCCAAGAAACACCGATTCATGATTGTCCACGATTTCGCCTACTCCAAGATCACCTTCGACGGGTACCGGGCGCCCAGCTTCCTGGAGGTCCCGGGGGCGCGGGACGTGGGCGTGGAGTTCGGGTCCTTTTCCAAGTCCTACAACATGGCCGGATGGCGCTTGGGCTACTGCGTGGGCAACGAGGAAATCATCAGGGGCCTGGCCCAGATCAAGGGCTACTACGACTATGGGATTTTTTCCGCCATCCAAATCGCCGGCATCGTGGCCCTGCGGGACTGCGAAGAGGACGTGCGACGCCAGGCGGCCATCTACCAGCAACGCCGCGACGTCTTGTGCAGCGGGCTTGAGCGGCTGGGCTGGGATGTCACGCCTCCCAAGGCCGGGATGTTCGTCTGGGTGCGGATGCCCGAGGCCTTGCGCCCCATGGGTTCCATGAAGTTCGCCCTGGAGCTCATGGAAAGGGGCCATGTGGCCGTGGCGCCGGGCATCGGCTTCGGCGAGGAGGGCGAAGGTTATCTTCGCCTGGCCCTGGTGGAAAACGAACACCGCATCCGCCAGGCTCTTCGGCAGATGCGGCGCTCCATTCAGGAAATGTGCGACGAAGGGCTGGCTCCTCCCATGAAGATGGCCGCCGCCCGTTGATAGGAGACCCGACCTCGTTCCGTTCGTGCCCACGGCCTGTAGGGGCGAATAATCATTCGCCCCTACAGAGGCCTGTCCGTGGATGGAGTCTGCTGAACCATGAAAACACGCCCGATCATGTGTCTTAAGGCAAAGAATCCAACACGCGCAGAAAGGTTCTTATTTCCTCGGCTTCTTGGCGCACTGTGCCTTGCGGTGCTGATTTTCTTGGCGCTGTCTCCCCTTGGGGCTGCGAGCCTCCCGGAATACGCTTGGGTCGTTCGGGTGTACGACGGGGATACCGTGCTCCTGGATACCGGAGACAAGGTGCGCTATTTGGGAATCGACGCGCCGGAGGTGGATCACGAAGGGGGCGCCGGCGACTGCTATGCCCTCCAGGCGTGGCGCCGGAACAAGGAGCTGGTGGAAGGACGGAAGGTGCAACTTCGCTATGCCGAGGTCCGGAGAGACGAACACGGGCGCCTGTTGGCTTACGTCCATACGCCGGATGGGCGATGTGTCAACACCGTGCTGCTCCGGGAAGGCTGCGCGCTGGTGTTCCGAACTCCCAAAGGCTTTGAGCGCTTCCGGGAGTTCCTGGACGCCCAACGGAACGCCATGAAGGAAAGGGCAGGACTTTGGGGGGAATGCCGGGCCCAGGCGGCTCCTTTCTACTTGGGCAACCAAAGGTCGTATGTTTTTCATCGGCCGTCGTGTCCCTTTGGGACTCAGACGGCCCGAAGAAACCTGGTCCGGTTCAACAGCCGTTGGGATGCCCTTTGGGACGGTTACCGCCCATGCCGGCGCTGCCACCCCTGACAGTCATGGCTCTCCTTGCGCCACCCCGCATGGATGAAAGAACGGGCCGGAGCAAGGGCATTTGTCGGAACGCCGCAATAGGCCATTCTCTAGGAGTCACTGCGCGCCCATTGCATGGCCGGGCACCCTCATTGCGGCCTTTGCAGTTCCTACAACCAAAAAGATTTGCGTCTATTCGCGTTCATTCGCGGTTGTCTTTCACATCAAGAGAACCGCCAATGAACGCAAATAGACGCAAATGGAAATGGCCGGTCTGTGGAAGCGGCCAGGATCGTTGATGGGAAACCTTGGTAGGGACTGAAACAGGGCGGGAGCTTCCCATGAGTTCGCGCAAGTATCCGGACCGGCCCATGGTGGGGGTGGGAGCGACCATCTTCGAGGGCGAGCGGGTCCTTCTGGTTCAAAGGGGCCGCGAGCCTTCCTTGGGCAAATGGTCCCTTCCCGGGGGGTTGGTGAAGCTGGGGGAAAGCCTGGAGGAAGCCGTTCGCCGGGAGGTTAAGGAAGAAACAGGGCTGCACGTGAGGCCCGTGGATCTGGTGGCCTGTCTGGATCGGGTGCTTCGGGACGAGGAGCAAAGGATCGCCTACCACTACGTGCTGCTCGACTTTCTCTGTGAAGTGGTTTCGGGAAGCCTTCGGGCGGGAAGTGATGTCACGGCCTGCACCTTCGTCTCCCTGGACGGGCTGTCGAGCCTGGACCTCACCCGCGGGACGAAGGAAGTGATTCTCCGGGCCCTGGATCGCCGCAAAAACCGGCGGCCCCCGCTCTATGACCCCACCCTCTAACCGCCCCCATCTTCCCCTCCCCTTCCGTTGCCCTTCGCCCCTTGGCTCCCCCCCATCCTGCCCCCTACCCCGCCCTCAATGCTGTTGACTTAAGCATTTTTAAGCTTTTCCCTCCTTCCTGAGCACCATTTGTTGGGGGGTCGTTTGGTCACGCGGGGTTGGGAGGGCCGCGGGGATCTGGGTCGGTAGTATCGGACGCG
>JACIYN010000090.1 GCA_014359885.1 Desulfacinum sp.
TCGTCGGGGTCCAACGGGCGTGCCACGCACCCCACATACTCCCTGAGGTCCACCACGGGAATCAGGGTTCCTTCCAGGTTGAGCACCCCCAGCAGATGCGCCGGGCTCTCGGGAAGCGGCGTGGGAGCTGCGGCCCGAAGGAGCCTTTCGGTGGACGGGAGGTCCGCGGCGCAGAGGCGCTCACCGATGCGAAAGAGGACGCAGGACTTGGGCACCATGTGTTCACGACCCTTTTTAGCGCAATAACGGATCAATCCGGCCTTTTCTTGAGCACTTTTCGTGCCGTAAAAGGAGGGAGGGAGAAAATATGGCATCGTAACGATCTGAATCTTTTGTATGAAACGCGGCCTCGTTCCGTTCGTGCGCACGGCCTGTAGGGGCGAATAATCATTCGCCCCTACAGGGGCCTGCTTACCAAAGATGCGTTTCATCCTTCGTTGTCAAGGGCCGTCCGTGATGGGGGTTTATATGAAAGAACTGCACCTTCGGTATGTTGCAGGATCTGCGGAAGTTCGAATGAGCGCTTGTGGGAGCGGCGAAAGCCGCGAAGGGGATGGCCGGCCATTCCATGGCGGTGTGGCTGCCAGCTCATCGCGCCTTGCGGCGCTCCCACAAAAAGACACAACACCGCGTCCGACTCGTAGATCCATGGGGGGAATGAGCGGCCTTGATCGTTATGGTGCCCAAACAGACTCACAGGCGCCGTCGGATGCTCCCGGCGGCTTCGCGGGCCAGGGCGGCCACGGTGGTCTCGATGAATTCTTCGTTCCGGTACAGGCGCACCGGGGCGGCGTCGTCTTGGAGGGATGCCACGGCGGGAAGATCCTCTTCGGCGCCGCACGAAGCGAGGATCCAAAGGGACAGGGCCCTCAGGCGGGGGTTGGGGCTTTCCAGCCGGCGGCGCACGTCGGGAAGGCCGTGGGCCGCCAGGTCCGGGCGGACCTCGGCGAAACGGGCCACCGCCCACAGGGCCCCTTCCTGGAGTGGTTCGTGCTCCAGGTAATTCTCGTCTTCCTTGATGAAGGAAACGAGAAGACGACCGTATTCTTCGGCGAGCACGGGACTTCGGGCCAAGGCCTCCCCCAGCGCCTCGGGAACCCCCCAGCCGATCCCTCCCGATTCGTCGTTCAGGCTCCAGAGGAACCGACGGATGAGCACCCTGGCCGATTCCTTGTCTTTTTCGGCCAGAGCGGCGATCACCACCCCGGCGGCGGTCGCCGCGTGCCCGCGCAGGATCTCGTCGGTGGAACATAAGAAGGAGATGAGCGGGTTGATGACCTTTCGGGCATCCTCCCGGGTCCATTCCTCCAGTCGCTCGGCGAATCGGGGATCCAGGAGTTTCCGGGCCGCCTCCTTTTTCCTGCGGCGCATCCCGCCCGTTGCTTCCGTCATGGTGCGGTCTCCGTTTCCTCCCAGGAGATGCAGTGGGCCGGGCACATCATGATCGCCTCGTCCACACAGGCCTGCGGGTAGTCTTCCAGATCCGCCACCTCGATGTAGCCGGCGTCACTTCTCCGAAACACCTCCGGACAGACCTCCAGACAGCCGTCACAGTCCACACATTCGCTCAGATCCACCACGGGATACCTCATGGGACCGGCACCTCCACTGCCTGAAACCTGCGGGGCCGCCCCGGGCCGCCGCATCCAAGAGACAAAAAAGCCGGATCTTCAGGGAAAGATCCGGCATCGTTCCGTACACCCTCGTCCGGCCCTACTGGGTCATCTTCTTGAGCTGCAGGGCCAGGCGTCGAAGGTGGGCTTGCTCTTCCTTGACCAGCAGTCCGATGAGCGCCCGGCCCTTTTCCTCTTCCGTGGCGTCCTGCATGCTCAGGAAGAAAAGAACCGAGTCCTTTTCGAACTCCATGGCCATCTTGATGGCATCCACCGCGTCCTTGACCTGAGAAACCTTGGCATCCACGTTTTCGCTGGTTCGAAAAACGTGGTTGTCGGCCATCATTTTCAAGTAGGCGGCCATCTCGTTCTGGGGATCGAAGACCGTGGACGCCGCGGCGTCCTGGGGCAGCTGATCCTTCAGTTCCTGGAACCGCCTCTTGTGCTCCACTTCCTGCTGAGCCAGATCCTGGAAGATGGCCTTCACCTCGGCATCGTCGATCTTGGCCTGCGCCTTTTCATAGAACGACTTGCCGTTCTCCTCGATCTCGATGGCGATCTGGAAAACTTCCGCCGCATTGAATCCGAAAATCATGAAAGCGTCTCCTCACCAATCACCGGTCACCGCCGCTATTCCTTTTCGAAGTCGCTCTTGGAGGCGCCGCACACGGGGCAGGTCCAGTCATCGGGCAGTTTGTCGAAGGGCGTACCGGGAGCCACACCGTTGTCCGGATCCCCCTTTTCCGGGTCGTACACATAACCGCAGATCTGGCAGACGTAACGATCCATGCTCACTCCTCCTTGTGATGTTTGTTAACGATCGTTTCCTGACACTATAATTCATTCCCCGCGGATTGCAATCTTCCGCCGTTCTTTTGCCCACAGCCGCCGGAGCCTCAGGGCGTTGGTCACCACGGAAACGGAACTCATGGCCATGGCCGCCGCGGCGAACATGGGGTTGAGCAGGATGCCGAAGAAGGGATAGAGAAGCCCGGCGGCGATGGGGATGCCCGCCGAATTGTAGAAAAAGGCCCAGAAAAGATTCTGGCGGATGACCTTCATGGTGAGGCGGGAAAGCTTCATGGCCAGGGGCACCAGGCGAAGATCGGCGCGCATGAGCGCGATATCGCCCGCTTCCAGGGCCACGTCGCTGCCCCCTCCCATGGCGATGCCCACATGGGCCGCCGCCAGGGCCGGGGCATCGTTGATCCCGTCACCCACCATGGCCACCGTGTGACCGGACTGCTGTTCGCTGCGGACGACCTCCGCCTTCCGTTCCGGAAGGACTTCCGCATGCACGTGCTCGATCCCCACCAGACGGGCGATGGCCTGGGCGGTAGCCCGGTTGTCGCCCGTGATCATGCCCAACCGGAGCCCCATCCGTTTCAGCGCCGCCACGGCCTGGGCCGCCTCCCGGCGCGGCTCGTCGCGAAAGGCGATGAGACCCAACAGGCGGTCTGCGGCCGTCACGAAAACCACCGTCTTTCCGTCCTGAACCAGATCCCGTGCGTCGGTTTCCAGGGAAGAAAGGTCCACTCCCCTCTCGGAAAGCAGCCGGCGGTTCCCCACCAACACCCCGACTCCGGCCACCTCCCCTTCGGCCCCCAAGCCGGAAAGGGCCCGAAAACGGGTGACGGCATCCAGGGCGATCCCTTCGGCCCGGGCCCGCTCCGCCACGGCGCGTCCCAAGGGATGTTCCGATGCGGATTCCAGGGACCCCGCCACCCGGAGGAGCTCCTCGGGCGAAACCCCGTCCGCGGGCACCACGTCGGTCACCTGCGGCTCCCCGCGGGTGAGCGTCCCCGTCTTGTCAAAAAGGATTGTGTCGATCTTGTGGGCCGTCTCCAAGCTTTCTCCGCTCTTGATGAGGATGCCGCTTTCGGCGCCCAGGCCCGTTCCCACCATGACCGCCGTGGGGGTGGCCAGGCCCATGGCACACGGGCAGGCGATGATGAGGACCGAGACGAAGTTGAGGACCGCCGTTCCCAGATCGGCTCCGGGAACCAGGAAGGCCCACACCAGAAAAGTCCCAAGCGCGATGGCGCAGACGATCGGCACAAAGACCGACGCCACCTTGTCGGCCAGGCGCTGGATGGGGGCCTTGGACCCTTGGGCCTCCTCCACCAGCCGGATGATCCGCGCAAGGGAAGTGTCGGCTCCCACCCGAAGGGTCTTCAGCGTGACGGCTCCGAACCCGTTGACGGTGCCGGCATGGACCGTGTCCCCCGGCGACTTGTCCACCGGCACGCTTTCCCCCGTCAGCATGGATTCGTCCACGCTGGTTCGGCCTTCGATCACCTCGCCGTCCACGGGGATCCTCTCGCCGGGCCGAACCACCACCCGGTCCCCCGGCACCACCTGTTCCACGGGAAGTT
>JACIYN010000091.1 GCA_014359885.1 Desulfacinum sp.
CGGCCGGGAATCAAACCGTAAACGTTCTGGGCCACGCGGTTTTCCCAGTGGGCTTGTGCCCGAAGGACCCCTTCAGGTCGGGCCTTCGCCAGGGCCTTGAGATGTTCGGCCGTTGGAGCCGGCGCGTAGAAACGGGGAAAAGCCAGCGGGGTGGGGATGTTCTTGTCCTGAAAGTGCTGCCTCGTATCGTCGGGGCCACCCAGAAAGATCACGGCCTTGGCCGAAAGGGAGGCCGCGATCCACCAGTTTTCCGCCGAGTTCTGATCCATGAGCACGATGGCCCCTTCCAGGGGAACATCGTCCAGATGGGGCAGATCCCCGTTTGCCACATAGACCAGAGGCCCGCGCAGTCCGCCTTCCGGCGTGCGGGGCAGCATGGCCATGTTGGGGCCCCAGGAGAAGATCTCATAGGTTCGGGACCCCACCTGGAGGACCGCCCGGTCGGAGACGGGAACGGGCTGGAAGTAGAGCTGCGTGCCCACGTCTTTCAGCCCGAACCGCTGGAACTGTTCCGCGATGTAACGGGCGGCGGCATCGCAGCCGGGCGATCCCGTGGACCGGTCGGAAAATCGGGTGAGGGCCAGGAGGTGATCCCGGACCGTGGCCGCACCGGCTTCGTTCCATCCCCGCCATGTCCCCGATAGGGTCGCCAGGAGGATCAGAAGAGCCGGAATGAGAAAAGGCTTTGCCCGGGTCATGGCTATACCACTTCCCCCACCGAGATCTTGAGCTTTTCCCGGTCCTCGATGCGGTCCACCTGGCCGTCGCGGATCCACACGACCCGATCCGACACGTTGAGCATCTTGATGTCGTGGGTGGCCGAGATGATGGTCACTCCCCGCTCCTGGGAAAGACGCTTGAGCAGCGTGATGATCTCCTCGCCCGTTGTGAGATCCAGGTTGCCCGTGGGCTCATCGGCCAGGATGATGGCCGGGTCGTTGGCCAGAGCGCGCGCAATGGCCACCCGCTGCTGCTGGCCGCCGGAAAGTTCCGGGGGCTTGTGCTGATAGCGTTCGGCCAGCCCCACCAGTTTGAGGAGCTCCAAACCCTTTTCCATGTATTCATCCCGGTTCATTCCCGCAAAGATCATGGGAAGGGTCACGTTTTCGATGGCCGTCATCACCTGGATGAGATTGAAGGTCTGAAAGATGTAACCGATCTTCCGGCAGCGCAGCCATGCCAGTTCGTAGGCGTCCAGCTGGGAAACGTCCACTTCATCGATGAAGACCCGGCCCGACGTGGGCTTGTCCAGGGCCCCGATCATGTTGAAAAGAGTGGATTTGCCCGATCCCGAAGGGCCCATGATGGAGATGTACTCGCCTGCGCGAATGGCCAGGTTGACCCCTCTCAGAGCCTGCACTTCCTGTTGGCCCATCCGGAACACCTTGACCACATCCACCAGTCGAACCACATTGTGCGCGCCGTTTCCATTCATGGGCTCTACTGCTCCGTTCTGAGGGCCAAGGCGGGTTCCATGCGGGCTGCAACCCAGGCCGGATAAAGGACTCCGGTGAGCGACAGGAGCATGGCCAGACCGGTGCTCCAGGCGGCGATCCATGCCAGCTCGAGCGCCGGAAAATGCCGCATCACCGCCGTGCCGAACTTGACAAGAAGGGTGGCGGAAGAGACCAGGACCCCGAGGGCGCTTCCCGCCGCTCCCCCCAGGAGCCCCTGGTAGACGGCCTCCAGGACGAACAACTTGATGACGAAGCTGTCCAGCGCACCCAGGCACTTGAGCGTTCCGATCTCGCGGAATCGTTCCGTGACGGCCATGAGCTGTGCGTTCACGATGCCCACGGCACAGACCAGAAGGGACAAGGCGATGAGCCACCGGTCCTTGGCCGTGCTTCCGAACGTGCCCGCAAAGAGTTCATAGCCGGAGGAGACGATCTTCTCCTGCAGCTCCGACGGCGCATGAGGCCATAGGGCGTTCAGAAGCGCGTACCCTGCAAACGTGTAGGCCACAAAGGCCACCGCCAGCACCAGGGTGGCCGTGGTGATCAGCGACCGAAACAGCCTGGCCCGAAGCGCATTGAAGGAGATGCGCAATACTTGGGCCCACGGCAGCACCACTTGTCTTTCTACGGTCGGTCTCATGTTCCGTCTCGTTCCGGTGCCGAGGTTTTGCTTGCACTGTTCTAACCACTTAATCCCTGCCCACGAGATTTTCAACAGCCCGGACCGTTTCCCGAGCCCCGTCGCAGCGCGGAAGACGGTGGGCGGCTGGAGGAGATTCCAGCTCTTCCTGGATGGCCCGGGCCACGTCCTCCGGCTTGAGAGAGCCCAGGACCCGCACGATTCCCCTTTGTTCCAAGGCCCGTGCTCGGAGGGCCTGTTCGCGGTTCTGCGGAAAGGGATAGACCAAAGCCTTGGTACCCGTGGCCAGGATGTCCATGCACGTGTTGTAGCCGGCCATGCTGATGGAAAGCTCCGCTTCGGCCATGCGGGAAGAAAAATCCAGGGCGAAGGGGTGAACCTTCACGCGCGGGTCCCCGGCGGCCCACTGCTCCACCAGGCGCCGGGCATGGTCTTCCATGAAAGGTCCCTTGTAGATGTGAAGCTGCAGATGGCGGCCGTCGATGCGTTCCCATGCCCGCAACACCGCTTCCAGGAGCTCCGTGCCGACGCGGCCGCCACCGGTGCTCACCACCACGCGCCCCGGTATCCTCGCCGGCAGAGGGGAGGCGGCGGTGCGGATCACGTATCCCGTATGGATCACCGGGCACCGGATGTCTCCGGTGCGGGAAAAGGTGGCGTCCAGGGGGATCATGTCCGGATCCCCATGGACCAGGACCAGGTCGAAATAGCGGTTCAGGATCTCGAGAACCTTCTGTTCGTAGGCGGCCGTGTCCGCCTTTTCCACCAGGATGTCCCGAACGCTGCACACCACCCGCGCACGGGAAGTTGCGGAAAGGTTCTCCTTTAGGAGCGGTATCAGCTCGAAACGAAATTTCTTTCTTCCGAAGGGAAAGAGCTCGATCAGGAGAACATCCGGTCTTGTGCGGCGGTAGGTATCCAAAAGTTTCTCCCGGCGCCTGTCCTTCAGGCTTTCCAGGTCGCCTCCCGTCGCTTCCAGCTGCTTGAATTCCGGATCCATCATCAAAGGAGGCAGAAAAACCCGCGCCACATGTTCAGATGGCCGGTAGTGGGCCAGCGGTTCGCCTCCTTCCACAAAGGTCACGGGGTGCGGGTAAAAGGCCTTGGCGATCTCCATGGAGCGGAAAAAGTGGCCGATACCCAGAACATGCTGACAGTAGTGCAGGATCTTCATCCGTTCGAGCTTTCCCTGATTTGGGTTTTGTTTCGTTGAAGCCCCTGAGAGCTAGTCCGAGAACTCCCTAAATCGTCACTCCCGCGGAAGCGGGAGTCCGGGATGTAGTGTCCATCCTGTATCCCTGCTTTCGTGGGGATCACGGATGGCCGTTGAAAGGGGCAAGTCAGCGATACCGAAATTGGACGATTCTTGTTCATGGTCCGGCTCCAAAGGGCGGGCGTAAAGCCCTCCCTACAAAATGCGTTGATCTCTTGGGTAGGGGCGGGGTTTTCCCTCGCCCGGGCCACAGGCGGGCCGGAGGTCCGCGCTCCCGGGAAAAACAGCACTTGCCTAAGGCTCGGATAAACCAGCCAAGGCCGCCTTCAGTGCGGCCACGAATTCAAAGAAGATGGGAGTGGGGTGGTCGCGACCCGGGCGGTCCAAGCGTGCGAAGAAGGAGGCTCGAAGGGCTTCGGAAAGTTCCAGTTGAAGACCTGCCCCCGAACTTCCCCGGTTGCAGAGGTTTTCCCTTTGGTCCCCCCGAAAGACCGGGTGCGGAGCCGAGGAAAAGCCGCGCGACCGCAAAACGGTCGCCACCCGCGCCTGCAAGTCCTCGTCCAATCCCCCCAAATAGGTCGTTGGATTTGTTCCGTCACAGCCGTGGATGGTAATCACTTTCCAGGAACGTCGCGCCATTTCCAAGGCGGCGGGTTCGTCAAAAAGGGTGCTGGTGATGTGCAGCCTGCCGTTTCCCTTCCGTTTGAGTCCGTCCAAATG
>JACIYN010000092.1 GCA_014359885.1 Desulfacinum sp.
CTCCCGCCCAAGCGGGAGTCCATAACTCCCATCACGGACGGCCCGTGACAACGAAGAATGAAAGGCACCTTTGGGATGTAGGCCCCTGTAGGGGCGAATGATTATTCGCCCCTACAGGCCGAGCGCACGAACGGAACGAGGCGGCGTTTCATATAGATTTACTGGAAATTCTGGATTCCCGCTTTTCTCGTAGCGCAGCCCTTCAGGGCTGCGGAAGAATCTCCGGATGTCGGAGGGTCCATCGGGTGTTGCCCGTTACCTCGTTGCGTTGGGATGGTCCCTTTCCGCGGGGCTGAAGCCCCGCGACTACGAGAGAAGGCGGGTCCCGGATCGATTGATGAAGGAAACGTGTTCTCGGACAGGCTCCTAGCCAGGCGAACGCGTCCGGTTTTCAGACAAGCTCCTACCCGTCGGCTCGGTTTCGGTTTGGGGGCGGTTCCTGCGACAGTCCCAGGTCGGCGTCGTCCAGGATGATGGCCCCCGTTTCGTCCATCTTGAGGCGGGTGATGCCGGGGTGGTGCCGCTCCAATTCGTCCATGAGCAACGAGGCGTCGGAAGGGGTCGCCTCCCCTTGCCTTTCTCCCGCCGATCGTTCCAGAGCTTCCTGGTAGGCCAGGGCCTGGCGGATCACCTGGGAAAGATCCTGGGCCTGGCAGGGCTTGGTAAGAAAGCGGTAAATCTCCCCCTCGTTGATGGCCCGGATGGCCGCTTCCAGGGTGGCGTAGCCCGTGAGTATGATCCGCAGGGTTTCCGGGTGCAGATCCCGAACCATGGCCAGAAACTCGGACCCCGTCATACCCGGCATCCGCTCGTCGGAAACCACCACGTGCACCGTCTCTTCGGACAGGATGCGCAAGGCTTCCATGGCCGAATTGGCCGTGAGGATCCGGTAGGGCTCTTGGCGCAGTGCGCGTTTGACCGCACTGGTGAAGTGGGGTTCGTCGTCTACGAACAGAACGGTCTTCTTCATGTCTGGTCCTCACCTCACTTGATCGGCAGAAGCACCCGGATCGGCTCCAGAATGCCCACCGTCTTGGCGAAGTTCCTGAGCCGTTCCAGGAGAGCCGGGGTGATTTCCTGTCCTTTCTTGATCAGGAGCACCCCCTTCAAGCTCAGCACGTCCTGGCCCACGATCATCCCCAGTTGCAGGTCCTGGACCGCCATCTCCTTCACCTGGAACCTTGCCTCGTCTCCCAGGACGTCTTCCAGGGCCTCGAGAACCCGAGGATCGTACCAGCCTCGGCGCCTCTTCATTTGCAGGAGTGCGGCGGCCCGCGGCAGTCCCGAGGATTCCAGGGCGTCGAAGTCCAGCACCACCTTGAGAATCCGTGCGCCCAGGGGGATCGTTTCCCCATATCGCTCATCCTTGGGCACACCGGAGCCGTCGAAGCGCTTTTCCTGGTAGGCGATGATCTCGCTCACGTCCTGCAGCCTGGGGATCTTGGCGATGAGATCCGCTCCCACCGACGGGTACATGGAATAGAGCTGCTCTTCTTCGGCCGAGAGGGGCTGACCCGTAAAGACCTTCTGCAGCGCCTCCTCCGTGAGGATCACGCATCCAATCTGGCTCAGCATGGCCGCGGTTTCCAACTGCCAGAGCTTGGGTACCTGAAGTCTTGTGCCGATGTCCCTGGCGTAGCGCCGAAGACGGGAGGCCCGCCCGAAGGCTTCGGGGTTCACCAGGCTCAGCACGTCGGCCATCACCTGGATGGCTCCGCGCAGGGTCTTTTCCAGCAGCTCCTTTTCCGCTTTGACCAGCCGGTACTGCTGCAAGCCCGCCTGGATGGCCATGACCAGGGTCTCGGGAGGGCACGGCTTGGTCAAAAAACGAAAGATGTTACCCTGATTGACGGCGTCCATGGCGGCCTGAAGATCCGCATTGCCGGTGAGGATCATCCGAATGGTGTCCGGGCAGATCTCGCGCACCTTGGTCAGAAACTGGATGCCGTCCATCACCGGCATCCGTAGATCCGAAATGATGAGGGCGTAAGCAGTATTACCGCGCACCGCCCTGAGGCCCTCCTCGGGCCCCAGGGCCGTCTCAATGGCGTAGCGCTTCCTCAAAGTCCTTTTGAAGGACGAGAGAATGTTGGGGTCGTCATCCACAAAAAGGATCTTTTCGGCCATGTCTCGTTCCTATTGCTGTTGAAACACCTCGGAGCAAGCCCTTTTGCACTCCTTGAGCCGGCCCAGAATTCCCAAGTCCGCCAAATAGACTTGGTCCGCCAGGTGGGGTCCCTGGTAGGACGGTCCTCCATGAAGGGCATAATCCATCAGATCGGCAATGTGAACCGCGGTCAGGGCGCTGAACTCGCGGTGGGGGCACCGGCTGGGGAAATGATGAAAGGCCACGGCCTCCACGATGTTGTCGGGAAGTCCCCACACCCCCAGCAAATAGGCGCCCACTTCCGCGTGCGTGGCGTTTAGGAGCTCCTCCTCGCTCTTCCACAAAGGGTCATTCGTGGCTGCGGAGCGTTCCAGGGCCAGGGCTTCCCTTTCGGGAAGAGCGTGCATGAGGATCAGCTTGCCCACGTCGTGGAGCATGGCGGCCATGAAGGCGTCTTCGACGATCATCGCTTCCGCCTCGGCTTCCAAGGCGATGGCCTTGGCGCAAAGGGCCGTGTTGAGGCTGTGGGTCCAGAGTTGATCCATATAGCCCGGGGGAAAACGGCCCTCGTCGAACTGGCTGAAGATTTGGGTGGACAAGACCAGCGTCTTGACGGTGTTGAGCCCCAGGAGAGCCACCGCCTGCTCGGGGCTGCCCACATGGCGGGTCAGGCCGAAGAAGGCGGAATTGACCAGCTGGAGAATCTTGGCCGTCATGCCCACGTCCCGGGAGATGATCTCCCCCACCCTCTTCAGGCTCGGGTCTTCGGACTCCAACTCCTCCATGATCTGCTCATAGAGAGAAGGCAGGCTGGGCAGGGTCTCGACACTGGAAACCAGCTCCCGCAGGGCCCTTTCGCCCAGGAGGGCCCGTAGAGTCTTCACCCGTTCGATGGTTGCCTTGAGTTTCTCGGGGTCGCATGGTTTGGCCAGATATTGGTGCGCCGACCGGACGGCCCTGAGGATAAGGTCTTCTTCGGAATAGCCGGAAAGGGCTATCCGAATGATGTCCGGGTGCCTTCTTTTGACCTCCAGGAGAAATTGCGCGCCGTCGATGCCGGGCATCCGCATATCGGAAACGACCACGTCCACGGGTTCCCGGTCCAAGAGCTGGAGGGCCTCCTGGGCGCCCGCACAGAAGTGAAATGTCCAATCCCGGCGAATGGGTCGCAGCATGCGGCGCAAGCCTTGAAGGACATTGGGCTCATCGTCCACGAACAGAATCTTCCACTCCACTTGGCGCTCCTCCTTGCCTGATCGTCTTCTTCCGCCCCGCTGTTGGTTTATTCGGCATCAGCAATTCACTCCATGAGCGAAATATCCACTGAAAGGAGCGTGGGGCGAATCCGTTCAAGCGTTGCGCTGCGACATCCGATCTTAACCACTGGAGAGCCACTCCAGGTAAAGCAGTGGGAGACAGACATTGAGACGAGGTGGACCATGAGACGCATCCTGATTGTGGATGACGAGGCACCTGTTCGGGCGCTGGTGGCCAAGGCCATGGAAAAGGTGGGCTATGAGTGCACCGCGGCCGCCTCTGCAGAACAGGCTCGGAAGATCCTGGAAACCGAGACCTTTGATCTCGTCATGAGTGATGTGAACATGCCGGGCGAATCAGGCCTGGATTTCATACAACATGTGGTTCGGACCCATCCAGATACCGCCACCTTGCTCGTTTCGGTGATGGACGACCCTGCGGTGGCCAGGCGAGCCCTTGATCTGGGGGTCTATGGCTACATCGTCAAGCCTTTCGATCTTACGGCTATCCAAATCGATGTGGAAAGCGCCCTTCGCCGTCGCGACCTGGAAGTCGCCAACCGGCGCTATCGGGAAGACCTGGAAGCTCTGGTGGCCGAACGCACACGGGAACTTTTGAGACAGAAGGAAGAATACGCGCTCCTGGTAAAGACCCTGCCGTGCGTGGTCTACGTGGGGAATCCGGACTGGACGGTCACCTTTGTTTCGGAGCGGGTCATGGACATTACCGGGTATCCCCCGGAGGCCTTCCTTTCCGGCGGAAAACGGTGGCACGAAATGATCCTGGAGGAGGATCTTCCGCTGCTGAAGGCCGCGGTGAAGAAAGCCCTCAAGGAAGAGGGAGCCTTCGTTCGCGAATACCGAATCCGGGATGCGAAAGGCAGGGAGCGCTGGATCCAGGACAGGGGCCAAATCGTCCGAAAGCCCGATGGAGGGATTGACTACATGTCCGGGGTGATCTTCGACATAACCGCGCAGAAGAGGGCCGAGGAGGCCCTGGAACGCGCCAAGGAGGAATGGGAGCGCACCTTTGACGCAGTGCCGGACCTGATCGCGGTGATGGACAAGAACCTTCACATAGAGCAAGTCAACAGGGCCTTCCGGGAACGGGTTGGCGGGCTGGAATCGGACCTTATCGGGCAGCCCTGTTACACGGTTCTCCACGACCGCGACCGAATGTGTGACAAATGTCCTTCCAATGGGGAGCACCGAGGGGAGCGCGTCTATGAAACCGAGGTCTACAACAAGAAGCTGAAGGCGTATTTCCATGCCACCAGCGCCCCCATCCCGGACAGCCAAGGTAACGTTACCGGCTACGTCTCAGTATTACGGGACATCACCCGCCAGAAAAAGGCGGAAGAGGCCCTGAAAAGCGCCCATCGCGAACTGGACCAGCTCTTTTCGGCCATCTCCTCGGTGCTCATCGGTCTGGACGCCGAGGGCCGCGTCCTTCGCTGGAACAAGATGGCCGAGGATGTCTTCGGTTTGAACTCGGAAGACGTGGTCGGGCGGGCCCTGGACGAATTGGGAATCGATTGGCAGTGGGATCGGGTGCGTCAGGCCATGGCATGCTGCCGGGCCAAAAAGAAGTCCCAGAGGGTGGACGATCTTCGCTACACGCGGGTGGACGGACAACCCGGTTTCTTGGGCCTGAACATCAACCCGGTGGAGCTGGACCAAAACCGGGGGATGGGATTGCTCGTCATGGGGGCCGAGATCACCCACCGAAAGCTCCTGGAAAGCCAACTGGCTCAGGCCCAGAAGCTGGAATCCATAGGGCAGCTCGCTGCCGGCATCGCTCACGAAATCAACACGCCCACCCAGTTTATCGGAGACAACGTCCGGTTTTTGCAAGATGCCTTCACGGATTTGGAAGATCTCATGGAAAGGTACCGGGAATTGTGTTCCAGGGCTCTTACCGTGGAAGAGTTGCGGGAAGCGGCAGAGGCCGTGACCCAGACAGAAGAATCCTTGGACGTGGATTATTTGCTGGAAGAAATTCCCCAGGCCATCTCCCAGAGTCTGGACGGGGTTCAACGGGTGGCCAGGATCGTTCTCGCCATGAAGGAGTTTTCCCATCCGGGTCAGGAGGAGAAGGTTCCCCTGGACATCAACCACGCGCTGGAAAACACCCTCACCGTGGCCCGCAACGAGTGGAAGTACGTGGCCGACGTGGTGACCGATTTCGACCCCGCCCTGCCCCCCGTCCCCTGCATCCCGGCGGAACTGAACCAGGTCTTCCTGAACATCATCGTCAACGCGGCTCACGCCATCAAGGATGCGTTGGATGGGGGGCGCGGGGAGAAGGGCACCATCACCGTCACAACCCGCTACCGGGACGATGTGTGCGAGGTGCGTATCAGCGACACGGGGACCGGCATCCCGAAACACATCCGCCACCGGGTTTTCGATCCGTTTTTCACCACCAAGGAAGTGGGGAAAGGAACGGGCCAAGGCTTGGCCATCAGCCACTCGGTGATCGTGGACAAGCACGGCGGGCGGCTGAGTTTCGAAACCGAGGAAGGCAAGGGAACCACCTTCATCATCGAGATCCCGCTGGAATAGGTGCGGACCGGACCGCTGGGGCTGCATGGGAACCGACCCCACCCGTCCATCCCCCATCCCTCAGCCCTCCTCCCTCAACGCCCGGGCGAGCTCGAGAAAGGAGCCGGGGGGGATCTGTTCCGGCCGATCGGAGGGATGGAGGCCGGCGGCAACGATGGCCCGGCGAAGGGTTTCCCCGGAAGCGGGCACGGCGCCCTTGAGCGCGTTGGCCAGGGTCTTTCGGCGCTTCTGGAAAACGGCGTTCACGATGGCCCGGAGGTCCTGGAAGGGCACGTCGGGCTCCCGGTCGTGAAAGCCGATGCGGACCACGAGGGAGTCCACCCTGGGGGGCGGATAGAACTGCTTGGGGCCCACGGTAAAGAGCGGCTCCACCGATCCGTAGATGCCGAGAAGCACGCTCAGGACGCCATAGTCCTTGGTGCCGGGGCCTGCGGCCAGGCGCTCCCCCACTTCCCGCTGGACCATGAAGACCCCCCGGCGGATCAGGTTCCGGTTTTCCAGCAGCCGAAACAGGAGGGGCGAACTGATGTTGTAGGGAAGATTTCCCACCACCACCAGCGGACGGCCGGCTTCCCGGGCGCAGGCGTCCCAGGGAAACCGAAGGACGTCCATGGAGTGCACCCGGATTCGATCGCCGTGGGGTGCGAGCCTTTCCGAAAGAAACGAGGCCAGGTCCGTATCCAGTTCCACCAGATGCAGCCGGGCGCACCGGCCCACGAGAAACGCGGTGAGCGCTCCCAGGCCCGGACCCACCTCCACCACCACGTCGTCCGGTTCCACGTGGGCGGCTTCCACGATCTTTTCCGCCGTCTTGGGCTGAGCCAAAAAGTGTTGGCCCAGGCGCTTTCGCGGGCGCCCCTGGTGATCCCGGAAATACTCATGGGGGGAAGGGAAAAGATCCACCAAAAGGCTCCGTCACGACATGCGGGAAACGGCGTCCAGGTCCAGGGGATCGGGCGTGAAGCCTTCCCGGAGCCACAAGCGATAGGCTGCGGCGGCGATCATCACGGCGTTGTCCGTGCAGTGGCGGATGGACGGCACATGGAGCTGCAGGCGCCGGTAGGCGCATTCTTCTTGCAGGCGCTCGCGGAGCCGGCTGTTGGCGGCAACCCCGCCGGCCGTGGCCACGTGGCGCACCCGGTAGCGCTCGGCGGCCTCCAGGGTCTTTTCCACCAGGACGTCCACCACGGCTTCCTGGAAGCTGGCCGCCAGGTCCTCCAGGCGGTACGGGGCCTCTCCCTTCCCTTCGGGAACGGGAGGGCCGTAGCGCTTGACGAAATAGGCCACGGCCGTCTTGATGCCGCTGAAGCTGAAATCGAGGGATCCCTTTTCCAGCCGGGACCGGGGAAAATCGAAGGCGGCCGGGTTTCCCCGCCGCGCCAGCCGGTCGATGATCACCCCACCCGGGTATCCCAGGCCCAGGAGCTTGGCCACCTTGTCGTAGGCCTCCCCGGCTGCGTCGTCCCGGGTGCTGCCCACGCAGCGGCTGGAGCCGTCCGGGGTGACCAGGTAGAGGGAGGTGTGGCCGCCGGAGACCACCAGGCAGATGAAGGGCTCTTCGGGGCGCTCCTTTTCCAGGAAGGCCGCTTCCATGTGGCCTTCCAGGTGGTTCACCGCCAGAAGCGGCTTGTCGAGGGCGTAGGCCAGGCCCTTGGCGGCGCTCAGCCCCACCAAAAGGGCGCCCACCAGCCCCGGGCCCTGGGTGACGGCCACGGCGTCCAGATCGCCGGCGGAACAGCCTGCCCGATCCAGGGCCTCCCGGATCACCGGCACGATGGCTTCCACGTGCTTTCGCGATGCCAGCTCCGGCACCACGCCGCCGTAAGGGCTGTGGACCGCGATCTGGCTCGCCACCACATCGGAGAGGATCTCCCGGCCGTTGCGCACCACGGCGGCGGCCGTTTCGTCGCACGATGTCTCGATTCCCAAAATGAGCATGGAACGTCCGTCTGGCTGGTTCGTTGTCAGGAACTTTCCCGTGGGCGGTCCCCTTCCGGCCCGGCGGGGGCGTTGGCTTCGCCGGCCACAAAGCGACGGGCTTCCTCCACGTCTTCCTTGCTGCCCACAAACAGCGGCACGCGGTCGTGCAAGGTTTCCGGCTCCAGGTCCAGGATCCGGCGGGTTCCGTCCGTGGCCGCTCCCCCCGCCTGTTCGGCCACAAAGGCCATGGGCGCCGCTTCGAAGAGCAGCCGCAGCTTGCCGTGGGGCTTCTTGGGGTCCTTCGTGTCCGCGGGATACATGAAGATCCCGCCCTTCAGCAGATTGCGGTGGAAATCGCTTACGAGGGATCCGATGTAGCGGGCCGTGTACGGGCGTCCCTGCTGGACGTCCGGCGACTTCAAATGGTCCACGTAACGGCGGACCCCTTCGTCCCAGTAGCAGTAGTTCCCCTCATTGACGCTGAAAATCCGCCCCCGGGCGGGCATGGCGATGTTTTCGTGGCTCAGGAAGAATTCGCCGATGGCCGGATGCAACGTGAAACCGTGCACCCCGCGGCCGGTGGTGTAGACGAGCATGGTGCTGGAGCCGTAGATGAAGTAGCCCGCCGCCACCTGCTCCGATCCCCTTCGAAGCACTTCGTCCAAGGTCACGGGGCCGTCTTCCTTCTTGCGGCGATAGATGGAAAAGATGGTCCCCACGCTCACGTTCACATCGATGTTGGACGATCCGTCCAGGGGATCCATGAGCAGAATGTAAGGTCCCCGGGGAACTTCCGCGGGGATCTCGATCACGTCGGCGTCCTCTTCGGACGCGATGGCGCACAGCTGCCCCGCCTGGGTGAGGCGGCGGATGAGGGTGCGGTGGGCGTAGTCGTCCAGTTTCTGCACCTTTTCACCGTACACGTTGGTGTCCCCGGTGAAGCCGTAGATGTCGTTCAGCCCGGCCTTGTTGAGTTCCCGATGGATCAGCTTGGCGGCCACCACCAGTTCGTTGAAAAGCAATGTGAAGGCGCCCGTCGCCCTCGGGTTTTCCCTTTGCTGACGCAGGAGATGTTCCGTCACGGTGATTCCCACGGTCTTGCTCGGCATGTTCCCCTCCTTTCTCGGCAGCGTGCGTTAATGACCGGAAGGTCCCCGGCGGAAACGCGCCCGGCCGTGCATATTCCCCGACCCTCAGGAACCGGCAGAGAATGAAGCCTGCACACATGGGGTTTGATACCATGAAGCGCCTCGGGGCACAATGCGCCTTTGGCGGCGTCCCTGGGGGTGCTTCGCTATTCCGCTATTGACATAACGGTCCGGAAAGCCTTATGAGACCCGAAAGGGAGAGAAGAGCGGATAACAGAGCAGCAGGGGCGAAAGGCTGACGAAATGGAGGAATCGAAGGTGACGCCGGAAAACGGTGCCTCCCTGGTGGATGGCCACCGAAGGCGCATCGACTACCTGAGGATTTCCATCACCGACCGGTGCAATCTGCGTTGCGTCTATTGCATGCCGGACGGGGCGGTGACCTTCATTCCCCACCGGGAGATCCTGCGCTACGAGGAGATCCTCCGGCTGGTGCGGGTGGCCGTGAAGCTCGGGATCCGCAAGGTGCGGATCACGGGCGGAGAGCCCTTCGTTCGGAAGAATTTCCTCTACCTGTGCTCCCGGGTGGCGGCCATGCCGGGCCTGGAGGATGTGAGCGTGACCACCAACGGGCTTCTCCTGCAAGCATACGCCCAGGGCCTTTTCGACGCGGGGGTCCGCCGGATCAACGTGAGCCTGGACACGCTCCAGCGGGAAAGATACGCGCACATCACCGGCGTGGATGCCTTCGACCGGGTGTGGGCCGGGATCCTCCGGGCCCATGAAGTGGGCCATTTCCCCATCAAGATCAACGTGGTGGCCATGAAGGGCGTGAACGACGACGAGGTGGAGGCCTTGGCGGGGCTGACCCGCAACTATCCCTTCCACGTTCGGTTCATCGAATTCATGCCCTTCCGGCCCGATGCCTTCCATGAGCGGTTTCTGTCGAGCGATGCCATCCTGGATCGCCTGCAGGCCGTGGGTCCCTTGCAGCCGGCCAGGCCGGAAAACGGCAACGGGCCGGCCCGCTACTACCAGTATCCGGGAGCGCCGGGCAAGGTGGGCGTGATCAGCCCGGTGAGCCATCACTTCTGCCCCACCTGCAACCGGCTGCGGGTGACCGCCGAGGGACGCCTCAGGACCTGCCTTTTTTCCAGCGAAGAAACGGATCTGCGAGCGCTTCTGCGATCCGGGGCTTCCGACGCCCGGCTGGCGTCCGCCATCCTGGAGGCCGCCGCGCGCAAACCCAAGCGCCACCACATGGACGAAGCCCTGACCCGAAAGTGCATCGGCCGCCCCATGTCCGCCATCGGCGGGTAGGAGGCTGCCTCTCAATGGCTTATAGCTAACAGTCATGGCTCCCCTTGCGCCACCCCGCACAGTTGAAAGATGTCGTCAAGGGAGAGTCCTTTCTGTAGGAGCCGGCTTGCTGGCGATCCCAATCGCGGTCAGGGTCGCTCCTACAAGGGACCGAAAACACAGTTCTTTCTTATAAAATGAGCGATTTTTTCTTCGGGCGTCTCTTATGCGGCGTGACGAGCGGGAGGGGATAAACCCCGCCCCTGCCCCATGGGTCCATGCCTATTTGTAGGGGCGGGCTTTATGCCCGCCCTTCAGGACCTGTCCATGAGAAAGAATCGTCCAATTCAGGTTATACGTAAGGCGCCCTTGTACTGTTCGAGCGCGGGCTGTAGGGGCGAATCATCATTCGCCCCTACAGGGGTGTGCTTCAACAAAGGTGCGTGTCATCCCTAACGGGCGCGCAATCCTCAGCCCGATTCCACCCGCTGCCAGGCGAGGGATGCGGCGCCGAAGACGGCGGCCATGTCGCCCAGCTCACTGCGATGGATACGAGTGTGGTGGGGATCGAGCATGCGGGGCACCCGCCGGATGTAATCCTCCATGGAGGGAGCAAACTGGTCCCACGAAGCGGCCACGCCTCCTCCGATCACCGCAGTGGAGATCCCCAGGAAGGTGAAAAGATTGGAGAGCGCCAGGGCTAGGGCCCAGCCCATGCGGGAAAAGAGCCCGCGGGCCGTCGGGTCGCCCTGGACGGCCGCCTGATGGACGATGCGGGCGGTGAGCTTGCCCGCATGCAGCGCCTCGTTGAGCACGGGCGAAAGGGCTCTTCCCTCCTTCCGGGCGCGATCAATCCCTTTGACCAACGCGGTGGCGGAAGCGTGGGCTTCCAGGCAGCCCTTCTGACCGCAGGCGCACTCCGGCCCCTCCGGGTCCACGATGACGTGGCCGATCTCGCCCGAAAATCCCAACCGATCCCCTTCCCAGAGCCTCCCGTGGGCGAAGAAACATCCCCCCACGCCGGTTCCCAAGGTCACCCCGATCCAATGGGGGAGATTGCGGGCGTTGCCGAGCCAGGCTTCGCCCAGGCCGAACACATTGGCGTCGTTTTCCAATACCACGGGGACCTGGAGGGCGTCCTGGAGCTTCACGGCCAAGGGAAAGCCCGCCAAGGACGGCAGGTTCGGGGAAAAGGTCACCGACCCGGAAGCCGGATCGAGCTTCCCGGCCACCCCCAGTCCCACCGCGCAGAGAAGGTGGGAAGGGAGGCCTGCGTCGGCCAGGAGCGCCAGGCATTGCTGGGCCAGCCGGTGTGCCAGGGAATCTGCGCCCTGCCCGGACTCGGATCGGGCCTTTCGGAAGGCCAGCACCGTTCCCTTGCGGTCCACCAGAGCCGATCGCATGTGGGTGCCGCCGATATCGATGCCGATCACACATTTTTCTTTCATCGCCGGTGCGCTCCGTCTAACTTCATTCCCGTCGGGTCATGGCAACGAAGGGTTTCACCTGACGCAACATGCGGGAAGCCGTGGAACCGTAGGGGCGAAAAATCTTTCGCCCCTGTGGCCCATGGTTTTTGCGATTCCCCCGGTGTGTTGCATTTCAACCTAACAGTCACGGCTCCCCTTGCGCCACCCCGCATGAAAGATGTGCGTCTATTCGCGTTCATTCGCGGTTCTCTTTGGCATAAACCCAATGGGGGCGATCTTCCCTCTGGGTAAGACCCTGAAGGGCGGGCAGGAAGCCCGCCCCTACAAAACCGCACCGGCCTACCGGATAGGGGCGGGGTTTATCCCCGCCCGCCATTCGCGCTGGAATCATGAATCCCGATGAAAAAAGTTCAGTTTCCATCAAAGTCTCCGTAACATACCGTAACAGCAAGACGTTCATTTTTCGTTGGGGAACAGAAGGAAAAGGCCCATGGCGCACGGACAAGGCCCATTGAAGAAGAATTGTTGTCGAGGGCTCGTTCCCGCGGCGTGCCTCCTTCTGACGGTCCTGCTCGGGCCGGCACCGTCCGTCCAGGGGGTTGGTCCGGCGATTTCCAATGGCGTCACCACTGCAGCAAGAGCCCGTGCCTTGCTGGCGATAGCGGATCCCCTGCCCGCCGTCACCTTACACGTGGAGGAGGCGTCCTACAAGATCGGGCCGTTCGCCCTGGAAGGGGTCCGGGCCCGGATAACGCTGGAGCGGACGGCCGCCGGGGTGCGTATCCAGGTGGCGGATGGGCGCGTGGGACGCTTGTTTTGGGATGGCGGAGGGTCCAAAGGAGCCTTTGAGATGGGAAACTTAACGTTTCGAGGACGCGCCGCGATCTCCAGGCCGTCGGGCATGGTGACATTGGAGGAGCTGGCGATCGGGTTGCCGCGGGTGGGTGCTCTTGGGATCCGCGGAACGGCGGTGCCCGGAAAAGGCCTTCGCTTGGACCTTCATGGCCGCGAACTTGAGCTGCGCCACCTGCTCCGGGGACCGCTGGAGCCCGGCAGGGATTGGGAGCTCCTCTTCCCCGCGAACCTCCAGGCGACGTGGGTGCAAGGTGCGTCCGGATCCTGGGAGCTCAGCGGACATCTCCGGTTGGAGAAGGCCTCTTTTCACGATTCTCTCTTTCTCCATGCAGGAGAAGGGCTGGGCGGGAGCATCGGGTGGCGCTTGGAGGGTGGATCGGGCGCCATCCTGGGAGGCCGTATGGAGGCGCGCGCCTCCGCCGGTGAGATCCTTTGGGACCGCTTCTACCTGAACCTGTCCAAGCATCCCGTTTCCATGGAACTGCGGGGAGACGTGGATCCTGCCGCCGGTCGTTGGAGTGTCCAAGGCGGCGCGCTGGCGGTCCAGGGAGCGGCGGTCATCCGGCTGCTCCACAGCTCCGGCGCCCTGGCCCCTTGGGGAGGCCGATTCCACGTGTCCCTCGCCGACCAGGAGGTGGGCCCTCTGCTGGATCTTTTTCTACGCCAGCCCTTGGAAGCGGAAGTGCCCTGGCTGGCCGCCGTTCGTTGGGCGGGCCGCCTGGGTGCGGACCTTCACCTGTGGATCGGCGCCGGCCTGGAACGGGCGCTGGGCAGCTTCCGGCTGCAGGACGGGGCCGTCCGAATACCGGAAAAAGCCGTGAACCTTACCGGCCTCCATCTGGAATGTCCCGTATGGTATGAAAGGGTCGGCCCATCCGCCGCCGACGGATCCTCGCCCTCCGGTAAAAGAACGGGGTCCGGGCCGGGCAGAGTGCCGCCGAAAGATGGGCCGTCTTCACCCGTCGGCCGTCTTTCCTGGCAGGGAGCGGAATTCTCGGGATTTAAGCTGGGGCCAGCGACTTTGCGGTTGGAAGCGCTCCCCAACGGGATGCGCCTTCCCGAGGCCGTACGGATCCCCTGGGATGGTCAGACGGTTCTCTTGGGGCCCGGCGGGGTTCAAGACGTTTGGACCTCCAACCGGCAGGGCCGGATCCGGATCCACGCGGATCCACTGGACCTAAGCCCCCTGCTGCCGACGTCGCTCCAAGGTGCCGTGCGACCGGTGGTGCATCTGGCGGACCAGGAAGTGGTCCTGCGGGGGGAACGGATCGTAGTGGCCCGTCCTTTTACGGTGGATCTCTTTTCCGGCACCGGGAACGTGGAGCGTTTGGAGGTGCGCCACGTGCTCAGTGAGGCTCGGGAAGGGATTCTGGATGCCTCCTGGATCAACGTGGATCTGGAGGAACTGACCCGGGCCACCGCATTCGGGCGGATCACCGGCAAACTGAAGGGGCGGGTGACCAACCTGCGTTTTGCCTACGGAGCTCCCATCGGCTTCGACCTGGTTCTGGAAAGCGAGGACGACTCCCCGGTGGAAAGGAAGATCAGCGTGACCGCCATCGACAATCTGGCGCAGGTGGGCACCGCCCAGTCGCCTTTTGTGGGGATGGCGTCTCTTCTCAAGGTCTTTTTCAAGGATTTCCCGTACCAAAAGATCGGTATCCGGTGTAGGTTGGAAAACGATTACTTCACGGTCCGCGGGCTGGTGCACGAAGGCGGTCGGGAGTACCTGGTTCGGCGCGGGCTTGTGCGCGGGGTGAACGTGATCAATCAGAACCCGCGCAACCGCATATCCTGGAACGACATGGTGGCAAGGCTCTCCCGGATCGGCAAGTCCGGGAAGGCTCGGGTTCAGTAGAAACGGGAGGTGTGCGCGATGAAAGGGTCGTTCATGGGCAAGCTGGCAGTGGGTTTTCTCGTTCTCTTCCTTGTTTCCTGCGTGACCATCAACATCTACTTTCCGGCGGAGGAAGTTCGCAAGGCGGCGGAAGACATCGTGGGGGATATCCGCAAGGAACCGGCGGAGCAGCCGCCGCCGGCGCCTTCGGGGGACAAGCAGGGCATGGTGCCGAGAATCATCCGGTTCTGCCTGGTGGTGCCCAACGCCTTTGCCGCCCAGGAGGTGCAGGTGTCCAATGCGGCGATTCGGGAACTCAAGAGCCGGCTGGCCCGCTCGGACGCCCAGTTGGCTCCCTACTTCGCGCAAGGGGTCTTGGGGGAAGGAGCGGACGGCTACGTGGTGCTGCTCCATCCCGAAAGGCTTTCCATCAAGGATCGCGCCCGGGTGACACGCCTGGTCCAGTCGGTCAATGCCGACCGAAAGGCCCTCTACGCCGAGGTCGCGCGGGCCCTGAAGGTGGATCCGGGCCAAATCCCGCGGATTGCGCAAGTTTTTGCCGAGGAGTGGCAGAGGACGGCGCATTCGGGATGGATGATTCAGCGTCCCGACGGATCGTGGCAAAAGAAGTGACGAGCGCGCGGGGATAAACCCCGCCCTTCAGAACCTGTGCGTGAGGAAGAACACGTCCGCTCTAGTGTGAAAGAGAACCGCGAATGAACGCGAATAGACGCGAATCTTTTGAGTTGTAGGAACCGCGAAGGACGGCTCTTGCTCAGAGTGCCTTGAAGCACCGGGGGACATAAATGACGTAGTGGGATCCCAGAAGGTCGAATTGGCGATCGGTTTCTTCTTCGATGACTCGGAAGAGGTTCTGGAGGGATTCGGAACTGCGGATCCGGGCCAGGAGCCGATCGCCACCGCCGTGTTCCGGGTAAAGGGGCAGCAGGTAATGATCCACGGCGCCCTTCCAGGAAACCCCCAGGGCGTCGCGCTCCCGCACGATGGTCTGGTAGAGGCGCCGCAGAAGATCCGTTCGGAGGACCGGGGCCGTTCCCCGGATGACGCACTCCATCAGGGCGGCCAGCCGGTACACTCTGCGCATGGAGGTTTCGTTATCCCGGTGCCGGAAGAGCCCGGCAACGGTGAAGTGGCTCCCCCCCGCCAGCTTCAAGTGGTTGGGAACCCAAGCCACGTGCTGATGCCCCGGAGTGCCGCGGGCCTGCTGGCGGTGCTTTTCGAACCGCACCGATTCGCTTCGCGTGCACAGCAAGGCCACCCCGGTGGTCCAGTCGCCCCAGCGGAATTCCAAGGGGCGACTGGTGATGAGGTTCGCCCCCCTCTTCCATTCGTCGATGTGGATCAGTTCCGCCATGGGGCTCCTCGATGGACGCCGGCCCATTTTTTGGGCAGGACCTGGCCGAAAACGGGTGGCCGTCCGCAGCCGCAGACGGGTTTCCTTTCGGCGGTCTGTTTCATGAAGGGGCGGCTCGCCGTCTGGCATGCGGGCCGGAGGCCCGTCCTCCCGGGGAAGAGGCCTTCATGCACGTTGCAGGACCCGCTCCCGGGAGGCTGTCCGACAACGCCTCCGATGACCGCCTTTCCCGTAGCGCAGCCCTTCAGGGCTGCGGAAGAATCCTCGGGTCCTGGATGGGCCGTCGCGCATTTCCTGTCACTTCATGGGGCTACGCCGGCCCTTCCCGCGGGGCTCAAGCCCCGCGGCTACGAAGAGATCCGAAAGCCACCGGCCCCTTGAGCAGGAAAGCCACCGCCGGACAAGCTCCTGGGAGGAAGCGGCAGCGCCCTTCCTGCGCCTAACCCCCATCCTCGCCCCTTCAGTGGGGGGGTCCAAGGAGGCTGTCCGGCAATTCTCTTTTCCCAGGAGCGCGGGCGTCTCGCCCGCTTCTCGTGCGGGCCGGAGGCCCGAGCTTCCAGGAGAAGAGGCTCTTGGGTTCGTTCTCGGACAAGCTCCAAGGGTGTGTTCCGTTCTTCCGCCTCAGTTGGGCAGGAAGGGGGTGATGTCCTCCACATAGTGCGTGATCACCTTGAAGCCCTTGGCTTCCAGGGCCTGCACGGCCTTTTCGTGCACGTTCATGTTCACGCGCATGATGAGCTGCCACAGATCCGCATAGCCCCGCAGGGGGAAGGTGATGACGCTTCGGATATTGATGCCGGCTTCCTGCATGGTTTTGCCCACCTCGGCCAGAATGCCGATGCGGTCTTTGACGATCATGGAAATGCGACCGCTGTCGTCGCTCATTCCCAGCGCGGTGAGCAGGACCTCCATGAGGTCGGTGGCCGTGATGATCCCCACCACCTTGTCGTCTTTCACCACCGGTAGTGCCCCGATGCGGTTGTCATGGATGATGCGGGCCGCCCTTTCGATGGTCATGTCGGGAGTGGCGGTGAGCACGTCCTTGGTCATGATGCTTTCCACCTTGAGCTTCTGCAGCACGTAGGTGAGTTCGTAGACGCTGAGGGTACTTGCGGGAGACGCCCAAGCCTCCTTGAGATCCCGGTCCGTCACGATGCCCAGGAGTCGGGCCTTTCCGTCCGTGACGGGAAGATGGGAGATTTTCTTGGTGTCCAGGATCTCACGGGCCTTCAAGACGGGCGTGTCGGGCGAGACGGTGATCAGGTCCGTTTTCATGTGCCATCCGACATACATGGGCGCTTCCTCCGTTGTTGGTGTCCAGCGGTCCTTTACGACGTTTCTTTGCCCGGTCAAAAAAGTGCAAATGGAGCAATCTTCAAATTGAGAATAAGCCGTGGCGCGGGGGCTGTCAAACAAGCTCGATGTGGATTGCACCCGGGCGTGGAGTCCTTAATATGAAAGAGAACCGCGAATGAACGCGTATGGACGCCGATGGAACGGACGGGCGCTTCCACAAAAGGTCGTTGGCCGGCCCGATCTTTCGTCCATGCGGGGTGGAGCCGGAGGGGCCAAGACCGTTTATATGAAACGCGACCTCGTTCCGATCGTGCGCTCGACCCGTAGGGGCGAATAATCATTCGCCCCTACGGGGGCGTGTTTCCCAAAAGTGCTTTTCCTCCTTCGTCGTCACGGGCCGTCCGTGATGAGGGGTTCACTTGAATGAGGAAGCCGGAGAATGCCGCAAAGCCGTGGGAAGACAGAGGGTAAGAGGTGGTGCCATGGATGAGTCCCTCAAGGAAATGCCCCAGCTCCTGGCCGATCTCCGAGAAGAGGTGGGCCGATGGGAAGATTCGCCCTACCACCTGGCGGAGGAGGATCTTTTCGACCTGGAAAGGTTTCTGGAGGACCGCGGCCGGAAGGACCTGGCCCGTCGTTTGGAATCCGTTCACGGGAGGCCGCTCAACCGGGCCTTCTGGGGAAGGCTGCTGCCCTACCGGCGGCTGCGCAAGGCGCGTGCCCTGCTCCAAGAAAGGGAAGAGGAGCGCAAAAAGGAACGTGCCAGATATCTGAGGGCCTTTCTGGAATACCAAGAGGAACTGGGGTTGTTCCTGGAGCGGCTCCGGGAGGAGGCCCCTCCCCGCCCACCGCGGCTTCGGATCGTCCCCAAAGAAACATCACCCGAAGACGGATAGGGATTACCGGGGCCGCCGCCTGCGCAGCTGGGGCAGGGGCGGCTGCCCGACGGCCTCCTGGATATGTAAGGAAAATCCTTTAAAGGAAGGGGTCTCGCGCAAGATCCGTCAATGGAGTTCGGTTCTGCAGGTTGAAAAGTCTGTCAGCGTGGCGTGCGCCCAGTGGAATTCCTCCACGCCCCTGGCTTTGAGGATGGCGCAGTCGACGTTCAAGGCACAGTGGGCGACGCAAATGGAGTCTTCCCGGTTGAAGGTCCCGTAACAGTCCATCTTTCCCTCGACTTCCGCTGCCGTGAACACCCTTTCCATGGAATGGCTCCTTTCAGTTCACGAACACGTCACGGAAATAGTCAAAATGCTCTATGACCGATCCGGCCCCCCGCACGATGGCTGTCAGGGGGTCTTCGGAAATGTTGACCTTCAGTCCGGTGGCCTCGTGAAGCAGGCGGTCCAGACCCTTGAGAAGGGCGCCGCCGCCGGCCAGCCAGAAGCCGTTCTGGCCGATGTCCGCCGCCAGCTCCGGAGGGGTCTTTTCCAGGGCCCGTCTCACCGATTCCACGATGGCTTCCACGGGTTCCTGGATGGCGTTGCGGATCTCTTCGTCGGTGATCGTAAAGGTCTTGGGAATTCCCGAAAGGATCTCCTTGCCGGGTATCTCCATCTTTACGGGCTTGTCCAGAGGGTAAGCAGAGCCGATTCGAATCTTGATGTTCTCGGCCATGATTTCGCTGATCATGATCTGGCGCTCACGCTGAAGATAGCGAAGGATGGCCTCGTTGGCCTCGTCGCCCGCCACACGCACCGATTCGCTGTAGGCCACGGCGAACATGGAGATCACGGCCACTTCCGTGGTTCCGCCTCCGATGTCCACCACCATGCTGCCCACGGGCTGGTCGATGGGAAGCCCCGTGCCGATGGCCGCCGCCATGGGCTCCTCGATCAGATGCACCTTTCCCGCCCCGGCCTGCTCGGCGGCCTCGATGACCGCTCGCTTTTCCACGGAGGTGATCCCGGTGGGGACGGCGACCACCAGTTTCGGGCGTAGGAGGGGCCGGCGGGACAGGACGCGGGAAAGGAAGGTCTTGATCATCACGCTGGTGACTTCGAAGTCGGCGATCACCCCATCTTTCAAGGGGCGGATGGCCACAATGCCCTCGCCGGTTCGGCCCATGAGCTTCTTGGCCTCATGGCCCACGGCCACCACCTGCTGCTTGTCCTTGTCGATGGCCACAACGGACGGTTCGTTGAGGACGATGCCTTTTCCGCGAAGGTAGATGAGGGTATTGGCCGTGCCCAGATCCATGGCAAGGTCTTTGGACAGGAAGCTCAGTAGCCGGTCCAGCATGTAGTTCCTTTCTGCGCTCGTCAAGGCTTGTCCGGATCCCAACACATGGCTGGCGAGAGTCTAGCCCTCGGGCCCTGTGCCGTCAATGCTTTTCCCGCGACGGCCGCGGGCGGAGGGGAGGAGGGTCCTACGCAGGGGCGGAGCCGGGGCGAGGGCTTGCCTGGCGAAACGATGCGAGAAGCCTCCGGTAGGCCGTCTGCCACAGTTCGTCGGCCGTGGTGCCGTCCGGGGGAAGGGACGCCCAGCCCACGTGGACCTTGAGGTGAACCCCCTTCTTTCGAGGGGAGGCGAGCCTGGCGCAGGCCCCCTCCAAGGCTTCAGCGGTGAGCAGCAGTTGTTTCAGGTCCCCTTCCGGGTGAAGGACGGCGTATCGGTTCTGGCTCAATCGCCCCCCCAGAGCATTGGGAGGAATCGTGGCGCGAAGAGCCGCCGCCAGAGCCAGCTCCCATTTCTCCATTTCGGAAGGGGGAAAGAGGCTCTGGGCGTACTGCCAGGGCTCGCACTGGAGCACCACCAGGGCCAGGGGCCGGCTGTTTTGGATGGCCGTCTGGACCCATTCCTGAACCCGTTGGGCCAGGGTCCATTCGTTAAGGAGCCCCGTGGGGCCGTGGGTGCAGGAAGAGCGCAGGTAACAGGAACGCCAATAGGCACCGTCGAAAAAGGCGCTGAAGATCTTCAGGGCCTTCTCCACGGCATAACGGTCGTCGTTGGGCCAGGAGAGCTTTCGTTTGGCAAGCAGGGCCAGGGCGAGGCGGCCTCCGCCGGGTCTGTCCGCCGTCAGCACCCACAAGGATCCCTGATGGGGAAGGTTTTCTCCCGGAAAGAAAAGGTAGTGTTCGTCGGAGTCGGGGTTGAGGGCGGGGATGAAGAGCTGACCGCCCTTTCGGATCGTTTCGGCCACTAGGGCGGGCGAAGCGGCGGGGATGGGCCTTTGCAGAAGTCCCCGGGGCAGCTGCCCGGAAGCGGAAAGGCTGGTGCATTCGCCGGTGCCCGGTTCCTGCTGCAGGCAGAAAGCCCATTCGGTTCCCAGAAACGTTCGGATCTTTTCCGTCAACGCGTCGGAAGCGTCCACCGGGTCCGTCGCCTGCTGCCAGGCTTCCGTGAGCTCGTGCCACAGGGTGAGGATCCGTGAATAGCTGTTGCGCTCGAAGACGCACTGCTGCTGCTCCAGGAGCTGGCGCAGGACCTTGGCGGTTTCCAATATCCATTTCTGCTGCTTGTCGTTGAATCCCCAGTGACGCTTGGTATCGGCGTAGAGCAGGCCCTGGCCGTTGCCCACCGGCGTGGCCAAAAGTCCCTTGATGCCCCCCTCCCCCTCACGATAAAAGGGCAGAGACGCCGCCAGCTTGTCCACGTCCATTTTGCTCAGGTGCACGGTGTGCCCCACCTTGTGCACCTGGGACAGAATGCCGCTGCCGTCCTTGGGAAGAGAGACTTCCGTCTGAAGATGCTTGCTGAGGGAATGGGCGGCCAGGAGCCGAAAGGCGGCACATTGCGGATCGTACTGAAAAAACGCTACGGTGTAGGCGTCCAGGACATTACTCAGCAACTGTACGACGGACTCGAAGGTGTTCATGGGCTATCCTCGCCGCCCGAAACGGGCGGTTACGGGCTTTAGGGACTTGGGGAAACGTACCGGGAACCCATTCATAGTGACGGATCGTTTGCGCCACTGTCAATAAGGGATCCAGCGTGGGCCGGATAAAAGTTTTACCCGAAACCTTGTGCAACCAGATCGCCGCCGGCGAGGTGGTGGAACGGCCTGCGGCGGTGGTCAAGGAGCTGGCGGAAAACAGCCTGGACGCGCAGGCCTCCCGCCTGGTCGTCTCGCTGGAACGGGGCGGCCGTTCGGAAATCCGCGTGGTGGACGACGGAGTAGGCATGGATGCGGACGATGCCCTGCTCGCCCTGGAGCGCCATGCCACCAGCAAGATCGCCTCCGTATCCGACCTGCAGGCGGTCCGCACCCTCGGCTTCCGGGGGGAGGCCCTGCCCAGCATCGCCGCGGTGAGCCGCTTCGAACTGGTGACACGGGAGCGGGATGCGGTGGCGGGCACCCGCATCCGCGTGGAGGGGGGGGTGATCCACTCCGTGGAGGAAACCGGATGCCCGCCGGGAACGGCCATCACGGTGCGGGACCTCTTTTACAACGTGCCGGCCCGGCGAAAATTCCTCCGGTCCGTCGACACGGAATGGGCGCACATCCTGGATTTGTGTCTCCGCCTCGCCCTCGCCCGCCCCGACGTTCACCTGCAGATCCACCATCAGGGACGCCGGACCCACGACTTTCCCCGGACGGGGTCCCTGGCGGAACGGGCCGGCCAGGTGTTGGGGCACGATACGGCGCGCCTTCTCATTCCCGTGAGTACCGAAAAAGAGGACGTGCGGGTGGAGGGACTGCTGGGGCCTCCGGAACTCCAACGGGCCAACACCAGGGGGATCTTTCTTTTCGTCAACAACCGCCCGGTGAAGGACCGGGTGCTCCAACACGCTCTTCTCAGCGCCTACGACACCCTCATCCCCAAGGGTCGATACCCCGCCTCTGTTCTCTTCGTGTCCGTTCCCCCGGATCAGGTGGATGTGAACGTGCACCCCACCAAGCGGGAGGTGCGGTTTCGGCGCCCGTCGGATGTGGTGGGGGCCGTGCGCGAGGCCGTCCTGGAAGCCCTTTCCAAGGGGATCCGGTCGGGCTGGACCCGCCCCCTTCCCACCGGGCCCGCGGCGTCCGTCTCCCGCGGCCCGGCCCACGTTCGCGAGTGGCAAAGTGGTCTGGACCGGGAACAAACCATTGAGCCGGGCTCCGAAGCGCCTGGGCTGTGGGGCCCGCTGGAAGGACATCCGGCCGAAGGAACCCCGGCAACGGCGCCTTCCACCGGCCGGAATCTGGAACCTCCGGGGCTTGCCCCCCTTCCCAGGCAGGCGTCCCTCTTTTTCCGGGAGGATGCGCCGGTCGAACCGGGCATGGAGGGCGGACGGGAGGACGCCCCCCCGAGCCTCGCGTCCCTGCGCATCCTCGGGCAGGTGGCCCGGTCCTATATCGTGCTGGAAGCTCCCGACGGCCTGGTGATCGTGGATCAGCACGCCGCCCACGAGCGGATCCTCTTCGATCGCCTGGCGGAGGAGGGCTCCCGGAAGACCGGGCAACGGCTGGCTCGCCCCCTGGTGCTGGATCTGCCCCCTCTCGAGGCCGCGGCCTTGAAGCGGTGGCTTCCCCAGCTGGCGGAATTGGGCTTCGAGGTGGAACCCTTCGGAGGCGACAGCTTCGTGGTGCACGCCCTTCCGGCGGTCCTGGGACGCACGGATCCCCGGGAAGTGATCCGAACCGTCGTGGAAACGACTCCCGAGGAGGCGGATTCCCCCCGACTGGAACTCCTGGCCCGCCTGGCCAAGACCGCGGCCTGCCACGGGTCGGTGCGCGCCGGGCAGAAATTGAACCCGGACGAGATCCGCCTCCTCCTAAAGGATCTGGAAAAGACGCGATTCGGGGCCACCTGCCCCCACGGGCGGCCCCTGTGGCACAAGATCACCGTGGCGGATCTGGAACGCACCTTCCACCGGTCATGAAAACGGACGCCGATCATCCCCATGAATCCCTACGACATGGAAAAGACAACCGATGGCCACGGGAGACTGCCCATCGTGCTCCTGGCCGGTCCCACCGCCGTGGGCAAGACGGCCCTGGCATTGGAATTGGCCCGGAGGCTGGGCACCGAGATCGTCAATGCCGATTCCATGCAGGTCTATCGGTACATGGATATCGGCACGGCCAAGCCCACCGCCGAAGAGCAACGGCTGGTCCCCCACCACCTGCTGGATGTGGTGGATCCCGACGAGCCCTTCGACGCCGCGCGTTATGTGGCCATGGCCCGGCCTGTCATCGACCGGTTCCACCGTCGCGGGCACATCCCGCTGGTGGTGGGCGGAACGGGCCTCTACATGAAGGCGCTCACCCGGGGACTCTGCCCCGGCGCGCCGTCCGCTCCCGAGGTGCGTCGCACCCTGATGGAGGAAATGGCCCGGCGGGGATCCGCGGCTCTTCATGAGGAGCTTTGCCGGGTGGATCCCGTCTTGGGACGGCGCCTCCACCCCAACGACCGCCAGCGCATTTTGAGGGCGTTGGAAGTCTATCGCGCCACCGGAAGGCCCCTTTCCCACTGGCAGGAGCAGCACCGCTTCCAGGTGAGCCTCTATCCCAGCATCAAGATCGCCCTCTTTCGGGAGCGCGAGGATCTCTATGAGCGCATCAACCGCCGCACCTGGATCATGATGGAGCAGGGCTTTCTGGACGAGGTTCGAAACCTTCTGGCCATGGGCTACGCCCCTTCGCTCAAGCCCATGCAGTCCTTGGGATACCGGCACCTGTGCGACCATCTCTTGGGCCGGAGGGATCTGGAAGAGGCGGTGGCCCTGATTCAGCGGGACACCCGCCGCTATGCCAAGCGGCAGATGACCTGGTTCAAAGGGGATCCGGAATTCCACTGGTTCCACGCCGACGATCCGGATCCCGTGTTTCGGTGGGTTGAAAGGCGGCTGGGCGAAACGGCCGCGGGGGGCCGGCCCGGCGGAAACGATCTTGCGTAAAGCGTTGAAGTTAATATGAAAGAGAACCGCGAATGAACGCGAATAGACGCAAATCTTCTTAGTTGTAGAAACCGCGAAGGCTGCAATGAGGGTGCCCGGCCATGCAATGGGCGCGCAGTGCCTCATAGAGAATGGCATATTGCGGCGTTCCGACAAATGCCCTGGCTCCGGCCCGCTCTTTCATCCCGGCGGGGTGGCGCAAGGGAGACCATGATGGGTAAAAGGGCTATCGTGTAAGGCCCCTCCAGAGCCTGACCGAGAACTCCGCCACCCGTCACTCCCGCGCAAGCGGGAGTCCATAGGTTCCCGGAAATCCTGGATCCCCGCTTTCGCGGGGATGACGGATGGAGACAAAACGAGGCAAAGAGCCCATTGTCAGACAGCCTCCTGCAACGACCGGGGATCGCTCGCAGCCTTGGAGGGCTGCGCCACGAACATGCGACCGCTCCCAGCGCTTTTGGGATAAGTTCCCCCACGTCCCTTGACGGTTTACGCGGGTGGGGAAATGCGCTAGCATGCCGCGGCCGCGATAGAACGGCGGTCCAGATTGCGAACGGATTTGCCATGGTGAATAATCCTGGAGTCCCATGAACGATTTTCTGCGATTCAAGGACAGCATCGCCCAGCGCACGGCCTCGCTGCGCTCCGCCGTGGAAAGGCTCGTGGACGACCAGCTCATCGATTCCCAAAGGGCGGGCCTCTGGTTGGAACACCTGGATCTGGTGTCCGGCGCTCTCCACGACCCGCTGGTGCGGGTGGCCGTGGTGGGTTCCGTGAAATCCGGGAAGAGCACCCTCATCAACGCCCTGGTGGGACGCGATCTGTTGCGTCGAGGTGCGGGCATCATCACCTCTTTTATCACCCGAATCCGGTCCGACGCCCAGGAAGGCGGCTGGGTGGAATTGAAGTCGTGGGCGGAGGTCCACCGGGAGGTGCGCCAGGCGGTGGCCCTGCTGCCCCCCACGGAGGACGGGGTCCTGCCCGACGAGGAGTGGGACCTTCGCAACGCAAGCCACCGGCGGCTGCTTCAGGAGCGGCTCCGGGCGGTCCAGCGGGAATGGCAGCAAAGTCGGGGGAACCTGGAAGCCCACTTCGTACTGTTGCACGCCTTTCTCAGCGGGTTCCAGGATGTGGAAAAGATGGTAGGCGAGCGGCCCAACCGCCTGTTCTTCGACGGCGCTACGCTGGAGCAGCACCAGCGGTTCGTGGGGCGCGAATCCCATGCGGTGTATCTGCGGGACGTGCAGCTCCACCATCCGGTCCCGTGGCTGGGGGCCCAAGTGGAGATCGCCGACTGCCAGGGGAGCGATTCCCCGAATCCACTTCATTTCGCACTCTTGCAGGCCTATCTCCTGAGGGCGCATCTCATCGTCTACGTGGTGAGTTCCCGCACGGGGCTCCGGGAAGCGGATCTCAAGCTTCTTCACTTCATCAAGACCCTGCGCATGCTTCCCCATACGCTGTTTGTCCTGAACCTGGATCTGGACAATCATCAGGGTCCCGAGGACGTTGGGGAATCCATCGAGCGGCTCAAGGCGGAGCTGGAATGGACGGTGCCCCAGCCCCAGGTGTTCCCCCTTTCGGCCCTCTACCATCTGATCGAATCCCAGGGGAATTCGGCCAATGGCAAGGACCGGCGCCGTTACGACATCTGGCGGGAAGAGCCCTTCGAATCCGAGCTGACCCGGGCCGGGTTTTCGCAGTTGCAAGAGGCGCTCTCCGAACGGGTGGGAAGGCAAAGAATCCGCGTTCTTTTCGGAACCGGATTGAATCGGCTGGGAGTGGTGGCCCAGGCTCTGTGGGATACCACCCGCACCCAGCGCCGGCTCCTGGGGCAGAACCTGGACCAGCTGAAGCATTCCGCCAGGCGTCTTCAGGAACGTCAGGAGGCGCTTCTGGGGACCCTGGGAACCCTGGAGAACGCCATCTCCGGGCTCCGGGACACCCTCCGCCAGGAGCTGGACGCCGCCGTCGGGACCTTCTTCGATCTGAGCTACGGGCCGGTGGTCCAGGAAACCCTGCAGATGGTGGAAAACTACCCCGTGGACCCTTCGTATCTCAAGGACCTGAGCGATCCGGCCAAGGTTCTGAAGCAGCTCCACCGCTACTACCTGGAGTTCCGCCGGTCCTTGTCCGTCTTCCTGGTGGAGAAGGTGAACCTGGAGACCATCGAGTTCGCCAAGGAGCAGGAGGAGCACCTGAAGCGTCGCCTGACCCAGTCCTCCAGGGCCTTCTGGGCCCTTTTCGAAACGGCCATGGAAGAATACCACCGGGAACTGGCCTCCTTCGGGGTGGAGGTCCGGGGGTTCGAACGGGCTCCCGATACCGGCTGGAGCGACTGGCAGGAGATCACGCCGCCCGCCTTCAGCGGCTTCGTGGAAGAGAACGCCGTAAGCCGCGGCGCGCTGCTCATGAAATTCGGCATCGGCAGGGTTTCCCGGCTCCTGGGGACCCTGAAGGCGCGCCTGGGAAGGCGCCGCCCCGCTGCGGAGAAGACCTCCGAAAGCGACACCCTTCGGGAAGCCATCGACACGGTCAAGGCGGAAGCCCGGGCCGAACTGGTCTATGCGTTTCGCGACTACCGTCAGAACTTCCGATTCCAGTACCTGCACCGGTTGCTGGACCTGGGAACGGCCAAACTCTTGGAGGAATTCAGGCTGCGGGCGCGCATGGCCCAGATGGACTTTACGGATCTCCTGCGGCAGGGCCGCCAGGAAGAAAGCGTGCGCCGGCGCCACCTGGAGACCCTGGAGGAGATCTCCCGGTTCGCTCAGGAGCAGCTGGAGGCCGTGGAGGAGCTTCGCAGGGCCCTCAATCTGGAATGGTTCCCGGAGGAACAGGCGGCCAGTCCTCCGGAACGGGCGCTTTCAAACTGAGAGGCTCGCCGGTGACCGGATGGGGAAGGTCCAACCGGTAGGCATGAAGGTGCAGCCTTTGCGAACGGGTTCGGGCGGCATCGTTCCCGTAGAGCCGGTCGCCCAGCACGGGGTGTCCTTCGGAGGCCAGGTGGAGCCGGATCTGGTGGGTTCTTCCGGTGAGGGGGCGGGCTTCCAGTAGCGCCGCGTCCCGGGTGCGCCAAAGGACGCGGAAGGACGTGCGGGCCGTTCGGCCCAGGTTCCTGCCGCAGACCCGATAGACCCCCTCCCCTCTTCCAATCTCCTTGTCGGTCACCCACGCATCCCGTGACGGAACGCCCACCACCCACGCCAGGTAGACCTTCTTGACCCGGCGGGCCTGGAAGGCCGCTCCCAACCCCTTGTTGGCCTTCCGGTGAACGGCAAGAACCATCACCCCCGTGGTGTCCCGATCCAGGCGCTGATGGAGGGCCGCATAGGCCGGGGAGCCTTCGGCGGACAGGTGGCGCAAGACGGCGGCATAGACGTTGTTGTAGGCGTCGGAAGGGGTTGCCTGACTGGGAATCCCCGGCTCCTTGTCGTAGGCCAGGATCCAGGAATCCCGGTAAAGGATCCGTTTGGGATTTAGTTCGTAGGTCCGGGCCGTTCCCTGCCAAGGCCAATAAATGCGGATTTGACTGCCCTTTTGCAAAGGAAAATCGCCCCGGGTCTGCCTCCGGCCGTCCACATGGACGGAACCGAATTGGAGGAGGTCCTCCGCTTCCCGGGGATCCAACAGGCACACCCGTTCGAGTAGTTCCCGCAGCGGGCGGCCGACCAGCTCGGCAGGAACATGCACCGCCTGGAAGGATTCCCTGCCGCGGCCTTCAGTCCAGGTCTTCGGTGCCATCGTCCCCGGCCCCGGAGCTTTCCTCGCCGCCTCCGGCGGCCTCTTCTTCCATGGCCTCTTCAATGAGGGAATCCACATCCTCGTCCAGGTCGTCGCCCATCTCGTGGGTCATGGCTTTCATGAACCTGGCCATGCTCTTGGGGTCGTTTTCGTCCAAGGATCCAAAGCGGGATGGGTCGGCAAGCCTTTCGAGACGTGTTTCTTCCGACAGGCGCACCCGCACCCGGGAAGGAATCCGACGAAGGCCGGTCTGCTCGCAATGGGCGCAGGTGTCGGGCACGGGTTCGGACACGCGGAAGGTGATGAACTCGTTGCGTTTGCCGCAGTGTGTGCAGATGAATTCGTAGATGGGCATGGGTTCCTCCTTCGTTTCACCGGCACGATTCTCGCCTGGGAGGCTGCCTGAGAACTCCTCAAAGCGTCACTCCCGCGCAAGCGGGAGTCCATAAGTTGCCGCAAATCCTGGATCCCCGTTTCCGCGGGGATGACGGATGGACGTTGGAAGTGGCAAATAAGCCATTGTCGGACAGGCTCCTGGGCTGCGGAGCGGACGGCGGCACAAATTGTCGTCGCGCTAAAGGATCTCGTCAATAGCGATGTGGTGGTCCGCGTCGGTCAAGGGGCGGCGGTGGAGGGCATAGGCTTCTTCCAGGTAAGGCGGTACGGCGAAAAGCCGGTGCATCACGGCGGGGCTGAGGTACCGAAGGGGTAAGGAGGAGGCGTCCGCCCGACGGGCGATGCGTTCCGCCGACCACTCGGCGTCCAGGGAAGCCAGCAGATGGGCGTCCGGCCGGTGGAAGCTGTGGAGCATGTACGGGCAGGTCTTCACGACGGGAAAGGAGGCGGCCAGGGTGTTGTAGATACGCGCGTGGACGGCGCACTGTTGGGGGCTGATGGATTCGGCCTGCACGGCGCACGCCCCCCCGGGCCGGAGGCGGCTGCGGACGATTTCGTAGAATTCGGTGGTGTAGAGAAGAGCCGCGGGGCTGTCCTGAAAAGGATCACTGAGGTCCAGGAGGATGACATCGAAGCGCTGATCCGTCGTTTCCAGGTACCGGCGTCCGTCGGCGAAGACCAGTTCCACGCGGGGATCCTCGAACGCCCCCTGGTGCCATTCGGGAAGGAATTGTTGGGCGATGTCGACGAGCTGGCCGTCGATTTCCACCATGACCACACGCTCCACGCCCGGGTGACGCAGAACCTCGCGGAGGGTGGCCCCTTCCCCGCCCCCGATGATCAGAACGGATCTCGGCTTTGCCGCACTGAAGAGCGCCGGGTGGACGAGGACCTCGTGGTAGATGAACTCGTCTTTTTCCGCGGACTGGAGGACCTTGTCCAGGAAGAGCACCTTTCCATGGAGCGGCGAATCCACGATGTCCACCCGTTGATACTGGGTGCGGCCGCTGAAAAGAATGGAACGGCATAAGTGGGCAAGGTCCACGCCCCCGCTGCTGAGTTCGCGGAACCAGTAGTACCCGCTGCACTCCTCGATCACGGTTTGTGCCTCAACTCCTCGGCCGGCAGATCCAGCACGCCGCGCTTGATCTCCATGACGGACATGCTGCCGGCCTTGAAGGCTTCCTTCAGATATTGGAGTGATGCGTCGGAATCGATGAGATCACCGCAGGTAAAGATATCCAGCGCGCAATACCCATATTCCGGCCACGTATGGATGGTGAAATGGGATTCGGCGATGACGACGACGCCGCTGACGCCGTGTGGGGAAAACTGGTGGAAGACGGGTTGAACAATGGTTGCCTTGGAAATGGCGACCGCCTCCACGAGGATCTTTTCGACCGAAGCCACCTCGTTGATGAGGTCAAAGTCGCACTCGTACAGCTCGACGATAAGGTGTTTTCCTAGTGATTTCATCTTTTTCTCTGCTTCCTCACGTCATGGTTTTACCTTTTTTAAGGGTTCACAAAACAAAAAACCTCCAATTCATGGGGGGGTAATTATGCGGTATCCCGCATGATCCCAACCGAACGCCATAAACGGAGGCGGGCCAAACGCACCCACTATACTCAAAAACCTTCCGGGCGCAACAAAAAAGTACACGGGCGACCAGAGGAAAAGATCGCCGTGGCATCGCCAGGCTCATGGGCCCTCCTTGGCTTGCCGATCATAAGGTTTCCAAACAGGTTGACAAAGGCGGGCGCCCTTGCAAATATCTTTGGCGTCACGACTTTTGTCCTGTTCGCCGAAAGGTGCCGACGACGGTGGCCGCATCTGCTTCCCCCCATTCCGGAAGGCCCCCATGGCCCGAAGCCCCGAAACAAAGCACAGATCCAAGCCGTCCCCACCCATCCCGTTCCAACATGTCCGTTCCATGTAAAACCCCAAAGGAGGTGCCAGATGACCGCGATCCGGATCTTCGATACCACGCTACGTGATGGAGAAAAATCCCCCGGTACCGTCCTCAGTGTGGAGGAAAAGCTGCGGCTGGCAAGGCAGTTGGCGCGCCTGGGAGTGGATGTGCTGGAGGCGGGGTTTCCGGCGGCCTCCGAGCGGCAGTTCGAGGCCGTGCGCCGTATCGCCGAGAAAGTACAAGGTCCCGTCATCGCGGCGCTGGCTCGCCCCACCCACCCCCGGGATTTTCAGTCGGCCGCCGATGCGCTGGCGGGGGCCGCGAGACGGAGGATCCACACTTTTGTGCCGGTCTCCCCTTCCTACCGCCGTCATTTTCTCCAAATGGATCTCAAGGAAGCGTTGGATCTGGCTGCAAAGGGTGTGGAGCTGGCCCGCGAGAAGGTGGAGGACGTGGAGTTTTCCCTTGTGGATGCCTTGCGGGCGCCGCTGGATGACGTGACGGCCATGGCCCGCGCGGCGGCGGAAGCGGGCGCCCGGATTATCAACATCGCGGATACCGTGGGGTACGCCACTCCGTCGGAAGTGGAGCGGCTCGTGGAGGCGGTGGCCAAGGTATTGGGCTCCTTCGAGGACGTGCAGTTGAGCATCCATTGCCACAACGACCTGGGCCTGGCCGTGGCCAATTCCCTTGCGGCCGTTCGTGCGGGGGCGCGCCAAATCCATTGCACCGTGAACGGCATCGGGGAGCGTGCCGGCAATGCGGCCCTGGAGGAAGTGGCGGCCATTCTCAAGGCTCGGAGCGACCATTTCCGCTGCGAGACCGGAATCCACCTGGACCAGATCGGCCCCACATGCCGCCTGGTCAAGAGGATCACCGGGATCGGGATCCAAGCCCACAAGCCCATCGTGGGGACCAACGCCTTCGTTTATGAGATCAGCGTGCCCCAGATCGCCGATGCGGAGGAACAGCCTCCTTACCAGATCGTGTCGCCGGAGGAACTGGGCCTATTGGACCACGGCGGTGAGATCCCCCGCCACATCACCCGGGATCAGTTTGCAGAACTGGCGAAACGGATGGGGTATATTCTGGACGGGGATCGCCTGGATCGCTGTTGGGAGGCGTTCCGGAATCTTTTGGATCGCAAGGAGAACGTCTACGAGACGGATCTGGAAACCATCCTCGATGAACACGCCATGGCCCCGGAAGGCCGATACAAGCTCCTTTACCTGAACGTCTCGGCAGGCTCCATCTCGGTGCCCAACGCAACGGTTCAGATGGAAGCGGACGGGGAAGTGATTCAGGATGCCGGCTTCGGCCAGGGGCCCGTGGATGCAACGTTCAAGACCATCTGCAAGATCGTGCGGCGTTTCCCCAAGCTGGTGCGCTACGAAGTGAGCGCAGTCACGTCGGGAACGGATGCCCTGGGCGAGGTGAGCGTCCGGCTGGAAGAGGACGGTCAGTTGGTGCAGGGCCGCGGCGTGGCGGCCGACATCGTCCTGGCCAGTGCCCAGGCCCTGATCGATGCCATGAACAAGCTGGAACAAACCGGCAAACACGAGCCCGTTTCCGAGTTCGCCCTGGTGGAGAGCTGGCAGCCTCGGCTCTGATTCCCCGGCCTTCTCGGCTCTGATTCCCCGGCTTTTGCGTAGGGGCGGTTCGCGAACCGCCCCTCCATCCAGTACCCGTGATTCGGAAGACTTTTCGCCACGTTCCCCCCGTAGCCACGCCTTTTTTCTCCGTTCCCAATGGATTTTCTGCCGAATTCCCATTCCGGTCGACCCGCACCCCCGACCGATCCCCTCCGCCCCCTCCCCCTCTTGAAATTGTCCACCGAGTCCTGCTAAGAGTCTCCCCTGTTGGGCTTCCGAGAACATGTCGTTTGCTGGGACTCAGAAAACCGAGCGGCTGTTGCCACGCCGGAAGGAAAGAATGGAATGAAAAGGGATTGGAGCAAGAGGGGAAAGCAGGCAACGGGGCTGGGGGTCGCCGTCTCGGGCGTCGTCTTCGCCCTGCTGGTTTTTCTTGTGGGGTTGGGTTGGGGTCGGGCGCAGGAGCTTCCGGAGGTGGAGGCCCGTGCCGCCGTCCTGGAAGAGGTCTCCACCGGCGAGGTGCTGGTCTCCCAGAACCCGGACGAGCTCATCGCGCCGGCGTCTTTTACCAAAGTCCTCACGCTCTACCTGGTTTTCGAGGCCTTGGAACGCGGAAACGCACGTTTGCAGGATCCCGTGTGGGTGAGCGAGAAGGCCTGGCGGACCGGCGGTTCCAAAATGTTCATCGAGGTGGGAAAGAAGGTGCCCTTGGAGGAGCTCATCAAGGGCATCGCCGTGGTGTCCGGAAACGATGCGTGCGTCGCCGTGGCCGAACACTTGTACGGGTCCGTGGACGCCTTTGTGGAAGCCATGAACCGCAAGGCCCGGGAGCTGGGCATGACCCGCAGCCATTTCGAAAACCCCCACGGTCTGCCCGCCGAGGGCCAGGTCACCACGGCCCGGGACATGGCCACGCTGGCCAGGTCCTATATCCAACGGTTTCCCCAGGCGCTCCAATACCACTCCATGACGGAGTACACCTATAACGGCATCACGCAGCCCAACAGGAACCGCCTGCTTTTGAAGGATTCCAGTGTGGACGGGCTGAAGACGGGCTATGTGGAGTCCGCAGGTTACCACCTGGCCGCAACGGCCCGGCGGGACGGCATGCGCCTGCTGGCCGTGGTCATGGGGGCGGCCTCTCCCGCCGTGCGGGAACGCGAAGCCCACAAGCTTCTCAATTACGGGTTCCGCCGGTATGTGTCCGTGGCGCCGCCGGATCCCTCCACCCCGGTGAAGGTCGTTCGCGTCTGGAAGGGAACGGTGGATCAAGTTTCCTTGTTTCCGCAGGCGGCCCATCCCATCATCCTCAAGAAAGAATCGGCCCAGGGCATCCGCTGGGAATCGAACGCGCCGGATTGGGTGACCGCTCCCATCCAAGAGAATCAAGTCCTCGGAGAAGCTCTTCTGAAATCAGGGGATACGGTGCTGGCCCGCATCAACTTGGTGAGCCGCCAAGAGGTGCCTTTGGGGGGATTTTTCAAGAGGTTGTGGCATTCGGTGCTTCAAGTGCGCTGGACGGGTTGGGCTCACTGGGGAAAGGCCCTGGCGGGGGTGGGAGCCGGCGCGGTGGTGCTCCTTGGGGCCATCGGCTGGATCCGGGCCAGGGGACGCCGCCGGAAGCGGGGCAGATGGTATCTCGACTGAGGCGACGGGGGCTTGACGCTCTTTGGGAGCGTCGCAAGGGGCGATGAGCCGCGGGCGGCCGCACCGCCGGGGAATGGCCAGCCACCGGTCGAGGCCAAGGCCGCTCCCACAAGGGACTCGTTGCCATCGGCGTTTATTCGCGTTCATACGCGGTTTTCTTACATATGAACCCCCATCACGGGGAGCCCCCGTGACAACGAAGGATGAAACGCACCTTTGGCAAGCAGCCCTCTGTAGGGGCGAATGATCATTCGCCCCTACAGGCCGCACGCAAGAACGGAAGAAATCGGATCACAAGAAAACGCCGGACCTTCTGGTCCGGCGTTTTCTTACTTCTTCTTTTGCGGATCACCGATCTCGCAGCTGGGGGACATTCACGTGGAGACGCCCATTTTAGGGAGCACCCACTTGTTCAAAACGACCCACACGGCCACGATTCCAATCAGCCACAACAGATCTTCGCTCATGCTATCCCCGATCCTTCAGGTTGTCCGTTGCCGGTGTCCCACCGGCAGGGCGGCTAGGCTCAGCCGAAGCCGCCCAATCCGCCGCTCCCACAGCCGGAGCTCAACGCACCCGCCAGGGATCCCTTGCTGCTGAAGGAGGAAAGGAGTTTCTTGATCTCCTTGGCATCGCACTTGGGGCAGCTCAGGGATTCCTCATCCCGGGACGACCAGACGAACGTTTCGAATTCATGGCCGCACTTCCGGCACCGGTATTCGAAAATGGGCATCTGTGTTCACCTCCACTCCACCATTGGTTTTCCCGCAACGCCCTGGGCTGTTCCGGAAATTTCACGCAGATGTTTCCATAGACATTAGTAATCCCAAGGGCATCATGCAAGAGGTTCTTCCGATCCTCCCTCGGAAGGCGGCCATTGCCCCCGTTCTTGGAGCACCGCCTTGAGCGTGGCGAGGGCGGCATTGACCACCGGAAATCCCGCGTACACGCCCACCTGAAAGATGGCTTCCGCGCAGGTTTTCCAGGAAACGCCCACGTTCAGGGCCCCGTGCAGGTGGATGCGCAGTTCCTCCGTTCGGCCCAGTGCCGCGAGGGCCGAAACCGCCACCACCTGCCTCTCGGCGAGAGTGAGCACGGTCCGCGAATACATGTTTCCCGTGATGAACAGGGACAGCTCGCGGGCCAGCTCGGAGTCGAACTCCTTCCAGAGCCGATAGGGAACCTCCACCTCCACCGGGCCGGAAAAGAGTCTGGCCGCCGTTTTCTTCGTTCTTTCCTTCAGAATCTCTTCCTTCATGGGATCCTCTCCTTCCATTCCCTGCAGGGGCACGGCCTTTGTCCTGTGAGTTGACAACGAGTTGGCAACTCTTTACCTTAGCGCCGGCCCAAAGGGAAACATTTACGGAAATGAAGAGGAGACAGGTTATGGCTTCGTGCGAAGGGAAATCCTGCTCGACCTGTGAACATCGTTCCAAGGGCACCAAGGACGAGCTGTTGGAGTGCAAGCTGTCGCGCATCAAGCACAAGATCATCGTCATGAGCGGCAAGGGAGGTGTGGGAAAGAGCAGCGTGGCGGTCTACATCGCCCTGGCCTTGGCCAAGAAGGGCCATCGTGTGGGGCTCATGGACATCGATCTCCACGGGCCGAGTATCCCCAAGATGCTGGGCCTCCACGGACTGCTTCGGATCAGCAAGGACCAGGAGATCCTGCCCCATGAATACAGCCCGAACCTGAAGGTGGTGTCCATCGAGTCCATGCTGGAAGACACCGACTCGGCGGTCATCTGGCGCGGGCCGCTGAAACACGGGGTCATCCAGCAGTTTATCAGCGACTGCACCTGGGATGACCTGGATTTTCTGGTGGTGGACTGTCCTCCGGGAACGGGCGACGAACCTTTGAGCATCGCGCGGATCCTTCCCGACGCCAAGGCCGTGATCGTCACCACGCCGCAGGAAGTGGCCTTGGCGGACGTGCGGAAATCCATCAACTTCTGCAAAAAGGTGAAGCTGGACATCGCCGGGCTGGTGGAGAACATGGCGGGTCTTTATTGTCCGCACTGCAACGAATTCATCCCCATCTTCCGAACGGGCGGCGGTGAAAAGACGGCCGAACGGATGCAGATCGACTTCCTGGGGTCCCTTCCCTTCGATCCGGCGGTGGTGGTGGGAGGCGACCAGGGGCGGCCCATCCTGGAAGATGCGGAATCGGATTCGCCCTTCCGAAAGGCCGTGGAAGCCCTGGCCGATGCCGTGGTGGCACGCTTTGAAAGAAACGGGGCGACGGGTGCGGAAGAAAGCCGGGCGGTGCACTGACCGGTCGGAGCGCGCCTCTGCGCTTTATCTCCTGTAGGGGCGAAAGATTTTTCGCCCCTACGGTCTTCAGGGATCCGGCGCTAGGAGGCTGTCCGAGGATGTTTTTCCGGCTTAGAAGGCCGGGGCTCCCCTCTCATCGTAGCCGCGGGGCTTCAGCCCCGCGGAAAGGGCCATCGTAACCCCTTGAAGTCGCAGGCCGTATGCGATGCCTATCCGACAACCGGGGATTCTTCCGCAGCCCTAAAGGGCTGCGCTACGAGAAAAGAGATCATCCCCGACGTTGTCGGACAGCCTCCCGGGAAAACAAAGCCAAAAGGCAGGTGTTCCGCCAAGGGGATACTCCCGGAAGGCCGTTAAAGCCCTATAGATCCAGCCCTTCCACAAACTTTCGGATCTCCTCCCGGACCCGCCGATAGTGAACCAGCGCCTCTTCTTCCGACGCGGCATCCTTGGCCAGCAGGGGGGGATCATCGAAGGGAACATGCATGCGGCGGGTGGACGCCGGGAAAAAGGGGCAGGATTCCTGGGCGTGGCTGCACAACGTGATGACGAAATGGAAATCCACCTGGGGCAGCTCCTCCACGCTCTTGGACCGCTGTCCGGCGAGGGACACCCCCGCCTCTTCCATGACCCGAACGGCCCGGGGGTCCATGCCCTTGGGTTCCACACCTGCGGAGAACACCTCGTAGCGGTCTCCATGGATCGCCCGGGTCCAGGCTTCGGCCATCTGACTCCGGCAGGAATTGCCCGTACACAGGTAGAGAATGCGCTTGCGTTCGCTCATGTCCTCTCCGTTTGCGTCCCGACCCTGATCCCATCATCCGTTCCTGTCGAAAGGTTTCAGGTAGGCGTTGAGCGCCTGCCGGTCATCCGGGGATAGGTGCGGACAATCCTCCGGGTCCCTCCCCCCTTCCGCCACCTGAACGGCAAAGACCGTGCAGGTGGGATAACCGCAATCCTTGCAGTTGGTCTTGGGAAGGCGCTTCAGGATCGTAAACACCTGGGGTTTGCGAAGCGGCTCGTACTTGGGGGTGATCTCCGCACGCTTTTCCCAGACGTTGTTGATCTCTTCCTTGAGCCACTCCAGGATGCGGTCCGCTTCCTCAGGCTCCTTCAAGGCGTTGATGGCGATCTGGCGCGGATGAACCGTGATGAGCTTTCCGTGGGCCTTGAAAGTCACGGAAGGCGGTTCGCGGGTGAACTGGGAACCGCCTAAAACGGCATTGAGGTAGGGAATGACCTCGCCCACGTCCTGATCCAGATGGGCGATGCAGTGAAGGGACTGAAATTTGGGGTTGCACTCGGGGCGAAAGACTTCCTTTCGATAGCTGGTGAGCAGCATGGGGCACCTCGCTTTCCTGCGGCTCCGGAGATTCCCGTGGGAACTCCGGTCCGCGCTGCGGTATACCTTTCCCCGGGGTTGTCCGGGGTTCCAACGAGGCACCGCACAGATCGAAAAGACCGTGGTGGATGCGAAGATCAGCTGCAGCACATCTCTTGGCCGGGTGCCTCGGTGGGCAGGTCCTTGCACGCCTCCTTCACGGCGGCCTTGACGGCGTCGATGGTTCCCCGTTCCAGATCGAAGTTCTTGTTCTTTTCGATGCCCAGGTCCGTGATCACCAAGTAGGCCTTGAGGGGCACCTCGGCGTGTTCCAGAACCGCCTTGGCACATCCGACGGAACAGCCGTCAATGGCCACCATGGCCGGCACGTCCCTGGCCGACTGGACGAAACCCGAAAGATGGCCGCCGATGCCGGCCAGACAGAACATCTTGCCGAAACCCTCGCGGGTCAGCTCCACCGCCGCCTGGTTGGAAAGCTGTCCCACGTTGGATCCTCCCGAGCAGGCAAGGATCATGACATTGCCTGCCGGCGATTGGGCAGTGGCACAACAATTTTCAGCCATCGTTAGACCTCCTTCCGACAGGGGTCGTTAAGTTCCTGTTGGGATCCTGGAAAGTTGGACGCTCAACGGCGCGTCTCGCGCAGCACCCCTTGGTGCAGCTGATTTGCCGGGGCCGCGCCGAACCGATGGACCTTTCCGCGGGGCCAAAGCCCCGCGGCTACGAATCGAAGGGAAATTCCGCCGTCTCATGAGCCGGAAGAACATTCCCGGACAGCCTCTTGGGGCGCCCTTCCCGGCAAGGGCGGACGGGGAAATTCCGAACGACCTCTTACGCCTTCTTGAGCCAGCCGATCACTTCCTCTTTCTTGGGGACCTTCCCCACGCATTTGACCTCCCCGTCGATCACCACCGCCGGGGTGCCGAAAACACCGTAGCTCGCAATTTCCATGGCATCGGTCACGTGCCCCACCTGGGCGGCCACGCCCGCCTCGGCCACCGCCTCCTTTACGATCGCTTCCGTCTGCTGGCATTTCTTGCAACCGGGTCCAAGGACCTTGATATCCATTGCAACCTCCTCTTTTGTGGAATCACCGTTCGTCTTCTTGAGAAGCGGACGGACCAAGTGCCGAAAGAAGCAGCTTCCTGACCTGCCCCTTGGGAGGAACGCGTCCCGCAAAGAGAACACGCCGGCCCACCCGAAGGGCCGGGACGGCCACTATTCCCATGTCTCCGATGGCCGCCGGGTCACGAACATGTTCCACGCCCGCCTGGAGTCCCTCCTGGTTGAGGATCTCCAGGACCGTGCGTTCCAGATCGTCGCACTGGGCACATCCGGGGCCCAGGATGACCACCGTCGGTTCCGCCTGGTCGTCGGTGGGGACGGGCAACCCGGCAAAGCGGAGAAGCTCCCGGTGGAAGGCCTCCCCATAGGCGTCCCGGGCTCCGCCCGGAATATAGTTTTCCCGTGCGAGCACGTCCAAGAGCTCCTTCTTGGCGGCTTCGGGCGGCAGCTGGGCCAGCTCCCGCCCCCGTTCTTCCAGGAGCTCCTCCAGGCCGACCACGCCCACCTTGCGTCCGGACACGTTGAGAGGACGAACCTTCTTCACGGGTCCCTCATTGCCTCGAGCAGATCGCGTCCCGATTCAGGTCGGGCACCCGGGCCAGGATGGCCGAAATTTCGGGATCGTCGTTCAGCCAATGCTTCAGATTGCCGAGAAGCGTTGCGGCATAGGGACTGCTGTCGCCGTCTCCCAGGCGGTAGTTCACCCACAAGCCTTCCTTGCGCTTCTGAACCAGCCCGGCATCCTCCAGGATCTTGAGGTGCTTGGAGACCGTGGGCTGGGCAAGGCCAAGGCCCGACTGTATCTCGCACACGCACAGCTCGCGCCGGCTGAGCATCTTCAGGATCTTCACGCGATTGGGGTCGGAAAGCGCCTTCATGACGCGGATGAACTCCTTCATGCCGTCTCTCCTATATGCCCATGTATTCATATACCCGTTCCCGTCGGATCGTCAAGCCCAATGGTGCCCATGGCGGCCCTTTTTCCGTTCATGGGCACCGGGGATGTGGAAGCGAAGGATCATGAAAGTCTACAGCACCTGGGTGATGGTCAGACGATCGCCCAGGCGACGCAGCGCCTCTTCGGGGCCCAGCACGGCCACACGCCCTCGATCCCGAACCACTTCCAGGGCGTCGGCGAACCGGCGAAAATCTTCCGGGGAGGTTTCCAGGACCTCTTGGCGCATGCGCTGGCGGCTCTCCTCGTCGTCTCCCGTCAGGTGTCGGACGAACGAAGTGAAGCCCTTGGCGTCGGGCAGCAGGTGGCGGTCCAGGTCCCCGATCACCCCGATGATGCTCTTGGTCAACTCTTCCCGGGGAAGGGCCAGGTTTCTCAGGAAATCCACGGTCCGGTCATAGACTTCCAGGGTTTTTTCCAGGTTGGGGTCCCGGTAGGAGACGAAGGCGAAGGTGCCGGCGAAACGGTCCAGTTGGCTGAAGGCCCCGTAGGCGCCGCCCTGGACCCGCACCTGGTCCCACAGCCAGGCCGTGCGCAGATAATGGGCAACCACCAGGTCGGAACCGCGGAACCGGAAACCGTGGGAGCGAAGCGGGGCTCCCTTGGCCACGTAGTGGACTTGAGCCGGCACGGCCAGTCCTTCATGGGCCGGGAGGGGATCCGGTTGCCAGGGCGCATCCGGCCCGCCGTGGTCGGGCACGGCCTGCAGCAGCTCCTCCACGGTGGACCGGATATCCTTCCAGGATGCGGCGTCCAAAGTGACATTGGCCCGGAGCCGGGACCGATCCAGGATGCATCGGCGGAGCGCTTCCAGGTCTTCCAGAACGGACGGCCAGTCCGATTCCACGCGTTGGGCCAGCTCCCGCAAGAACGGGAGGGAATCCACCCCCTTCATCTTTTCCTGGACCCAGTCCGCCGGGTGGAAGGCCGCCTTGAGGCGCCGGGATACGAACCGGTGCCCTTCCGGGATGAGGCGAGCCTCGCGCCGCGCCTTGGATTCCAAGACCATCTGGCGGAAGCGCGTGCGGTTGTCCAGGCGGACGGCCGTGACCACGTCTTTCAGAATCCCGCACAGATCCGGTGCCTGGCGGACCATGGCCTTGCCGCGGACGAACATCCAGGCGCCGAAGTCCCCGCCGTTGGAAAAGGCGCTCGCGCTCGTCCGGGTGAAGATGCCGCCCGTGGTCCGGCTGATGCGCTGGGTCAGGGAAACGAAGTCCTCCTTTTCGGTTCCCATCTCCAGGAGCGCTCTGCCGAAGAGCGGCACGTAAGGCAGCAGCCGCTGCGGGACGGCCTTGAGATCGAAGGCCAGATCCAGGTAGAGGATTCCTCCGGTGAAGAGATCGTGGGTGAGGGCCGGGACTCCGGCCAGGGCCCCTTCCTCGGCCGGGATGATCTTGTTGTGCCGATCCAGGTCTTCCAAGCGGAGCCGGGGGATGGAAGCCAGGGCCTCCGGGGGATCGGGTTTTTGCTGCATTTCCCGAAGCAGGCGGGTCTCCTCGATGATTCGCTCCATTTCGTCGGGACTCAGCGAAGCCTTGACGGCCTGGAGCTTCCGGGCCTCCTCCTCTTCCCGACGCCGTTCCAGCTCCGGGTCCGGCAGAAGGATCACCGTGGTGCGGTGGGGGTTGTTCAACCAGTGGGTTTCCAGGAGCCCTTCCAGGTAGCGGGCATGGCTGAGGATCTTCCCCTTGGCCTCCTCCAGCGGTCTTTCAAAGGCCACCAGGGACAGGGGATGGCCGTCGTAGAGCCAGGTGGAGAGCGACCGGAGCATGAGGGCCAGCCCGCGGGGATAGCTGCCCGTGTTGTTTTCCCGAAGGCGGAATTCCACGGTGTTCAGGGCCGCTTCCACGGTCTCTTGGGGAAGGCCGGTCCGGGCCAGGTCTTCCAGCGTGTCCAGAATGAGGGATTCCACCTTGTCCACGTTCTCCTGCAGGACTCCACGAAGGCCCGTGGAAAACATCATCTGGCGCAGCTCGCCCTCCAGGCCCACGCCGCACAGGTCCTCCCCCAGCCCGGAGTCGATGAGAGCCTTTCGAAGGGGAGAGGCCGGCATGCCCAAAAGGGCGTATTCCAGGATGTGCAGCGCCAGGTTCTGTTCCGGAGGTTCCGTTTCGGGAAGGAGCCAATTGACCGTGACGAAGGCTTTGGCGGCCTGGGCTTCTCCCGCCGCGTAGGTCCGGGTGAGGCGCACCGGTTCGGTGAACCGGGGCTGCAGGGGAATGGCGCTTTCTACCGGCCGGGCGTCAAAGTCCTTGAGGTAGTCCTGGAGGATCTGGAAGCGGCGCTCCGGATCGTCGTCCCCGTAGAAAAAGAACCAGGCGTTGGAAGGGTGATAGAAGGTCTCGTGAAATGCCTTGAACTCTTCGTAGGTGAGCGTGGGGATGACCCGGGGATCTCCCCCGGAATCCACGCCGTAGGGGGTGTCGGGAAAGAGGGAGTGTTGCGCGTACTCGATCACCAGGCGGTCCGGCGACGAATAGGCCCCGCGCATCTCGTTATAGACCACGCCCTTGTAGGTCAAGGGATCTTCCGGCTTTTCCAGTTCGTAGTGCCACCCTTCCTGTTTGAAGACCCACGGTGTCAGGCGGGGATGGAACACGGCGTCCAGATAGACGTCGATGAGGTTGTAAAAGTCCTGGTGGTTCTGGCTGGCCACCGGATAGCAGGTCTTGTCCGGGTAGGTGAAGGCGTTGAGGAAGGTCTGGAGGGATCCCTTGAGGAGCTCCACGAAGGGTTCCTTCACGGGATACTTGCGGGACCCGCAAAGGACGGAGTGTTCCAGAATGTGAGGAAGCCCGGTGGCGTCCCGGGGCGGTGTGCGGAAGGTGACGCCGAAGACCTTGTTTTCGTCGTCGTTTTCCATGCTCAACAGGCGGGCGCCGGTGGGCTTGTGCCTGTAGAGGGAAGCCTTGGTTCGGATTTCTTCCACAAAGGTCTGTCCCACTTGTTCAAAAACATCGCTCCAGCTCATCCCTTCCTCCCTGCGCGCTTCTTTCCCGACGCGGCCGGGTCTTCCGTCGGGGTGGACATTGGTGTTTGTCAAAGGGCTTCCGCTTTCATAACATGGCCTGCGGCGACCTTGAAACCCTGCTGCGTTTTTGGACTGCCGTCCCAGGGCGGCCCCGAACAGGTGAGGTTGTATAATCCATGAGACGAAGCACCGGCAAGAACGGCATCCTGAGCACCCTGTGGATCTGGGCCATGGTTGTGGGCTGGGTGGGTGCCCTGGCGCCCGCCTGGGCCACAGGCGGCTACGATCTGTTGGAGAACCGACTGAGCGCAGCGGGCCGCTCCCCCCATGCCGTCCGGGAACTCTTTTCCGGAACGGGGCCTCCCCGGCTGAAGAACGTGGCCCTCTACATGCGCATCCGGGAAAGCAGACTGAACTACGACCGGTTCCTGGAACCGGATTCCCTGGAGAGGGCCCGGCGATTCCTGGAAACCTACGCCCCATCCCTTGAGCGGGTCCGGGAAGTCCATCAGGTGGATCCTTCGGTGGTGGTGGCCATCCTTCTTGTGGAAACGAGGCTTGGGACCAACACCGGGAACCATCCCGTGGTGCCGTCCCTGGCGGCTTTCGCCCTCATGGAACAGAAGGACTACCGCGACCGGGTGTGGCGCATGCTTTCGGCCCAAGATCGCAAGCGATGGGGCCGCAAACGCTTCGACGACAAGCTTACGGCCCGCGCCCGGTGGGCTCTGGCGGAACTCGACGCCCTGGCGCGGCTTGCCGAGCGCGGCCAGAAGGTTTCCGACCTGCAGGGGTCGTTCATGGGGGCCATCGGATGGGCGCAGTTCATGCCCTCCAGCATGCTTCGGTACGGAGCCGACGGAAACGGAGACGGCGTGGTGGATCTCTACGCACCGGAGGATGCCTTCATGAGCATCGCCCACTACCTGAAGAGCCACGGCTGGAAGGATTCCGCCCCCCTGCCCCACCGGGAAAAGGTGCTTCTTCGCTACAACAACAGCGCGCCTTATGCCCGCACCGTTTTGGAGATCGCCCGGCGATTGAAGCGTGAACCGTGATCCGAGATCCGTGATCCGGGAGAAGTGACGGGTGATGAGTGATGAGTGATGAGTGATGGGTGACGGGTGATGGGTGGCAAGGGTCTGATCGGAAGCTTTCCATCGGGTTTCTTTGGTACCGGACTGTGTTGTCAGTATCCTGCAGGAATATTGGGAGCTCGAACCAACACCATATAGGGGTAACATCACCTGTGGGAGCACCATCATCTGTGGGAGCGGCGAAAGCCGCGATGGGGGTGACCGACCATTCCATGGCGGTGAGGCCGCCAGCTTATCGCGCCTTGCGGCGCTCCCACAGGGCGCACACCGTGCCCCGGTGTAGGTTCTTTCATGTCGGCGGGTGGCCGGCGGAGCCATCGGCCGATGGGTGAAGAAAGAAGAAGGCGCCGCGGGGCTCAGGCCCCGCGGAAACGTGTCAGGCAAGTAACCGGGCCTTGAGCTTGGCTTCCACCACATCGGGGACCAGCCCCTGGACGTCCCCGCCCGAGACCACCACTTCCTTGATGATGCGCGAGCTGATGTAGATCCAGCGCATGCCGGTCATGAGATAGAGGGTTTCGATGTTGTTGTTGAGCTTGCGGTTCATGAGCGCCATCTGGAATTCGTATTCGAAGTCGCTGACCGCCCGCAGGCCCCTCAAAATGGCCTTGGCGCCAACCCGGTCCACGTAATTCACCAACAGACCGTCGAAGGTGTCCACCGAAACCCGCTTTTCCAGAGGGTGCCCGGCCAGGGATTGGCGGATGAGCTCCATGCGCTCTTCCAGGCTGAAAAGAGGCTTCTTGGCGGGGTTGCTGGCGACAGCGATGATCACGTGGTCGAAGATCTTGAGGGCGCGCTCCAGAAGATCCAGGTGTCCGTTGGTGATGGGATCGAACGATCCGGGATAGACGGCCAGCTTGTCCATGACCCCTCCTTCTCATGGTTTGTACGGCGTTTTCGGATGGACGAAAGGGCATGAAAATAGCGCCATCGGGCCGGAAAGTCAAAGGCCTGTAGGCTGCGCCTTCAAGGAAGGACGAAGAAGCTGAGGGTCGTGTCGCCGTACCGGCGCTGGTCCAGGATGGTCCAGCCGTGGCAGGGGGAAGGAACGGGGTCCTGGGGGGCGTGTTCCGCCACCACCAGGGTATCGGGAGTACTGACCTTGTGCAGGGGCTCCAGGGTTTGTGGAACGAGCCCCTTGCCGTAGGGCGGATCCATGAAGATGAGGTGGAAGGTTTCCTCCTCCCTTTCAAGCAGTTCCACGGCCGCCAGGGCACTCATGCAAAGGACGCGCACGGTGCCCTCCTGCAGGCCGCAGACGCGGATGTTCTTGCGGACCATGTCCACCGACTTGGGGTGGCTGTCCACAAAGACCGCCCGGGCGGCTCCCCGGCTCAGCGCTTCCAGCCCCAGGGCGCCCGTGCCGGCGTAGAGGTCCAGGACGCGGGCATCCTGGACCCGGCGGCCCAGGATGCTGAAAAGGGCTTCCCGGACACGGTCCGGCGTGGGCCGGACGCGCCGCGTGGGCGGCGCCGCCAGGCGTCTTCCGCGAAATCGGCCGGAAATGATGCGCACGGCGAACCCGTTCCTTGGCGGTTTTCCTGCTGGTTACAGGAGCTTTTCTCGAACCAGGAGTTCCGCGATTTGAACCGCGTTGGTGGCGGCGCCTTTTCGGATGTTGTCGGCCACGATCCAAAGAACCAGGCCGTTTTCCACGGAGATGTCCTTTCGGATGCGGCCCACGAAGGTCTCATCCCGCCCCGCCGCATCCAGCGGCATGGGATAGCGCGCCGCCAGCGGTTCATCCACCACCTGCACGCCATCGGCTTTTTTGAGAAGGGCGACGGCCTCCTTCACATCCAGCGGCTTTCGGGTTTCCACGGCCACGGATTCGCTGTGGCCGTAATAGACGGGAACCCGCACGGTGGTGGCACACACCTGGATGTCCGGATCTTCGAAGATCTTTCGGGTTTCGTTGACCATCTTCATTTCCTCTTCCGTGTAACCGGAATCCAGGAAGGAGCCGATGTGCGGCAGGCAGTTGAAGGCGATTTGATGGGGATAGACCTGTCGCGGCAGGGATTCTCCCCGGACCAGGGCTTCCACCTGCCGGCGGAGCTCCTCGATGGCCTTCATGCCGGTTCCCGAAACGGCCTGAAAGGTGGTGACCACGATGCGCTTGATGCCGGCCGCATCCTGAATGGGCTTGAGCGCCACCACCATCTGAATGGTGGAACAGTTGGGGTTGGCGATGATGCCCCGGTGGCCGCCCACGGCGTGGGGATTCACTTCGGGAACCACCAGCGGGGTCTGGGGATCCATGCGGAAGGCGCTGGAATTATCCACCACCACGCAGCCGCTGCGGGCGGCGATGGGAGCGAAATGGCGGCTCACCGACGCACCCGCCGAAAAGAGCGCCACGTCCACGCCTTCAAAGCTGCTTTCCGTGAGCTCCTCCACGGCCACCTTGTCCCCGCGAAAAGGGATCTCCTTTCCCACCGACCGGGACGAAGCCAGGAGCTTCAAATCCGCCACCGGGAAGTTTCGCTCTTCCAGCACCCGCACCATGGTGGTGCCCACCGCCCCGGTGGCCCCGACCACCGCCACGCGATAACCGTTCCGTGCCATGTCTTTCCCTCTTTCTCGTGCCCAATGAGGAAGGGCGCATCCCGCCCGAGGGGATGCGCCCGTTGTCCTTGCCAAACACGCCCTTCAGGCGGCCTGAACCCTCTTTTTCACGTAGGCCATGAGCCCCCCCGCGTCCAGGAGCTCCATCATGAACGGCGGAATGGGCTGAGCCTGGTAGGTCTTGCCCGTGGAAAGGTTCCGGATGGTTCCCGATCGCAGATCGATTTCCACCCGGTCGCCTTCCTTCACCTCTTCCGCCGCCTGAGGGCACTCCAGGATGGGAAGTCCCATGTTGAACGCGTTTCGATAAAAGATCCGCGCGAAGCTCTTGGCCACCACGCAGGCCACCCCGGCGGCCTTGATGGCGATGGGGGCGTGCTCCCGGGACGAACCGCAGCCGAAGTTCTTGCCGGCCACGATCACATCGCCCGCCTGCACCTTGGACGGAAAAGCGGGATCGGCGTCTTCCATGCAGTGGGCGGCCAGTTCCCGCGGATCGGAGGTGTTGAGGTAGCGGGCGGGAATGATGGCGTCCGTATCCACATCGTCGCCGAAGACCCAGACCCGGCCGCTCAAAAGGTCACCTTTCTTGTCATTGCAACATGCACAACCCATGTGAGACCCTTTCCTTTGGTTGCCTAGCGAACTTCGTCCGGGTGAGCGATACGTCCCAGGACGGCCGATGCCGCCGCCACCGCCGGTGAGCTGAGATACACCTCGCTTTCCGGGTGCCCCATGCGGCCTACGAAATTGCGGTTGGTGGTGGCCACCGCCCGTTCCCCCTGGGCCAGGATGCCCATGTGCCCTCCCAGGCACGGCCCACAGGTGGGGGTGCTCACCGCGGCCTCCGCTTCCAGAAAGATCTCCAGAAGTCCCTCGTCCATGGCCTGGCGGTAGATGCGCTGGGTGGCCGGAATGACGATGCAGCGCACGTGGTTGCTCACCTTGCGGCCCTTGAGCACCGCCGCGGCCTCCCGCAGGTCGTCCAGCCGCCCGTTGGTGCAGCTGCCGATCACCACCTGGTCGATGGGAATCTGGGGAAGTTCGGTGACCGGCTTCACGTTTTCCGGAAGATGGGGCAGGGCCACCATGGGATCCAGGCCGGAGACGTCCCAGTCATAGACCGCTTCGTACCGGGCGTCGGGATCACTTTGGTGGAAGACGAAGGCTCGCCGGGCCCGGCCGGTCACGTAATCGCGGGTCACCTGGTCGGGGGCGATGAGACCCACCTTGGCTCCCGCTTCGATGGCCATGTTGGACATGGTCATGCGGTGGCTCATGGGCAGCTCTTCCACCACGGGCCCCGCGAATTCCATGGCCATGTAGCGGGCGCCGTCCACGCCGATCTGTCCGATGGTGTGGAGGATCAGGTCCTTTCCGCCCACCCAGGGCTTGCGTTTGCCGTGGTAAACGAACTTGATGGACGCAGGCACCTTGAACCACGTGGTGCCCAGGATCATGGCCGCGGCCAGATCCGTGCTCCCCACCCCCGTGGCGAAAGCCCCCAGCGCCCCGTAGGTGCAGGTGTGGCTGTCGGCTCCGATCACCACGTCTCCGGGAAGCACCAGGCCCTGCTCGGGAAGGAGCGCATGTTCGATGCCCATGCGGCCCACTTCGAAGTAGTGGGCAATGCCCTGCTCCCGGGCGAAATCCCGGAGCATCTTCACCTGCATGGCGGAGGCGATGTCCTTGTTGGGGACGAAGTGGTCCGGTACCAGCGCGATGCGCTCCGGATCGAAGACCTTCTCCACGCCCGCCTCGCGGAAGGCCTGGATGGCGATGGGGGCGGTGATGTCGTTCCCCAGGCAGAAGTCCACGGAGACCTCCAGCAGCTCTCCGGGCTCCACGCGCTCGCGGCCGCTGTGGGCGGCGAGGATCTTTTCGGCAAGAGTCATGGACATGGTTGTTCACCCTCTCCTAACAGTCATGGCTCCCCTCGCGCCACCCCGCATGGATGAAAGAGCGGGCCGGAGCAAGGGCATTTGTCGGAACGCCGCAATAGGCCATTCTCTATGAGTCACTGCGCGCCCAGTGCATGGCCGGGCACCCTCCTTGCGGCCTTCGCCCTACAACGAAAAAGATTTGCGTCTATTCGCGTTCATTGGCGGTTCTCTTTCACATTCATGGAATACAGATCGTGACGGGAGATTTCCACTCGAGCTTTCACGGGGGCGTATCAGCCGGAGCCGGCCGGGGGTGCATGCTCCTGGGGGTCTTCAGCACACGTTTCCGGGGCCCGCCTCTTCCGGAGCGCCCTCACCACGTAGGCGACCGGTCCCGAAAGCACATAGGTGCTGAAGAGGAGGAAGAGCATCACAGGCGGCTTGGCGGCTACAACCGTCAAGAAAAGGACCAGGACGAAGAGGGTCGGCAGGGGCTTTCCCTTGATCACTTCCATTTCCTTGAAGCTGTTGAAGGGAATGCTGCTGACCATGAGGAAGCCGAGCACGTAGGTTTCCAGTAGAAAGACCACGTGCGTCGGGTCGTAATCCTTGCCCTTGACCTTGAGGAGAAAAAGGACGGTGGTGGCGATCATGCAGGCGGCACCGGGAATGGGCAGTCCCACGAAGTACTTGGAACCGCCCTGCCCCGCCTGAACGTTGAAACGCGCCAGGCGCAAGGCGCCGCACGCCACGAAGAGGAAGGCGGCCAGCCAGCCGAGGCGGCCGAAGGGCTGGAGCGCCCAAAGATAGATGAGCAGGCCGGGGCCCACGCCGAAGGCCACCAGGTCCGCCAGCGAATCGTATTCCACTCCGAACCGGCTGGTGGCCTTGGTAAAACGGGCCACCTTGCCGTCCAGGATGTCGAAGACGCAGGAGACCAGAATGGCCACCGCGGCGTGGAAGTACTGGCCGTTGATGCTGCTCACGATCCCGTAAAAGCCCGCGAACAGATTGCCCGTGGTGAAGAGATTGGGCAGGATGTAGGTGCCGCGGGAGGCTTCTTCGCCGGGGCCCCTTCTCTTCTTCTTTTTCTTCCTGCCCGGATTGCGATGTTCGTTCATTTGAGTCGACATAGAACCGTCTCCCCGGCGAAGACCTTCTGGCCCTTGGCCACCAGAACCTCGCCTTCCAAGGGAATGTAGACGTCCACGCGCGATCCGAAGCGAATCATCCCGAAACGCTCCCCGCGCTGGACCGCGTCGCCCACCCGGGGCCAACAGACGATGCGGCGGGCGATGAGCCCCGCCACCTGGGTCAGCACCACATCCCGGCCGGAATCGGAACGGATCCAAAGCCAGTTCTGTTCGTTTTCCAGGCTCGCCCGCCTTTTGTCCGCCGCCAGAAAGCGACCCTTGCGGTAATGAAGCCCCGCCACGCGGCCGCTTACCGGCACGCGATTGACGTGCACATCAAAGATATTCATGAAGATGCTCACCTTCCACATCTCGCGGTCGGTAAAGCACGTTTCCTTCTGGCGCTCCACGGCGATGATCCGTCCGTCCGCCGGGCAGACCACGTCCCCTTCCCCGGCATTGGACCAGCGCACGGGGTCCCGGAAAAAGTGGACCATGAGCAGCGTGGCCGCCAGCAGAATTGCCGTGAGAGGATGCCAGTGGGAGACGGCGCTCACAAGGGTGGCGAAGGCGGCGGCCGAAACATAGGGCAGGCCCTCGCGGGCGAACGGGATGTGGCGGGCACGCTTTCGGAAGTCATCTTCAGGCAATGGTTCGATCCTTTCAGGTCGATTCGGGAGCAACGGTTCTCCATACAAAACCACCGCGGGAGCCGCAAGGGTTTTCTCCCGGCGGGCGGCTCCGGCGGTGGAAGGTCTTCTCAGGCAACATTTCCAAGCCGAGGGGCTTGGCTCGAAACGGATGACGCGCCACTTCCGGCACCCTTCCGCAGCCCTGAAGGGCTGCGCTACGGGAAAAGCGGTCGGTCATCCGCGGCGTTTTCGGACCGCCTCCTAGTCGAACTTTTTGGCCTCCAGGAAGGGCATCATGGCCCGCAGGCGCGCACCCACCTCTTCCACCAGGTGGGCCCGCTCGCGGCGGCGCATGGTGCGGAACATGGGCGTTCCCGCCTGGTTTTCCAGGATCCATTCCCGGGCGAACCGGCCCGTCTGAATCTCTTCGAGGATCTTTTTCATCTCCTTGCGGGTCTCCTCCGTAATGATGCGCTTTCCCCGCGTGTAGTCGCCGTATTCGGCCGTGTCGCTGATGGAATAGCGCATGTAGGACAGGCCCCCCTGGTAGATGAGGTCCACGATGAGCTTCAGCTCATGCATGCATTCAAAGAAGGCGATCTCCGGCTGGTATCCGGCTTCCACCAGGGTCTCGAAGCCCGCCTTGATAAGTTCCGATACGCCGCCGCACAGGACGGCCTGCTCCCCGAAAAGGTCCGTTTCCGTCTCTTCCTGGAACGTGGTTTCCATCACCCCCGCCCGCGTGGCCCCGATGCCCTTGGCGTAGGCCAAGGCCGTCTGGAGGGCCTGGCCCGTGGCGTCCTGGTGGATGGCCACCAGGGCGGGGACGCCGGCACCGCGCACATACTCGCTTCGAACCAGGTGGCCGGGGCCCTTGGGAGCCACCATCACCACGTCCACGTCCTTCGGCGGGACGATCTGCCCGAAGTGGATGTTGAACCCGTGGGAAAAGAGGAGGGTCTTGCCCGGGGTCATGAACGGGGCCACATCGTCCCGGTAGAGCTTGGCCTGGATGTGGTCGGGGACGAGCATCTGGATCACGTCCGCGGCCTCGGCGGCTTCCCGGGCGCTGACCGGCTCAAAACCGTCCTCCACCGCCTTCTCATGGTTGGCCGAGCCCGGGCGCTGGCCCACGATCACCTGGATCCCGCTGTCCCGCAGATTCTGGGCCTGGGCGTGGCCCTGGCTGCCGTAGCCGATGACGGCCACCTTCTTTCCCTGTAAAACCTTGGCATCCGCATCCGCATCATAGAAAATCCGCATTCACTTTCCTCCTGCTTTTTCCATTCCAAGGGATCGTTTCCTAAATGGCGCGATTCTTTCGTTGTGTTGTTCCTATGTCCGCTCGGTCAGCGGGCGGGGATAAACCCCGCCCCTACCCAGGAGGCTGTCCGACAACAGAGTTCCTTTGACGATCCGGGTGAGGCCCGCCACGCTGCTTGGATGAATGAACCTGCGCCGAGGCGATGCCCGCCCTGTGGGAACGCCGCGAGGCGCGATAAGCCGGGAACGGCCGCACAGCCACGGAATGGCCGGCCACCCTTTTCGCGGCTTTCGCCGCTCCCACACACCCCGTCCCTGCCTCGTGCCCGTCCATAGGCATTCTGTTGAGACGCGGAATGGGGCCTATTCTCGGACAGGCTTCTAGTATGTTCATCTGCCCTCGTAGGGGCGGGCTTTATGGCCGCCCGTCGGAACCTCGCGATGGAGAAGAATCGTCCCATTTAGGTGTTTTCGAGAAGGTCCCCCCCTGTGGAAGGCCTTCCTGAACCATGGGGGCTCGCGCAAGCGCGGTCCCACGACTTTCCGCTTTTCGGCGCCGTCCCCGCCCGGCTTCCGAAAGGAGCCTGCCCGGCACTGGCTGATCCGACGCGTTCAACGCCCCTCCGTCATCCCGGCCAAGCTTTTCCCTGGTTTGAACGGGGAACGGAAATCCGGGATTTCAGGCGTGTTCCGGACTCCCGTTTGGGTGGGGCGACGGTTGGATAAGCCGCAGGGGCGAAGAGCCATGAGTGCCGACTCAGCGCTTCTTGGCGCGGGCCAAGGCGGCTTTTCCGGTGCGGGCCACCTCCACGATGCCGATCTGGCCCAGGAGCTCCAGGATGGCGTTGATCTTGCCGTCGTCCCCCGTGACCTCAATGGTATAAAAGTGGGGACTCACATCCACCACCTTGGCCCGGAAGATGTCCACGATCCGCAAGACCTCGGCTCGGGTATGCTGCTCCGCCCGCACCTTGATGAGGGCCATCTCCCGCTCCACGAACTCCGTCTCGCGAAAGTCGATGACCTTGATCACATTGACCAGCTTGTTGAGTTGCTTGATGATCTGCTCCAGGATGTGCTGATCCCCCGTGGTGACCAGGGTGATGCGGGAAAGGCCGGGCTCGTTGGTGACGGCCACCGTGAGCGATTCGATGTTGAAGCCGCGGCCGCTGAAAAGCCCCGCCACTCGGGAAAGCACGCCGGGCTGGTTTTCCACCAGTACGCCGATTGTATGTCGCAGTCCGTTTTTCTTTTCCATAATCACACCAGCAGCATTTCCGAGATGTTCTTGCCAGCAGGCACCATGGGATAGACGCCCTCTTCGGGATTGACCCAGAAGTCCATGAGAACCGGCTTGCGGATGGAGAAGGCCTCGCGCAGGACCGGTTCCACTTCGTCCATGGTCTTGGCGCGAAGGCCCACCGCCCCGTAGGCTTCGGCCAGGCGGACGAAGTCCGGGGAGGCGTCCAGGCAGGTGGCGCAATAGTTCCTTTCGTAGAAGAGCTCCTGCCATTGGCGGACCATGCCCAGGAACCGGTTGTTGAGGATGGCCACCTTCACGGGCAGATCATGGCACACGGCGGTGATCATTTCCTGGATGTTCATCTGGATACTGCCGTCGCCGGCCACGTCGATCACCAGCCGGTCCGGAAAGGCCGCCTGGGCTCCGATGGCCGCGGGAAGGCCGTAGCCCATGGTCCCCAGCCCGCCGGACGTGAGCAGCGTGCGCGGCTTGGCAAAATGGTAGTACTGGGCCGTCCACATCTGGTTCTGGCCCACCTCGGTGGTGATGATGGTGTCCTCGTCGGCCAGTTCGAAGATCTTTTCCACCACGTATTGGGGCTTGATGCCGTTTCCTTCCTTCTTGTAGGCCAACGGATAGGTTTCGCGCCACTGGCGGATCTGGTCGAGCCACGGAGCGCGGATCGCCCCCAGGTCTTCCAAGGGTTCGTTCTTGGCGATTTCATTCAGTTTCCGCAAGGCCGCCTTGCAGTCTCCCACGATGGGGATATCCACGAGGACGTTCTTGGAAATGCTCGTGGGGTCCACGTCGATGTGGATGATCTTGGCCTTGGGCGCGAATCCGTCGATCTTTCCCGTCACGCGGTCGTCGAAACGAGCTCCCACGGCGAAGAGAACGTCGCAGTTCTGAACCGCCATGTTGGCGCGAAAGGTTCCGTGCATGCCCAGCATGCCGAGCCACAGCGGATGCATCTGCCGCTCGCCCGCGGCGTTTCGAACCACGGCCGGAAATCCGCCCAGCCCCATGAGGGTGGTGGTCACCGGGGCCTGAAGGGCTTCGGCCAACTGGGTCAGTTCCCGATGGGCGCTGGAGATGATGACCCCGCCGCCCGCGTAGATGACCGGCCTCTTGGCCTTTTTGAGGAGTTCCCAGGCGCGGTTGATCTGCCCCGTGTGGGGTTCCACGGTGGGGCGGTAGCCGGGAAGCTGGATCTTTTTCGGATACCGAAACTCCGTGGTGGCCTGGATGACGTCCTTGGGAAGATCCACCAGCACCGGCCCCGGGCGGCCGGTAGAGGCCAAATAAAACGCCTCCCGGATCACCCGGGCCAGGTCCCGCACGTCCTTGACCAGATAGTTGTGCTTGGTGCAGGGGCGCGTGATCCCCACGATGTCCACTTCCTGGAACGCGTCGTTTCCGATGAGCGCCGTGGGGACCTGACCGGTAAAGACCACCATGGGAACCGAATCCATGTAGGCCGTGGCGATTCCGGTCACCGTGTTGGTGGCGCCGGGCCCGGACGTGACGAGACACACGCCCACTTTGCCCGTGGCGCGCGCATAGCCGTCCGCCATGTGAGCGGCCCCCTGTTCGTGGCGCACCAGGATGTGGCGAATGTCGTGCTTGGGCATTTCGTGGTAGATGTCGAGCACGGCGCCCCCCGGAAATCCGAAGATCACCTCCACGTTCTCCCGCTTCAAACATTCAAAGAAGATCTGCGCCCCTGTGAGTTTCATGGCCTCCCTCAAAGACTGGCGAGGACACCGGGGCCCGGGGCCGCGGCGTCCTTCCGAAAAAAAGTTTCCCAATAGCTAACCAATTTTCATCATTGGCAATTCCTCGAATGAATGGACACTTTAGAGAAAAGCCGGGGGGCTGTCAACAAGACCAAGAAAGCGTCTTTGTTCACAAAAAGCCGCCTCGTTTGACAAACGGAGGGGACTGTATGATCTTGAACGGCCGGAGGGACTTCTTGTCATGAAGATTCAACCCAATACCATGGTCACGGTGCGCTACACCATGGAGCCCGTGGGTGACGAGGCTTTCCCCTATCCCAAGGGGCCTTTCAGGATGGAAGCCCTGGTGGGGCACGGGCGGCTCCTTCCCGGCCTGGAAAGGGCTCTCATGGGCGCCACGGAAGGGGCGGCCTTGGAAGTGGTGCTGGAGCCGGAGGACTTTGCGGGCGGGGCGGGCGGCGAAGCCTACCTCTTGCGAGAGGATGTGGTGGAGGAAGGGCCGCTGGAGGTGGGGGCCGTGCGCCACACCATGGACGAGAACCGGTGTCTTCGACCCTTCCGGATCCTGGCCGTGCATGGGGATCGACTGCGCGTGGACTTCAGCCATCCCTTCGCAGGACGAGCCTTTCGATTCCGGGTGGTGGTGGAACGGGTTCGATGGGCGAGCCTGGAGGAACTGCGAGCCGCCAGGACTCCGGTGCAGGGGGGAGGGCTTTGAAGGGGAGGCCGCCGGCTGTCGAGCCGGAAGCGGCCGATCCGAGGCACACCTTCGTGGGGAAGAGAACCGCCAATGAACGCGAATAGACGCCAATGGAATCGAAAAATCGCTTCATGGAAGTTTGCAGCACCGGATTGCTGGAGGATGCAAGGTGTTTATGGAAAGGAAGAAACCGGCGCCGGAGACGACCACAGACCGGCGCAGCCATCCGAACCAACTGAAGGCCCTGGCCGACTTCTTCTTCGAAGTGGGGATGCTCAAGCGAACGCCCCGTTCCGGGTTCCAGTTTCTGGGTACGGGCCGCGAGTCCGTGGCGGACCACTCCTTTCGCGTGGCCGTTATCGGCTTTTCCCTGGCGCGGCTCGCCAACCACCCCGATCCCTTCCGGGTCGTCTGCCTCTGCCTCTTCCACGACCTGCCGGAAGCCCGAACGGGCGACATGAACTACGTGAACAAGCAATATGTGAAGGTGGACGAGGAAAAGGCCGTGGCCCATCTGGCCGGCCCCCTTCCCTTTGGAGGGGAATTGCGGGCATTTCTGGAAGAGTACCGGGCGGGTGAAACGGATGCGGCACGCCTTGCTCACGATGCGGACCAGCTGGATCTCATCCTGGAATTGAAACAGCAAAAGGATCTGGGTAACGCCTATGCCCAGGAGTGGATCCGGTACGCCCTCGAGCGACTGGGCACGGAGACGGGGCGGCGATTGGCGGACCAGATCCTGGAGACCGATTCGGCCGCCTGGTGGTTCGACGGAAACGACCACTGGTGGACGTGAGTCTCTTTTACCGGTCCTGGACGGAAAGCCGTTCAGCTCCCGTTCGTCATGCCCGCGAAAGCGGGTCCCTGTAGGGGCGAATGATCATTCGCCCCTACAGGCAGGGCGCACCAACGGGGCAGGCGGGCGCCAAGCCCGCCCCTGCGAAGGCCGATTGGACCTGTCGAGTAGGGGCGGGGTTTATCCCCGCCCGCTGCGCGGAGACGGGAAGAAGACGGCGAAAGAATCTCCCCATTGAGGCGGAACCCATTTTTCCCGAAGCTGCGGAATCCCCAGGGCGTCGGGCGGGCCATGGGGTGTTTGGCTGTCTGGTCATGGGGACCGATAGGAAATAGCGATCCTTGATTGACAACAGGGACGCGGAGCGTTTCCGACAATGGCTGATTTCCATCGTTCAACGCCCCTTCGTCATCCCCGCCAATCTTGTCCCCAGCTTGAACGGGGAGCGGGGGTCCGGAATTTCCAGTAAGTGGGCTCCCGCCTGCGCGGGAGTGACGGCCTCGCAGGCCCTCGAACCCAATCTCCCGACGGCGGGGTCCACCTCTGGCCTTGGGCTCCTAACGCTTCCTGGGCTTGCGATCGAAGAGCGAGACCACCTTCCCGCCCGGGGTGCCGGGAGTGTCATCATCCGGTCCTTCCGGGGGTTCGGTGACCGACGGTTCCTCGGTGGCCTCCCTCCCCTCTTCTTCCACGTCGGGAGGCGCTTCCACCTTGACCAGACGGATGGGATGGCCCCCCATGGTGAACTCTTCCCCGTTGATGTAGGCTTCCCGCAGGATCCAGGTGACCACCATCAGGGGCACCTGTAACACCAACATCTTCACCTGCCACCAGTCCGGCTTGGGATCCGGGGAGATCTTTTCGATCCGGGCGAAAAAAGCCGGCTTGCCGTCCATGTGGATCAGCACCACATCCCCTTCGCCAGTCATGAAGGCTCCTTTCCTTCGCGTCCATGAAACAAGACGCCATCCTTTTTCGGGATTGAACCAGTCTCCGTCGCGGTGCGGCCCGAAAGGGCGGGCGTAGTGCCCCCCTCGCAAAAGCGCATCCCTCCCCAGCCTGAACGGGCTTTGGCGGCGGGGACGTAGCGCACCGGAGACCCGGCGGCCGGGCCCACAGCGCGGGGCCTTCATGCCCTTCCCGCCGGGCATTGTCAAGAGCCCCCCGGCCCTGGCGTGACGGGGCTTCCGGCGAAGGGAGCGTCAGGGGCCTGCCAGGGCCTCAAGGTGGGAAGCGATGACCGGGCGGGCGCGGAGTCCTTCGATCCATTGGGAAGGGATCACTTCCGGCCCGTGGTAGGCTCCCAGCACCATGCCCACCAGCAGCCCGCGGGCGGCCGAATCCCCGCCGGCCATGACGTTGGCCACGAGCGCCTCGCGGAAATCCTCCTCATGGCGCGCCATCAGGTGGATGGTGGCGGGAAAGGCCGCCTCCACGGGGCATCCCCGACCGAAGGTTCCCACGACTTCCACCGTCTCCAGGGCCACGCTTTCCAGTCCGCGCCGGACCCATTCTTGAAGCTGCGGCGATGCGGGCATTTCAGAGGCGGCTTCGGCCAATGCGCGGCTGGGCCGCCGCCCTTCAAGAACGCGGAGGGTGGTCAGGGCAAAGAAGGCGGCGGCCTCCACCACCTGGGGATGGTTGTGGGTCATGGCGGTCTGGGCCCGGGCCGCCTCCAGGCAGGCCTCGGGATCGCCGGCCAGGGCAAAGACGATGGGAGCGATCCGGGAGGCGCCCGCCAGGTCGCTGGAAGACGATCCCGATTGGCGGGGGTTGCGCCCTTCCTTGAAGTTTTCGAGGGTCGCGCGGGTGGCCTTGTCCACATAGCCTCGGTAGTCCTGGAACAACCGGCGCCACCTCATGGAAAAATCATGGAGGTCGAAAGCGCCTCCCTTGGCGGCCACCGATTCCAGAAGGACCAGCGTCTGGTCTCCGTAATGGGTGAACTCCCCGGCCCGCTTGCCCGCATGGTAGGAGTCGGGTGCGGGTTCCAGGAGCCGGTCCACGATCCCGAACCGCTCTCCAATCTCTTGGGGATCGTAGATCCAGTGGGCTCCCAACGCCAGGGAATCCGCCGCGAACGCCCCCCACACCAGGGCTTGCCTTTTGTCCGTCATGGGGTCCTCCTTGAGCATTAACGTTGATGGTCTCCCTTGCGCCACCCCGCGCGAATGAAAGAACGTGACCCGAAGCACGGTCCGTCCTGTGGAAGCGCCGCAAGGCGCCATTGGCGTCCATTCGCGTTCATTCGCGGCTTTCCTTCCTACTCCCGTAACGGGAATCCGAATCCGGTGGCGGCCGGGCGCGAACGCCGTGATCTGACCTTGCATCGGGATCTTGTCCTGCTCATAGCAAAAGGCTAGCGTGAGGGCGAGCTTTATCCACCTTGGAAAAAAGGAGTCGGGTATGGGCATGCGGCGCATCGTGGGAATCGGCACGGAACGGGGTGTGGATATTCTGGAGCGGGTGTTGGATCTTCTGGAAACCGCTTCGCCGGCGGTCTTGGCCCTGGATGAAAACCCCATCTGGTTCAGCACCCTGATCCACATGCGAAGTTCCCGGGAACTTCTGACGGAGGAGTTTCTCCTGGACCAGAGGGGCCCCATCCTCCGACGCGGCGGCGACGTGGGAAAGCTCGGCGCTCTGCTCTACGCCCTGCGCCACGCCGGCACGCCGGTCCATTTCGCGGACGGCGTCTCCGGGGAGATCCTATCGGATGCCGGGGAGCTCATCGGCGTCTATCCCTACGTGGGCGATGTGGACTTTGCAGCCGCCACGGACATGATGCGCACTCCGGTCGAACTCATCAAGCAGCGCATCCCCCGCTACCCCGGGAAGGATTTCGACTATGAGCTGATCCACGCCTACCAGGTGGAAGCGCCCGACGACATCCGGGACCGGGCCTTGGGGCCTCGAAACGCCTTCACTGCCCGGGTGTTGACCCGGATCATGGAAGAAAGGCCGGGGGACACCTTGGCGTTTGTGGGCCATCGCAAGCGCTTTCTCAAGGAGGCTTTTCTAAAGACGCCGGGGCTGACGGAGGAAGAAAGGCTCGCCTACAAGCCCCTTTTCGACCTCCTGGATGCGGAATCGAAGGACTTCTACGACGCCACCATGCCGTGATCTGGGAGCGTGTCCGAGAATGGCACTCCGACTTACCAGGCCGAGGGATTTGGGTCCTCCCCGTAGCCGCGGGGCTTCAGCCCCGCTGAAAGGCTCATCGCCACTCCATGAAGTAACAGGAAATACGCGATGGGCTATCCGACGGCCGGGGGTTCCCCCGCAGCCCTGAAGGGCTGCGCTAGGAGAAAAAAGGTCGTCCGCGGCATTATCAGACAGCCTCCGAGGGCTCTCCGCTTTGCGGCAAAGGCTTCCGAATCCCGAGACAGTGAGGGTCCTTGGAAGGGGCCGCGTCCTGGGCGAAGGTGCCGCCTATGAAACCTTGAGCGCGATCCTCGATTCCTCGCATAAGGCCGCCGCCGCGAGAAAGCGCACGTCGGAAAAGGCCATCTAGCGGACAACCCTCCTCCCTTCCCGGACTCCGAGGGCGACGTCGCGGGAGCCTCCCAGGGAGACGGCGGAGGATTCCGGGATCACCACGCCTGGTTTGCCGAAGCGGTGCGCACCAACGTGCCCTTAGTTCTCTGCATCGGCATACCCACAGGCACAACCCACTTGCACCAAGCTGGGAAATCTGGCAGAAGTTTGTGAAACAAGCGACATTGTCAGGAACTGAGCCAACACCCTGAATTTCTCCAATGCGTTGACTTGACACGGGGGTCTACCTTAGCGCATGTTCCAAAAAAAAGCAGCCAAGGAGAATCCGCTTAATCCAATAACCGATCATCTCCAGTCTCCATATCAGGGGGAATAGAGAGCCAACGGTAACCGGAAGATTTTGAGCATGGTGACGCGATCACCCATGTACTCGATGCCTGTAAGCATAACCACCCCGTTGGTGCTCGATCCCGCTGGTCTTCTGCCGATTGGGGCTCGCAACGTAAGGGAGTTTGTGTACACTAACAAGTTAGCTTATAACAATGATTATATGCAAAAAATATGAATATAAAAATCGAATTGCTAAACACAATAGGGATTTCTGTTGATAACATCCATTCGTATTGGCTAATTCCATGTTTCATCTTTTGTTTATTGCTAGTAATATTCCTTCGAAATAAGTTTACGGAACTGAGTTTTAAGGTTTCTGATTTCTTTTCATTTGGTGATAAGTATCGCTTAAAAGAAATTGATACTTATTTGAGTAATAATCATATGGACAGTGCAATGCGCAAGGAATTATTAATTCTTAGAGATGCTATTTATTTTAGGAAAATTTTTGGTGTATATGCAGAGGAAACCTTCAGGGGGCTTTTATTTCAATTTAAGGAGCATCATAAACTAGAATGGTGTCAAATAAGAGAGATATCCCCATATTTAAAGCTAAATTCTGAACAAAATAAGGTAAGTGTTGATATTTCCAGAATAGAAATTGTCATATCAAAGATCTCGTTTCTTTTGGGGATAATGCTTGTTGTTTTCGGAATGATTTGGTTTCTATTGTTGATCTTAGCTGCTCCAAAGGATTTATCAAGATTTCTTCTGGCATCTTTGGTAGGGTTTATATTTATTACGATTGGCATTGTAATTATCTCCAAATTTTCAAGTTTTAATCTTGCGTTGAAAATTAAGAATAAAATTAATCCTGAATCCGTGAATGAGAAAGCGACAGAGTGACGGTGGAGCATTCGAAATCCATTTCGCGGCTAGTTGACGCCCGGTTTCAGTCCTTCAGACACCCTCCGGGCCTTCAGAAGCCGCAAAAACCGCTTGCGATGGTGATGTCCTACGGGTCTCGAAACATAGGTGTCCCTTCAAAGGTCCCTGGTCAGCCGGCTTGCGTGCTCTTGGGCCAGCCCTGGCTATGCCGGACAGAACCTGAGATACACGCTGCGAAAAGCATGAAAGGCCGGACAGTGCCTTCCGAACTGCAGCTTCAACCGGCGGCCTGTTCGGATCACCCGGGCCGCCAGGTACATCAGCTCCTGGATCACCGTCCGTACTCGTCTGCGCT
>JACIYN010000093.1 GCA_014359885.1 Desulfacinum sp.
TGGCCTACGAGGAAGCATACTGATCGGCACCCGGCGAGACTGATTCGGGCCATCACCGGTTTGTCGGGGCGGTTCGCGAACCGCCCCGACTACCTATTCCCCCATGACTCACCGCCGACGTCCCAATCGGCCTGCCATCATCAGGTAACCGCCCGCACTGTTCGACAACCCGGGCCACACGGTCATCGGGAAGGGTTCCGCCCCTGGTTCCAGGGCTTCGCCCCACAACCTCTTCACCCCGCGCACCATGCCGCCGCGCCGCCAAGAGGATGCCCGGATACGGGTCCAATGCCCATTCTCAGCCCAACGCCAGGGGGCAGAGTGAAACAAGGAACGGTATATGGGGGAGCGGCGAAAGCCGCACCGGGATCCGTCGGTGAATGCCCGCGAAAGACGGATAGGGTGCAGCACGGATCCCGGACTGCGACTTACGGATCACGGATCTTGTCTTCTCTTGACAAAGGTTCGGAACTGCGAGTAAAAGGGAAGCGTTTGTGAAATTTTGCTTTTTCGGAGGCGGATCCCGCCCCGCTCGCACCAAGAAAGTCATGGCCGTTTAGCGAGGTTATCCAGTTTTTTCGAACCCGTTAACCTTAAGTCTTTGTGGGGCTGACTCATGGGCGAAGTGAAAAATAGCACGTCAAAAAAAGGCCTCGGCATCGTCTTCTTTTTGGCTGGATTCGTTGGAGCCCTCATCGTGGGATGGGTGGTCTTCCCGAACCTCCTCTATTCCAGCAAGACCCAGCCGCTCACCTTCCTCCATTCCTCCCACGAGGACAGCAGCTGCGAAGACTGCCATTTCACCCGGGAAGACGGTTCCTATTCCGGCGTACCCGGTGTTGCCAAATGCGCCGAATGCCACGAAGAGCCCATGACCGAATCGGAGGACGAGCGGATCCTGGTGGAAGAGTACATCCAGCAGGAACGCGAAATCCCCTGGCTCGTTTACGCCTGGCAGCCCGATAACGTCTATTTTTCCCACGCGGCCCACACGGAAGAGCAGGGCATCGAATGTGTCCGCTGCCACCGGGACGTGAGCGCCGAAGAGAAGATGCCCGTCTACAAGGAGAACCGCATCACCGGCTACAGCAAGAACACCATGAAGATGGTGGAATGCGAAAAGTGCCATGCCGAAAAGGGCGCCAGCAACTCGTGCCACATCTGCCACAAGTAGTGGGCAAACCCGGAATTTTGACGGATTTCATATCGAGGCCACAGGTCTGAACCGACCGAACGCGAGGGATTTGGAATGAGTCTAGGGCGAAGAGCTTTTCTACAGTTTGTGGGTGGTGCCATAGGCGGAACCCTGCTGACCCCCATCCCCTGGAAGCTGGCAGACGACTCCGCCATTTGGACCCAGAACTGGTCCTGGCGCCCCTCTCCGGAACGCGGGGAGATCACGGAGACCACCGGCACCTGCCTCCTGTGCCCCGGGGGCTGCGGCATCCAGGCTCGATTGGTCAACGGCCACCGGGCCATCTATGTCAAAGGCAACCCGGATCATGCGGTGAGCCGCGGCGGTCTCTGCCCCGTGGGAGCGGCCGGCTTGCAGTACCTTTATGCCCCCTACCGAATCACCCAGCCCCTGAAGCAGACGGGAAAACGGGGCGATCCCCAAGGGTTCCAGCCCATCGCCTGGAACGAGGCTCTGAAGATCGTCGCCGACAAGCTCGCGGCCGTCCGCAAAAAGGGCCTACCCCACACAGTGGCCTGCATCACCGGCCAGGACCGCTCCAGTGTGACGGACCTGTGGAAGCAGTTCTTCGCCGCCTACGGCTCGCCCAACCTCTACACCATGCCCCGGCACAGCGACAGCACGCGCCTCGCCGTGGCCCTTGCCACCGGGTATGACGCCGACTTGGGCTTCCACCTGGAAAAGGCCACCTACGTGCTCAACTTCGGGGCGCCCCTGCTGGAAGGCTGGGCCGCCCCGGTGCGGATCCAGCAGATTTTCTCCCGCTGGCAGACGGAGCAGCCCGGGCTACCCAAGACGGAACTGGTCCATGTGGAATCCCGCTGCTCTCTCACCGCCTCCAAGGCCGATCGCTGGATCGCTTGCAAACCCGGCACCGAGGCCGCTCTGGCCCTGGGAATCGCCCACGTGCTCATCCGGGAAAAGCTTTACGATGCCGCCTTCGTCTCCGAGAAGGTCTTCGGGTTCGAAGACTGGACCGATGCCGCGGGAGCCCTGCGAAAGGGCTTCAAAGCCCTGGTCCTGGCCAAGTACTCCCCCAAGGACGTGGCGGCCGTCACGGGGGTGGACGCCCAGGTCATCCAGGAGCTGGCCCGCGAGCTGGCCCGGCAGAAGAACGCCGTGGTTCTCTGGGGACAGTCCTCGGACACGCCCAACAACCTGTACCACGACCTGGCCTTCCTGGCTCT
>JACIYN010000094.1 GCA_014359885.1 Desulfacinum sp.
CCGACTGTGCGGGCGAAGTGGAGCGCCAGGCCCGGGAAAGCGACCAAGACTCCGATCATAACCAGGATCATCAAGACAAATGGAAAGGCTCCGATCATTACATCGCTGATGGAACCGCTACGCCGCACGCCTTGTACGACGTAGAGGTTGAGCCCCACGGGGGGTGTGATGAGCGCCATCTCAATCAAGAGAATCAGCAGGACGCCGAACCATACGGGATCGTAGCCCGCTCCCGTGATGACCGGCGTCACAATGGGAACGGTGATGACCATGAGCGAAAGGGTTTCCACGAAAAGTCCCAGCACCAGGTACAAGGCGATGATGACCAAAAGAGTTTTGAAAGGGGAAAGTCCAAGATTGTTGACAAACTGCCGAAGCGTCTCGGCCAGCCCTATGGAATCGAGGATAAAGTTAAGAAAGTTGGCGGCGATGAGGATCAGCATGATCATGGCGGTGGTGCGCATGGTCCCTTCAAATACGCGCTTGAAAAACCCAAGAGAAACCGCCCGGTAACGAAACGCAAGGAGAAGGGCGGCGATCACTCCCAGAGCCGCCGATTCCGTTGGGGTCGCCCAGCCGGCATAGATGGACCCGATGACCACGAGGAAGATGAAAAGAACCGGCAAGAGGTCCTTGAGGCTCTCGATGCGATCAGACCAACGCGCGGAACGGCGCGAGCCGCCGAGTCTGGGGTTTATGGAGCAGGCGATGAGAATGCAGATCATGAAGAGAAGAGCAAGGATGAGGCCTGGGACGATCCCGGCGATGAACAACTGCGGGATGGAGGTGTTGGTCAAAAACCCGTAGACAATAAGATTGATCGAAGGAGGAATGAGGATCCCCAGGGTGCCGCCTGCCGCGATCGAGCCGGCAAAAAGTCCCTCCGGGTATCCATACCGGCGGGCCTGGGGGAGGGCCACGGTGGTAATAGTGGCTGCCGTGGCCACGCTGGATCCGCTCGTCGCGGCAAACATGGCGGAGGTGCCGATATTGGCGTGCATGAGGCCGCCGGGAAGCCAAGAGAGCCACAAGTCAAGGGCTCGATACGTGCGGGCCGCAATGCCCGCCTGAAGGAGGATCTCTCCCAAAAGCACAAACAAAGGAATGGCGAACAGAATAAAATCCGTGCTCGCTGTCCACGCAATCTCACCCATAGCCCTGTAAAGGGGAAAGGGCGAGAAAATCTGTCCCACAAGGAGACCCAGGGCGGCCAGAGCTGCAGCAACCGGGATGCTCAACAACAAGAGGCCAAGTAGAAAGACAAGGATCGTGGTAATCATGAGATCTCTCCACCCATCGAAGCGCGCGCTGCTCTGCTTTCGTCCTCGATTTCCTCATCAAGCGTGGAGGCTCCGTACAATTTTCGGGCAAGATCGCTATTCCCACGAAGGAGGGCCGAAAGCGTGGCAACGAACAGAACCAAGATAATGAGCGTAAAGAGAATAAGCCCGGCAAACCAAAGACCCTGGGGAATCCACAAGGGTGTTGCGAGGGGCGTGTTGGCCATGGAATTCTTCAAGAAAGAAGTCTTCACCACCTTATAGGAGTAATGACTCAAAACGATCATAATGAAGAGAAAAAGGCCAAGCGAGGCCAGGTCCAGAGCGTGTTGAAAGGGGCGGGGGAGGCGAACATAGAGAACGTCAATCCGTATGTGCCCCTTCTTCAAAAGCGCGAACCCCAAGGTCCAGCTGCAGCAGATGGCCAGTGTGTAGCTGGATATTTCGTCAGCGCCGCCCATGGAAATGGCAAATCCTTTCCGGAGTGTCACTTCCACTGCTATGAGGACCGCCGTCGCCAGCAGGAGAATTCCACTGATCCATGCTGCGCCCGTGGCGATCTTCTCGCTTATGCTCAGTAGGCGATTCATCGGGTTTCCCTCGTGGGCAACGTCGTGAACATTACGAAGGGCTAAGTGGACAGCCGTTTTGATTCGGACTGCAAAAATGGAAATCGCCGACGCCCAGCGGCCACTCTGAAGCCCTGCCGCCGGGCATCGGCGAGAAACGCTTGGTTACTATTCGATTTTGAATCCTACCACCTGACCGATGGTCTCATTCCATTTGCTCACGGCGCTGGAATCCACCTTCTTGGACCAGGCAGGAAGGACGGCCTCCACGAGCAACTTCTTCGCCAGTTCCCGATCCCCTTCGGAAATGGGAACCAGTTCCAACTTGTTGGGCGTGCCGTGGGGACACTCACCACCGCTAAGGCAATCAAGGCCCTCCTGGGTTTCTTTCTTGGTGACCTCCCATGCGGGGTCTTCCAGCTTTTCCTTGATGAGGCTTTGCAGCTTGGCCTGCTGGTCAGGGCTCAGCGAATTCCAGGTTGCTTGGCTCATGGTTCCGATCACGTAGTCCCAGCCACCTATGGGAAGCGGGTAGACGAAATTGGAAACTTCGCCCCAGCCCGCCGAGTAGCCTGAAAGGCTTCCGGTCACGGCGCAATCCACAACGCCTCGCTGCAAGGCTTGGGGCACCTCACTGAAGGAGAGGGTCACACCGGTCGCCCCCACGGCGTTGACAAACTCGGACGTGGTCCAGCCGCTGGCGCGGATCTTTTTGCCCTTCAGGTCCGCCAAGCCGTTTATGCGATCCCTGCAGAAGATGACTTGTGCCGGGTAGGGGGCGACGCTCAGGAGTTTCGCGTCGAAATCCCTGGCGAGGTATTCTTCCAATACCGGGCGGTAGGCCTCGACCACTTTGCGCGCATCGGCAATGTCCGTTGCGAGTGCCGGGAGATCGAGACCGGCGAGGGCCGGTGAATCGTCCACCACATAATCGACGACCGTATGGACGGCGTCAAACACGCCCATGCTCATTTGCCGAAGCACAGCAGGGCCTTTGAGAGTTATCTGGCTCAGAGAGGTCATGCTGGTTTTCAGGCCGAGTTCGGCAGGCACCACTTCGGTCCAGAAAGGCATTTCGAAGTTCTTGTACATGGTGAGGCTGTTCCAGCTTCCAACGACACGAAGTTCCTTGGTTTGTGAATGGGCCGGCGAAAGAGCCAAGAACATGAAAAGTGCCAACATGCCGACGATCCAAGTAATTTTCTTCTTATGCATCGCACTACCTCCTTGGTTGCCCGTTAGGCGTTGACCTGACCTGCCACACATCCCATATTCCGAAAAGCCGAATCTTCCTGAATGAGCTTCCTGCGGTAATTTTCGATGTGACGACGCACCGCTTGCTCTGCCGCATCGGATTGCCGTGCTTCCAAAGCGTTAATGATAGAAAGATGTTCGCTCAGCGTCTCCAGAACTTCTTCCCTCGTTCTTCGAGAGAAGGAGAGAAACCATGTACGAAACATCTGGTCGTAAATCTTTTCGGCCGCCTGACTGATAAAGGGGTTTTCAAGAACAGCCACAATCTGGAGGTGAAAGCGCCGGTCGGTTTCCAGCAACTCCGGGATTCGGCGCTCTGCCGCCCATTGTTGGGCTCTCACCAGAAGGTCCTTGAGGGAAAGGATCTGTTTGGGGCTCGCAATGGAAGCGGCGGTTCGAGCACAAAAGACGTCGATCATCAGCCTGGCTTCGATGAGCCGTTGCAATTCCCAGAAGTTGATGTCGCTTACGAAGATCCCGCGCCTCGGAATGATCGAGACCAGCTTTTCGGCGGCCAATCGTTGCAGCGCCTCACGTACGGGCGTGCGCCCGATGCCAAGTTCCTCGCAGATCTCTTGCTCCACCAGCTGGGAGCCGACCGGATATTCGAGGGTGACGATTTTGCGTTTGAGGAGAGCGTAGGCCTTTTCGCGAAGCAGTTTCGGTGCCGCCTTCATGGCACTTGTCCTTCCTGGGCTCTGATGGCTACCTGCAGCACCCGCGCGCGAACTGCTCGTTTTTCAAGTCTCCGACGAACATGTGTCCGGGAGCATGGGTGATTGCAAAGGGCAACTTGGCCTGTAGCAGAACGTTTTGCGGGGTGACCCCGCAGGCCCAGAACACGGGTACTTCGTCTGAAAGTATCTCGACGGCGTCGCCGTATTCTGGTTTTGAGATGTCCCTGATGCCGATCATGCCCGGATAACCCACATGCACCGGGGCACCGTGAACGTCCGGGTACCGGCCCGTGATGATGCAGGCGTCGGCGACTCGGCTCCAATGGATGGGGCGCATGCTCACCACCATTTCGCCTCGGAACGGGCCGCTCGGTTCCAACGGGATGCGCGTCCGGTACATGGAAACGTTTTTTTTCTGTTCCACATGGCGCAGTCGAATGCCGGCTTTCATAAGGGCTTCTTCAAAGGAAAAGCTGCAGCCCAGCAGAAAAAAGACCAGGTCTTCCCGATAAAAGGCGCTGATCTCCTTGACTTCATGGCGGCATTCCCCGTCGATCCAGATGCGGTAGCGGGGGAGGGTGTTGATGAGATCCGCTCCGGGAGCCAGTCGGGATGTCAGCGAGGTTCCGGGGCCGACGACCTCGAGGAGGGGACAGGGTTTGGGGTTCTTTCGGCAAAATGCTTCGAAGTCGGCTGCGTAGCGTTCGGGAAGAGCCACCAAGTTGGCTTGGACGTAGCCGTCACAATATCCGGCGGTAGGCCTGTCAAACGATCCCTTCTCACATTGCTTTCTGAGTTCTGCGGGAGTCATTGACGCCCCTTTCCCTAAGGATTCACAAGTTCGACGATTCTGGCTTGGAACCATAGCGGAGGCCGTGATATAGGTCAAGTATATTTTAGATATATTACACACGAGCACTCGAAGACGGAGGCGAAATTTTCCATGGATGCAACCCTGACCATCGCGCTGGCGCAAGTGAAGGGAAGCGAGGATCCCCGTAGGAACCTCGCTACGGCTGACCACTACGCACAAACGGCGGCGGAGCGTGGAGCACGGCTCATCATCTTTCCAGAAATGTTCATGGGGCTTCCGGCGCCGCACCGCCCCCCGATACAGTACCTAGAGGATCAATCGATTGATTTCTTGGGAGGGCTTGCCGGTGTCGCGCGGAGGTACCAATTGGCCATAGCCTCCGGTCTCTGGGAGCGATCACCCGACCCGGAGCGGGCCTTCAATACGGCGGTCGTTTTGAATCCCAACGGCGAGTTGATTGCCCGTTACAGAAAGATTCATCTCTTCGATGCCTTAAGTGTTCGCGAATCCGACACCATGTTTCCCGGCGACGGCCTTCCGCCTGTGGTGTCGATTGATGGTCTCAGCGTGGGGGTCGCAATCTGCTACGACCTTCGATTCCCTGAAATTTTTCGCCACCTGGCCGAGGGCGGCGCCGACCTGGCCCTTGTGCTATCGGCCTGGTATCAAGGCCCCATGAAGGAAGATCACTGGTTGACCCTTCTTCGGGCGCGCGCCATTGAGAACACTTTTTATGTGGCGGGGTGCAACCTGATTGGGCCTTCTTTCTGTGGAAGGAGTTCGGTTTTCGATCCGTTCGGAACGCCTGTTGCGTCGGCAATCGAAACCGAGGACTGCCTGGTTGCGACCATCTCGAAGGGGCGCGTCCACTCAGTTCGTGAAAAACTGCCTGCTTTAAAGAATCGGCGTAAAGATATATTCGGGAGGTGAGGCGTTGGGAAGAAAACAAGATTCTTGGTGTTCGCAACTTATCTTCTGTCCCGCCATGGCGGAGTTATCAGGTCGTAGGGGGGCCTAGGGTTGATTAAGGCAATTGTTCCGGGTTTTGTTTGATGTACGGTGCGTGGGGAGACACACGCTCCACGGACAGCAAGATTGGTTTGCAGAGGCTTCGAGTATCAATGTTTCCCTTTAGCACCACTTAAATGGGTTTGGAATGGGCACCCGAAAACCATGTCAGGCAACAAGAGGAGATGCCCCGAATTTGGTTGCGGATAGGTTGCGGATTGGCGCGATTATGGCGGGTTTATTGGGAAATCCGCCATAGTAAAATCAATGAGTTATGCCATGTACTGCATTCTCCGGAACCAAAGGTCCCGGGTTCGATCCCCGGGTCGCCCTCCATCTTCTGCAATCTCACCTGAAGCCGAGCTTGACCATATGGTCGGAGCGGAGGGCTAGATCGGTGGTGGTGCCTGGCATCGCCCGCCGGCCTGCCCGGTCCATCGGGCCGTTGCATTTTGATCAGCTCTTTGTGAACCACAGGGGAAAGCTCCACGTGACTTTTGCCCGGCTGGAAGTCATGTGCGGCACCCTGCCATCTTGCGTGATTCCAAAGGTGGTCGTAAATATACAGGATGGGCCGGTAGCGCGGAGATTCTTCTCCACATCGGTAGAGGTTGGGCCGTGACATCCATCAGGCGCCCATGGAAACGGGCCAGGCTGGCCGGGGTCCTCTATCTTGCCATCATCCTGTGCGGCGTTTTCGCGGAGGGGGTGGTTCGGGCAGGCGCGGTGGCCCAGCAAGATCCGGGCGCCTTGGCTTTGAGGATCCGCGAAGGTGTCTGGCTCTTTCGGGTCGGGTTTGTCGCCGATGTGGTCATGGTGGCTTGCGACGCGGCCGTCGCCCTCCTGCTCTACGAGCTGTTTCGACCGGTGAGCACGACGGTATCAGGCCTGTCGGCGGTCTTCCGCCTCCTCGAGACCTCGATCCTCGGTTTGAATTTACTACATTAACACACCGCACTCATGGTCGTGAGTCCGGATCATGGTTTGTATCCCTTGTTCCGGGATGCCGATGCGGCGGCCGTGTTCTTCCTCGACCTCCATGCCCGCTGCTATGATCTGGCGCTGTTATTCTTCGCCGTTTCGATTTTCGCCCTGGGCCACCTGGTGCTCTGCTCATCGGGTTTCCCCCGGATCCTGGGCCTGGCGTTGATTGCATCGGCGCCGGTCTATGTCGCCGGGAGCCTGCTGCGGTTTTTCGCTCCCGGCCTTCTGGGGCTTTTCCAGCCGGCCTACGTCGTCCCGCTGGTGGCCGAAACGGCCTTCGCGCTGCATTTGTTGTTCAAGGGGCCCGACGGCGCGGTACGCCGTTGAGGCCCGCCCTCGGATCGCGGCCTTCCTTCCGGCAAGCCGTGCGCCTCTTGGATACCGGAGAAGTTACGCAATCCGCCCGGCCATGAAACGGCGGAAGATGCGGACTTGTCTTGTCCGGCCGAGCGGACTAAGACGACGCTCGGCACGGCGGAAGGTCCCCCTTCGTCCGATGCGGGAGAGGGAAACGGAGAAAAAGGCAGATAAGGAGTGTTCAGGATGCGCGCGTTGCAGATCGTCCGACCGGAAACCGTGGTGGAAGTGGACGTTCCCGAGCCGAGCCTGGAACGGGAGGGAGGCCTTCTGGTGCAGCTCCAGCACGCCATGGTGTGCGGCACGGACCTTCCGTTCTATGCCGGGGAGCAGACGGAGCTGGATTATCCCCTGGCGCCCGGCATGTTCATCCACGAATGCACGGGAATCGTCGTGGAAAGCCGGTCGTCCCGTTTCGTTCCGGGGGATCGGGTGGTGGCCCTTCCCCGGGACGACCGGGGTTTGTGCCGGATTTTCGAGGCCGTCGAGGACGAAGCGGTCCACATTCCTGAGGACCTGGAGGACATGGAACTGGCGGTGCTGGCCCAGCCGCTTTCCACGGTGCTCTTTGCCCTGGATAAGCTGGGGGATGTTCAGGGCCTTCGCGTGGACATCGTCGGGGGCGGCCCCATCGGGTTGCTGGTCTGTTGGGAACTGCGCAGGAGGGGAGCCGGGTTCCTCCGGGTGATGGACCCCGTGGGCGGCCGTTGCCTCATGGCCGAAAGGATGGGTGCGGACCGTGCCATCCGGGCCACCGCCGCACAGGTGCTGGCCATGGAACGCAGCGGCCTTTCAGCCGGCCCTGCGGCGGACATCTGCGTGGAGGCGGTGGGACACCGGGAGACGGCCCTCAACGACGCCGTGGCCCTTGCGGCCAGGGGCGGCGCCGTGCTGGCCCTCGGCGTTCCGGAACCCACCGCCTACGCCTTCGACTATGCAACCTTCTTCCAAAAGAACCTGCGGCTGATCGCATCCATCACGCCGCCCTGGGTGCCCTATCTGCGGCGGGCGGTGGAACTGGTCGGCCGCCATGCCCGGGAACTGGAGCCGCTCATCACCCATCGGTTTCCCGTGCAGCGGGCGCAGGAGGCCTATGGACTCGCCAGGGAACGTTCCGGCGGGGTGTGCAAGGTGGCCCTGGACGCCCGAACCTGGGAATGAATTCCCCCTGAATGCGGCTGTCCCATTGCCGGATTCCCTCCACGGCCACGGGGTTGGAGCGCGGGGATAAACCCCGCCACTACCCGTCGGGGCCTCTTCCTGCGATAGAGGCGGGCTTTTCGCCCGCCGGCCCCTGAAGGCGTGCAGCCGGCCCACAGAGCCCTCCAGCCTTGACAACCCACCGGGGGCTCCCCTAATCTCACGGCGCCGCGGGCGGGGGTCCGTGGCTTTGCCTTTTATGACGAGGAAGCAGGGAGTGGCCGTCGTGAGTGAACACTGCTGCGAGTCCAAAACGCGAAAATGGTCGGACCATGATGTCTTTCAGCCCAAGAGGCCCATCCCCAGGAACCTCTATCTGACGTTCAGCTTGACGGGATTCGTCATCCTGCTCACAGCCTGGGTGACGGTGACCGCGGCCCACTGGATCGACCCCATGTTCCTGCCGAGTCCCTGGAGCATCCTTCGGGAAGGATGGCGGATGGCGGCCGGAGGCGAGCTTTGGGAGCACACGGTGGCCAGCGTGACCACGATCCTGATGGGATTCGCCCTGGCGGCGGTGGTGGCGGTGCCCCTGGGAATCCTCATGGGAAGCTTCAAGTTCGTCGAAGCCCTTGTGGAGCCCCTGGGGAACTTCATCCGGTATCTTCCCGTGAGCGCCATGATACCGCTGCTCATTTTGTGGCTCGGCATCGGCCGCATGGAAAAGGTGGCGGTGATCTTCATCGGGACTTTCTTTCAGCTGATTTTTCTCATCGCCGACGTGTCGGCCAACATACCCAGGGACCTTCTGGAATCGGCCTATACGCTGGGAGCCCGCAAAAGGGACGTGGTCTGGCGTGTGCTGATCCCGGCCGCCATGCCGGGGATCTTCGACAACCTGCGCATGACCCTGGGCTGGGCCTGGACGTATTTGATCGTGGCCGAGCTGGTTTCGGCCCAGCGCGGGCTCGGCTACATGATCCTCCAGTCCATGCGGGGCCTCAACACCGAAGCCATCTTCGTGGGCCTGGGGGTCATCGGATTTCTCGGTCTCATCACCGACCAATCCTTCAAGCTTCTGACGCGGGTGCTGCTTCCCTGGTCCGAAAAGGCGGGGTACTGATCGTGGCCAAGAAAAAGCTCATCATCGAAAACGTGTCCAAGGTCTTCCACACCCCGGGGGGGCACCCCATCGAGGCGCTCACGGACGTGAACGCCTATGTGGAGGAAGGCGAGTTTGTCACCATCGTGGGGACGTCGGGTTGTGGAAAGTCCACGCTCCTGCGCATCGTGGCGGGCCTGGACGCCCCCAGTGGCGGGAGGATCCTGCTGGACGGCAGGGAAGTGGGCGGCCCGGGAGCGGATCGCGGGATGGTCTTCCAGTCCTACACGCTCTACGAGTGGCTTACCGTTTATGACAACATCGCCTTCGGCATGCGGCTCCGGGGGGCCGCCCCGTCGGAGATTCATGACAAGGTCCGGTTTCTCATCGACAAGGTGGGGCTGGCGGGCTTTGACGACGTCTATCCAAGGTTCCTTTCGGGGGGGATGAAGCAGCGCGTCGCCATCGCCCGGGCCATGGCCAACGACCCTCAGATCCTCCTTTTGGACGAACCGTTCGGCGCACTGGACGCCCAGACCCGCACCATCATGCAGGAGCTGCTCCTGCAGGTGGCGGAAGAGCAGAAGATCACGGTGCTCTTCGTGACCCACGACATCGATGAGGCCATCTTCCTGGGCGACGCGGTCTACGTCATGAGTTTCCGGCCCGGAACCATCAAGGAGGAAGTGAAGATCGACGTTCCGCACCCGCGGGACCACGAGGTGCGGACCTCGCCCTTTTTCATGGAGATCAAGAGGCGGATCACCCAATCCATCCGGGAGGAAACCCTGAAGGCCGTCGAGGCTTCCGACGCTTCCGCCAGGGGGCTTTCCAGGCGGGGCCGGTCCTGGCTGGCGCGCGTCTTCGGCTGACGAAGCCGCACCGTGCACAAGAATCGTCCCATTGGGGGATGGCTGATTGGCCCCCTTTCAACGGGCATCCGCCCTCCCGGCGAAAGCGGGGATCCAGGGGTGACAGGACCCTATGGACTCCCGCTTGCGCGGGAGGGACGGTCTGTGCAGTTCTCGGACAAGCTCCCGGGAGGGTGTCCGGGAACGGGCAAACAACTTTTTCCATCGTAGCGCAGCCCTTCAGGGCTGCGAAAAAAGAGTTCCGGGCGAAGGGTAAGTCGCCCGGCTTTTCCATGAATTGTATGGACTTCAGCGCGCCTGGTCCCGCGGGGCTGAAGCCCCGCGGCTACAAGCAGAGAGTCAATGACTCGCCGATTTGCGACGAAACCGAGTTCTCCGACAAGCTCTAGAGCGACGGCAGCTGCGCGATCCTTCGGCAGGCCTCGTCCAGCACGTCGTCGCGTTTGGCGAAACAGAACCGGGCCAGTTGAGATCCCGCCTCGTCGTGGTAAAAGGCTTCCCCCGGCACGGCGGCGACCCCCGTTTTCTGAAGGAGAAACATGGCCTTGTCCTTGGATGTGTCGCCGGGCAGTCGCGAGATATCGGCCAGCACGTAATAGGCCCCTTGGGGAACCACCGGGTCCAGCCCGGCCCGGGTGAGGGCGTCGCAGATTCGGTCCCGCTTTCCCTCATATTCCCTCGCAATGTGCTCGTAGTAGCCGGCGTCCAGCTGGAGCAGGCCGCGGGCGACCCCGATCTGGAGTGGAGCGGGGGCACAGACGTAGACCAGGTCATTGAACCATCCGATGGGGCGCGCCCACTTTCTGTCGCATATGCAATAGCCGATACGCCATCCCGTGATGCTGAAGGTCTTGGAAAGGCCCGAGATGGTGATGGTGCGCTCGCGGATTCCTTCGACGGCGGCGGGAGGCACGTGGCGGCGACCGTCGTAGACGAAATATTCGTAGATCTCGTCCGTGAAGATGAAAAAGTCATGGCGGGTTGCAAACCGGCCGACCGTTTCCAGTTCCTCTCGACTAAAGACCTTGCCAGAAGGGTTGGCGGGGGTGTTCACGAGAATTCCCCTGGTCCTGGGTGTGACGGCGGCCTCCAAATCCTCTTCCGTGAAGGTCCAGCCGGGGGGGCGGAGCCTCACGAAAACGGGCCGTGCCTGGGTCGCCACCAGGGTGCTGATGTGGTAGCCGTAGAAGGGCTCGAAGACGATGACCTCGTCGCCCGGTTCCAGCAGCGCCAGGCATGCACAGTAGAAGGCTCCGGTGGCTCCCGCGCTGACGATCACTTCCCCTTCCGGGTCCACTTCCAGGCCGCTGAACTGCTTGTGCTTGTGGGCGATGGCTTCCCGAAGCTCCTGGAGGCCGTCGTAACGCGTATAGACGTTGTAGCCCTCATCGATGGCCCGCTGGGCGCCGCGGCGCACGGGATCGGGGATTTCCAGGTCGCACACCCCTTGGGACAGGTTGATGCCGCCCAACCGTTCACATTCGATGGACATGTTGCGGATTTCCGACTGCGCCACCCATTCCAGCCGTCTGCTCACCTTAAGAGTCATTGCCGTTCCGTCCTCGTCGCGTTGTGGTGATGAAGGATCATCCACCCGGTTTCCAAGCCCCCAAAAGATAGGGGACCGGCCGGGTTCCGGAGCGTGCTAACCTATTCAGAATCGGTGCGGCCGTCAACAGCCCGATGTCCTGATCAGAGCAGCGGGCCGGACGCCATTTAGGAGTCGAACGGAAACGGCCGGATGTGCTAGGATGCGCCCCAAAGTCAAGGAAAGGCGGCTCCAGGAGCCGACAAACCCACTGAACGCTGATCTTGAGGGACAATGGAAAGGAGCTGGTAGGATGAATCGAAAGTGGCTGGTGGTGTTCGTACTCGTTTTGGCGGCATTGGGATTGGGCCGGGTGGCGGCGGCGGAGCCGCTCAAGATTTCCATGCCCACCTGGGTCGGCAACGGACCCCTTTTCCTGGCTCAGGAAAAGGGCTTTTACAAGGACGAAGGGGTGGAGGTGGAACTGTCCATCATGGACGACATCTCCATGCGGTTCGCCGCCCTTTATGCAGGACAGCTGGACGGCATGAGCACCGCCATGGCCGCCTTCATTCTCAACGCCAAGGAAGGGGCGCCGGCGAAGGTCGTCCTCATGCTCGATGACTCCAAAGGCGGCGACGGCATCGTGGCCAACAAGGACATTCAGGCCATCAAGGATCTGAAGGGCAGGAAGGTGGCTTTCAAGCAGGCGTCCATCTCGGAATGGTTCCTGGGCTACCTGCTGCGCCGCGAGGGCCTCACCATGTCCGATATTCAAGTGGTCAACATGGAACCGGGCGCGGCCGGGACGGCCTTCATTGCGGGCAAGGTGGATGCGGCGGTCACGTGGGAGCCCTATCTCACCAAGGGTAAACAGGCTCCGCACGGGCATCTGCTCATCGACACCTCCCAGACCCCCGGACTCATTTCCGACGTGCTCATCTTTTCAGACAAAGTGCTGCGTGAACGGAAGGGCGACGTCCAGAAGGTCTGCCGTGCCGTAGCCAGGGCGGTGGACTATTGGAAGGAGCATCCCGAGGAGGCCAACGCGGTGATGGCACAGGCCATCGGTGGGTGGCTGAAGGATCCCCAGGCCTTCGCCGAAACCCTCCAGGGCATCCAGTACTACGACCGGGAGATGAACAAGGCGTCCTTTCCCGAAAAAGTGGAGAAGATGATCGCCGATCGGATCGCGGTATGGCGGGAACTGGGCAAACTGGGTTGGGAGCCGAAGGCTCGGGACATGTATGACGCATCCTTCGCCGCGGGCCTCTAGCGGCCGGCGATACGGGGTTTCGCCTGAAAGGGGGGCAACCGATTCTTGGAGTCTCGGACAGGTTCGCAGGAGCCTGTCCGAGAACTGGCTTGAGCCGGCAACCAGCGTTGGAATTGCCCCTCCTTCGTAGCCGAGGGGCTTCAGCCCCGCGGAAAGAGGGCTTCGCAACTCCATGCGTCCAGGGTCAGTCCTTGAAAGTCCGCCCGTTGTCGGGAAATGTTTTCCGCAGCCCTGAAGGGCTGTACTACGTAAAAGGGGGGCATCTGGGGCTGTTCGGGCAGGCGGCCTAAGTTTCAGCAAGGGGCCGGGTGGCCCGAACCCGTTCCTTGGCCAGGGACAGCGCCGCCTGGCGCGGAGTGACGCCACGATCCAAGGCCGCCTGAAGAACCCGGGTCGTGTTCCCCGCGACCCGTTCCTCCACCAACGGAAAAACCTCGTCCTTGCCGCCTCCTTTCCATTCCACGTAGGAACTGATCACCCCGCCCGCGTTGGCCACGAAATCCGGAACCACGGTGATCCCCGTCTCGTGGCACAGCTCCTCGGCGTCCAGGGTGAGGGGGATGTTGCTCCCTTCCACAAGAAGACGGCAGCGCAGGTGACGCACATCTCCGGCCTGGATCACGTGGGGCCTCGCGGCGGTGATGAGGATGTCCGCCTCCGCCGTGAAGACGTTCTCGCACGGGCCCACCTGGCACACGGGGCGGCCCGTGGAGGCGTAGGCCGTCACCGATCCCGTTTCGTCCTTGACCGAACATAGAACGGCAAAGTCGAGGCCCTCCCGGCTGGAAACCGTTCCGGTGCTGTCGGATACGGAAACCAGGGTGGCGCCGGCTTCCACCAGAAAACGGGCGGCGAACCGGCCCACGTTGCCTAATCCCTCCACAGCGAAGGTGGCCCGGGAAAGATCCAGTCCCAGAAAGGGGGCGGCGGCCCGGGCGGCATGAAAGACGCCGTAGCCGGTACTCCCCAACTCGTGGGGAAGGCCGCCCAGATCTTCGGGTTTTCCGGTGCAGGCGGCCCGGTGGCCGTTGGCACCGGCGAACCAGGCCATTTCCCGTTCGCCCATGTACATGTCGGGTGCGGCAATGTAGAGCGAAGGGCAGAGGGGGCGAAGGGCCTTGGCGAAGCTTTCCACCAGGGCCTTCTTTTTGGCCGGTCCCATGAGCTTGGAGTCGGCCCGGATGCCCGCCTTGCCGCCCCCGAAGGGAAGCCCTGCGAGGGCGCACTTCCAAGTCATGGTGCGCGCCAGCTGCATGACTTCGCGCACGCCCACCGTGGAGGTCATGCGAATGCCGCCCTTGGCGGGACCCAGCGCGGTGTTATCGATGACGAGCACGCCGCGCATGCCCACCCGGGGGTCGTAGACGCTCAGGATCTTTTCCGGGCCGAACTCATCGTGGGCCAGCATGGAAGGGTTCCTCCTCCTATCGATCGGGGAACTTGATCACAAGTCGCTCTCTTCCGCGTTCCTGTTCCACCTTGATCTTGAGCTCCAGGCTGCTATCCCGGATCCCGAGGGCCAGCCGGGAGGATCCTTCCGATTCTTCCAGACCCACGATGTGCTTCGCCGCTTCCAGGATCTTGGCCCCCACCTCCGATCCGGGGGATCGCAAGGGCGCCTCCCTGTACTTGGCGCGAACTTCCACCCCACCCTCCGGCTGTCGCGAGAGCTCAATCTTCTCCGCGTTGGCCGTCACGCCGTGAAGAACGGCCAGAGCCAGCCACTTGAGTGCCGCCTCGTCCGTGTCCCCCTCGGCGGGAACGGTGGCCATTTCGGCCAGCGGGTCAGTGGTGGCGAAACAATCGCAGAGCTCCTGAATCTTCTGATGGAGGTTTCTTTTGTCCTTCATGGCTTGCCTCCTTCGTCCCAAGACTGGTTAGGTCGGTACACCCTTATGGTAAGTCTTGAGATGGGTTCGGCAAGGAGGCGCTCCCGGAAAACGCCGTCAACTCAGGCGGTCAACCGGTCGAGAAGGCGCTCCATGAGCCCTTGGGCCTGCCTCAGATGCCGGCCGGTGAGCTTCCGAATGGTAGGGGGAGGCTGCATGAAGGGGCCCTGGCCGATTTCGTGGGCGCAGTTTTCCAGGAGGAGATCCACGCTCTCGGTCGTGGTCTCCAGGTGAAACTGAAGGCCCACCACGCGATCGTCCCAGCAGAAGGCCTGGCTTTCGCACCCTTGGCTCCGGGCGATGTGAAGCGCCTGGGCGGGGATGCGGAACGTGTCCCCATGCCAATGGAAGGCGTGGAAACGGGCCGGAAAGTCGGCAAAGAGGGCGGAAGACGACGCCTGTTCGGTAAGGTCCACCGGAAACCACCCGATTTCCCGGTGTTCTCCCCGGTAGACCGGGGACCCCAGGGCGTCGGCCAGAAGCTGGGCGCCGAGACACACGCCGAGCATCGTCTTTCCGGCGTCCAGGGCCTTTTGGATGAAGAGCCTTTCCCGGGGCAGCCAGGGATGAAGATGGTCGTCGTAGATGTTCATGGGCCCGCCCATGAGGACGAGGAAATCGAAGGCCCCCATGTCGGGAAGCGGCATCCCGTCATGGAGCCTCGTGATGTGGACCGGGCATCCCTTGGCAGCCGCCCATCGTCCGATGTGGGCCGGGCCTTCGAACGGAACGTGCTGGAAGACCTCGATGCGCATGTTCGTGCCTCGCTCAAGCTCTACATGGCCCCCGTTGCCGGGCATTGTCGCAACGGGTGGTCCCGGTTCCGAAAGGGGAGCCCCCGTTCGGCGCGGGGTCATCGGTGTCTCGACCTACGGGGGCTGCATCCGGTTACAAACCGAGTTTCCTTCGGTTCTTTTCAATGTGGGCCAGGAGGGCGTCCGCGGCCTCCCGGGGGTCGGGGTTCACGTTGAGAAGCCCGCCGGTGACGCCGGTGAGTTCCTCCGTCAGAAGCTTCACCAGGTTGGGGGCGCCCGTCACGTTGGGGATGGGGTTCACATACGTGTAAAGGCCGAAGGCCAAAGCGAAGATGGCATCGATGGTGGCCTTCTGCTCCATGTACTCGGGGGCCACGGCCACCACGGGCAAATCGGGAATGGCCACGCCGCCGAGGGCCGCCGAGACCGCCGCCACCAGGTCTGCGCACCGGCCCGTGTCGGTGCAGGTGCCGTAACTGAGAACCGGAGGGGTTCCCAGAGCCTCGCACAAGGATTTAAGCCCCGGCCCCGCCAGGTCCTTGGCTTCCGGCAGACACAGGCCCGCCACCTGGAGCGCCGCGTTGCCGCATCCCATGGAGAGCACCAGGATGTCGCGCTGGATGAGTTCCTTGGCCATGCGCACACTGTGCACGTCCTGGCCCGTGTCCCGAAGCGTGGTACAGGAGACGAAACCGGCCACGCCGCGGATCGCGCCCTTCTTGATGGCGTCCAGGAGCGGATCCAGGCTTCCGCCCAGGGCGTCCAGGATGCTTTCGGTGGAAAAGCCCACCACGGCCTCGCCCGTGCGAAGTCCGGTGACGGGTTCCACGTTCTTGCGGCGTTCGGGGAAATTGGCGATGGCCATCTCCAGGAGCCGTGCCGCCTGGTCCCTGGCCTGTTCCGGCACATAGTCGAGCCGATCGGTGATGCCTTCAAAGGCCACCAGGTCACTGACGGGGATGAGCTTGAAACGGTACTTTTGCGCATAGAGCGGATCGATGGGCATGGAGCAGTTCATGTCGCAGGCGAAAAGGTCCACGCACCCGCTGGCCAGCACCGCCTCCTGCATGATCCAGTTGCCCGTAAATCCGTAGAAGGCGTCGTCCATCTCCCAGCGCTGGATCATTTCCTGTCCGGTTTCGATGGAGGCGATCACCCGGAGGCCTTTGGCGCCGGCGGCCCGGGCCTTTTCCTGCCACCGGGGATCCCGGGCGAGCTGGACCATGGCAAAGCCCAGGAAGGGTTCATGGCCGTTGGGGACCACGTTCACATAATCGGGGTCCAGGACGCCCAGATCCACGCGCATGCGATGGGGACGGGGGATGCCGAACAGGATGTCCTGGCAATATTCGTTGATGATCTGGCTCTGGTAGGCCATGGCGATGCCCATGCGCATGGCCTTGAGGGCAAGGCTCACGTAGTAGCCGTCCACGTTGGTGAGGCACGAACTGGTGGCCCGAAGCATCTCGCCGTAGACGCCTCCGGGAAAGATGTCCAGCTGTCTCCAGCACGCCTGGCGGTCCGGCGGGGCGAGGCGCTCGACGATCAGGCTGGGCTCATGGGCGGGCCGTTGAAAGTCGGCCTGGGCGAAGTCGCAAAGCCGAAGGGCCACATCTTCCGTGGATCCGGAGGTGTCCAGCCCCAGACGGGCGGCGAAGCTCAAGAGCTTTTCCGGCTCGGCGATGCGAAAGGGGGTCTTGCCTTCCACGGTGGCCCGGAGGGTGCGCAGGGTCTGTTCCGTGTGGTAGTGGTACGTGGAGGTCCCCATGACGTTTCGGAGAACCATCATGCGCATGGCCATGCCGTCGGCCTTGATCCCGCACACGCCGCGCTTGTCCTTTTCGGCGTCCGCCCGGCACGGCCCGTTGGAACATAGATCGCACCGCACGCCGCCCATGCAGAAGGGACAGCGCTTGTCCGGATCGTTTCCCAGCCCTTGGGCCACGAAGCGGTCCCAGATGTTGGTCATGCCGTCGGCGCGGATGCGCTCCACCATCCTTTGAACCGACTCGTGATAGGACAATCGTTCCTTTTCCATGGTCATCCTCCGTGCTATGTACCCAGATAAGAAGCGGGCTCCCAAAGCCCTTGCGCATGTGAAAACCTATTCACTATTGGATCGGCGGAGCGGGGGCAAGTCAAGAGAAAAGACCCTCGTGATGAAACCGATGGGACGCCTTTCGCGAACCCGCGTGACGCAAGGCCCCGGCGACGGAGGATGAAAAACCGTTGCGGGGCCGACGGATGGTTCGCTCCTGCACGGGTGCAGGGGCGGGTCCGGATCGCGCTTCGGATGCAATTTGCCTTTGACAGGGTGGAAAAGCTTGTCTAAAGTGAAGGAAAATTCACGTACTGTGGCGGATTCGAAAGATCGTATCGACGCAAAGACGCGAAGAGACCAGATCGCGGAGGCGGCCCTTCGCCTCGTCAACCGGGATGGCCTGAAGAAGCTGAACCTCAGCCGTCTGGCGGCGGAGGTGGGAGTGGTGCCGTCGGCTCTCTACCGGCACTATCCCAACAAGGACGCCATCCTGGGTGCGGTCCTGGAGCTGGTTCGGAACCGATTGGCCGAACACGTGGAAAGGGTGCGCGAGGAGCATTTTTCGGCCCTTTCGCGCCTGGACGCGCTTCTTGCACGACACGTGCAGTTGATCACCTCGCACCAGGCCATTCCGCGGATCCTCTTCAGCGAAGAGATCGTGGGCGACGCGGAGGGACGCCGGGCCCGGTTGGCGGAGGTGATCCACGAGCACGTCCTGCGGCTTGCCGCTCTTGTGGCCGAAGGCCAGGCGAGCGGGGAAATCCGGGACGACGTGAACCCGGAAACCGCGGCGGTCCTGTTTCTCGGGATCGTGCAACCGGCGGCCATCTTGTGGCACGCCAGCGGAGGCCGATTCGATCTGACGGAACATGCCCGGACCGCGTGGAAGCTTTACCGGGAGTGTCTCACGGCCAGGCGCTGAACGGGGCGCAGGAAAGGAGGGCGGAGATGAGGCGCTGGGTCAAGGCGTTGCTTTGGATCGCCGTCGGCATCGTATTGGGGTTTCCGCTCTTTTCCATGACCTACTACACCATGGTGCGGACCTCCACCCCGCAGTTCTGCGCGTCCTGCCACGAGATCCAATTCGCCTACAACACGTGGAAGACATCCACCCACACCAACAACGCCCAGGGGTTCGTGGCCGACTGCATGGACTGCCATCTGCCGGCGCCCCACGACACCGTGGAGTTCTTCTACGCCAAGACCATGCACGGCATCAAGGACATCTACGTGCATTTCACGGAAGGGGCCGAGGCCTACGACCGCGCCGAAGCCCGGGAGGCGGCCTACGCCTCTTTCAAGAACGACCAATGCCAAAAATGCCACCGGAATATCCTGTATATGCCTGAAAAGCGGGGCGCCATGCTGGCCCACCGGTCGGTGCTCTATCCCCGCCCCGGCTATGAAAAGCGCTGCGTGGACTGCCACCGGAACCTGGTGCACGTGGCCCGGGATCGTTTCGCCTACAAGCAACTGGAAGGAAACTACAGGGGATTGGGAATGTAGTTGTTCTTAAGCCGTTTTGGACGCAAAGGGGGGACGGGTCATGAAAGAGAGACGAGATGTTTGTCGGATGGGGCCGGCCGTCTTCGTGCTGGTCGTCCTGGGGGCGGCGGCCGTCGCCTGGGCCCAGACGGCGGTGAACTCGCCCAAGGCCAAGGAGTTTCGCATCGAGCGGAGCATGCCGAAAGAGGCCGTGGCCTGCATTGACTGCCACCGGCGGGAGAGCCCCGGGGTTTTCGCCGATTGGGCCCACAGCCGCCATGCCAGCGCCAACATCACCTGCCTGGACTGCCATCAGGCGGAAGAATTCGACCCGGACGTGAGCCAGGAACATTACAAGCAGTACGAGCGATCCGACGTGCCCTACGGGACCAAGGAATACCGGGTGCCGGTGGCCGCCGTGGTGACCCCCAAGGACTGCTCCCGCTGCCACCCCGACGAGGCCAAGCAGTACAGCCGCAGCAAGCACGCCAACACCCAGGAGATCATCTGGAAGATCGACCCGTGGCTGAAGCTGGGGATGAACAGCGACACGGAGCGGGAAGCCGGCTGCTTCCACTGCCACGGCACGGTGCTTCGCATGAAGGACGGCAAGCTGGATCCGGCCACCTGGCCCAACGTGGGGGTGGGCCGCGTGAACCTGGACGGCAGCAAGGGGAGCTGCACCAGCTGCCACACCCGGCACCGGTTTTCGGTGATGGAAGCGCGCAAGCCCGAGGCCTGCGGCCAGTGCCACTTGGGCCCCGATCACCCGCAGATCGAGATCTACATGGAATCCAAGCACGGGGACATCTACACGGCCTTCGGGGACGAATACAACTGGAACGCCGCTCCGGGCACCTGGACCCCCGGCGTGGACTTCCGGGGTCCCACGTGCGCGTCCTGCCACATGTCCGGGGCCGGAACGGTGCTCACCACCCACGACGTGACCGAAAGGCTTTCGTGGGAGACCCAGGCGCCCTTGACCGTGCGGCCTTCCGAGTTCGCCGCCTTTCCCGCCCAGACCAACTGGGAGGTGGAGCGCGGGAAGATGCAGGCCATCTGCATGCAGTGCCACGGCAAGACCTGGGTCCAGGACCACTATGTGAAGCTGGACAAGGTGGTTCAGGAATACAACGACGTCTATTTCAAGCCCGCCAAGGCCATGCTGGATGAGCTCTACGAAAAGGGGCTGCTGGACAAGACCCGTTTCTTCGACGAGCGGCTGGAGGTGGAATACTACGAGCTGTGGCACCACGAGGGGCGGCGCGCGCGGATGGGCGCGGCCATGATGGCCCCCGACTATTCCTGGTGGCATGGTTTCTACGAGTGCAAGAAGCGCTACAACAACTTCATGGAAGAGGCGCGCCACCTGGTGGAAACCAACCAGAAGGCCTACAAGGCCACCGATTATCCCAACGCCACCGGAAACACCGAACCTCCCAAGGAGGTGTTCGGAAAGTAGGAATGAACCCCTTTGTAGGGGCGGGCTTTATGCCCGCCCTTCAGAACCTGTCCGTGAAAGAGAACCGCGAATAAACGCAAATGGACGCAAATGTAAGGACTGATGTGTGGGAGCGTCGAAAGCCGCGATGAGGGCGGGCGGTGACTCATGAAGACTAATCAACATTAGGATATCCTCTCTCGCCCCGCAGGATCTCCGTCAAGCGCCCTCCCTCGAAGCGGAGGATGTGGATGAAGTCCGTGGGGCCGAAGTTGTAGATCCACTCTTCCAGAATCTTCTTGTCGTAACCCCGCGGGGTGCGGATCTTGCGCTCCCCAACATACTGCTCATAGAGGGGCGGTCCGCACTTGGCCAGCACGTCCACCTTCAGATCCCCGATCCGAACGAGCCGGCCCGCGCAGCGCAGGGCAAACACCGAATCTTGGGCCTTGGCGGAAACGGCCCCAAGAGCCCCAAATGCAATAGACACAGCGAGGAGAGCCCCGAACGAGCGTCGCAGTCTTGCGCTGCCGATTTTCGCGAGACGCCTGAATTTCTTGCCCGACATAAGCCGCCTTTCCCTTCCTCATGGACCTGCTGGGTTTTTTCCCCGAACCATTTCCAGGTAGATCGCTACGTCCACTTCCTTTCCCATCAGGCCCTTTCGGAAAAATTCGCCGTTTCCCACCCCGAATTCCAAGCGGTCCAGGGTTACATGCCCTTCAAATCCGGCGATTTCCTTGTTGGGATCAAAGGGATCCGTTTGAACGCCCAGAAAGATGAACGGCAAATCCAACGAGCGGCTCACATTTTTGATGGTCAAAGTGCCCCGCGCGAGAAATTCATTGACGTTTTTACCGGACCGCACTTCATGGCTCGCGAAAGTGATCCATGGGTAGCGCTCGGTATCAAAAAAGTCAGGTGACCGCAAATGCGCATCCCGCCTCTCGACACGGGTGTTGATGCTTCGCACGGGGATACGAACTTCCATTTTCGCCTGTTCCGGGTGCGAGGGATCGAAGACCACCTCCCCCTGGATTTCGTCAAAAGTTCCAGCGACCTTGGCCAAGACGTGACGGATTGTGAAGGTCAGGCTGGTGTGGGCCGGGTCGAAGGTCCAGGCCCTATCCTGAGACCAACCGAGCCCGGCTTGGGCGATCATGTAACAAACCAACGCCATCACCAGAATCCTCTTTCCCATGGCAGCCTCCCCTTTCTTTGCTGCATCGACGCCGGCAAGATTACAAGCAACCTCTTTAACTCACCTGCAATTAAATAAGACGGTTTCAACTCAGTGTCAGCTGGGAGGGTCCACAAAACGATAGGGTAAAACGATAGGGTGTCGGGCTGAAGAACTCTTTCGAAGATAATCGGATCTTCCATATCTCCCCAACCCGAGACGGGCCGGGAGGGTGTGGACCTTGGGCGGTTGATGGATTGGCGTGAAAGGTGGTTCCGAGCCCTTTGGGGGCCCGGAACCCTGCGGGGTTGTGGGAAAAGGTGGTCTGATGGGTCAACCAAGGTATTCCTTTTCGAGCCGCTCCATGAGATCGTGAAACGCTGCATGCCTTCCGGGGCCAATGCGTTCCCGTTCCAGCAGCTCAAAGGCCTGGTAAAGGTCATTGTCCTGGAGGGGGGCCACATGCGATTGCGCCATACGAAACAGGACGTCCTCCTCTTTGCGGATGTGGTTTCTCAAGAGTTCGCCGTATTGGTTCGCTATCTCCTTCACTCTGGAATGGGCCTCGAAATCTCTTGCCCGTAAGCGGGCCGCAGCCTCTTCCAGTTTTGCCACAAGGGTTCTGCCCTGTTCGTGTTCGGCCAGCATGACTCCGATGGGCCCGCCCTCTCGGGTCACGCCGGCCGCCTCCAGGGCAGGAAAGAGATAATCCTCCTCTTTTCCGTGATGGCAGCGGTCCACAAAAACCTTCAAAAACTCCAGCACCCCGTCCAGATCCCCCGGGGGAACGTTCGCCCCTCGGCCGATCCTTTCGCTGAGCACCTTCAGAATGTCGAGCATACGCTCGATGCCCCGGTGTTCACCTTTCAGCTCATCGATTGCTTTCATCGCCATGCCTCCTCACGAGCTCTTTCGCAGCCGGCGGGTTCAAACAAATCCGTTTTCACAATGTTTCGCCGCGATGGTGGCGGCCAGTTGGTCCAGTGCCTCCAAGTCTTTCTTGGCCGGCAAGCCCTTGCAAAGCACGGGGTCCAGGATCTCCACCTTCAGGTTGCTCAGCATGCCGGACAAGACCTCCACCGTCTTTCCTCCCCATCCGTAAGAACCGATCACGGACAGAAATTTCGCTTTCGGCCGAAGGGCATTGGAGAGAAAGGCCGCGTAGGCGGCCAGCGGGTGAGGACCGGCCAAGACCGTCGGTGTGGCCACAACGATCGTCGCCGCATCCACCAGCGCCATGGCGAGCTTGCCGATGTCCACGACGGTCAGGTTGAAGGGTTCCACGGAAACGCCTCGACCCGTCAAAGAGGAAATGAAGCGGTCCACCATGATCCTTGTGCTGCCATGCATGGATACGAAGGGGAGGACGACCATGTTTCTCGGAGCCTCGGAAATCCAGCTTTCATAGGCTTTCAGGATCCAGGAAGCATCCTGATGGATTTGGCCGTGGCTCGGGGCGATCATGCGAAGATCCAAGGTTTTGACTTTCTCCAGGTTCTTTGCGATCACCGAGCGAAACGGCATCATGATCTCTGCGAAATACCTTTTGGATGCCTCCAGAACCCGCCCCTTATCGATCACGAAAAGATCGCTGGAAGCGATGTGGGAGCCGAAAAAGTCACAGCTAAAAAGGAGGCCTTCCTCTTCCAAATACGTCACCATTGTTTCCGGCCAGTGCACCCAGGGGGTGTGCAGAAACCTTAAGGTGCGGTCCCCCAACCGGAGCGTTTCGCCGTCCTCCACGGTCGCGAACACGTTTTCCGGCAGATGGAGCAGATCCGTGAGCATGCCCCTGGCCTTGGGAGTGCATACCACCTTGGCGTTTGGGAAGCGCTCCAAAAGGAGCGGGATGGTTCCCGAGTGATCCTGTTCAGCATGGTGCGAGACGATAAAATCGAGATCCCGGACCTTGTCCATCTGAGCAAGCAGTTGGGGAGCCATGCTGGGATCGACGCTGTCCAGCAGAGCCGTCTTTTCGCTACCCCGAACCAGATAGGCGTTATAGGAAGTGCCGTCGGGAAGCGGGATCAGCGAATCAAAGAGGCGCCGATCCCAGTCCACCGCGCCCAGCCAGAATACCCTCTCCGTGATTTGTCTAGGCTCCATGTGCCAATCCTTCTCCGTTCATTGCGGTGCAAAGCAGCTCTCACGCACCCGGGCCTCAAACTATGGGCTGGATGGCAGGTCCCGTACCCGTGCGGGAATCAATCTTCCCAAGAGATGCACTCGGCCGGGCAGGATGCCATGGCCTCTTCAATGCAATCCTCCTCGCCTGCGGCCTCGCTCCGCACGTAAGCCTTTTCCTTTTCAGCATCCATGGCAAACGCCTGGGGGCAGAGTTCCACGCAGGTTTCGCAGCCCAGGCAACACTCCTCGTCAAGCAGAATGCGTCTTCCCATCTCGAGTCTCCTTTCCTGCCTTGAAAGGCGGTTGACTCCATGTGAATAACTATTCACTATGACATGCCCATAAGACCTTCGCGGGACAATGTCAATAATGCATCGGGGCAAAGAACGTCTGCGTCCCCTTTTGGGAGAAAGAAAATTCACAGCACAAGAGGACGGACTGAGAATTCGGTTCAGAAGAATTGGGATGTCGGCGGGGCGCTCATGAGCCCGCTCTTGTAGCATCGGCTACAGAAGGACGGAGATCGACCGTTTATGCTCGCAAACAGGCATGCCGGGAAAAAGGAGAGAAGGGAGGTGATGATCGATGGCGAAGTGTGGAATCTGCGGAGGCGAGGCGCCGCGTCAGCCGTGTATCACGGAAGAAGGTCGATGCGATCTGTGCGGCAGGAAGGTGGTGCTGGCTGAGGAAAAAAAGAAGGCAAAGGACCAAAATAAGTGACAGGATCCGGGGGGTTCGTTCGCCGCGGCGCCCCCCTTAACGCGCCAAGTCTAAGAAGGTGTGGGGGGAAGGGATATGAGCCATGTGCCGATCATCGGAATTTCAGGAAGTCCCATCAAGAACAGCAACACGGACCGCTTGGTGTTGAAGGTCTTGCAGTCGAGCGGGTTGCCCTACGAGTTCATCAAACTGAGTCGTCTCAACGTTCGACCGTGTATCGCGTGTCTGGGCTGCAAGAAGGATAACGTTTGCAAGGTAACCGACGATTTCCCTCCGTTGGCGGAAAAGCTCCGGAAGGCGTCCGCTCTGGTCGTGGGCGGCTACGCCCCTTATGGATCGGTGGACGGCTTTACCAAGGCCTTTCTGGAGAGGCTCTTTTCGTTGCGCCATCAGAACGGCCTGAACAGGGGCAAATTGGCCGTTGTGGTCGCCACGGGAATCGGGCGGGGAGCCCCCGGTCTGGAGGAGGCCGCCGCGCAGATGGTCCATGCGCTGAGCTTGGAAGGTATGGAGGTGCTGGAGAGCTTGAAGATTGTCGGCAACCCGGAGTGCATGGTATGCGGGTACGGAGAAACCTGTCCCATGAGCGCCGTGCCATGGATCTTCGGGGAAGGCGCCCGCGTGACACCGGACAAGTTCTGTTCCGTAGAAGAGCAAGAAGAGGTGTGGCGGCAAGCCCAGGAAGTGGGTGACGAAATTCGGGAGCGACTGCGATCCCAGCGGATGATGTGAGGCGGCAGATGAAGACCGTCGTGGCCTGCCGGATTTTCGAGGATGAACTGAGGGCCTGTCTCCGGGAAAGAGACGATGTGAAGATCCACTGGGTGGACGCGGCCCTCCATGCAAATTTGGACCGATTGGAAAAGGACATCCGCAACCGACTTGAGGCTCTCTCGGTACAAGGTGGGGCGCGATTCCTTTTTTTCGGCGCGGGGTGCCATCCCGAGCTGGGAAAGATCGCCGATGAGTACGGCTTTGAGGCGGCCCCTTTCCGCAACTGCCTGGAATGGCTGGCCGGTCCGGAGGCCCGTGAAATGGAAAGGGATCGCACCATGCTCATGACACCGGCCTGGGTGCGTGTCTGGCCACAAATCATGGCCGTCATGGGGTGGGACCAAGTGGATGCCCGAATCCAGTTGGGGCGCTACGACCGAATCCTTGTACTGGATGCTGGTCTTCATTCGCTCAGCGACGAGGAGATCCTCAACTTTTTCGATCTGGTTCAGGTGCCGCTGATGATTGAACCGGTGGATGTGCGGGACTTTTGTGCCCGCATTCGGGAATTCATCGGATAAGCCGTTCTGGAGAGCCGCCATGGGATGCCTCTGTGAAGAATTGCTCGGCAAGGACGTGCCCGTCAGTCCGGAGTGCATCGGGAACCTGTGGCTCTTCAGGAACCTGGAGCCGGAGGATATCCAGGCCCTGGTTTCGGCGGCGGAGCGTCGGATTTACCAGGCACGGGAGGTGATTTTCCACCAGGGAGATCCGGCGCAGCGCATGTTCTTGATCAAGGCCGGGCGGGTCAAGCTTTCCAAGGTGCACGAAGACGGCCACGAAATCACGCTGGACCTGCGCAAGTCGGGCGATTTTCTCGGCGAGCAGATGCTTTCGGAAGAAAGCGATTACCCCGTGAGTGCCGTCTGCATGGAGCGCACTTTGATCTGCGGTTTTACCAGAAAGCGCTTCGAGGCCCTGGTGCGTGAGCGCCCCAACATTGGGCTTCAGGTGATTCGAAACTTGAGCGAGAGGATCCATCTCCTGACGGACCGGGCGGGGAGTCTCTCCTTTTCGAACCTGGAAGACCGCCTCTACCGGATCCTGGTCGCCGTGGCCAAGGAGCACGGAAAGCGCACGGCTGGGGGGTACGCCATCCATTTCCCGCTGACCCACGAGGAGCTGAGTTTCCTTGTGGGAGCGCACCGGGTGAGCATTACCCGGGCCATGGGAAAGCTTCGCGAAAGCGGCCGGATCTCCATTGAAGGGCGAACACTCCTGATCTGCGAGGAGCCTTGGTCCTAGGATGCTGTCTGAGAATGGCTTATTTGCCCCTTTCAACGTCCATCCGTCATCCCCGCGAAAGCGGGGATCCAGGATCTCCGGCAACTTATGGACTCCCGCTTGCGCGGGAGTGACGGTTTGCAAAGTTTTCAGACAGCCTCCTAGAGCCTTCCTCGCGGTTCTGCCCTGGAAGCACGCAGGCCCCCATCCGGCGCTTTCCCCGAACCCAGCCTTGGAACTCCCTGCCGGGACCCATCCGCCCGCCCAGCTCAAGAATTCCTGCTTTAGATCCGCTTTCTGAGGGGCCAGGCCAGGATCTTGGAGAGGATCCCTTTTGTGCGCGGCGTGAGCCGGGATCGGTTGTAGAGATCACCCACCTTGCGCAGGGCTTCCCCCACCGTGGGGTAGGGGTGGATGGCGGCGGCCAGGCCCCGGAGGCCGATCCGGTGGGTCATGGCCAGGCTCAGCTCCCCGATCATGTCGCCTGCGTTGGGCGCCACCAGGGTGGCCCCGACGATCCGGTCGGTCCCCTTTCGAACGTGGACCCGAACCAACCCCTCGGGCCGGCCTTCCAGAACGGCTCGGTCCACTTCGGAAAGAGGCAGGGTGAAGGTCCGGATGTCCATGTCGCGGGCCCGGGCGTCCCTTTCATAAAGACCCACATGGGCGATTTCCGGGTCCGTGTAAGTGCACCAGGGAATGGTGAGGGCGCTCGCCTTGGCCCGGCCCCAGAAGAGGGCGTTTTGAATCACGATGCGCGCCATGAAGTCCGCTGCGTGGGTGAATTGGAACGGGGAGCAGACGTCGCCGGCCGCGTAGATCCTCGGATTCGTGGTCCTTAGATGATCGTCCACGACGACACCCTTGGGCGTGGCGGCCACTCCCACGCGTTCCAGATCCAATCCTTCCAGGTTGGGAGCCCTGCCCACCGCCACCAGAACCTGGTCCACCTCCACCCGGGTCGTACCTCCGTGGGAGTGGAGTTCCATGAGCACGGAACCGCCTTCGCCCGGTTCCAGGACCAGGTCCCGCCCGCAGCAAAGGAGTTCCGCACCGTCGGTCTCCATGGCCTTCCAGACGATGGCGGACGCGTCCGGGTCCTCCCGGGGGAGGATCCCGTGCATGGCCTCCACCAGAAAAACCCTGGACCCAAAGCGGGCGAAGGCCTGGGACATCTCGCATCCGATGGGGCCGGCTCCGATGATGCCGAACCGCTTGGGAAGCTCGGTGAGCGAAAAGAGCGTTTCGTTGGTGAGATAGGGCACCCGGTCCAGGCCGGGGATGGGCGGCGCGGCGGCCCGGGCTCCGGTGGCGATCACGGCCTTTTCAAACCGGAGGCGCGTTCCGTCCACATCCACCGTCTCGGAATCCACAAAGCGGGCGTTTCCAAAGAAGACGTCCACTCCCAGTTGGGAGAAGCGCCGGGCGGAATCATTGGGGGCGATGGACGTGCGAAGGCGGCGCATGCGTTCCATGACGCGCGAAAAGTCCACCCGGACCCCTTCCGGCACCTGGACGCCGAAGCGGTGAGCGTCACGGACCGCGGCGGCGGCCCGGGAGGCCGCCAGAAGCGCCTTGGAGGGCACGCAACCCACATGGAGGCAGTCGCCGCCGAGAAGGTGCCTTTCCACCAGGGCCACCTTGGCCCCCAGGCCGGCGGCGCCGGCGGCGGCTACCAGCCCCGCGGTCCCCGCCCCGATGACCACCAGGTTGTAGCGGGATGCGGGCTTTGGGTTCTTCCAGCCCGAAGGGCCAACGAGGGAAGCCAGCTCCCGGTTCGCCTCGTCCCACGGCTCCAGCA
>JACIYN010000095.1 GCA_014359885.1 Desulfacinum sp.
TCGATCTGGTCGGAAAGGTGCAGCCGGTCGCCCCGCCAGCGCTGCTCCACGATGCCTTCCCGGAGAAGCCCCGAGATGTATCCGTAGCGGTGGTCGGCGATGATGGCTTCGGGGTAGCTGTCCAGCGTTTTCTGGATGTGCTGGGTGACCTTGGCCGCCTGGGCCAGCAGTTCATCGGTGAGGGCCGGGTCGGCCTCACGGGCCTTGCCCAGCACCTGCTCGTCCTCTTCCAGGATCTTGAGGGCCGTCCAGCGGGCCGGGTAGAGATCCGTCAGGAGCCCTTTTTCCACGATGAGCCGTTCCATGTCCTGGAGGGCCGGGTCGATGTCCGCCCCGTAGGACAGGCGCAGGGGCTCCCACCTGCGTCCGCTTTCGGCCACGTCCACGGCGGCCCGAAGAAGCGCTTCCTTGCCTTCCCCCCGCCGCGCCACCGTGGGGACCACGGGGATTCCCAAACGCCGGGACAATTCGTCGCAGTGGATCCGAATGCCGCGGCTTTCCGCCACGTCCACCATGTTGAGAGCCATCACCACGGGCACTCCCAGTTCCAGGAGCTGTACCGTGAGGTAGAGGTTGCGTTCCAGGTTGGATGCGTCCACGATGTTGATGACCACCTCCGGCCTTTCGTGGACCAGGAAATCCCGGGCCACCAGTTCCTCCAGGGAGTAGGCCGTGAGGGAATAGGTGCCGGGAAGGTCCACCAGCCGGAGGGTGCGCCCGTCCAGGCTGCACAGGCCTTCCTTCTTTTCCACCGTGATACCGGGATAATTTCCCACATGCTGGCGGGCCCCGGTGATGGCGTTGAAAAGGGTGGTCTTGCCGCAGTTGGGGTTGCCCGCCAGGGCGAACAGATGTTCCTTGGCCGATGCGCTCATGAGTTGTCCTGAACCTCCACGTGGATGTGATCCGCCTCGTTGTTTCTCAGGGTGAGCGTGAAATTGCGGACCCGGATCGCCACGGGGTCCTTGAGCGGCGCACGGCCCTGGACCTGGAGGGGAGTGCCCGGCACCAGGCCCATGTCCCGGATGCGCCGTCCCAGTTCCCCTGTGGCCGTCACCTTCACAATGACCCCGCTTTGCTTGGGTTCCATGTGTCGCAAGAGAACCGTCTTCATGAAGAGATCTCTCCTTGAATTAGGGACGCCTAACTTGAGCCTCACAAAAAAGCGGCCTTCATGGCCGCGCCTGACCTTCAGACAACGCCGAACTCCGACGATGGGCTGCCATCCTCTTCTTCCGGCCTCCGGGGTCCTCGCTCCGGCAGCCGCTTGGATGCGATCAGGCCGACAGGCCGCTCACCAGAATCTTGTTGGAGACTCCGGCCCCGAGACTCAGGGTGCTCCCATGCACCTTGACGAGGCATGGGCAGTCGCACCCGGAACAGACCAGCTCCAGCTCCGCCCCCGGGTAGATCCCCAGGGCGGCCATGCGGGCGCACAGCCTGCGGCCTCCTTCGATGCGCCGCACCTTCAGGCGCGTTCCGGGCCGGGCGTGGGAAAGAGGAACCAGACCATCGCAGCCGCTTTCTCGACTCATCAACCCGAAGCGTCCTCTTCCGTTTGTCCACCAACCCATTGTCGACCTCTCCGCTAGAGTGTGGCTATTAGGTACCCCGAACTTTATACGGAGTCAACAGAAAAACGTCGATCCGGAAACTTCATCCGACCCGCCAGACTCTCTGTGCGCCATTCTGATAATCATCCCCGGGCCGGCTGCAAGGCTTCCCGCCTGCCGCCGCGCACAGGAGGAATCACTCCCCTTGTGGGTGCCGGTCCCGCATTATGGGCGTAAGATCGGTCCGCGCGGACGGGCGTAAAGCCCGTTCCTACGAAAAGAGATGAATCCCCTTTCTTTCCGCGTCCATGGGTCACCCCCGCGAAGCTTGTCCCCGGCTTGAACGGGGAGCGGGGATCCCATATTTACAGTAGGTTATAGACCCCCGGTTGGGGGGACGTGATGGTCTGCGGAGTTTTCGGAGAGGCTTTCAGGCGGACGTTGTGTCGAGGCCGGCCTTCTGGTATGCCCCGAGATGCAGATGCATGCGGGAAAGGGACCGCGATTGGGCGCCAAGGTCGCGCCGGACGCCGGACCTGGAGACGCTTTCATGAAGGATTCCGCCGCGAAGAAGATCCTGAGACGAACGGCCCAACGAGCGGTGCACCCGGATCCGGAGGTGCGGGAGAGGGCCCTTATGGACCTCTTCGCCCCCCGGGACGGCGGAGACTGGGGGCACTGGGAGCGGGTTCTGGATGCCGTGCTCGACCTGCCCCTGCAGACTCTGGACAGGGAGCTTGTCCTCTTCCTCTTCGACCTCTTGTGCTGGCTGGAGCCTCCTCTTGCCGGCCCTCGGGGGCGAAACGCGCACGGTCAGGCACCCGGGCCACGCCCCATGCTCGGGACGGCCCTGCCGGCGACGGCGCGCGGCAAGGCGCGGGCCGCTCTGAGGCGCCTGCCGCCGTACCTCCAGGACCGGACCTATCCGCTGGTCTCCCTTCTCGGCTGGGGACCCCCCATTCCCAGGCCGTACCGTCGCGGACCGTCCAGGCGCGACTGGCTCCGGCACCTCCGGCTCCTGGGGCGCCGTGTCCGGCAAGACATTCCCCACCCATGGGCCGTCATGACACTGCGGGAGCTCGCCACAGCCTGGATGAGGGGGCCGCGCGTGGCGGTCGCCCGCTTTTGTCCGGGGCGGTGGCTGCACGTGGGGCGCCCGATTCTTCTTCCCCCCGGCTCCCATCCCCGGGCGTCCTGCCCCGGAAGAATCGCGCCCCAGCCGGGATTTTTTTCAAGAAGCCGGTGCCGCACCCTGGAGCATCTCATGGAACGGACCGCCCGGGAGCTTGAAGCGGTCCGCCGTCTCGCTTTTGCGGTGAGCCGGAAAAGAAGGCGCGTGGTCCTCAGCCTCCACAACGCCACCCTGGCGGCCTGCAGTGGGTGGGCCTTCGAAAGCCTGGGGGAACAATTTCCCGATGAAACCAGTCGGCGGGAATTCTACGGGCGTGTGCGGGAACGGGCCCGAAAGGCCGCCGAGAGGTTCCAGGCGGCTGCATCGCCTATCCAGTCCCTAGGGCATCTTTGGGAGGAGCGGCTGGTGAAGCCCAGGGTGCTCTTCGCTTTGTGGGAGGCGTGGGGCCGAAGCCGGTTGATTCCTTCCAAGGCGGCCGTTCTGGACCGTTATCTGCCTCTCTTCTCACCCCTCGTGGATGCGGAGAAATTCCGGCGGACCGCCGGCAGGCTTCCTTTTTCCTGGGCGGGGTGGCTTCCGCTCCACCAGGCGCTTTCGCCGGCGCGCCTCTACGGCTGGTGGAAGGAAAGACGGATGCTGTGGCCTCGGGGCTGGGCCCTCCTGTGGGCTCTCCTGGAGGAAGGAAACCAGTGGATCGAAAGGGGGCGCCTGGAATCTCTCGTCATTCCCTGGATCGACAAGTTCTTCATCTCTTCCAGACGGGATCGGGACGGGGACTACCTGAGGGCGCTCTTTTCCTTCCTCCAGGGGCTGGACGGTCCCCCCGTGATCCTCTTTTGGGAGGATACGGCGCGGGCGACGGATCCCAGTCTGGCCCTGGCGCTGCGAAAACATTGGAAGCGGGACGAATGCCTTGGTTTCGGTGTCTTCGGCGACGGAACCTGGGGGCGTGAAGAGGCGGAAAAGATCCTGGGCTCTGCCGCACGACCAGGCTGCCTCTATGTCCTTCGGCCGCTAAACGACACGCACCATCCCTTGGGGTTGGAGGGGATCTTTTCGGAGACCGGCCCGCCGAGTCTCGATCCTTACGATTCGTCTTGGAAGGACGGGATCCAGGCCCTCTATACGGGCACCCAGGTGGAGCCCCTTCTTTCCATTCCCACCGACGCGGATCTCCTTCCCGGCTGGATCCGGGGGGAACGGGGCAAGATGCCCCTGGGCGCGTTCTTTCGCCGCCGCCTGCGCCGGCGGGTGCTCGGCCCAAACCGTCTCCGCACCGATGCCCACCTTCCTCCGGACGATTTGTGGCGGCTCTACGCCCGATGGGCCAACCTGCTGTGAGAAGGGATGGGAAAAAGGAATTGACAATGTTCTCGGATAGTTCTATGGGGTAGGGTGCTTTTTCCATGGAACAATCGGGCAGAACGAGCTTCGCCGAGCGCGACTTCCTTGACCTTTGGACAATCGACAGATCACGGGATCATGACGCACAATTTTCAAAAAGCACGCGACCGGATGGTCGAAACCCAGTTGATTCCCCGCGGTATCCACGACCCTCGCGTCCTGGCCGCCATGCGAAAGGTGCCCCGCCATCTCTTCGTGAGCGAAGCGCTCCAGGGCCAGGCCTACGCCGACCATCCGCTGCCCATCGGCGACAAGCAGACCATCAGCCAGCCCTACATCGTGGCCCTCATGACCGAAGCCCTGCAGCTCCAAGGGACGGAAAAGGTGCTGGAGATCGGGACCGGGTCCGGCTACCAGACGGCGATTCTGGCCGAGCTGGCCGACACGGTTTTCAGCATCGAGCGGCTTCCGAGCCTGCTGCACCGGGCCCGCAAGACCCTGGAACAATTGGGATACAGGAACGTGGTGCTCAAGGTGGGCGACGGCACGGTGGGCTGGCCCGAAGAGGCCCCCTTCGATGCCATCCTGGTGTCGGCCGGAGCGCCCCAGGTGCCCCAGCCGCTGGTGGATCAGCTGGCCGTGGGAGGACGGCTGATCGTGCCGGTGGGGGACCGGCTCACCCAGGAGCTGGTTTTGGTGGAACGTGTTCCGGAAGGCATTCGCAAGAGCCATCTGGGCGGATGCCGTTTCGTGGATCTTGTGGGCAAGTGGGGCTGGGAGGAGTAGGTGCGTCGTCCGATCGTGGCCGTGGTGGGAGCCGGAAGGGCTTCCGAAGCTGCGCGGGACGCGGCACGGCGGGTGGGGGAAGCCGTGGCGCGGTCGGGAGCCGTACTCATCTGCGGCGGGCTGGGCGGCGTCATGGAGGCGGCGGCCCTGGGGGCCAAGCAGGCGGGCGGCGTCACACTGGGGGTCCTGCCCGGTCCCGACACATCCCAGGCCAATCCCTTTATCGACTATGCCATCGCCACCAACATGGGCCAGGCGCGGAACGCCGTGATCGTTCAGACGGCGGACGCCGTGGTATCGGTCCACGGCGGCTACGGGACGCTTTCCGAGATCGCCCTGGCCCTCAAGGCCGGAAAACCGGTCTTTTGCATCCATCCGCCGTGTGAGGTTCCGGGCGCCCGCATCGTGGAATCGCCCCAGGAGGCCGCGGAACGCGCCGTGGCGGCCGCCCGGGAACGGGTCGAATCCTCCGAGGGAAAGGGAGCGAGTGGATCGTGACGGATAAGACACCCAGGGAGCGGATGTCGCTGGCGGAGCTGATCCGGGAGAACAAGGCGCTGCGCCGGGAACTGGAGACGGTGGTTCGCACGGCGGCGGCCAACGAAGCCATCTGGCGCCACATGGTGGAAATCGAAAAGGTGCTTTTCCGCACCAGGGAATTCGATCTTCTGGCTTCGCAGCTTCTGGAAGAAATCCGGCGGCGATTCGACCTGGACGGGGTGGCTTTGGCGGTGGCCCACCCGGACGTGCTGGAGCGGTTCTTCCCCCAGTTGGCCAACGGAAACGGGGCCGAGACGTTCTGGGCCGGCGACGGGGCCTGCGTGCTGGCTTGCGCTTCTCCCGGGGGTTCGCAAGAGCTTCCGGACGAGATCCAGAGCCCGCGGCTCTTGGACGGAAAGGCCGTGGGCACCCTGCTCCGCCTTCCCGAGGATTTTCCGCCTGTGGGGTCCGCCGCCCTGGTGCCCCTTCGCATCCACGAACTTTTCTTCGGCTTTCTCCTGCTGGCCAGCCGCGACCCCGATCACTACCAGCCCGGAGACGGCACGGAGCTGCTGGAACAGATGGGTCACAAGGTGGCCCTCTGCATGGAAAACTGCCTGGCCTACGAAAGGGTCAAGGAGCTCTCCGACCGGGACGGGGCCACCGGGCTGCTCAACTTCTTCCAGATTCATTCCGTTCTGGAGCGTGAATTCCGCCGGGCCCGACGGAAGGGGACGGCCCTTTCGCTGCTGGCCGTGGACCTGGAGTTCGTGGACGAGGCCTTCGGGCACCAGGACATGGTGGATCCGGTGCTGCGCCACGTGGGAGAGCTTCTGCGCTCCACCTTTCCGGACGGCGAAGGCTTTATCGGACGCTATGGCAGCGTGGAGTTCCTGGTGGTGTGTCCCTATGCGGACCAGGAGGAAGCCCTGGTGCTCCGGGACCGCCTCTTCGATCTGATCCGGCGCTCGCCCTTCCGGCGCGAGCGGACCGTCATCCTCATCCGCCCGCGCATCGGCCTGGCCAGCCTCACCGGGGCCATGGAGCGGGCCCACGATCTGCTGAACGCCGCCCAGAAGGCCCTGTGCCAGATGAAGGCCGCCCAGCGCCTCCCCGAAGAAACGGAATCCCTGAGCCGGTCCTAGAAGCTCGTCTGAGAACTCTCTCAACCGTCACTCCCGCGCAAGCGGGAGTCCATAAGTTGTCGGAAATCCTGGATCCCCGCTCCCCGTTCAAGCCGGGGACAAGCTTCGCGAGGATGACGAATTGGCGTTGAACGGCGCAAATTAATTGTTTTCAGGCAGCCTCCTAACCTTCCGGCCGAGAACCCCTCCTGCCCAGATCCAATGCCGATAAGCATCCCCGACCGCGGCCTGTAGGGGCGAATGATCATTCGCCCCTACAGCTCGGAAACCATCCGGCGCAGCTGCGTGTTGGAAAAGACGGGGCCGTCCACGCACACGTAGGTGTCTCCGATGTTGCAGCGGCCGCACAGGCCGATGCCGCACTTCATGCGCCGTTCCAGGGTGGTGAGGATCTGGTCGTCTTCGTAGCCCAGTTCCTTGAGGCCCGCCAGAACGAACTTGATCATGATGGGCGGGCCGCAGGTGATGGCCACCCGGTTGTACGGGCTCGGCGCCTCTTCCGCCAGGACGGTGGGAACGAACCCCACCCGTTCCTCCCAGCCGGGAAACTCGCGGTCCACGGTGAGGATGAGGTTCACCCCGGCGGCTTTCCACTCGTCGAATTCGTAGCGGTAGCACAGGTCCTGGGGCGACCGGGCGCCGTAGATCACCGTGATATCCCCGAATTCCCGGCGGCGATCCACCATGGTGAGCAGCAGGGTCCGCAGCGGCGCCATGCCGATGCCGCCGCCCACGAAGAGGATGTCCTTGCCCGTGAGGGCGTCCACGGGGAAGCTGTTGCCCAGGGGAGCCCGGACTCCGATGGGGTCCCCCTCGCTCAACCGGTGCAGGGCCCGGGTCACTTCGCCCGTCTTCATGACGCTGAACTGCAAATACTCGCGGCGGGTGGGCGGTGAATTGATGACGAAGGTGGATTCTCCTACCCCGAAGACGGAAAGCTGCCCCACCTGGCCGGGTTCGAACCGGAAGGCCGCCATCTCGTGGGGATCGTCCAGCACGATCCGGAAGGTCTTGATGTTGGGCGTTTCCTGAATGATTTCCCGGATGGTGCCCATGTGCGGCAGATAGGGATTGGCGTTGGCAACCACTCTAGGCATGAGCCTCCTCCTGGACGGGCAGATCGCGGACGACCGCACGGATATCCACCGACACGGGGCAATGGCGCACGCACCGGCCGCAGCCGCAGCAGGCCACCCGGCCGTACTTGGCGGGAAAATAGCTGAACTTGTGCCCCACCCGGTTCCGGTAGCGCTCCACCTTGGAAGGGCGCGGGTTGTGGCCGCTGGCTTCCAGGGTGAAGTGGGGGAACATGCACGCATCCCAGGACCGGAGGCGCTCCCCGTGGAGACCCCGGGCTTCGTCGGTGATGGTGAAACAGTAGCAAGTGGGACAAACGAAGGTGCACAGGCCGCAGCTGAGGCACTTGTCCACATGGGCGCGCCAGAAACCAGCGTCCTGGAAACGGGCGCGGAAGGCGTCGGCCATGGCCGTGAGGGAGCCATCCCCCACGGTTTGCCGGCCGATATCGTCCAGCACCTGCTGCGCTTCCCGGATCTGTTCCGCCGTCGCCGGGCGGCCCATCCGCTCCAACAGGGCGGCGCCCCGTTGGGTGACGGCCCGCAGCACGTAGCCGCCGTCCACGGGGATGATCTGGACATCGCTTCCTTCCGGGTCCGCCGGGCTGCTTCCCACGGCGGAACAGAAGCAGGCCGCGTCCGCGTCCCGGCAGACCAGAGAGACGAAGGAGGTCTTTTCCCTCCGTTCCGCGTAGTAGGGATCCCGGTAGGGTCCCTGGGTGAAGACGGGGTCGAAGGTGAGAAAGCCGCGGGCGTCGCACGGCCGGCAGCCGAAAACCACGGCCGGTCGGACGGTGCGGGCGTCGTCCAAATGGATGCGGTGGCCGGCGGGAACCGAAAGGTCCTTTTCCTTGGTGAAGCGAAGCAGGGCTTCCGACCGGGGAAAGAGGACTTCCTTGGCCGACACCAGGCTGCGGGCGTCCAGCCGGACGATGAGCCCCGGCTGAAAGCGCCGGAACCGCACCAATCCCGGCTTGCGGGCGTCGGAGGCGGGCACCCACACATCCGCCTGGGCGCTCAGACCCGCCAGGGCTTCCTGAAGTTCCGTCTCTGCAAGAAAAAAAGCCTGTTCCATGTGCTTAACTCTCGAAATTCAGATTCCCGTCTCGGACGGGTCGAAGGTTTGCAAGGGGGGCGTTCCCGCCGGATCCAGCCCCGCCTGGTAATCCCACAGTTCCAGGGCGATACGGGCCATCTTTTCCTTGAAGAGGGCCACGGGGATGCCCACGGGGCACACCCGCTCGCACTCTCCGCATTCGGTGCACCGGCCGGCCAGGTGCAGGGCGTGGATCATGTGGAAGAGGAATTTGTCCCGCACCCCGTCCCGCTGGGTGGTCCATTTGGGGGTGCGCGATTCGGCCAGGCACCGGTCCCGACAGACGCACAGGGGACAAGCGTTTCGGCAGGCATAGCAGCGCAGGCAACGGCTCAGTTCTTCTTCCCAGTAGGCCCGCCGCTCTTCCAGGGACATGGCCTCCACGGCGTCCACATCCGAAAAGGAGGGTTCCGTGCGCCGGGGAGGCACCGGATCGCCCAGAACCACGTCGGCGTGGAGCGGATTGGGATGGCGGCATCGACGGCAGCGCCGGGCCAGCACCCGATCCAGCTCGATCTCTTCCGTACCGTCCCGGGACGTGATCACCAGCAGGTCGTCCCGGAAGGAGACATGGGTGACCGGAGCCGAGCTCTTTCTCGCGTCCGCCAGGGCCTCGGGGTCCACCGTTCCCGGACAGGGAAGCCCCACCACGTAAAGCCGTTCTCTTTCCACAAAACCTTCCTGGACCAGGGCGCCCAGGGAACGGGAGTCGCAGCCCTTGAGGCAGACGCCGATCTTCTTTCCGCTCTCTTTGGCGTCCTTGAGGATCCCGGGCAGGTACACGGAAAGGTTGGGGGCGCACAGGGGATTCCAAACGAGCCGGGAAAGATCTTCCCGGCTCCTTAGAAAAGCGGGGGTCGGCCGCAGCGGCTCATAGCCGGTTTCCCAGCCGATCACCAGTTCCAGGTCGTCGAAGAGGGCCTCCAGGTGTGCGTGCAATGTGTCCATAGGTTCCTCGGATTGGTTCCCTGCTGTGTGTCCCGTGTTCACGCAAGGGCGGAAGCCGCCTGTCCCGCGGTTTCCAGTGGAGTATCATCGGCGCCGATGCCCGGGTTGGGTCCCAGATCCTGGATCACCGCGGAAAATTCCGTCACCACCTCCTGCCAGCGCTGCCCTTCGGACGCCGACACCCAGGTATAGTGAAAACGTCGGGGATCCAGGCCCACGAAGGGCAAGAAGCGCTTGACGAGCTCCAGCCGGCGCCGGGCGTAGAAATTGCCCACCGCGTAGTGGCAATCCTTGGGGTGGCAACCGGAAACCAGGACCCCGTCGGCTCCCTGGGCCAGGGCCTTGACGACGAAAAGAGGGTCCATGCGGCCCGTGCAGGGGATGCGGATGATGCGCAGCAGCGGTGGCTGCTTGAAGCGGCACACACCGGCCGTATCCGCACCGCCGTAGGAACACCAGTTGCAAAGAAATCCCACAATGCGAAGTTGCTTCTCGTTTTTTTCGCTCACGCTCACCGCCTCATGGATGGAGCTGTCAACTCTCGGCTGTCACTTTCCAGTAGATGAAACCCCACTCCGTTCGATTTGTGCACGGAGGCTTTAGGGGCGTTCCTTGGCCCCCACAGAGGCCTGCTTCGCAAAGGTGCGTGCCGCCCTTCGTTGTCACGGCCCCGCCCGGGACGAAGTTGCAACTGCCCAGGCTCCCTCCCGGCCATCACGCCCGAAGCCACCACGCCTAACGCCTGACACCGAGGAGGCTGTCTGAGAACGCCGCGGACGACTCTTTTCCTCGTAGCGCAGCCCTTTAGGGCTGTGGAGTAACCCCCGGCCGTCGGATAGGCCATCGCGTATTTCCTGTTACTTCGTGGAGTTGCGATGAGCCTTTCCGCGGGGCTAAAGCCCCGCGGCTACGAGGAGGACCAAAGTCCCTCGGCCTTGTAAGTCGCAGAGCCATTGTCGGACAGCCTCCTAGCTCCTGACGCCTCACGCCTCACGCCTCACACCTAACGCCTGACGCCTGACGCCTCACGCCTCACGTTCCTCACGCGCACAGGGCGTCCAGCTCGGCCAGGATCTGGTCGTCGGTGAAGTGCCGCAGCTGGATGGCCTTGGGAGGACAGGTGGCGTTGCAGAGCCCGCATCCCTGGCAGACCGTCTCCAGCACTTCGGCCTTCCGGCTGCCGTCCCGAAGGGTCTTCCACTGGATGGCGCCGAAGGGGCACACGCTCAGGCACTTGCCGCAGCCGATGCACGCGCTTTCCAGCACGCCGGCCACCTGCGGGTCGGTGGCGATGGTGTCCCGGGCGAAGAGGGCCAGGACCTTGGCCGCCGCGGCGCTTCCCTGGGCCACCGAAGCCGGGATGTCCTTGGGCCCCTGGCAGGCTCCCGCCAGATAGACCCCCGCTGTGTTGGTTTCCACGGGGCGCAGCTTGGGGTGGCTTTCCATGTAGAAGCCGTACTGGTCGTAGGAGATCCGAAGCTTTTCGGCCAGTTCCTTGGCGCCGCGGGACGATTCCACCCCGGTGGCCAGCACCACCAGGTCGGCTTCCACCTCCACCTGGGCCCCCAGCAGCGTGTCGGCTCCCTGCACCACCATCCGGTCGCCGTTGGGATAGATTTTGCCCACCCGCCCCCGGATGTAGTGCACGCCGTATTCCTCGATGGCACGCCGCACGAACTCATCGTAGTTCTTCCCGGGGGACCGGATGTCCATGTAGAAGACGTAGCAGTTGACGCCCGGCAGGTGGTCCCGGGCCAGGATGGCCTGCTTGGCGATGTACATGCAGCAGATGCCGGAGCAGTAAGGCCGGTCCACCGACTTGTCCCGGGATCCCACACAGGCCACGAAGACGATGTCCTTGGGTTCTTTCCCGTCCGAGGGGCGCTTCACGTGGCCGCCGAAGGGACCCGATGCGCTCAGGATCCGCTCGAACTGGATCCCGGTGATCACGTCCGGATAGCGCCCCGCGCCGTACTCTCCGTAGGGGGCGGGGTCGAACAGATCGTAGCCCGTGGCCACGATGATGGCGCCCACCTCTTCCACCACCTCCCGGTCTTCCATGTCGTAGTGGACGGCGCCCACGGGGCAGATCTTCTGGCATACCTTGCATTTGCCCGTGGTGAAATACCGGCAGGCGTCCTTCTGGATCCGGGCCTTCTTGGGGATGGCCTGGGGAAAGGGGATCTGGATGGCCGTCGTGGTCCCCAGCGCCTCGTTGAAGCGGTCCACCGTCTTTTTGGACGGGCACTTTTCCATGCACAGGCCGCATCCCGTGCAGGCGTCCCAGTCCACGTAGGTGGCCTTCTTGCGGATCTTCACCGTGAAGTTGCCGATGTAGCCGCTCACGGCCTCCACTTCGCTGTAGGCGTGCAGGGTGATGTTTTCCTTCTGGGCCACGTCCACCATCTTGGGGCCCAGGATGCACGAGGAGCAGTCGATGGTGGGAAAGGTCTTGTCCAGCTTGGCCATCTTGCCGCCGATGGACTGTTCCCGTTCCACCAGCACCACGTCCAGGCCCGCGTCGGCGCAGTCGAGCGCCGCCTGGATGCCGGCCACGCCGCCGCCGATCACCAGCACGCGCTTGTTGATGGGGACTTCCGAGGCGAAGAGGGGTTCGTTGCGCCGCAGCTTTTCCACGGCCATGCGCACCAGTTCCATGGCCTTCAGGGTGTTGGCGGCCCGGTCCTGGCCGACCCAGGAAACATGCTCCCGGATGTTGGCCATCTCGAACATGTAGCGGTTGAGCCCCGCCTTTTCCACAGCCCGTCGGAAGGTGGGCTCGTGCATGCGGGGCGAACAGGCGGCCACCACCACGCCCTGCAGGCGGTGTTCGGCGATGGCGTTCTGGATTTCCTGCTGGCCGGGTTCCGAACAGGTGTACATGTAGTCGGTGGCGAAGACCACGTCGGGATAGTCCAGGGCCCGCTGGGCCACGGCCCGGGTGTCCACGGTACCGGCGATGTTGGTTCCACACTGGCAGACAAAAACACCGATGCGCATGATCTCAGTCCTCAGCCCGCGTTGGAAAGCGAGTCGGCGGTTTCCGATTCCGCATCCAGGTTCATGATGAGCGATTCCGGGGAGACGAAGAGCTTGTCGAGACCCACTTCTTCCGGGGTGAGCCCCAGGGCCAGCCCCACCAGCTGGGTGATGTAGACCACGGGAAGGCCAAAGCGCCTGCCGGCGGCCTTTTCCACCTGGGCCTGGCGAAGGTCCAGGTTCTGTTGGCACAGAGGGCAGGCCACGGCCACGGCCGCCGCCCCCGCGCGGACGGCCATGTCCAGGATCCGCCCGGTAAGGCGCGTCACGATGGGATTGCGGGTGACTCCGTAGGTGGCGCCGCAGCATTCCGTCTTGAAGGGAAAGTCCGGGACCGCACAGCCGATGGCCTCCAGGATCCGATCCATGGACACGGGGTTTTCCGGATCGTCGAATTGGGCGAAGGCCGCCGGCCGGGTGAGCAGGCAGCCGTAATAGGGCACGACGGGCGCATCCCGGAAGGGGCGCCGCACGGCCTTCCCGATGGCCTCCGGGCCGATCCTTTCCGCCAGGAGCTGCAACACGGACACGGCCCGAACCTTGCCCTCGAAGGGGCGACCCAGGGCTTCCCGGAAGCCTTTCGGGTCTTCGCCCTGTTTGTGGAGCGCCCCCTTGAGCGCCTTAAGGCACCCGGGGCAGGGAGTCATGACGGTGTCCAGACCGGCTTCTTCCGCCAGGGCCAGGTTCCGGCCGGCCAGGGCCGCCGACAGCAGGGGGTTGTAGGAATGGGCCGGCGTGGACCCGCAACAGTTCCAGTCGGGAATCTCCACCAGCTCCAGGCCCAGGGCCCGGCACACGGCCCGGGTGGAACGATCGTATTCCTCGGCCAGTCCTTCCAGCGAACAACCCGGATAATAGGCGATGGTTCTCTTCATCGGCTTCGCTTTCATTCCACTTTCCCCGGAGACTTTCCGATGGGCTCCGACCATGAATCGACGCACGGTCCGCCAAGATGCCCACCGTCACGGGCTCCGTCGGCTTCGGAGCCGGGGGCGAGGGCGGTTTTCCGTGTCATGCTGCCGCCGGTGTGCTCTACCCGCGTTCCGGGGCTCCGTCCATGAACCGGCGAACGATGGCGGCCACTTCCTTTCGGCCCCGGATGCGGTGGGGCAACAAGGCCAGCTTCCCCTTGCGGAGCACCTGGGGGGCCAGGTCCGCGTCGGTCATGGGTTTTCCGGATTTCATGTTGTAGGCGGCCAGAAGCCCCGTTTCGAACACGCGGCCGAAGGCGGCCACGGATTTCAGAAATGCGTCGTAAAAGAGCTGGATGTCTTTCTGGGTGACGGCGCCGGCCTCCACGGCCAGGACCCTGAGGGTTTCCATGACCCGGGCCACGTCGATGTTGCACGGACACCGGGTGGTGCACGCCTGGCACTGGGCGCACAGCCAGATGGAACGGGACCGGAGGATCATGTCCTTCTGACCCAGCTGGATCAGACGCATGATCTGGTTGGCGGGAAAATCATAGACGTGGGTGTAGGCGCAGCTGGCGCTGCAGTTGCCGCACTGGTAACACTGGGACACCCGTTGCCCGCTTTCACGTTCCACTCGCTCTACAAATCCGGCGTCGCGGCTTTCCTGGATGCGAAGGAGATTCTGACCGTTTTTCATCGCGCGTCCGATTCCGATGGGTCGCTCATTGGGAACTGGAGATGCCTCAACGGCTGCTGCCTTCGTAGCCGAAATCGATCAGGAGCTGCTGGTATTCGTATTTCACCCTCTGGTACATCTGGGCGTTTTCGATGGCCATGGCGCACTGCTGGGCCACGGCCGCGGCGAACTGGATTTCCAAATCGTGGAAAGGCTCCCGGTCTCCCGTGAAGATGCGAAGCACCCCGATGACCTTGCCCCGCACCTGAAGGGGGATGGAAAGGATCTTGCGGATCCCTTCCTCGATCACTTCCGCCCGGTACTGGATCCGCGGATCCGTGTAGACGTCCTCGATCACCACGATCCGCCCGGCCATGTTTTCGGCGATGCTCTTCTGGGCGTCCACGGGGCCCTTGTTGAGAAAACGCTCACTCAGGCCATGGGCTTGAGCCAGGTACAGGGTGTTGGTCTTGTTGTCCAGGAGGCGCACCGACGTGCCGAGCACCCCCATGACCTCCGTGATCTTGGTGACCACCAGCTGCAGCACCTTGTTGATGGTGAGGGTGGAGTTGATGGCCTGGGCGATCTCCTGGAAGTTTTTCAGGTAGTGGCGCTCCCGTTCGATGAGGCCCTCCACCCTCCGTTCCCAGGAAATGGACACAAAACCCCGGCTGCAGAGGGCTTCGGCGAATTGAAGCTCTTCCTTGGTCAGGGTCCGGGGTTCCGGTGAGAAGAGAACCACCATGCCCAGAGGTTGCTGCTCCACCTCCACGGGGATGATGGCGGCCGCCCGAATCCCTTCCACCATCATGGCTTCGTAGTCGGGATTGTCCGATGCGCCCACGTCTTCGATCTGCACCACCTTGGGGGGTACGGCGGCACAAACGCTTCCCGGGGCGGGTTTGGAAAAGAGGAAGTTCTCGGTGAGCCCGTAGCTGGAAAAGAGCTCCAGGCGCCTTCTGTCGGCATCGTAGACCTTGACCACCACGCCCTTGA
>JACIYN010000096.1 GCA_014359885.1 Desulfacinum sp.
GTGCGGGCCATGACCACCAGCCAAGAGGCCTTCCTGGCCGGGCGGGATTTCGTCCGGAGCCTGGGCAAGGAGCCCATTCTGGTGCACAAGGACGTACCGGGCTTTCTCCTCAACCGCATCAACTTTCCTGCCACGCTGGAAGCCATGCGGCTGGTGGAGGCGGGCGTGGCCACGGTGGAAGACGTGGACAAGGGGCTGCGACTGGCGGCGGGCCGGAAGATGGGCATCTTCGAGACCGGGGACATGGTGGGGCTGGACGTGACCCACGGGGCCCTTCTGGCCATCTTCGAGGAAACCCGGGATCCCCGCTGGTATCCGCCGGCGATCCTGCGCCGTAAGGTCCAACTGGGCCAGCTGGGCAAGAAGACCGGCCGGGGCTGGTACGTCTACGACCAAGAGGGGAACCGGATCGGACCCGCCGACGTGTGAGGAGGATTAGAGGATTAAGGATTAAAGGATTAAGGGGCGGGGCGTCATGGCCAGAGCTTGAAGATGCCCATGAGAACGGTGAGGAAGGAAAAACCGATTCCCAGGGTCTATTGGACGGTGAGGAAATGCTTGTCCATGGCCTGGAACCATTGATCCACGGCCTCGAACCGGGCATTCATTTGCCTTTGGAGGGCTTCGAAACGTTTGTCGATGACCTCGAAGCGCCTTTCTGCGGCTTCGAATCGGGCCACCTCGATTTCCCTCAGGTCCATAAGGGAAAGCTCTCTGGAACGGCGTTCGTTTTCCTGGATGAAGGCAGCGATCTTCTCGGCGAAAAGCTCGTCCGCTTCTCTTCTCAGGATCTGCTGCACGAGGACGGCGATCTTTTGCTCCAGCCCGGCGTCGTCTGTTTGATGGGATACGGCCATGGATGCCTCCAGCGGGGAAATACGTGCAAGTCGGTGGATACACACTCGAGCTATGCCACGGAGGGCCGCGTCCGGCAAAGCGATCGAGCGAGGGACCTCCGTCGCCGCACAACGAACAAGAAAATCCGAAGACAGATAACCGGCAACCGGTCACGAATCACGAGTTACGGAAGATAGCTCACGGATTACGGACAACGGAGAACGGTCATGAAAGACGTGGTGGTGGTGAGCGGGGTGCGGACGCCGGTGGGCCGCTACTTGGGAGCCCTTCGGGACGTGGAGGCCTACGACTTGGCGGCGGTGGTGCTCCGGGAAGCGATCCTCCGGGTGGGGATCGAAGCGGACCAGGTGGACGAGGTGGTCCTGGGGCAGGCCTACCAGAACGGCGAGTACGTAAACATCGCCCGCATGGCGCTCCTCAAGGCCGGCTGGCCCGAATCCATCCCAGGCATCACCCTGGACCGGCGCTGCTGCACCGGCCTGGACGTGGTGCGCTACGGCGCTCTCCTCATCCGCTCAGGAGACGCCCGGGTGGTGGTGGCGGGCGGCGTGGAAAGCATGAGCAACGCCGAATTCTACCTTCCCGGCCATATCAAGTGGGGCGTGGGAGGCCGGAAGGGCATGCCACGGGGTCACGGGGATTTGTCCATCTGGGGCCTTCCCTTCTACGACCGGATCCAGCGGGCCCGGGTCATGTCCCAGCCGGAAGAGCGCTACGGCATCCTGCCGTCCATGATGAGTTGGGCGGAGACCGCGGCCCGGGAAGAGGGCATCAGCCGGGAGGCGTGCGATGCGTGGGCCGCCGAGAGCCACCGAAAAGCCTGTGCCGCCTGGGACCAGGGGCGGTTCGCCCGGGAGGTGGTGCCCGTGGAGGTGCCGGGTCCCAAGGGGCCGCCGGTGGTGCTGGACCGGGACGAAACGCCCCGTGCCGACGCCACCCCGGAGAAGCTGGCGCGGCTCAAGCCGGTGCTGGGAGGCGTCTGCACGGCCGGCAATTCCTCTTCGGAAAACGACGGCGCCGCCGCGGTGGTGCTCATGGACGCCCGCACGGCGAAAGAGTGGGGGCTTCGGCCCATGGCCCGCGTCGTCTCCTGCGCGGTGGCGGGGTGCGATCCCCGGCGCACCTACGAGGCGGTGCCCAAGGCCGTGAACATGGCCCTGGAGCAGGCGGGGCTCGACCTGGAGGCCATGGATCTCATCGAGGTCCAGGAAGCCTTCGCGGCTCAGGTGTTGGCTGACCTGAAGCAGATGGGGATCGGCCCGGATCGATACGACCGGGTGAACGTGAACGGCAGCGGCATTTCGCTCGGCCATCCCATCGCCTGCACGGGCGTGCGCGTCCTGGTGACCCTGCTCCACGAGATGCGCCGGCGCGGCGTGCGCTACGGCCTGGAATGTATCTGCGGCGGCGGGGGGCTGGGCATTGCGGCCATTTTCGAACGGGTTCCGAGTTGATCAGGCTTGTCTGATCGATCTGGTCTAAGAGGCAACATAGCGAAGCCACCAAAGAAGGAGAACGAGCATGTCTGACGTAGTGTTGATGGAATACCGAGACGGGGTTGCATGGATCACTCTTAACAGAGAAAAACTGTTTAACGCGATCAATACGGCCATGATGAAGACCCTGGTTTCCCGTCTTAAAGAAGCGGAAGCGGAAAAAGATGTGGGGGTAGTAGTGATTACCGGAGCCGGCAGAGCCTTTTGTGCCGGCGGCGACCTGGAGGAGATAAACGCCCTTGGTACCGCCCCGATTGATGACCGGCGAGGTTATTTGAACCTTTTTAGGGAAATGATCGTAACCATCAGGAGCCTGTCCAAGCCGGTGATCGCCGCCGTCAATGGCTATTGCATCGGAGGCGGAAACGAACTGAACGTTGCTTGCGATCTAAGTATCGCATCAGAAAAGGCCAAATTCGGCCAGGCTGGGCCGCGCGTCGGATCGGTGCCGCTGATGGGAGCTACCCAGATCATGCCTTTGCTGGTTGGTGAAAAACGAGCCAAGGAGATCATCTTTCTGTGCCGAACCTACAGTGCGCGGGAAGCGGCAGAGTTGGGCTGGGTTAACAAAGTAGTTGCCCACGATGACCTGGTACCAGAGACGCAAAGGTGGTGCGATGAGCTTCTGGTTATGAGTCCCACCGCATTAGCTATGGCTAAGAGAAGCCTCAACGCCTTTTACCAGCTGGCCTACCAGTCCATGGAAGAGGGTATGGAAGGACTCGCTTTGTTTTGGGGAACGGATGAATCACGGGAAGGAATACTGGCCTTCAAGGAGAAACGGAAACCGCAATTCAGAAAATATCTTTGAGGATGCGAGAAAAGATCATGAAAGTTGTTGCGATCAACGGTAGTCACCGGAAAGGGAAAAACACCGCTGCCATGCTGCACCTTGTTTTGGAGGGGACTGAAAAGGGCGGTGTTAAGGCGTAATTACTGGAATCTGTGGATTATCGGATCGATTACTGTACATCGTGCAACCAGTGTTTGCGCAAGCCGCAATGTTCCATCGAGGATGATGACATGGTGCAACTGGCCGATAAACTGCAATCCGCGGATGCCATCGTTAGCGGCTCTCCCGTGTATTTCCGCAATGTCACCGGCAGACTCAAGGTATTTATGAATCGAACCCGTTGGCTCCACATGAAGAAGAACCTTCTCGAAGGCAAACTCGGGGCGGCGATAGCTCACGCGGCATTACGAAAATGCGGCCAAGAAATGACCCAGCTACTTATCGAAGGTTTTTTGCTCTCCCACGGTCTTCACATCGTTGAAGCATGCGAACCGAACCGGCCGATCTAGAATTCGGCAATAATGGGAACCATGTTCGATGGGCTGAACGAGGGCCGGTTTCGCTGGAAGAAAAACGTGTTGGAGGATGAGTTGACGGTGGAAATGTGCCGGGCGCCGAGGCGAAATCTCTTGGGCAAGTCAGGCTTATTGAAACAATAAAGAGCCGGGAGAGGGCGTAACAACATCCGACATGATGGGGTTAGCGGAAAAGGGGGTGTGATGATGTTTGAACTTAATGGCAAGGTGGCCATTGTGACGGGAGCGGCACGTGGCATCGGCAAGGCGATTGCGCGGGTACTTGCCGTCCAGGGGGCGCAGGTGGTTGTGGCGGATATGCTGGAAGAAGAAGGACAGCAAACGGTGAAGGAAATAACTCGCGACGGCGGGCGGGCCAAGGCTGTTGCCGTCGACGTGACGGATCTTGACCAAGTGCAGGCCATGGTGCGCCAAACCAGGAACACCTTCGGCCCTGTGGATATCCTGGTCAACAATGCAGGCTGGGACAAGATGCAGCTCTTTACTGAGACCACGCCGGAACTCTGGGACAAAATCATCGCCATCAATTACAAGGGAGTGCTCAACTGTGTTTCCGCCGTGCTGCCCGAGATGATGAAAAGAAAGCAAGGAAGAATCATCAGCATCGCTTCTGACGCCGCCCGGGTGGGAAGTACGGGAGAAGCCGTCTACGCTGGAGCCAAGGGAGCGGTGATCGCCTTCAGCAAATCCATCGCCAGGGAAGTGGCCCGCTATCAAATCACCGTCAACGTGGTCTGTCCCGGCCCGACCCCGACCCCTCTCGTGGAAGGAATGATCCAGGAAAGTGAACTGGCCAAAAAGGTTTTTCCCGCCATGGAAAAGATCATTCCCCTGCGGCGCATGGGAAAGCCAGATGAGATCGCTGCGGCCGTCGTGTTTCTCGCTTCCGACGATGCCGCCTTTATCACCGGGCAGACGCTTAGCGTCAGCGGCGGCCTGACGATGGCGTAATCTTCTGCCCCAGTTGGCGAATAATCTTCCCGTCAGCAATGACTTTGCCGGGATTACTTTTATGGAGGGCTCCATGGATCCATTGTTCAATCCACGATCGGTGGCGGTTGTAGGCGTTTCGGCGTCAAAAGACAATCTCGGCAAGAACATCATCAAGAATCTTTTGAATTTCGGTTATCAGGGGAAAATCTATCCGGTAGGGACTCGAAGCGGTGAGGTAGAGGGATTCCGTATCTATTCTGCCATTACAGAGATTCCCGACGCCGTCGACGTGGCTGTCATCCTGACACCGGCTCGATTTGTTCCAGAAATCGTGGCGCAGTGCGGCAGCCGGAACGTTCGTTGGGGTGTCATCCAGACGGCGGGCTTTCGGGAATCGGGTACTGGCGGGATCGCATTGGAAAAAAAACTCGTTGACGCGGCCAATCGCCATGGAGTCCATTTCGTCGGCCCCAATTGCCTGGGAGTGATGGATACCACCACGGGGTTTTCAGTCCCGTTTATCGTTTTGCCCTCCGTTTATCGTACGGGGAACGTGGCAATCATGGCGCAAAGCGGCGGCATGGGGCTTTCCCTTGCCGAAAGGTTGAACACCTCCGGCGTGGGGTTCGGAAAGTTCGTGAGTCTTGGAAATAAACTCAACCTCGACGAAGTGGATTACTTGAAATATCTCATGGAAGACCCGAAAACGAATATCATCTATTTTTATCTGGAAGATTTTAAAAGGGGTCGAGAATTCGTCCAACTGGCTGTCGAAAGCTCGAAGCCCATCATCCTTCATAAGTCCAACACTTCGCCTGTCAGCCGAACGATTGCCCAGTCACACACGGCTGCCCTGGCCACGGATGACCGGGTTGTGGACTATCTCACACGGGCCGCAAACATTGTCCGGGTCAATTCGGTATCAGAAGCGATCCAGGCAGCCAAAGCCTTCTCCATGCCGGAGCTTAAAGGGAAAAACCTCGCCGTGCTTTCCCGTTCCGGCGGCCACGCCGTGGTGGCGGCGGATGCCTGTGGCGAGTTCGGCTTTTGCTTTCCGCCGTTAGGAAAAGAGGTGCTCCAAGAGATTCGCCGTCATGCCAGAGCAGGTGTGATCCAGCTTGGGAATCCCCTGGACTTGGGAGATATTTACGATCTGAACGTCTACTTCGGTATCGTTGAACAAGTCTTGGAACAACCAGATATCGACGGCATTGTTCACGTCCATGTGTCGCATATGGCTGAAGAACAAGATGCCACTCGGAAACTGCTGGGAGAGTTGGGGCGGCTTGCCGATAAATACCGAAAACCCATTGCCGTTGTTCTTGAGATACCGTTCGACCAACGAACAATGATAGAAAAGAACGGTGATTACCCCTTCTTTTTTGATGTTCGTGAGGCCGTTCAGGCGTTGGCCATTCAGCACGAGCATCATTCGAAACGACAGAAGGAGCCGTTGTTCGTGGTAGGAGAAGGAGATAAACATCTCTGGTTTGACGAGGCAGCGGCGTGGCTGAAGTCTCGTCAAGAATCAGGACAGCAACCCATGGCCCACGATGCCCTTGAGCTTCTCGAAATCCTGCAAATTCCCACAGCACCATGGAAACTTGCGACATCCCTGGAGGGGGCGCGGGAAGCAGCCGAACAAGTGGGCTATCCGGTGGTGCTGAAAGCGGTTGGTGCATCTCTCCTCCATAAAAGCGATCGAGGCGGCGTGGTCGTCAACGTTGAGGATTCGGCCGCTCTAAAAAGAGCTTGGGATGAACTGATTTCATCGTTCAATGACCTAGAAGGAATCCTTGTTCAGAAAATGATTTTCGGGATGCGGGAGATGATTGCGGGTGCCAAACGCGATGCCACCTTCGGTCCGGTAGTGCTCACAGGGTTGGGGGGGATCTGGGTGGAGGTGCTCAAGGACGTTTCCATACGTCTTGCGCCCGTCGACCGCAACCAGGCTATGGAAATGATCAGCGATCTTTCCGGTGCCGTCTTGCTCGAATCTTATCGCGGTCTGAAACCGGCCGACACAGCCTTGGTCGCCAAGGCCTTGGTGCGCATTTCACAGCTGATAGATCGTTTCCCCGAGATTCGGGAAGTAGAGATCAACCCCATCCTTCTATGTGATCAAGACGGAGCCGGCGTAGCCGTGGATGCGAGAGTTCTGCTGGAGATGAAACACGATGAAAATCCTGTTCTGTGATGCTGCCTTTGAAGATGCACGAAAGAATCTGGAACGCTACCTTCCCGAGGATACCATACTTTATTGCCCGAAAGAGCAGATCTATTCCCTTATCGACCAGGTGGATGTCGCCATTCCCCTCATGTCCAGACTAGACAGGGATCTCATTTACAAAGGCGGCAGGTTGCGCCTGATACAGCAGTTTGGGGTTGGCCTTGAGGGCGTAGACCTGGCGGCGGCAAGAGAAAGGGGGATCTCCGTTGCCAACGTTCCCAGCGATAAAACCGGCAACGCTGCATCGGTGGCTGAGTGGGTTATTTTTCTGATGCTTGCTCTTGCCCGGGATTTTCCCAGCCAATTGAAAAATATTGCGGAGAGAAAACTGGGAGTACCGACCGGGAAAACACTCTTCGGCAAAAAAGTCGGGATCGTGGGCATGGGTAATCTCGGCAAGGCCATCACGTTTCGGCTTAAGGCGTTGGGTATGCAAATCCTGGCGCTCAAAAGGCATCCCGGAGAATGTGAGAAGCTTTACGAACTTGTCGATTTTTTAGGCGGTCCAGATGATCTCGACAAGCTTTTACAGGAGGTGGATTTCCTTATTCTCGCCGTTCCCCTCACTGCGGAAACGAAGAACCTGATCGGCAAATGCGAATTCAGTTTGATGAAGCCGAACGCCTACCTCATCAATGTTTCAAGAGGGCCGGTCGTCGATTACCTAGCTTTATTGGAGGCACTCGAAAATCGTCAGATCGCCGGGGTCGGACTCGATGTCTTTTGGAGCGAACCCATAGATCCGAACGATCCTCTTTTTCGCTACAATGTGATCGTCTCCCCGCACATTGCCGGTGTTACCGACCTGTCCCTCGACTCCATCGCCAAGGAGGTGGCGGAAAACATCGATCGCCTTAGACTTGGTAAACCACTCAACTATGTGGTTTCTTGAAAAGAATACTGGGTACGCTGATTTTTCGTGCGATAGCCTGGTGGCATAGGGGAACCATCGGTTGCCGTACGATCGTATACTTGGTTCATTTTCGGCTCTTTGCTGTTTTGTGTGGAAATCGGCAAAAGACCGATGCTGTCAATGGCTAATTATTTTGACCCTTTTGGGGACAACCATTTTGACCCACTTAGGACGAAAAAATCAGCCTTGTCCTTTTTGTCTCAATCGATAGCTATCCCCTCCCACTCCGATCAATCGGAATGAACGGTGGTTGAAAGCGGTTTTGGCTGCCCTTACATATGGTGATTGGCGCCTCCGGAGTCCCTGCAAAGTGCCGAAAGTATAGCTCTTCGTATCAAATGTATTGCGGAAGCACCCGCTGCCGGTAGGCGTGCCGGATTGATCGGCCGAGAACAGGGTCTTCCATCTCGAACTCGAAGAGTTCACCATAAACGATGCCTTCGAGGGCCGGAAAAGTCCCGCAAAAAAGGCACAGGGAATCGAGGCCAAGGCCGTCACCCGTGGGGATCCCCTCGAGGATTTCCAAGACACCCAGGTTGTCGCCCAGCGTTCCTTCCTGATAGAGCCGTCGATTGCCTTCACAGGTCATCCACGACCTCAGAATGATCCGATCCAAGTGATTGCGTACATCTTCGAGATCCCAGACACCCGGCGCCACGGGCTTGGCGCACATCTGCTTCGATGCCGGAATGCCGTATTTTTCGAAGTCACGGTCCGTATGGTCAGAGCCGACTCCCACAAAGATTCGATCCTTTTTTCGAAAGAGGACGCACTCCACCTCGCCTGAAGCCATTCCGCCGATCACGTCGATGGTTTCGCCGGTGGTGAGCAGCATGGCAGAGAGGTTCATGTAGGTGGGGGTTCGGGAAGGTGCCGGGACGCCGAGCTTACCCAGTTCCTCGATGTGCTCCTGAAGGCGGGCTTTGTCTTTACCTACCCAACCGGCGACGACGAGCCTCGAAATGTCCAGGGAAAGGGCTTCTTTTCCGCGAAGAGTTTCCAGTTCCAGGCGCAGGGATTTGTGAGTCATGCTAGGTTTCCTCCCTTGTTGGGTGAGCACGGCTCTGAATCGCCGTTGGAGAAAGCGGCGACGGACCGTCAGCCGACTGTGCGGGCGAAGTGGAGCGCCAGGCCCGGGAAAGCGACCAAGACTCCGATCATAACCAGGATCATCAAGACAAATGGAAAGGCTCCGATCATTACATCGCTGATGGAACCGCTACGCCGGACGCCTTGCACGACGTAGAGGTTGAGCCCCACAGGGGGAGTGATGAGCGCCATCTCGATCAAAAGAATCAGCAGGACGCCGAACCACACGGGATCGTAGCCAGCTCCCGTGATGACCGGCGTCACAATGGGAACGGTGATGACCATGAGCGAAAGGGTTTCCACGAAGAGGCCAAGCACCAGGTACAAGGCGATGATGACCAAAAGAGTTTTGAAGGGCGAGAGGCCGAGATTGTTGACAAATTGCCGAAGCGTCTCGGCGAGCCCTATGGAGTCCAGGATGAAGTTGAGGAAGTTGGCGGCGATGAGGATCAGCATGATCATGGCCGTTGTGCGCATGGTTCCTTCAAATACGCGCTTGAAAAACCCGAGTGAAACCGCCCGGTAACGAAACGCAAGGAGAAGAGCAGCGATGACCCCCAGAGCCGCCGATTCCGTGGGAGTCGCCCAGCCGGCATAAATGGAGCCGATGACCACGAGGAAGATGAAAAGAACGGGCAAGAGGTCTTTGAGGCTCGCTATGCGTTCAGACCAACGCGCGGATCGGCGTGAGCCACCGAGTTTGGGGTTTATGGAGCAGGCGATGAGAATGCAGGTCATGAAGAGAAGAGCGAGGATGAGACCTGGGACGATCCCGGCGATAAACAGTTGCGGGATGGAGGTGTTGGTCAGAAACCCGTAGACGATAAGATTGATCGATGGAGGGATGAGAATACCGAGGGTACCGCCTGCCGCGATGGAGCCGGCAAAGAGTCCTTCCGGGTATCCATACCGGCGGGCCTGGGGGAGAGCTACCGTGGTAATGGTGGCTGCCGTTGCCACGCTCGATCCGCTCGTCGCGGCAAACATGGCGGATGTGCCGATATTGGCGTGCATGAGCCCGCCGGGGAGCCAAGAGAGCCACAAGTCCAGGGCTCGATACGTGCGGGCCGCGATGCCCGCTTGAAGGAGGATCTCTCCCAAAAGCACAAACAATGGAATGGCGAACAGAATAAAGTCGGTGCTCGCCGTCCATGCAATCTCACCCATGGCCCTGTAAAGGGGAAACGGCGAGAAAATCTGTCCGACAAGGAGGCCCAGAGCGGCTAAAGCTGCAGCAACCGGGATGCTCAACAACAAGAGGCCAAGCAGAAAGACAAGGATCGTGGTAATCATGAGATGTCTCCACCCATCGAAGCGCGGGTTGCTCTGCTTTCGTCTTCTATTTCTTCATCAAGCGTGGAGGCTCCGTACAATTTCCGGGCGAGATCGCTATCCCCACGAAGGAGGGCCGAAAGCGTGACAACGAACAGGACCAAGATAATGAGCGTGAAAAGAATAAGCCCGGCAAACCAAAGTCCCTGGGGAATCCACAAGGGTGTTGCGAGGGGCGTATTGGCTATGGAATTTTTCAAGAAAGAGGTCTTAACCACCTTATAAGAGTAATGGCTCAAAACGACCATGATGAAGAGAAAAAGGCCCAGCGAAGCCAAGTCCAGAGCGTGTTGCAAGGGGCGGGGGAGGCGAACATAGAGAACGTCGATCCGTATGTGCCCCTTCTTCAAAAGCGCGAACCCCAAGGTCCAGCTGCAGCAGATGGCCAGAGTGTAGCTGGATATTTCGTCGGCGCCGCCCATGGAAATGGCAAAGCCTTTCCGGAGCGTCACTTCCACTGCAATGAGGAACGCCGTCGCCAGCAGGAGAATTCCACTGATCCATGCTGCGCCCGTGGCGATCTTCTCGCTTATGACTAGGAGGCGATTCATCGGGTTTCCCTCATGGGCAACGTCGTGAACGTTGCGATGGGCTAGGTGGACATCCGTTTCGCATCGGACTGCGAAAAGGGGATCGCCGACGCCCAGAGCAGAGGCCACTATCAAGCCCCGCCGCCGGGCATCGGCGAAAAAGGCTTAGTTCCTATTCGATTTTGAATCCTACCACCTGACCGATGGTCTCATTCCATTTGCTCACTGCGGTGGAATCCACCTTCTTGGCCCAGGCAGGAAGGACGGCCTCCACGAGCAACTTCTTGGCCAGTTCCCGATCCCCTTCGGAAATGGGAACCAGCTCCAACTTGTTCGGCGTGCCGTGGGGACACTCGCCGCCACTAAGGCAATCAAGGCCCTCTTGGGTCTCTTTCTTGGTGGCCTCCCATGCCGGTTCTTCCAGCTTTTCCTTGATGAGGATTTGCAGCTCAGCCTGCTGGTCAGGGCTCAGCGAATTCCAAGTAGCTTGGCTCATGGTTCCGATCACGTAGTCCCAGCCGCCAATGGGAAGTGGGTAAACGAAATTGGAAACTTCGCCCCAGCCCGCCGAGTAGCCCGAAAGGCTTCCGGTTACGGCGCAATCGACAACGCCTCGCTGCAAAGCTTGAGGAACCTCACTGAAGGAGAGGGTCACACCGGTCGCCCCCACGGCGTTGACAAACTCGGACGTGGTCCAGCCGCTGGCGCGGATCTTTTTTCCCTTCAGGTCCGCCAAGCCGTTTATGCGATCTCTGCAGAAAATGACCTGTGCAGGGTAGGGGGCGACGCTCAGGAGCTTCGCGTCGAAATCCTTGGCGAGGTATTCTTCCAATACCGGACGGTAGGCCTCGACCACTTTGCGCGCATCAGCGATGTCCGTGGCGAGTGCCGGTAGATCGAGACCGGCGAGCGCCGGTGAATCATCCACCACGTAATCGACGACCGTATGGACTGCGTCAAACACGCCCATGCTCATTTGGCGAAGCACCGCAGGGCCTTTGAGGGTTATTTGGCTGAGAGATGTCATGCTGGTTTTCAGGCCGAGTTCGGCAGGCACCACTTCGGTCCAGAAAGGCATTTCGAAGTTCTTGTACATGGTGAGGCTGTTCCAGCTTCCAACGACACGAAGTTCCCTGGTTTCTGAATGGGCTGGCGAAAAAGCCGAAAACATGAAAAGCGCCAAGATGCCGACGACCCCAACAATTTTCTTTCTCTGCATTGCGCTACCTCCTTGGTTGCCGGTTAAGTGTTCACCTGACCTGCCACACATCCCTTATTGCGACCAGCCGAATCTTCCTGGATGAGCTTCCTGCGGTAATTTTCGATGTGACGGCGAACCGCCTGCTCTGCCGCATCGGGTTGTCGTTCTTCCAGAGCTTCAACGATAAGAAGATGTTCGTTCAGCGTCTCGAGAACTTCTTCCCGCGTTCTTCGAGAGAAAGAGAGAAACCATGTACGAAACATCTGGTCGTAAATCTTTTCGGCCGCCTCGCTGATAAAGGGGTTTTCGAGAACAGCAACGATCTGTAGGTGAAAGCACCGGTCGGTTTCCAACAATTCCGGAATTCTGCGCTCGGCCGCCCATTGTTGGGCGGTCACCAGAAGGTCTTTGAGGGAACGGATCTGTCCGGAGCTCGCAATGGAAGCGGCGGTGCGCGCGCAAAAGATGTCGATCATCAGCCTGGCTTCGACAAGTCTTTGAAACTCCCAAAAGTTTATGTCGCTTACGAAGATCCCGCGTCTCGGAATGATCGTGACCAACTTTTCGGCGGCCAACCGTTGCAGGGCCTCACGCACGGGCGTCCGTCCGATGCCCAGCTCCTCGCAAATCTCTTGCTCCATCAGCTGGGAGCCAACGGGATATTCGAGGGTGACGATTTTGCGTTTAAGGAGAGTGTAGGCCTTTTCGCGAAGCAATTTCGGTGGCGCCTTCATGATTCCGGTCCTTCCGAGGTCCTGGGACCTACATGCAACAGCCACGCGCGAACTCCTCGTTTTTCAAATCTCCGACAAACATGTGTCCCGGCGCATGGGTGATTGCAAAGGGTAACTTGGCCTGAAGCAGAACGTTTTGCGGAGTGACCCCGCAAGCCCAGAACACGGGCACTTCGTCTGGAAGTATCTCCACGGGATCGCCGTATTCTGGTCTTGAGATGTCCCTGATGCCGATTATGTTCGGATCGCCCACATGCACCGGAGCTCCGTGAACGTCCGGGTAGCGGCCTGTGATGATGCAGGCGTCGGCGACACGGCTCCAGTGGATGGGGCGCATGCTCACCACCATTTCGCCCCGAAAGGGACCACTCGGCTCCAACGGGATGTGCGTTCGGTACATGGAGACGTTTTTCTTCTGTTCTACATGGCGTAGCCGAATGCCGGCTTTCATAAGGGCTTCTTCAAAGGAAAAGCTGCACCCCAGCAAAAAAAAGACCAGGTCTTCGCGATAGAAGGCGCTGATCTCCTTGACTTCGTGACGGCATTCCCCGTCGATCCAGATGCGGTACCGGGGAAGGGTGTTGACGAGATCCGCTCCGCGAGCCAATCGGGATGTCAGTGAAGTTCCAGGGCCGACGACCTCGAGGAGGGGACAGGGTTTGGGGTTTCTCCGGCAGAAGGTCTCGAAGTCCGCTGCGTAGCGTTCCGGAAGGGCCACCAGGTTGGCCTGAACGTAGCCGTCACAATATCCGGCGGTGGGCCTGTCGAAAGATCCATTTTCGCATTGCTTTCTGAGTTCTGCGGGAGTCATTCAAGCCCCTCTTTCTTACGGTTTCCGGGATTGACGATTCTAGCTTGGCACCATAGCGGAGCCTGTGATATGGGTCAAGTATATTTCTGATATATTAGAAAAGAAGCACTCGAAGATGGAGGCGAAATTTTCCATGGATGCGACCCTGACCATCGCGCTGGCCCAAGTGAAGGGAAGCGAGGATCCCCGGAGGAATCTCGAAACAGCTGACCGCTACGCCCAAACGGCGGCGGGGTGCGGAGCACGGCTCATTGCCTTTCCCGAAATGTTCATGGGGCTTCCGGGGACGGAGCGCCCCCCGATACAGTACGTACAGGACCAATCGGTTGATTTCCTGGGCGGGCTTGCCGTTATCGCCCAGAGGTACCGGATCGCCATAGCCTCCGGTCTGTGGGAGCGGTCACCGGACCCGAATCGGGCTTTCAATACGGCGGTCGTTTTGAATGCCGACGGCGAGTTGATTGCCCGTTACAGAAAGATTCATCTCTTCGATGCCTTAAGTGTTCGCGAATCCGACACCATGTTTCCCGGCGACGGGCTTCCGCCTGTGGTGTCAATCGGCGGTTTCAGCGTGGGGGTCGCAATCTGCTACGACCTTCGATTCCCCGAAATTTTTCGCCACCTGGCCGAGAGCGGTGCCGACCTTGCTCTTGTGTTATCGGCCTGGTATCAAGGTCCCATGAAGGAAGATCACTGGTTGACCCTTCTTCGGGCGCGCGCCATTGAGAACACTTTTTATGTGGCGGGGTGCAACCTGATTGGGCCTTCTTTCTGTGGAAGGAGTTCGGTTTTCGATCCGTT
>JACIYN010000097.1 GCA_014359885.1 Desulfacinum sp.
TCTCCGGCAGTTCACACACGGGTGGAAGGCAGGATGATTCGCCCCTTCTCATCCTCAATGACGCATGGCTCAGGGTGGTCAAAATTGGGTTATCACAGATGGTCAATTTTCGGTTGTCACTCCGACACTCGGCGCTACGGGGGCAAGACCCATCGATTTCGGCTGGTGATCCGGGTAACGGAGAGGATATCGGACGCCAAAGGGCAAATGCTGATCCGGCCCCGCTTGGAATTGGAGGGCTGGTGGACGTCCCTTTCCCTTGAGGAAGATCAAGTGATCGCCTTGTATGAAAAGCGGGGCCTGAGCGAACAGTTTCACAGCGAGATCAAATCCGATCTGGACTTGGAACGATTGCCCTCCGGAAAGTTCGCCACCAATGCCTTGGTGCTGACTCTCGGGGGATTTGCCTATAACATCCTTCGCATTCTGGGACAAAACGGACTTTTGGGGAGGTTTTCGCCGGTTCGCCACCCGGCGAAGCGCAGACGAGTCCGGACGGTGATCCAGGAGCTGATGTACCTGGCGGCGGGAGTGATCCGAACAGGCCGCCGGTTGAAGCTTCAATTCGGAAGGCACGGTCCGACCTTTCATGCTTTTCGCAGTCTGTATCTCAGGTTCTGTCCGGCATAGCCAGGGCTGGTCCAAGAGTCTGTAAGCCGGCTGACTACGGAGCTTTAAAGGGATACCTATGTTTCGAGACACATAGAACATCGCCATCGCAAGCGGTTTTTGCGGCATCTGAAGGCCCGGAGGGTGTCTGAAGGACTGAAACCGGGCGTCAACTAGCCGCCAAATGGATTTCGGATGCTCCACCGTCACTCTGTCGCTTTCCCATTCACGGATTCAGGAGATCTTCTTTAACGTATTCAGGTGGAACGTTAACTGACGCCTATGGATGAATGTGACACGCCCGTCGGCCCGTTGCAGTGATTTTTCCGTACGCCGCAAGCGCCAACTGGAACAGGGTTTCCAGGGCATGCAGGGCGTTGGGATCTTTCGCCAACATCTCTTCCAATCGATGTAGGACTCGATGGGGTATGCCGTCTCGGTGCACTTTGCTCTCCACACCCCATCCTTCCAGGATCACTTCGGGGGCGATTCCGCCGAACCGGAGCGATGAAAAATCCTCAACCCCCTTGAGAAAGGCCCGGACGCTGGCCCTATCCTTTGGCATGCAAGACCAAACGATGGCCCGGAGCCGCCGGAAGACGTCCAAGTCCACCGACCCATGTTTCGACTGGAAAAGAAGGAAATTCCTTGTCGCGTAATAGATGCTCAAAGGCGAACCGATCCAGTCTCCGATGGAAGCCCCACCCTTGTGATAAACGATGGACCTGGGGTGGAAGGCCACCCGCCATCCCAAATTGTGGAATCTCAGACAGAGGTCGTTGTCCTCGAAATAGAGGAAAAACGCCTCGTCAAACCCCCCGCACTCCTCAAGCGCCTTCCTCGCCAACAAGACACTGGCACCGGAAACATAGGTCTTGAATCCGATCTTTTCCGTGTCCGGCCCTTGTGGCATCGGCTTGCCTCCGTACCAAACCCGGTCGCCGTCGAACTGTACCCGATCGGGATTGTGGTAGTCGCAGAGCTTGGAACCCACGGCCCCAACACGCACGCCCGATTTCCGAGCGTGCATCAAGAACTCCACGCTTTTCCACAAAGCCAGCGGATGAACCCTGGTGTCGTTGTTGAGAATCCACACATAATCCGCTCTGGACGATAAAGCGCGCGCAATTCCGACGTTGCATCCCCCAGAAAAACCTAGGTTTTCACCGCTCTCAAGCAGGACAATCCCCTGGCGGAACGGCCTCGTTCCATTTTCTCCGGCCCCCGGTTTCGATATTTCATATGGCAAACCGCTGGCATGCAGCCATGCCCGCAACTCTTCCAACGCCATCGGCTCCGATGCGTTATCCACGATAACGACCTGAAACGGTCTGTAATAGAGGCCGTTTTCGGGACGTGGCCCTTCGGTTTCGGCCCATCCGTACAGGGATTTCAGGCATTCGATGGTGTCACGAGTCCCGTTGTAGTTGAGCAAGACGATGGATACCTTTGGGAGCCTCCAATGGTAGTCCGGCTCCACCACGCCGGCCCATCGGCGGTTGAGCAGGATCAGGTTCTCCCCCGAACGATCAAAACGCCCGTCGCTGACCGCTTCAAAGTGAATCAGAACACTCTTTGGAGTGTACACGACGCGCCATCCCTTTTGTCTGACCTTGAAGCATAAATCCACGTCTTCACAGTCGTTCACATAGACCTCGTCGAAACCTCCCACCTGTTCAAAAACATCTCTTCGCACAAGTATGCAGGCCCCGGTCACAGCTTGGAAATCCCTTTGGACGTTGGCCGGGGGAAAATCCTGCGGCCGCCCCCGGTGTACATGCCCGGGAGAGAGCGGCGCCGGAGCATCGGCGATCACCATACCGGCATGCTGAATCGTCCCGTCGGGATAAAGAAGCTTGGACCCCACGATGCCGACCCCGGGCTCCCGTCTCAAAACGTCGAGCAAGGCCTCAAGCCACCCAGGATAGGCAATGGTATCATTGTTGAGAAAAAGCAGCAGTGACCCTTGCGCCACCGCGGCCGCCTGATTGCACGCCTTGGCAAAACCCAGATTGCGGTCATTTCGAATCACCCGGATGCCGTATTCGCCCTGAGCCCAAACGAGAAATGCAGGCGTTTCGTCGGTGGAATTGTTATCGACGACAATGACTTCGTAATGAGGGTAAGAGGTTTTCTCGTACAGGGACCCGATACACTGCTTCGTATATTCGCACTTGTTGAAAACAGGGATGATGATGCTGACCCGCTCGCCACCTGATTTCATAGGATTTGCCTTCAGTTGAGAAGATTATCCTGACAGGTACGTCTAACAGCTTCCGGATGCCCCATTCAGTGCTGACGGGTGCCCCACCTCCAACCATCTCGGATTTCGCACAGCCGTACTCCCCTAAGTCGCGGCCTCTAGCCTTATGCACACCTTATGCACATCGCATGCCATGGTCGAACGCACCGCGTCCGCCCAACACGGCATACCCCGTTGCGCAAACGGCGCGGTTTGGCTATGAATGAAACGTGAAAGCGAAGGAGCCCAAGGATGCGTCTTTTCCTTATCCCCTTTCTTCTCATTGTGCTGATGGCGTCCTCGCCGGTTTCGGCCGGGGCCCGGAAGGCCGGACGCACCCGGAAAGACCGGGACCGGCTCATCCGCCTGGAAGCCGTGCTCCGGACCTTTTCGATCCTTGGGACTTTTGTAAGAGGCGGAAACCCAATACCCCAACGACCGCCGCCGCGAGGCCCCCATGAGCCGACCTTCAACCGGAAGTTTGTCCGAAAAGACTTCGCCGCCGCACCACACGGAAGCGACGGGGGACCGGGTCGAGGCCTTGGCGGGTCTGTGCCGGTCCTTTGACGTGAAGATCCTCTACGCCTTTGGAAGCCGCGGCCGGGAGGCCCTGGAATGGCTCCACGGAAGGCGAAAGGCGCTCACACCCGGGCCATCGGACCTGGATGTGGGAGTCAAACCCGGGCAGGGAGCGTCCTTCCCGGTTCGCCGAAAGGTGGAGCTGGCCATGGCGCTGGAAGACCTCTTCGGCGTCTCCCGGGTGGATCTGGTGCTTCTTCCCGAAGCGGATCCCTTTCTCGCTGCCAACATCATCCGGGGCGAGAGACTCTACGCCGCGGACGCGTATGCGGCCGACGAATACGATCTCTACATTCTTCGCCGGGCGGGCGACTGCGCCCACTTGGAACGGGAACGAATGGCCCTCATCCTGGATTCCGACCCATGACCGAGGGGACCCTCTCGCGGCGCATCGTCGCCGATCGCATCCATGGGATCCAAGAGATGATGGCCGAAATCCGTCTCCTTCCCCTGGAATCCCGGGAGGCCTTTTTCGCTGACAGAAGAAACCTGTGGGCCGCCGAATCGTGCCTTCGCCGAGCGTTGGAGGCCCTCCTGGACCTGGGCCAGCATATCCTGGCCAAACACTTCGCCGTGGGAACCAGTGAGGACAAGGAAATCGCCCGGCAATTGGAAACGCGGGGTATCCTTCCGCCGCCCGAATCCAATCTTCTCCAGACGCTGGCGGGTTATCGAAACCGACTGGTTCACTTCTACCATGTAGTGACCCATGATGAACTGTACCAGATCTGCACGGTTCACCTGGAGGACGTGGAACGGGTCCTGGCAAGCCTCAAGGACCGGCTCCGCAACCACCCCGATCGATTGGACGAAGCCCTTTAGCCGTCCACCCACCGTATCCGGGATCAGCCATAACCTCGCCGGTTATGGATCGGCCACAAACCCGAAGCGGGGATGCGCAAGATGAACCCAAGTGTGGGACGAAAAATCCTCCACCGACACGCTGCTATGGCTCGGACTTTGCTCAAAATGGATAAACCGCGGTCGCGATTCCCCGCAGGAGTGCGCTGCCTCTGGATAAACCTCTCTAGAAGGGACGCGGGCCGCGGGCGTATCCGGCAACCAAGGAACGTGCGGTCACTCAAAGAGTATCGGGCCTTGCGGCGCTCCCACAACGAGGCAGCACGCCCCTGCGGGATCTTTCACCATATGTGCAGGGACGAAACCTTCTGGGGCGGTTCGCCAACCGCCCCTAAAGGGGGAATCGCATCACCGATTTTGGAATAGGATTCCATGACGGGCGGAAGCCGAAACCGATTTGCCGAAAAGCCGCGTCTTCTGGTGCTGACCTCCACCTTTCCGCGGTGGGCGGGGGACCGGGAACCGCGGTTTGTCTACGATCTTTCCCGGCATTTGACCGAAAGCTTCGAGGTGCATGTGGTCGCGCCTCACGCCCCCGGGGCGGAGCGCTGGGAGCGGATGGACGGCATGACGGTTCACCGGTTCCGGTATTTTCCCGGGCGCCTGGAATGTCTCGCCTACGAAGGAGGCATTCTGGAAAAGATCAAGAGAAGGCCCTGGGTGCTCTTGCAAGTTCCCTTTTTCCTGGCGGCTCAAGTTCTCTTGATCCGCCGACTGACAAAAGAGGCGTCCTTTCATGCCGTTCACGCCCACTGGATCATCCCCCAAGGGTTGTGCGCCGTGCTGGCCCAAGTGGGACGGCGCCCCAAAGTGCCCATCCTCTGCACCAGCCACGGCGGAGACCTCTTCGGCCTTGGAGGTCACCTTTTTGACACCCTTCGGCGGTGGGTCCTTGGGCGTTCCGCCGCCGTCACGGTGGTGAGCCGCGCCATGGCCGAAAAAGTCCGAGCGACTGGAACCAGGACTCCGTGCCACGTGATTCCCATGGGAACGGATCTCACCGGGCTCTTTACGCCGGATCCCCAAGCACCGCGCCGCCGGGCGACCCTTCTTTTCGTGGGAAGGCTGGTGGAGAAGAAAGGGGTCCGCTATCTCATTGAGGCCTTCGGGCACATTCGCCGTCGAATCCCCCATGCGGAACTCTGGATCGTGGGGTCCGGGCCCGAAGAACCTTTGCTGAAAAGGCTCGCGGCTTCCGTTGCTCCTGTCCACTCCCACGGGTCGACTCCCGAGACCGTTGCCCCTTCGGATTTGCCAGCTCGGCCCGGCACCATCACCTTTTTCGGACCGGTGGCCCATGGGGATCTTCCCCACTTCTATCGTGCCGCCTCGGTCACCGTGGTGCCGTCGGTAGTCGCCCGAAGCGGCGACCAGGAAGGCCTGGGGCTCGTCATCGTGGAAGCCATGGGCTGCGGCTGCCCCGTCATCGCCTCCGACCTTCCCGGCATCCGGGACGTCATCCGCCACGGGAAAACGGGCCTTCTGACTGCGCCGGAGCAAAGCACTTTGCTGGCCGACGCAATCTGCAAGGCTCTAACCGATCCGGGCCTCTTGAAAAATCTCTCAGACCGTGGAAGGGAATGGGCTCGCCGTCATTTTGACTGGAATGAAATCGGCGAAAAGTACAAACGGCTTCTCAACCGCTTGGCAGGGCCCGCCTGAAATTAGAACATTCGTTCGCAGCCGGGCACCGATACAATAGGCGGAAGGCTTCCAGCATGGATTCCACACGAGGCCTGGGAATGACAAGAAAGAATGTTTCGCAACCCGCCGTCTGGTTCCCGACGATCCGCGCCGGCAGCGGCACGGATGTCTTCACGGAGCGCCTTGTGGAAGGGTTGCGCCGCCGGGGCATCCGCGCGGAAATCACCTGGCTTCCGCTTCGCGCCGAGTACGCCCCGTGGACGGTGCCCGTACCGAAGCCGCCCGCTTGGGCCAACGTCGTCCACATCAATTCCTGGCTGCATCCCCGCTTTGTGCCCAGGAATCTCCCTTCCGTGGTGACGGTGCACCACAGCGTCCACGCCCCGGACTTTATGCCGTACAAAACCCTACCGCAAAAAATCTATCACCGATTCTGGATCCGGCCCATAGAGGCACAGAACTTGAGACGTGCAGCTGTCGTTACGGCCGTCAGCCAGCATGTGGCGGCTGAGGTGAGGCAACTCTTCGGACGCACGGACGTGACCGTCATCTATAACGGCATCGATGTGGAGCACACCTTCACCCCCGGCCCCGAGCGCGAGCCTCACCACCCCTTCCGCCTGCTCTATGTGGGCAACTGGGTGAAGCGCAAAGGCGTGGACCTGCTCGGGCCTATCCTGGAAAAACTGGGGTCGGACTTTCAACTCCTGTACACGGCGGATCGAGCGGGAGCACATGGGCGGTATTTACTACCATCGAATTCAACGAACATGGGAAGGCTTGACACCCAGGCCCTGGTAGAAGCCTACCGCAACTCCGATGTATTGATCTTCCCTAGCCGCTCCGAAGGACTGCCCTTGACAGCCATTGAGGCTATGGCATGCGGATTGCCGGTCATCGCCTCCCAGATTTCCTCGCTGGTGGAAGTAGTGGAGAATGGATCGTCGGGGATTTTCTGCCCGGTAGACAACATAGAGGCATTTATCATGGCCATCCGGCAATTGTCTTCGTCACCCGCAATGTGGCAGACCATGGCTCAGCAAGCTCGAAAAAGAGCTGAGCAGCTATTTTCTTTGAACTCCATGATACATGCTTTCCTGTCAATTTACCTCGAGTGCCTTCAGGGACAAGAGGACCGATAGAACCATGTGGCAACCCGGAAGACTGGCGCGCGATACTGTAAGAATGGGACTTGGACTCGGTTTGCGCGCGCTGGGGCAGGCACTCATCTTTATCATTGTCGCCAGAATATTGGGAGTGGAGGATTATGGTGCCTTCACTGCCTTGATTGCTCTAGCCTGCTTCATCAGTTGCTTTGTGGGCTTCGGTGGCCATGTATTAGTCGTGAGAGACGTGGCCAGAGACTCGTCCAGCTTCCCACAGGCATGGGGAGCCACCCTTGCCATGCTTGGACTCAGCATGCCCCTCTTGTTGGTTCTCTATCTGGTTCTCGCTTGGATACTACCCATTCCTTCTGTTCCCTACTCGGCTGTGATCGCCGTGGGTTTGGCCGAATTGATCTTTGGCACAACGGCCAATGCAGCATCATATGCCTACCGAGGCTTTCAGCGCATGGGAAGGGCGGCCCGACTGCAAACGACCCCCGTGCTGTTCCGACTGCTGGCGGCGGTTGGATTTCTCTTGTGGAGGACTACCCAACCCCCTACAGAAAACCCTCTAGTCGTCTGGTCCTATTGTTACGCTGCGGCGAGTCTTGTTGCGGCAATGTATGCCCTGAGGCTGATCCACCGGGATATGGGTAGACCCAGGATGCCGGCCCGACCATTGCTGCAAGAATGGTTTTTCGACGGCGTACCTTTTAGCATCTGGGGCCTCGGCGAAAACTTGTATGGAGATGCGGACAAGTTCATGCTCGCCCGCATGGATTGTCTTACCCACGCAGGCAGTTATGCCGCCGGTTATCGATTCTCCAGTATGGCCTTTCTGCCACTCCATGCCCTCCTCAATGCCGCAGCCCCCAGACTTTTCCGCATAGGAATAACAGGTCTGCAAGGCACGTGGCGTGCAGTGCTTCCGCTTGCGCCATGGGCGCTGGGTTACGCATTGATCGCGGGTTTTGCACTTTTTCTGGGTGCCCATTGGCTGACCGGGCTCCTCGGGAGCGATTATTTTCAAACCGTCTCAACTACGCGGTGGCTGGCCTGGTTACCCCTTGCCACCGCACCGCGTCTGCTCATGCAATACACTTTGGCATCAAGCGGTCGACAACGCCTAGCCACGGGTGCCGTCGTCATGGGCGGAGGACTGAACATCCTGCTCAATTGTTATTGGATACCCTTATGGGGTTGGCAAGGTGCGGCCCTGGCAACGTATGCGGCGGAAACCGGGATGGCCTTAAGCATGCTTGCTTTGATTCTTAAAATCCGGACAAGAATCGGGAGAAAAAATTTAACCAGCAGGAGCGGATAAATGTCCTCATTGACATGGCAAGAAAACGAAACAGAGTTCTTGGGTAAATGTCCGGTATGCTCCTCGCCTCATCGGTTTTTAAAATATAAAGATATTCCGGATCGAGTGGCACAAACAAGCAATGTGTGGGATTACCACGAATGCAACAACTGCAGCGTGTTATATGTGGATCCCCGACCAACCCCGGAAACAATCGAACGTGCTTATCGAAGTTATTTTACCCATTCCGTTTTGGAGGAACGGCCGCGCAAGCATCGCTTGGATAGAGTGGCCCTGGGTATGCGCAACGACTATCTGAAATGGAAATTCGGCCACCTCAATAGTCCCACTCTCGCCGCGGGACGTTGGTTGATGTATCTGGTTCCGCCGTGGCTCCGCCTGGAATGGGATTATATGGCACGGCACCTCCCGCAGCCCTCCCCAGAGAGAAGCCGCCTTTTGGACGTTGGCTGCGGTAATGGCGATTTCATGGCCAGAGCCAAAACCGCCGGGTGGGAAGTTACCGGAATAGACCTCGACCCGAAAGCGGTGGCAACCAGTAGATCAAGGGGCCTCAATACCTTGCTTGGAGACTTGGCTTCTCAAGGCTTGCCACGAGAAAGTTTCGATGTGGTCACTCTATCCCACGTTTTAGAACATGTGCATGAACCCCGCCACCTGCTCCGTGAGATCCGAAAGCTTCTAAAATCATCAGGCAAGCTGTGGTTAGCAACACCCAATACAAGTTCCTTGGTTCATCTACATTTTCGTCAACACTGGCTCGACATTTGCGCACCCCAGCACCTAATCCTGTTCAATGCCAGCTCCCTGAAAGGCCTTCTCCAGGAAGAAGGTTTTGGAGCCATCAGATATCTGCCGCGTGGTACCCACATGCAATCCCATTGGCGCACCTCAGAGGCTCTTCGCCGGGGGCGCTCGGGAGAGAGCGTTTTCGTTGAGAATTTCACCGGGCCCAAATGGAAGCTGCACTACTGGCCGTTGGAGCTGATCGCCTATCTATTCAAAACCTATCAGGGCGACATCGTGCTTTGCGCGAGGAAGGTTTGAAAACGTGAACATCTTGATCTTATCTGATGTCCCTCCGCATGTTATCGGCGGAGCCGAAATACAAGCCTGGCGTCTGGCGAAAATCTGGACGCAAATGGGGCATCGAGTCGAAATTGCGGGGCACCGCCTACGGAATGGTGTTCGGGAAAATATCCGGTTGCACAGGCTGAAGGTAGTCTATCGGCTAGGGCGGGGAGTACGCGGCCTAACTTACTTTTTTTCGTTGGCCCGGTTCCTTTTGGCAAACCAGAGACGTTATGACGTGATCTACGCCCGATTTCTGGGAGAAGCAACAATCACGGTCTGTGTACTCAAAGCCTTGGGACTGGTACGTTTGCCGATCGTTAGTGTCCCGGGGGCGGCGGGAAAACAGGGAAAATCGGATTTTGCATTTTTTGCGTCCATACCCGGCCACCCTTTATTGGTGCATTTGATTAACAATCATTGCGAATGCATCAACTTCATCAACCCTCAAATCGAATCCGCCCTCCGTTCC
>JACIYN010000098.1 GCA_014359885.1 Desulfacinum sp.
GCATGGGCAAGGACTACACCCTGTTCGCCCTGATCGACGGCGTGGTGGCTTTCGAACACAAGGACAAGACCCGCAAGCAGATCAGCGTCTATCCCATCCCGACCCAGGCCCAGTAGGCCGGTCGCGCGTCCGGAAAAAACTCGAAAAATCTTTTGCAACGGGGGAGGTTCACTCCCCCGTTGCTATTTGGAAAAGCCATGCGTTTCATCGACGAAGCCAGGATTCAGGTGGAAGCGGGCCGCGGCGGCAACGGCTGTGTGAGCTTTCGGCGGGAGAAATACGTGCCGCGCGGAGGCCCCGACGGCGGCGACGGCGGCAAGGGGGGGGACGTGGTCCTGGAGGCCACGGAGCGGAAGCAGACCTTGCTCGATTTCCGCTATCGGCGCCTCTACCGGGCCGAACGGGGTCGCCACGGCATGGGCAAGGCCATGCACGGCCGCGGCGGCAGGGACCTGGTCCTCCTGGTTCCCGTCGGGACCCTTGTGAAGGACGTGGAAACGGGCGAGGTCCTGGCAGACCTGAACCGTCCGGGAATGCGCTGGGTGGCGGCCCGTGGCGGTCGCGGAGGGCGGGGCAACGCCCGTTTCGTAACGGCCACGCGCCAGGCGCCCCGGTATGCGGAAGAAGGGGAAGAGGGCGAAAGCCGGGAGCTTCTGCTGGAGCTCAAGCTGCTGGCCGACGTGGGCCTGGTGGGGCTTCCCAATGCGGGAAAGTCCACTCTCATCGCGGCCGTTTCCGCTGCGCGCCCCAAGATCGCCGACTACCCCTTCACCACCCTGGTTCCCAACCTGGGCGTGGTGCAGCACGGCGATGCCCCGCCGTTCGTCATGGCCGACATCCCCGGCCTCATCGAGGGCGCCCATGAAGGGGCGGGCCTGGGGATCCGGTTCCTCAAGCATATCGAACGCACCAAGGTGCTGGTCCACCTGGTGGACGCCGCGGCCGTGCCCCCGGACGATCCGCTGGCGCCGTACCGGACCATCGAAAAGGAACTGGAAGGCTATTCGGATGCGCTGGGGGAAAAGGCCCGCATCGTGGCGCTCAACAAGATGGACCTGGTGACGGACGAGGCGCACCGGGAGGCCCTCCTGGCCGCCTACCGGGAGACGGGCCACCCCGTGGTGGCCGTGAGCGCCCTGGCGCGCCGGGGCCTTTCGGATCTGCTCAACGCCCTGGTGCGGTTGTTGAGTGACGAGTGATGAGTGATGGGTGACGAGTGACGAGTGACGAGTGAGGAGTAAGGAGTAAGGGGTAAGGAGTAAGGAACCACGGATAACGAATTACGGCCCACGGCCCACGGATCACGGATCACGGATCACGGATTACGGTGGAAAATCATTGAACCGCCCTGCGGCCCGCCCGTCGGGACCGCACCATGGGGGTCGGCGGGCCTAGTGCGGAAATGATCATTCGCCGCAGAGCGGGACGATGGAAACGGGGTGCGTCAGGTGCCGGCGCAACCGGTCCGCTTCTTCCCCGGTGGGAACGAAGGCGAACCAGTGTTTGGGGGAAAGATTGGCAAGGTCCAGGTCTCCCGGAAGGCGCCATTCCCGCTCGATCTTCCACGATCTTTGCGGAGGATCGTGGACCTGAAACCGGAACCGGTCGACTTCCCGCAGCCTTTCGTAATGACGGGGATGCGTGTAAATCGCCGGGCGCACACCCAGGGCTTTGAGGGTCGAGCGACGGACGGCGATCCCGTAGGGTTCGAAGGTCCAGCGGATGAGCCCCGGGTGCCACCGCGTGATCCGGGCCAGCTCCCCCGGCGGCACGGCCGTCCAGGAAACCACGCGGTGGCCGCCTCGAATGAGATGCTCGCTTCCCCGTAGCCGCCCTTCCCGGAGAATGCGAAGGAGCGTATCCAGGGCCGTGTGGTCGGCCCAGGGAGCGTCCTCCAGAAGGTCCCGGGCCCACTCGCAAAGGTTCTGTCCCGGCCACGGTCCCGGCCGGGATCGGGTGTAATGGAAGAGGTAATCCGCCCAGGCGAGAGCCGTCATCGGCCGGGAAGGGAGCGTCGGCAAAGAAGGCTTCTCTGGCGGCTTGGGGCGCCGGGAGGGGCCCGGCTGAAAGCGCTCCCGAACCCAGTGGGGAAATTCCGACTGCAGCGCCGCGCCTCCCCCCGAAGCCGCATCCTCTCTTGCGGGTAACCAGAGTTCCGCCGGCCGGGGCCTCAGACGAAGCTCATCCCTCAGGGCCTTCTCCAGGGTGCCTCCCCGGCGGATTTCCAAAAGCACCCACTGGTCGGCCAGGGCCGCCAGCAGCCGATCCCGGCACTGCATGACCCGGGCCGGAGGGCAGACAGATCGGCCGGGAAGGCAGCTGACCAGGGTTTGGGGCGGGCGGTCCAGCCCGTAGGCCCGGTAGGACTCGCGGAAGGAAAGGGATCGGTGGGGCGGGGCCACCACGATGCACGGTTTTTCAAGGGAAAGGGCATGGCAGGTCACCAGGTCGTAGGTGGGCGTACCGAAGCTTCCGAGCCAGGTGCCCGGGCGGCTTTCATGGTGGGCCAGAGCCTCTCGTAAGGCCTGGATCCAGGGTGCGGAGCGGGGTGTCGCTCTCGTCTTTCGGGAATTGAAAACGGCCCGAAACGGCCGGGGCCCGTCCGGGGGGAGTCCGCAAAGGAAAAGAAAGGACGGGCAGGCGGAAAGGGGATGCCCCGGGGGCCATCGGCAGACGAGAAGGCCTGCGTCAACGCCCGGAACCGGGTCGCGCGGGCCGGCGGATTCCGGGGCCCAACATTTTCGGAGGCGCCGAAGCTCCCGGTGAAGCTCCGGGCCGCTCCAACCCCTTCGAAGGGAAAGGCGGAGGGCCTCCTCCAGGAGAATCGCGGCCAACTCCGGATCCATGGGTGCTAGAATGGGCCTGCATTCCATGACAACATTAGAAATAGAAAGCAGAAGCGAATCAAGAACGGATCGGGGAGGGTTCCCATGAAACTCGGCATCGTCGGCCTCAACAGAGCCGGCAAGACCACCATCTTCAATGCACTGACCCGAAGGAGCGGGGAGGCGGCGCCCACGGGAGGTCAGGCGGTGCCCGCCCTGGGCGCCGTGTCCGTTCCCGACGCCCGCCTGGAATGGCTCAACGACCTCTATCGGCCCAAAAAGAAGACCCCGGCCCAGGTAACCTACCTGGATCTCCAGGGAATGCCGGGAGCTGCCGATCAGAAAAAGGAATACATGGCGCTCCTGCTGACCCACATGCGCCCCGTGGCGGCCTTCCTCATGGTGGTGCGAAACTTCCACGATCCCGTCCTGGGGGCGCCCGACCCGGCCGGGGACATCCGCACCCTGGAGGAGGAATTCATCCTGGCGGATCTGGCCACGGTGGAAAAGCGCCTGGAACGGATCGCCGCCGAAAAGGGAAAGGGGCGCAAGGTGTCCGAAACGGAAACGGCTCTCCTGGAGCGGTGCGCCGAACTCCTCAACGCCGAAAGGCCCCTGCGGGACGACCCGGAACTGGCCACCGCTCCCGAACTCCGGGGCTATACCTTTCTGTCGGCCAAGCCCGTGCTGGCGGTGATCAACAACGACGATGAGGACGAGGCCATGCCGGCCCTGCCGGAAGGAAGTCCCGAGGCCATGGTGATCCGGGGACGGCTGGAAATGGAGATGGCTCAGTTGAGCGACGAGGACGCGGCGATCTTCCGCGAGGACTACGGGATCACCGAATCGGCTCTGGATCGGGTGATCCGCCGGTCCTTCCGGCTGCTGGGCCTCGGCACCTTTTTCACCGTCGGGGACGACGAGGTGAAGGCCTGGACCATCCCCGTTGGGATCCCGGCCGTGGAGGCCGCCGGGGTGATCCACAGCGACATGCAGAAGGGATTCATCCGGGCGGAGGTGGTGGCCTACGACGATCTGAAGCGCTGCGGCGACTATGCGGCCGCCCGCAAACAGGGCCTTGTGCGGCTGGAAGGGCGTGATTATCCGGTAAAGGACGGAGACATCATCCATTTCCGATTCAATGTGTAGCGGGAGGGTACACAAGCCATGTTTTTCTTCATCGGCGGTGTGCAGCCCAAGACCAAGGTTTTGGACGAGACGCCGCGTCTATGCCCGGCCTGCGGGCTCGCCCAGGCGCGGCTCAAGCGCATCGACCACTATCTCAGCCTCTTTTTCATCCCGCTCTTTCCGGTGAAGAAGGGGGAGCCCCTTCTCATGTGCGACCGATGCGGCCACATGGCCGTCCCCGAGGAGGCTTGGGGGACGACCGGAACGCCGCAACCCAGGGAATTTTCCAGGCGGCCCCGGTGCGCCCAGTGCGGCCGGGACCTGGAGCCCTCTTTTGCGTATTGCCCTTATTGCGGAAGCAAGGTATAAGCGGCTAGCCTGCAGCGGCAGGCCAAATTTCGGATTCTACGGCAGGTGGAGTGAATGAGCAGCAAAGCGAAAGTGAAAAACAACGTCATCGCCTTCCCCACGGTGGCACAGCCGAACATCGACCGGATCTTCGACCGGTTCCTGAGGGAGCAGCGAGAGCGCCTGAAGCCGCGAACCTACCAGCGATACGAAGAGGTCATCACCCTCTTTCAGACATCGTTAAACCTCTACGGGTACCAGGAACTGCCCACGGCGGGGGAAAACACCCTGTACCGGCGCCTGGCCGATTACAAGGATCAGACCTTCTGCGCCATCTTCGGCCCGGAAAAGATCCCGTCGGGGGTGAGCACCTTCCTCACCTACTTCATGATCCGAAAGGTGATGGCGTCCGAGTCGCTCCTGCGGGCGGCGGGCACCGTCACCAAGAAGCTCATGAAGTGGCTGGTGGAAAACGATTACGCCCCCAAGGAGGAGGCCCGGAAAGCCATGGAGCTGGCGTCCGAGGCGTCCAAGGAGCTGCCGGCGGCCGAGCGCCTGGCGCGGCTCCTCTACGACTTCGCCCAGACCCACCCGCCGCGCACCTGGACGGACGAGGTGGACGATTACTTCGTGGTGGAGGAAGTGCGGCCGGGGGTCCTGATTCTGTCCGCCCTGACCACGGAAGAGGGACCTTTCGAAGTGCGGGTTCCCCGGATCATCTCCGATCACTGCAAGGTGGGCTGGCAGATCAACCTGCTCTTGGGCGAAACCCGAACGGGCTGGCGCATCCTGGAATCGGGAAACGTCTATCCCCTGTGAGGGGCGCGTCCCGGCGTGAACCCAATAAAAAAGCCCCGCGGCGCGTGGTGCCGCGGGGCTTTTGTTTTCAGGAAACAGGACGTTGTGTTTTCCGGGGAGTGTAGGGGCGAATGATCATTCGCCCCTACACTCTTGCGTCTGCCCGGCGCGCTTCATCGTTCGTGGTCGTGGCGCACCATGACGGCTTTCTAGGAGCCTGTCTGAGAACGCTGCTTTTATCAAACAACTTCATAGTTGTGAGAAGGCGATATGGGCGGAAATGCTATGATAGCCTGTCGAGCACCTCTTCAGGGAGCGTTGGAGGCATCTGCGGAGCCCCAAAAACAG
>JACIYN010000099.1 GCA_014359885.1 Desulfacinum sp.
AATGCTCTTCAACCTGCCGAGGGTTTCGATGTGGCCCACGGCGGTTGTTTTTGCTATGGTGTGCCCGAAGGGTGGGCTTTCGGGCCGGGGCGGCGTCTCAGCGCCCCGGCCCGAAACTCCCCAAAAGCCTCTGCGAACTCTGCGCCTCTGCGGTGAATTTTCCTTCCCGCCGCACCGGCCGCTCACAGCCGCCTCAACGGGGGACACCATGCTCATACTGACCCGCAAGGTGGGGGAAGCCATTCGGATCGGGGACGACATCCAGGTGGTCGTCACCGCCGTGGACCAGAACAAGGTGAAGGTGGGCATCAAGAGCCCCCGGCACGTGCCCATCTTCCGTGAGGAACTCTACCAAAAGATCCAGGAAGAAAACCGGCAGGCAGCCGCCATCGGGGCCGACGACCTGGACGACCTCCTTCAAGGCATACCATCCCGGGTCTCCAAAAGCTGACTCCGCGGGACCTTGGAGCCCGGTCCCGTATCGCACCGGCCCTTACCAACGCAAGGAACCTGTCAAAGCATGAAGATCGAAACCACCCGATTCGGCACCCTGGACCTGGACGAAAGCACCTTCATCCACTTTCCGTGGGGCATTCCCGGCTTTGAAGACCTGAAGCGCTACGTGCTTTTGGAACACCGCCAAGGGCCGTTCAAGTGGCTCCAGGCCGTGGATCACCCGGATGTGGCGTTCGTGGTTTCGCCTCCGCACGTTTTCGGCGTCCAGTACAAGGTCCCCGAAAAGCGGGCCTCGGTTCTCGACATCCGAAACCCAGAAGATCTGGCCATACTGATCCTGGTCTCTTTCGACAGGACCACGCGGGCGGTGCGGCCCCACGTGCGGACCCCCTTGCTCCTGAACGCGGCCAATCGACAAGCCTACCAGTGGGTTATCGAGAAAGGGGAGCAGAAGAAGGTGATGGAAATCCTGCAACCGGAAAAAGCGTGAGAAGGAAAAGAACAAGCCTCCAACTTCTCTTCCACGGGAAGAAGGAGGCTCTTTTTCGGTCCTGCCGGGGAGGGTTTCAACCCAACCCGGCGATTTTTTCGTACTCCTTCGACGCGGATCTTCTCTTGTGCATTTCGGCCAACCGTAACGCCACCTGGCTCGAGGCCGCGGCGAGCCTCTGCAGGCAGGCCGCATAGGTGCCGGATAGTTCATCCAGGAGATGCCGAATACGGCAGCCGGCGTCTCCCTGTTGAAAGAGCGCCGGGTCAAGACGGCCCGCGAGCTCCGCCATTCGGGAGAAGGCCGTCTCACACCGCAGGACCGCCTGGTCCATCGCCGCAGCGTCGGCATCTGGGTCGGCAAGTTCCCGCAGGGCCTGAAGCTCTCTTCGGAGATCCTCCATGGCCGATGCCAAGGACTCAAGTTGTTCGGGCGAAGTCAAGGGGTCCTCCCTTGGGTGCCTGCGAGACGGGAGCTCATGCTACGATGGACCGGCTCCAGCCTTCGGCGCCTTCCGGCCCGTCAAGAACAAGTTCGCCCCGATCGTACTTTCGTTTCACTTCCTGCCAGGCCTCGCGAAGCTCTCTTAGAATATCGATAAGAATGTCATAGACCTCAGGGCTTTTCATGGAATTGATGCCGATGAGCTCCCGGAGCAGGTAGTTGTAAATTCTGGAAAGGTTGACCGCGATCTCTCCGCCGCGCTCGAAATCGAGCCCCACCAGCAGTTCCGTGATCACGTCCTGGCCGTGGCGAATGCGTTCGTAGGCGGCGTCCATGCGATGGGAAGCATGGTATTCCTTGGCTTTGAGCAGGTCTTCGATGGTTGCATCGTAGCACATGAGAACGAGGCTCGCGGTATCCGCCGTTGCCACGTTCGTCGTCCGGTAGGCATCTTGAGCCCTGTTCAGCATCATCTATCCAACCTCCCCACCTGTCGGTTTCTCTACCCGGCGCAAGCCACCTGAACCCATGCTTCGCGAAGCTCCCCGGCGATGGAGATCATTCCGTCCAGGGTTTGCTGGGCATGGGAATCCCGGATGCCCACCAGCTCCCTGAGCATGTAATTGTAGATTCGGCCGAGGTTTGCAGCGATTTCCCCACCCCGCTCGTAATCCAGTCCGATGAGCAGTTCCGTCACGATATCCTGGGCGTGGCGGATGCGGTCCATAAGGAGATCCTCGTTCCCTTCGCTATGGGCGCGCTTGGCGTCCTGGAAGTCCCGGATCAAAGCGTCGTAGCAGCGTACGATGAGATCCGAAAATTCGATGTTCGAAGCGTCATTCTGTTGGCATGCCAAAGAAGAGTGCGAAGCCATTTTTTCCTCCTCGGGGCAAATTTTTCCCTATGTCCATCAAGACCCGGACAGGCTGGAGAAGAGTTGAGACAAGCTCGAAAGTTGATTGTTCATGGTGTTCATGGCATTGTCCATGGCGATGAACTGGGCCTTCATGCGCTCCAACTCGGCGTCGATGCGTTCTTCCATGGTCTGCATGCGATCGTCCAGCGTGTCGATTTTTCCTTCCACGCTCTTGATCTGGGTCGTCACGGTGCCGTCCACCGAATCGGTCAGATCATCTAAAACGGTTTGCAAACTTTGAGCCATATCGTTGAATTTGGACACGGTCCCTGCATAATCCTGGGAAAGAGCATCCCTGAACTCTTCGGCGTCAAACTCCAGCGTACCCTCTCGGGTAAAAGTGATCCCGTAGCTGAAAAGCTCTTGGCCGAGAACGGTCGTCTGCAACCGGTTTTTGATGGATCTCAGTTGAGCGTCACCAAAAAGAGCCCCCTTGGCTTCGTTGGAGATGGAGTTGTATTGGAACTGTTCGTTGATGTATTCCATCACGCTGTTATACGCATCGACGAATGATTGGATCTTCCCTTGGATTCCCTCTTCGTCCCGATCCAGGCCTAGGGTGATCGTCGTTGTCGGATCCTCTCCACGGAGCTGCAGGGTGACCCCTTCGATGGCGTCGGTGATGGTGTTGGACGATCGAGTCATGGTGATGCCGTCGATGGAGAAAACGGCGTCCTCTCCCGCCTGCAGGGTGGAAAAGTAGTCACCCGGAGCATCCGTAAACTGGATTCCCGCTGCTCCCTCCTCTTCGCTTGTGAGAATCAGACGGTAGTCGGAATCGGAAACCTTGATGACGCTGGCCATGACACCGGTGGCGTTGTCGCCCGTATTGAGGGTGTTGATCTCGTCTCGTAGTTCATTCAGGCTCTTGCCGTCCAAAGTCACGTCGTGCCCTTCGATGGTGAGGGTTCCCGTCCATCCCGCGGAATCCGAAGCCGACGCCACCGAAGTGGACTGGAGTTTTTCGGCCTTGGCCAGGTTGGTGATCTGGATGCCGAAGCGGCTTTTGGCCGCGCCGGATCCCACCGTCACCGAGAGAAGGCTTTCCGGGTCCACGCTGCTGGAAGAGGTCAGCGAAGAGGTGAAGAGATCGAAATCGCTTGAGTCCTTTATGGCCTGGACGGCGGAAAGCAGATCGGACAATTTGGTGGAAACCGTGTTCCAGGCGGAAAGAATGTCCTCCTGCCTGTCTTTCTGGCTTTCCAGCGGTTGAAGGTACTGTTTCTCCTCCACCTGCCGGAGCTGTTCCAGCATGGTCTGCCAGTCAAAACCGCTTCCCACACCGCTGAGACTGAACCCCATGAGCTCACCTCCCCAAGGCCCAACCGGCGGGCAATGAACCGCATGGGCCATCTTTACCGAAACCTTCCGCCCGCCCCCCCTTGCCTCCCTAATCGGCGGAAAAAGACCGGGACTTGACAGGTTTCTTAAACGCGCGCTTTAGCTCCCCCGCCAACGAAGAGGGGGCGGCCCCCCCACGGAACCGCCCCCTTTCGGACTGGTAGAGTTTCGGTGATCTGGTACGGTTATCCCAGGAGCTGGAGAATCTGCTGCGGAGCCGCGTTGGCCTGGGCCAGCATGGCCATGCCGGACTGCTGCAGGATCTGGTTCTTGGTAAACTGAGTGACCTCGAAGGCCATGTCGGCATCGCGGATGGCCGATTCGCTGGCCGAGTAGTTCTCGATCATGATGTTCAAGTTGTCCATGGTATGCTGGAGCCGGTTCTGGTAGGCACCGATCTTGGCCATGTACGTGTTGACGCTCTTAAGAGCTGTATCGATACTGTCCATCGCCAATTGAGCGCTTGCCAGCGTTCCGATCTCGGCCGCGCTCACGCCCAAGGCTGCCGAAGAGACCGCGTTGAGTTCAACCTCCAATCGGTCATGACCAACATTTTCCGCACCGATCTGGAAGGTGAGGGTCTTCGTGACGCCCGTTGCACTACTATAGACCAGCGTCACCCCGTTATACTTGGATGTCTTGGCAATACGGTCCAGTTCATCTTGGAGCTCCGAAAATTCTGTCTGCAGCAGCTCCCGCTCTTCGTCTCTGATCTGATCGCCCGCGGCCTGCGTGGCCAGCTCTTTCATGCGCACCAGGATGCTTTCGATCTCATGAAAAGCACCGTCGGCCACCTGAAGCATGGAATTGGATTCGCTGGCGTTCTGATACGCAACCCTCAGAGAAGAGATCTTGGCCTTGAAGGTATTGGCCACCGCAAAACCGGCCGCATCGTCCCCGGCCCTGTTGATCCGGTAGCCCGTGGAAAGCCTCTCCAGCGATTTGGAAAGGTTCCGGTTGTTGATGGTGAGATTCCGCTGAACATTAATGGCCGTAACGTTGGTGTTGATGCGAAGTGCCATGGTCATTCCTCCTTGAATGTGGTGTTTTTGACTTCCCTGCCAAAAACCTTTCTACCAGTCCTCTTGTGCCTTTACCTTAGCTATCGGCAGGATGGCGGACGGGCATTAACATTTTTTCGGAACCAGCACCCCGTGCTTGACAAGCCAGTCCAAATGCAGGAGGGAAGCGTCCCGATCCAAGCCGTATTCAGTACGGCCCACGTGGAGCAGATCCGCGATCGTCGACTCACCAAGACTGGAAGTCCGTCGGACCATGGCCTTCAGAAGTCCTTGGTTGAGGAGCAGGGCCATCTCGACATATCGAATGGGCTGGAAAAGCCCTGAGACGAATCGGGCGCCGTTGGGCCCCGGAACAACCAGAGACTCGTCATGCAGGACCGTGGATGGATAGTGGGAAAAGATCTTCGGAAGCGAGGGCGTGATCAGGGGCCTGACCTTTGTCCCGTCGGATGATTCCGACGGGGCCCGGGAAGCCAGGTCCTCCCACAGATCCAGATATGCCGGAATCACCCGCGACCATCGGAAATCTTCTACGCGGCGTCGGGCGTTTTCCGCGAAGGCCCTCCGGATGTCCGGCCTGCAGACCAAGGTTTGCAGGGCCTTGACCAGAAAGTCCATATCGAACGCGACCTTTTGCGCGCGGTAGAAACGAAGCACGGACGGTTCCAGAATGCCTGCCAGTCCGCCCCACGGCTCCTGGCTCGCGCTGGCGAAAGTGGGCACCAGAAACCCCGTTTCGCCCGGGAGGACCAAGTCCTTGTAGCCGTCGAAATCCGATGCGATCACGGGAAGCCCCGCATCCATGGCCTCCAGGAGGGTCGGCCCGAACGTTTCCTGGTAATTGTCCACCAGGGAACAGAAAAGATCCGATGCGGCATACAGTTCTTCTTTCTCCCCCGCGGACACATTGGCCCTTACCCTCACCACGCCCGCCAATCCCAGCGTTTCGACCATCTCCGAGATGAGGCGCACGCCGTCCTTGCGGCCCCCGCCGGCGAGAATTAAGGTGACCGCCGGTCCCCCCCGGGCCTCCAGACCGCTCAGGAACCTCTCGAAGGCCTCCAGGAAGGGACTGAGGTCCATCTTGGTTCTCAGCGACAAACGCCCCAGGCTCAGGATGACCACGTGGTCTTCGGGAATCCCCAGCCTTCGGCGGGCTTGCACCCGGGCGGGCATGGGCTTGCGCCGGTCCGGGATGCCGAGCGGAATATGCACGAGCCGGGGGGCTCGGGAAGAAGACCGCCGAACCTCTCTCGAAATCCCTCGCGAATCTCGTCAAAAGATTGACGAAGCATCTCCACGGCACAACGACTCGTGCAGACGACGGCATCGTAGGGTTTGGGGCCGTCCATCAACAAGGAAATGAACTTGGTGTAGAGCGTTGGCGTGTCCAGGGAATGGGTCACGCCGGTTATGGGGAACCGCAGCGAAGCGCTCAAGCGGTTCCGCCATTCGATCAGGTGGGGCATGTAGTAGGTGAAGTCGCCGTTATGGACCACATCCGGGCGGCAGGCGCGGACGGCCATGGGCAAGGTGGCTTGGGGCTGCACCCGGATCCGGTCGGCGACCCAGGGAAAGCGGCCCTTCAGGATCCCGAAAAGACGCTCGGCTCCCGCCCCGTCCGTGGCGAAAAAGCGATAGCTGGAGCATCTTCCATGTTCCAGAACGGCGCGAAGAAACTGCTCGTTGGCCACAGGCATGCCCATTCTCTGCTGCCAAAAGGGATCGTCGAGCATGAAGGAGTCCAGCGTAGCCCAATGCATGGTGTGTTCTTCCCCGTCTTTCATCCCGGATTCGCCCGCCCGCCGACCGACTTCTCCCACCGGGCGAGGCGCCGGGCCAGCCGCGCCAAATCCTCCTTGCCTTCTTCTTCCAGGTGTCGGGCAAGAGAGAGAAAGATCGAACGGGGCTCGGTCCTCTCCCGCCCCTTCCCACAATTCAGGAAGGTCTCAAGATTCTCCCTGATCCGCCACAGAGCGTCCCCGTCCTCCCTTTCGCACGCCAATGCTCCAAAAGCCAGGAGCACCGGAACCTTGCAGCATCCGTTGCGGACGAGCCGCCCGAAGATTTCGAAAGCCTCATCCTCCCTGTTCTCACGCCACAGAAGGTTCGCAAGGTGGATGGCCGCCCCCTCCGACCCCACGTCCATCTTCAGGGCTTTTCGCCAGCACTGCTCAGCCCTTCGGGGGTCACCGATGCGGTCCCAAACCACGCCCCACTGTTCCCAGCCCGAAGCCGTCAGTCCCCCGAGGCTCAAGGCCTGCTCGAAGGCCATGGCGCCCAGGCGATAGCGGCCGGTTTCCGCGGCCAGGATTCCCACGATCTCCCACGCTTCCTTCCGGTCAACGGGGTCGGAAAGCGACCGGATCTGGTCCAAAGCCTGATCCCGGCGTCCGGAACAAAAGAGACTGAGGGCGATCCGGGCGACCACATCCGTTCTGCGTAGCCTTGGAGAAGGAAGGGCGGTGGGGGTCTGCTTGTCCGGGTCCACCCGGGCAAAGAAGGGCAAGGCCTCCTCGTGCGCGTTCAGGGATTGATAAAACCCTCCGATCCGAAAAAGGCTGAGAGGATCCAGCTCGGGTTCGCAGGACAGCCTGGCCAGTAAACGTCGTGCGTCGCCTCTTCTTTCCAGGCCGAGCATTTCCTGGACCAGAAAGAGCTGTGCATCCAACCGGAAGGTCCTGAGCGTCTCCGCCTCACGGCCGTGCGCATGAAAGAGCCTTTTTTCCAAGTCCCGGAGCGCCCGGCCCATGTGGTCGATGGCCGCATGGCGATTTCCTATGTGGCTGAAGGACATCGCCAGATAATAATGGAGCGTGGCGTCGTCCCTGCCCGCCTCGCATTCCATCTGGAGGAGTCGAATGTTGCGGTTTATCTTTCGACCCAGCAAAACCGGGTCGTCATAACCATGGTGGGTGACGACGATGTCCACGTTGACCGGTATGAGTTCGTCCTGCACCCGATCCCAGTCGATGCTTTCGTGGATCCGTCCCTGGAACCGCACATCCTGCCGGTTCGGGATGCAGCGGATCTGCATCAGGGAACGAAAAGGAGCTCCGTTTCGGATGTCGTGCAGCTCAAAGGCGAACGCCCTCCGGCCGTCGAACTCCCGCTTAAGGGCATTGATCTTGGCGGCGTTGAGAGCGTCTACCCGATCATCGGCATCCATCCAAAGGCAGTAGGCACAACCGGCCTTCTCCAGGGAGAAATTTCGGGCGGCTGAAAAATCATCGTGCCATGTGTAGTGGTAGACATGAGGAGTAAAAGCGAGGGCCAGGTTGGGCGTTCCGTCCGTGGATCCGGTGTCGACGACGACGATTTCATCGGCGAAGGCGGCAAAGGATTTCAGGGCTTCGCGGATATTGGACGCTTCGTCCTTGACGATCATGCACACGGACAGGGAGTGCGGAACATTTGCCATTCAGGAAAACCTCGCAAACCGGGAGCGACAGCCCCATTCCAGGGCGCTACGCGGGGATTGCCCGTCGAACCCTTTCGCCCTATGGGTCGCCTATGGGGCGGCGGATGCCGTGCCGTCCCGGCGGTATGAACGCAACAGGCGAGCGGCCATGGTCTCGCGGCCCAAGCGGACCCAAACGGCAGCCAGGCGTCTTTTCACCTCCAGGTTCCCGGGATCCTTTTCCAGGAGGGCATCCAGCGCTACGGCCGCCTTCTCATAGTTTCCCGACTTGATGTGGCAGACCGCCAGGGCGTCCAGGACACGGGGAGGCACATGGGCGTTTTGCGCAATGCGCTCCAAGGCCCGGACCAGGGGGCTGATCCGCGAGGCTTCAAAACATCGCTCCACCAGCAAGGCAAAGGTCTGTTCTGCGTTCTCGTTCCGGAAAAAGGACGCACCCGCCTCCCCCAGAACGGCCAGGGCGTCGTCGAGGCGCCCCAATTGGAGAAGCCCATAGGTCCAGGGAGCTCCGATCTGCTGCCAGGAAGCTCCCAGCGCCCTGGCATGATCGAAGTGGGCAACCGCGGAACGGAAAGACTCCAGGGCAAGAGCCGTCAGGCCCTGCAAGGTGAGGGCGGCCGCATCCGATCCACCGGATCGGGCCAGCCTCTGCAGAAACTGATACGCCAACGGATAACTTCCTGTTTCATAAGCACTGCGGGCCACGGCCCAGAGGAGTTCCTTTTCCCCGTAAGAGTGCTCCAGACTGATGTCGCTGCGCCTTCTCTCCAGCGGAAGTCTCTGGAACTGGTAGGCACTCTGCAAAAGAGGAAGCGCCTCGGCAAATCTCCTCTGGTTGTAAAGGGCGATCCCCAGGAACATCCTGGCGGTGTGCTGCTGCGGGGTGATGGCGAGGGAGCGCCGGGCCCACTTTTCAGCTTCCCCATAGTTGCAGCGATGCAGCTGATGGTAGGCCAGCATGTTCGCCACCAGGCACTCCATATTGGGCGTCTCGGGCCCGAGCTCATGAGCCCTTTGCAGGTGGCGGAAGCTTCCCTCGAAGTCCTCCTTCCCGACCAGTGTCATCCCGATGTAGTAGTGCACGTAGGAGTTGTTCGGGTCTCGTTCCAATTGGGCTTTGAGCAGTTCCAGGTTCCGATCCAGCTTCCTTTGCAGTTCGGCATCCGTAACGGCGTACCCCCAGTGACGAATGGCCACAGGGGATCGTTCAATGCGGGCATTTTGCCGAAGCAGCCAGTCCCCGACGCTCTCGTGAGCCTTTCCCTCGAATCGGATCCCCTCCAGTTTCCGGAAAAAGCGCACGGCATAATGGGCCGTGAAAGAACCGTCCAACCGCATGTTTTGGACCGGCACCAGATAGGCCTCCGCGGCCCCCGAATCCGCCATTTGCTTCAGGGTCGATCCGTCCGGAGCCTGCAGCAGCTCTTCGTCGGCGTCCAGCCACAACACCCAGTCGCCCGAGGCGTGATCCAGCGACACATTCCGGGCGGCGGAAAAATCACCGTTCCAGGGGTGCGTCAACACTCTGGCGCCATACTGAGAGGCCACCTCCACCGTTCGGTCCGACGAGCCGGTGTCCACCACGACGATCTCATCCACCTGCCCTTGGACGCTTTCCAGGCACCGGGGGAGGTTTTTCTCCTCGTTTTTAACGATCATGCAAAGAGATAGGAGCGGTCTACCCACCCAGACCACCTCCGGAACACACCGCGCACGGCTCTTCATCTTCTTCCGGCGTTTCCCGGAGCCGTTGACGGACAGCGGCAAGGGCCTCCGCCACCTCTTGGTTGTCTTCATCCAATGCCTGAGCCTGTTCCAGCAAGGCCAAGGCATCCTGCATCTGGTTCAGGCCCATGTGCAGCCGGGCCAGTTGCTGATAGCCTTCCACGTTTTCGGGATCCACTCGCACGGCCCGGGCCAGCGCCTCGGCGGCCCCCTGAAGGTCTCCCGCCTCCGCGAGCCGTCTCCCCATCTCCACGTACACCGCAGCCACTCCCGAATCCAAATGGTCGGGTTTCCAGGACTGCGCACCCTGGCGTACCAATTCCCTGTACTCACCCCACACATCCGTCTCGTCGGGATGTGCCGACAGATAGATTTCCAGCAGTTGGGAAGCCGTCTCGCAGTGGCCGGCCGCGCCGAGGGCCCTTGCGGCATTGCACAGGATTTCCCCATCCGTGGGAGCCAGATCCAAGGCCCTGTCGAAACAGGCCAGGGCGGCATCCAGATCCCCTTCCTGCCAGGCCAAAACCCCCAGGTTGTTGTGAGCCTTCGCATTGCCGGGGTCTTTTTCCAGGGCCATTTCGAAACAGGTGCGCGCCCGTTCCATGTTCCCCTTTTCAAACTCCTCCTCACCCAGCCCGACCAACAGGGCGGCCGCCGACGCTCCGCTGTCATTTGGTTGACACGGCCTTGCTTCCCCGATCTCAGCGCTCTGCAGCCGGTCCATATACTCCTTCACATCCCCATCCCAGGGATTTCGCTGCAGATAGCTTTCAAGGACTTGGAGTGCATCCTCCCGGCGTCCGGCTTCCCAGAAGACCTGAACGCAATCCTTGATCACTTCCCCATCATCCGGGTCAAGCTGGAGCGCCCTTTCCAGGGTCTCGGCCCCCTCCTGCCTGGCCCCGCTCTTCCACAGGGCATAACCCAGCTTGCCGATGGCCCTGGTGTCGAAAGGCCGCTGCTCCACCATCGGTCGAAGCAGGGAGATGGCCTCGCCCCAGCGACCGGATTCCATCCAATGAAGCACCTCGCCCAGATCTGCACTCATCTGGCCCACCTCTATCATGTCTGACTCCTCTCCCGGTGACTCGGATTGGGTTTCACGTCCACCTCAGCCTGGCCCAGGAATTAGCAAAATAAATACCAAGACAAGGCACCATCCGCCGCCCATGCAACCTTGATCGAACTTCAGTCCCCCGATCTTGAGTGGAGCTGACCCCGGAGCCGAAAGAAAACCACGGCTTCGACAATCAATGTGGCTGGAGCCTGGCGACCGGCTGCCCAACGATGTGTCGAATCCTTTGTAGAACCTGATCCGCAATTCTTTGCCAGCTGTAATGACGATGGACGTGTTCAGCCGCCTTCCCGGCCTTTTCCCGGGCTTCGTCACGGTGTTCGTAAACGTGGCGCAGGAGCCGCTGCAGGTCCCTCACGTCCGGCTCCAGGACCCATCCGGCTCCCCCGGCGAAGTCGATGGAAGGCGTGGTGAGGCTTCGACGGGTGGCCTGGATCCTATAAGCGAAGCGGGGCAGGCAGAAGTCGTCCGTCGCTCCCCCTTCCGTTACGATCACAGGCAGGCCGCAGGCCATGGCTTCCAAAACGGGCATGGCGAATCCTTCGCCACGATACGGATGGACCAGGCAGTCACACGCCTTGTACAGACCGGGCATTGAGCGTTCATCGAGGTCATCGGAAACATATAAAATCTCCGGTCCCGTCGGGTCCCCCTGTATTTCCTTGATGGTCTCCACCGCCCCTTGCCCCTTGTAAAAGGAGTCTTGACCGAAGTCTTTGATGACAAGCGCCACATCGTCCGAATACCGGAAGACGCTTCGGTACGCTGCGAGCAGCACATCGATCCCTTTGCGCCAGATGGTTCCTCCCACAAACAAGAACTTGAAGCGCTTCCGGGTATCCAAGGGGAGGGCCTGGGCGTCGGGCCTGAAGATATCAGGGTTCACACCGTTCGGGACAACATGGACCCGCTCGGCTGGAACGCCGCTGGATACATAGGTCTTCCACACATGCCTGCTGGGAATCCATATTTCGTCGACAAGAGTGCTCATCGGCCGCACCCATTCACGCGGCAACCGACCGTATTCCCATGGCTGGATGATGACCCAGTGGCCACGTTCGGGCGGGGAAAAATTGGGCGGCCATTCGTGTCTTATGTGTACACAACGACTCATACCGATCTGTCGATGAAAGCACTGGACAAGCCTCTTGATCTTGCCGTCATCTTCCGGTTCAAGCTGGCGGGAGTCCTTGGGAAGAATGGACAGGAACAGCCCCTCCCGTTCCATGAGGCGGAGGCAAAGCTCTCTGTTGATGTTGGCCAATGAGCTGTAGATGAGCTGAGGGCCCTCCCATATCACTTCGATGCGAGAGGTCTTCTCCGGGAGATGCCCCACCCCCTTCGGTCCGGCCCCCTTTTTCAAACTGCATGTTATCTCTTCCAGGCGCTTCAGGGCCTCTCCTGCGGCCATCTGCCAGTTCCACTTTTGGACCACGTCTTGGCGGGCCCTGGCACCCTTCAATCGCGCTTCATGGGGATGATCATACACTCGGCGCAGGAGGGTCATCAGGCTGGCGAGGGAAGGCGCCGCCCAGCAGTGGCCGTGATAAAATCCGATTTCCATCTGTCCCCCCACCGCCTCCAGACCCTCGATGTCCACCAGGTAAGAATTGTCGGAATTCATGAACGCCAAATTCCCCCCCCAGCGGGTCCCGATGACCGGCAAGCCGCAAGCCATGGCCTCCATGTACGGTCGCCCCCAACCCTCGCCCCGTGAAGGGAGCACGAAAGCATCCGCAGAGGCGTAGAGCCTTGGCATGGCATGCGCCGGGATCTGCGTTCCCAGCACAATGATGGGAGCCACATCGCGGGGGGACTTGCCCAGTTCCCGGTGGAGGAAACGATCAATCCAGCCCTGAATAACCTGCTCCACATTCCCGGAATCCAGGGCGTTGATGGGATAAGTTCTCAGGATCAGGCATACATCCTCGTTGGGAGAAAACGCTTCCGCCCAGGCTTTCAGCAGCAGGTCCCAGCCCTTCCGGTGCGTCCACTCGAAAACGGACAGGAAGGCAAAGCCGCGCCGGCCGGGGATGGTCAGCGGCCTGAGGCCGGGCCTGAAAAATTCCGAGTCAATGCCCTGCGGCACCACATGAATCGGAACGCGCACACCGCTTCGGCGGAAGGTGTCCACGTTGAACGCCGTGGGCACCCAGATCTCATCCATCCGGTTGCACGCCTCAACCCATGGGGGAGGGAGGCGATCCGTTTCAAAAACCGTTCGGCCGATATTGTAGAGGGCCTGCTCATCGGGACAGAAGGCATAGGCCGGCAGGTGGGTCACGCTAAGGTATTCGTCGGACAGGGGTTGTTTCTGAAGCTTGCCGAAAAGCTGTCGGTCCTCATGGCTCATGCCCCTCACAAACTCTTCCGAAAATCGACCCGCCGGCTCCACACGAAGAGGCCAGAAACGTTGCACGGTCTTGATCAGATGGCGCGCCTCATCACCGTAGCCGCTGGGATCGTAAACGGGCGCTTTCCAGAAAACCACCGGCCTGCGCCTGGTCAAGACGGCTTTCATCTTCGGCCCCTCCTTCATGTGGCCTCGACCGGTCCTCGTCATCAGGAAGTTATCCACGAGAGCCTGGACAGGAACCAACGGGCCGATTGTTCCATGTTCCAATATCTCACCACGTGCCGCCTGGCCTCATGGCCCCGTCGGCGGGCTTCGGACTTGTGGTCAAAAACCCGCCTCATCAGCTCTGCCGTGTGAGAAACGGAAGGCTCTGCCAACTTCTGGTCGCGGGTGTAGTAGGCGGATTCCGACGTCAACCGGTTGTTCACCGGGAGCAAGTCCTCCACGTCGATCAGAAAACTGTTGGCGTCATTCATGAAATCGAGATGCCCGCCCCAGCGGGTGGCTATGACGGGCAGCCCCGCGGCCATGGCCTCCAGGTAGGGCAGGCCGAAGCCTTCGCCCCTGGAAGGCAGCACAAAGGCATCCGCGGCGGCGTAGAGCGAAGGCATGAGGTGTTCGGGTATGAACTTGTCGATCAGGATGATCGGAGGGGTCTTGCGGGGATCCAGTCCCAAGCTCCGCACATACTCCTCGATGCGGTCCCTGATGGGCGGCTCCTGGATCCTGTGGGGATAGGTCCTGAGAATAAGGCAGACATCATCCTGGGGCGAAAAAGCCGACAGGTACGCACGCAGGAGAATATCCCAGCCCTTGCGGTGGGTCCATTGAAATACGGAGAGGAAGGCGAAATCCCTTCGGTTTCCTATGTAAAGGGGAGAGACACGGAGAGGGTCAAAGGCGTCCGCGTCAATGCCCGTGGGAAAGACGTGGATTCTCCCCGCATCCACGCCCCCCCGCGCAAAGGTTTCCTTGTTGAAGGTGCTGGGCACCCAGACCTCATCCATGCGGTTGCAGGCCTCCGCCCAACCGGGGGGCAGTCTGTCGGTCTCGAAGGTTGCCAATCCCACATAGGTGCGAAAACCTGGATTTGCCTCGCGCCAGGCGGCGAAGACATCCGATCCGTCCTCCAAAGCGGGAACACCGAAACACAGGTAGGCTCCTTGGCCGACCGGCTTGCGCATGAGATCCCGCCACAGGGCGACCTCCGATGGAGTCAGATGGCGGATAAATCGCTTGTCCGCCGTTGTGGGCTGGACGGACACGGGAATCCGCGTTTGCTGCAAGGCCGCGATAATTCGTCGAGCGTGGGATGCATGTCCGCTGAAGTTGAGAACCTGACTCTTCCACCTGATTCCCCGAAGGGTCTTGGCACTTGCCGTTCCGCATGCCTCAACCCGGCCCGTCCTGCGCGGAGAGGGCGAGAGCCCGTTCTTCTTCCCCAAGGGAGCGCGGGCGCTGAGCACTTGACCCCATCTTTCATGGAATTTCCTATAGCTTTGGTTATTTAGCCTATCGACCACACATTGATTGGGTGACGACTTGCCCTCGAAGTGAATCACCACGCTCTCGGGACAATAGATGACTCTTTTCCCCAGACTTCGGACCTTCAGGTTCAGATCCACATCTTCAAAGTACATGTAATAGGACTCGTCGAACCCCCCCACTTTCTCAAAAAGGCTTTTGCTGATGAGCAGGCAGGCTCCGGTCACTGCATCCATCTCTCTCCGCTGATTCACTTGGGGGGCGGTCGAGGGCACCCCTCGCCAAACATGAACGGGCCATGGATAACGAACGCCCCCTGATTCAATCCAGCGAAAACCTATTCCGGCGTGTTGTATCGTCCCGTCGGGATAAAGCAGTTTGGCGCCGACAATACCCGCCCGGTCCTCTCTCGTGTGGGCATCGACAAGGGCCTCAAGCCAACCCGGGAGCACCACGGTGTCGTTGTTCAGGAAAACCAAGAGCGTGCCGCGCGCGTGCCGTGCGCCCACATTGCATGCTTTGGCGAATCCGTCATTGTGTTCCAGATGAACAACCCTGAGGAACGGATGGCGTTTCCTTGCCTCATCAAGAAAACCCTCCGTTCCATCCGTAGATCCATTGTTCACAACCACCACCTCGAAAGACACCTTAGCAGAAGCGCACCGGGCAATGGACCTCAGGCATTTGTCCGTGTATTCCCAATGGTTGTGAACCGGTATCACAATCGAGCACAGAAGAGCCCCGGGGTCCTTTCCCCCGGAGAAGCACCGGGAGGATCTGCCGGGGACACCGCCCATGGAATCTTCCCCATCCGCCTCTGCAGGCTGGGTGCGCGGAGTCCAAAACCGACCACCGTTTCCGACTGGGGTTTCGGAAAGAGGAACTGGTGACACACGCCCCAAATCTTGCTGCGTGACACATCGTCCCTGTGATGAACCTGGGTCCTCGACAGGGAAAGCCAGTTTCTCGGCGTTCTCTCTTAATCTTTCATACAGGGCAAAGACGTGGGCCATCCCCCTGGGGATATCCGTCTTGCATTTTTGGTGATCATGATGTCTTAAATCCGTCCGCACAGTCCCGATGGCTTCCAGTATCCTCTTGCGAGGGACAGATATCTGCGCCCACCGAAACAAATCGCTTAGGACATCGAAAGGCTGTCTCAAAGCCTTGTCATATTCCAAGAAATAAAAAGAATCGTCCAATTCTTGATACAGTTTCATGTTATACACATACCACAACTGCATCCCTCGGGCCAGATCCAGGCCGTTGCGGCGCTTTAGACTCTGGGCCACCTCCAGGGGGTGCCGGAGCGGCACCACGACTTTCAGTTCGGGAGCAATCGTCCTCCAGAATCGGAGAGTAAGGGAGTTCCGAGGGTCTTTCCATCCTGAAAAGAAGCGAACCCTCAATGGAGCGACGAGTCGTTTCGCCTCCCGGCGCATCGGCTCCAGGTGAACGCTGTGAACCCAGTTTTCGTCCATGTCGGGAGGATCCATCCAGGACCCCCCCAGCGTTGCCAGAAGCCGGTCATTGAGCTCCACAAAGCCTCTGTTTTCCCAGAAACCTTCCGGATTGTCCGGCTGGGGAGGCAGGAGGTTGCCTTGTCGTCCCAAGTACATCCCGCAAACGTGGAGAAGGCGGGTGATCATCGATGTCCCGGATCGATGCATCCCGGCGATACAGAACAGCATGGTCAATGGCTCCCATTCTTTTCGAAAACGTCGTCTTCAGCATGAAACGGAATCCGAGTTAGTCACACCTCATTTACTGGTGCAATCCGGCTTTTCCTCAGGGCCGTATTACGGGGCCACGATCGAGACAGCAAGTAGCGATCCACAGGACGAGAATATCGAGCGTCAAAGGGCAAATGCTGATCCGGCCCCGCTTGGAATTGTAGGGCTGGTGGACGTCCCTTTCCGTTGAGGAAGATCAAGTGATCGCCTTGTATGAAAAGCGGGGCCTGAGCGAACAGTTTCACAGCGAGATCAAAACCGATCTGGACTTGGAACGATTGCCCTCCGGAAAATTCGCCACCAATGCCCTGGTGCTGACTCTCGGGGGATTTGCCTATAAAATCCTTCGCATTCTGGGACAAAACGGACTTTGGGGGAGATTTTCGCCGGTCCGCCATCCGGTGAAGCGCAGACGAGTCCGGACGGTGATCCAGGAGCTGATGTACCTGGCGGCCCGAGTGATCCGAACAGGCCGCCGGTTGAAGCTTCAATTCGTAAGGCACGGTCCGACCTTTCGCGCTTTTCGCAGAGTGTATCTTAGGTTCTGTCCGGCATAGCCAGGGCTGGTCCAAGAGTATGTAAGCCGGCTGACTACGGAGCTTTAAAGGGATACCTATGTTTCGAGACACATAGAACATCGCCATCGCAAGCGGTTTTTGCGGCCTCTGAAGGGCCGGAGCCTGTCTGAAGGACCGAAACGGGGCGTCAACTAGCCGCGAAATGGATTTCGAATGCTCCACCATCACTCTGCCGCTTTCCCATTCACGGATTCAGGATATGCTTTCGGGTATGTTTTTGTTGCTTCTATCAATATTAGATCTGTTTGGCTGCCCATTATTCCCCTTCTGATGCTAGTTTCAACAATCAACATGCCTTCGGCATTGAGTTCACGAATAATGTCGTGCCAAGTGCCATGATTACCTTCACTCTCAATAATGCGACCTTCCGCAAGCGGCCATATATCATCTTTTCCAGGGACCAAATCGAGAGATAAATAGACCCGGCCTCCAGGAGGTATCATAGACACCATTTTAGCAATAATTTTCCTTCGATGCATCGAGTGAACATGCTCAAGAACACTAACACTGTATATGGCCTCATACTTATTTTCTGGACTAAAGTGACATACGTCGCCATGATGAGATATAATTTTGTTGTCGAGTAGAGAATAATCCAGAAAACCCCACTCATTCCAATGCTGTTTATTAGCCAGCTCGCGAACTGTTTGATGTGAATCAATCGTTTCAACTATGACACCTTTGCTCGCCAACCAACAAGGCAGCACACTAACACCAGCGCCTACATCCAGTACCCTTTCCCCTCTATGTCGAAGAAGACGCTTAGCAAACCAAGGGTATTCTACGGCCCGAGCCATCGTCGCTGGAAAGAAACCGAGGACTTTCCGGCTTTCATTAATAAGATTCACTAACAGTTCCCAGTCTGATGTTTGCGCACAGGCAAGAGCTGCGCTTCTAATTGAAATATCATGTGGGTTAGCCGCTAACGCGCTCTTTTTGATAACAATATAGACCTCAACATCCCTATAGTGCCCTATATATTCTACATTCGCCACTCTTGGGTCTCCAGCAAGAACATCTCTCAGTCGTCGATGGCTAAAAATAATTCCTTTCTGTATATTTAGATTGGAATCATATCCAGATACAATAATAGCATTGCGGCTTATCCTTATTGCATTCTCCAAAACATATTGAAATTCTTCTGGCGAAGGCTGATGAATAAGAACATCTAGGCAGAGCACCAAATCGTAACTGCTATCAGGTATTTTACCTAACTCAATATCGGAAAATTTCCATTCTGGTCTTTTTTCGGCCGAGATACGTAAAGCTTCCAAGCATATATCAATGCCATGGTATTTTTTTGCAGGCATAAATCTGGTTACTTCGAGATCACCACAACCTATATCCAAGATAGGGCGATTAAAAAAGAGTCTACAGAATGGCTCCAGCAATTTTCTCTTTTTCCTGAGATTGTCGCCCCTAGAACCAAGGCCCGAACCCAGCTCTAGATCCTTCCAATACCTGAAATCCCAAAAAATTTGATTACTAAAAAAAGACCTTCTTATTTTGCGTATCCTTCCATTTAAGTCGTTCAGCTGATTGTCGATCCACTTGACGCCGGTCCCTAGAGGTAGGCCATGGCTGTCCCAATGGTCGTGGTAATGAAACCCTCTAATTTGACACGGTGGTATTCGTGCAAGGATATCTTTTTGTAAGTGAGTAGGGAAATTTGCGTCGATCGAAAGGTATTTAAATTGAAAGCCGCCATCGATAACAGCAAGAGCAAAGCCTAGTTGATCAGCATGATGAGCCCACTTACCCAGAATATCGCCACTGCAAAGGAAAAAATTTGCCCATTTTGTCCACAAATGACCAAGATCATGAAAAATATGTCCAGGAATAATATATAATCCTCCATTGCAGTTAGCGTGCAGCGTCCTCTGCTGGGGAGCAAGATCTACCGGCACGAAAGAAATGGGCAATTTAGTATCTAGCCTATCAACAAACCATTGCAAAACCTTTTCAGGAGGATTAGGTAGATCAACCTGCTTAGCTCGAATAAAATCTCCATGTGCGTATAAAGTAGGGCAAGACGAAAAAACCAGGTCGGCGTCGCTGAGTACAACATAATCATATTCAGAGAGATTTTCAGAATTGAATTGCTGAAGTTTGTTACAATAAACAGCCGCTTTAGAAGTACTCCCTGAGTAAGGTTTAATTGAAATAACATTTGCCCCCATTCGCTCAAACAGCCTTCTACAGTCCACACTAATATTTCCAATGGAGTGAATATAAATATTGGCGCGATCGAAGGCCCCTGTTCCCTTCAAACTACACAACCAATTCCAAGCCTGCATAATGTATTTTGGCTTGCTCTCAATGACGCATGATATAGCAACACTTGCCATTTCGCCTCCTTTTAAAAAAACTTAATCCGTGAGAGTGATCTTAACCAAACAAATATCAGATCCTATCTAGCATTTTTGAATTTACACGTGTTTTATGCTATAGAGTCTCCTGTCAACCCTTCACCTGGCAGGTGCTCGCATGAAGAAAATCGTGATCGAACAGTCTTCGAAAGCCTTCTATAGCAGCCACTCGGGTTTGGCTCTGGTGGGGAACCTGATCAACGGCTACACAAGTCTGTGCGACCGGTTGGAAAAGGAGGTTCCCGGGCAGCCGAGGATTTCGCATGGGGATGTGGTGAAGGCCTATGTTGGTCTCCTGTGCCTGGGCAAAAGCGATTTTGAAGCCGTAGAGGGGGCCGTGGG